>NZ_KV822203.1:0-14435 GCF_001815865.1 Abiotrophia sp. HMSC24B09
GTCCGCGACAGAGGCCTCAAAATCTTCCTTGAGCCGTCTGGCATGTTCAGCGGTGGGCGCCTGGAAAATGGCCTTCAATTTAGCGCGCGCCTCTAGACTCCCTTTTCTGGGGATGATCTCGACAATGTTGGACAAGAAATGAAAGACGCAACGTTGCCAAGTCACCCCAACAAAGCAGTGCTGAATGGCGGCTCTAAGGCCGGAATGAGCATCTGAAATAATCAGAGTGGGCTGGCTCAAACCACGGGCACGTAGGGATTGATGGAAAAACAAATTAATGAAAAAAAAGCCTTGGTTCCCAAAGCTTTTTTTATGTTATAAACTCATCAAAATAAATCCCAGTTAGATCTGGAATATTTTTTATTCTGTGTCATATAAAAATAAATAAAATGAATGGCTATAGCTAGAGCTAAAATGGTTGTTATACTCACTACTATTATAGGATTAGAAGCAAAGATTAAAGAGAGAATCAAGGCAGCCAGATAGAGTGTCGCTTGGACACAGTAGTAACTTTTCGAATAGCGAAGATAGTGTTTGTTATAGGGCCCATTTACTAGGACAGCAGCTTGAAAGAGGCCAAATCCGATATAATAGAAGCTGGTTGCAAAGAGACGATTAGCTTCAGGATTCTGAAGAAAGCCCATCGATACAGTCATCATAATAAGTCCAATGAAAATAGGATAGTGACTGTAAATTAGAAATAGTCCCTTTTGATTAGATTTTTCATCAATAGCATGGTCGAATTGACCAAAATAAAACAAGAACAGAGAAAGCATAATAATGAAATAAAGAACCGAATAAATCGAGAAATTCTCGATTGTAAAGAAGTTAGCTAGCTCCATAATCATCTCTCCAAACGTAATAATGACAAGAAGGGAGATGCGCTCGATTAAATGGGGGAGATTTACCTGGTAATGCTTATCTTTACTAAGCAAGATAATTGGCATAATAAATGTTAGCAGAATACTAGCAAATAAGGTATAGACTCCAACGTAAATAGGAAGAAGAGCTGCTAGATAGACTCCTAAACTTCCTAGACCTGTTATCCATAGAAAACCTTTGATACTTTCCCGTTCAACATTATCGGTTGATTTTCTAAAAAATTCAACCAAATATTGTAAAAATAAGGTAAAGGTTAATGTACCAACAGCCCAACAAAGATAATGAAAATATTGTTGCCAATCAGGTCCAATCATATTGGCTATAAAGAGTAAAAGTCCCATTTTGATAAACATGATTACCATGTTAAATAAAGAGTTCTTTCCATAGCGATTGGTATAAACGGTTTGAATCATCCAGGAATCGGTGAGAACCAAGACAGCCATGAAAAAATCAAGGAAAGAATTCCAAGTCAAAATACCGTTATGAAGATGGTCAATTAAAGTAGTTGCTTTTGAAATTGCAAAAACAAAAACTAGGTCATAAAAAAGTTCTGAAAATTCTACACGTTTATGTTTAATAAGAGTTGTCATCTTAAGTCCTTTAGTCCTTTCTATTTTAGAAGTATAATTTATTATAACAGAAAATGGTAATGAGAGAAAAGGAGATGCTTAAATAACTTCATGTGGCGCGAATTGTCAAAACCTTGGAGCACATTTACCTCATGTACCAGATTACAGGCGGAGTGTTTGACGATTGATAATGAAGAATAAGATTATACAGTAGAAGTGTATGGACATACCTTAGAAGAGAAAATTTTTGAGGAATTTAATCAAATCAGAGATGTCTGGAAAGATTGCTCATAAAAAAATGTGGGGCAAATGATGGGGCAAATCAGTTATAGACAAGCAAAAAAGCCTTGTAAATCAAGGCTTTTCCTGTTGTGTTTAGATGCCCCTGCAGGCACACGGTCACGGCGCCAACGTGCCCTACGCCATCGCCCAGCCCCACCTCAAGCTGCATGAGCTACTAGAAAATCCTGGCCAGCCCGTGCAGATTCATTAGTCCGCAGGCAAAGGGAGCCAGTGGACCAATCGAAAGAGTGGGCCACTAGCTCACGACTTTTCGGGCTTTTGGCCCAGTTTCCGCCCTTTTCCCAGGGAGCTAGTGGTCCACTCGAAAGAGTGGGCCACTGGCTCACGGCTTTTCGGAGCTTTTGATCTAGTTTCTGCCGCTTTCCGAGGAGCTCGTGCTTTCGCTAGCTTTTGACCCATTTTCTGCCCTGACCTAGTTTCTGCCCCCCACCCCACGCCACACAAAAAGCCCGCACCGTGGTGCGGGCTTTTCTCTGTTTTCTTTTCCTTATTACTCTGTCACGTAGACCGGACGTAGGTTAATGGTACGGCCGAATGGCATCACTTCGAAGTTTTTCACGCGGGCTTTGAGTAGGTAAGAAGTAGCAGATTGATAGATTGGCGCAGCGACTGCGTCTTGCTTAATGCCGATGGTTTCGGCTTGGATTAAGGCTTGGCGACGCTTAGCTGGGTCGTTGGCATATTCGTTGCGGGCTTGCTCCACTAGTTTGTCGTATTCAGCATTGGAATATTTCGCGAAGTTAATACCGCCGCCAGTCTTGTACTGCTCGATAAAGTTGAGGGCATCTTGATAGTCTGGCGCCCAAGTCCCGTAGAAGATGTCAAAGTCTGATTGACGTTGGAACTCGAGACGGTTCTTGAGGGGCACGCTAGAAATGGTCAGCTTGAGGCCTGGCAAGTTAGCTTCTAATTGGGCCTGCAAGAACTCAGCTGTCCGCTTGGACAAGCCAACGTCAGAAGTCAGCAATTGCAATTCAATGGTGTCCTTGCCTAGGGCCGCTTTGGCCTTAGCCCAGTCAGCTTGGGCCGCTTCCAAGTTATACTCTAACATTGGGCCAGCCGCTGTTTGGTAGTCCTCGCCTGCCTCGTTGACGTCGAAGTCCTTAGGCACTTGGTTGTTGAGGACCTTGGAGCCGTCTTGGATGACGGAGTCGGCATAGACTTGCTTGTCGAAAGCTTGGGCGATGGCGCGACGTAAGTCGGCATTCGCGGTCGCTTCCCGTTGGGTGTTGAAGCTGAGGTAACCGATGGTGGCTTTAGAAGCGGTATGGAAATCGTCCGCCCCAGTGTATTCTTGGACAAATTGGTCAGTCAAAGTGGTGTAGTCCAACTGGCCAGCATCGAAGAGGTCGGCACCAGTGGAGTTTTCTTTGATAACTTGAACTTGGACATCCTTAAGGTAAACGTTGGCCGCATCCCAGTAGTTGTCGTTCTTGACCAATTTCCACTCCAGGTTGGTCCCGTTCCAGTCTTGAATGGTGAAAGGACCGTTGGTCACCACATTGTCAGCGCTGGTCCCGTACTTGTCGGCCTTGGCGCTGTGAACTGCCTTGCTGACAGGCATGTAGCGGCTACCAGACAAGAGTTTTGGCAGGTATGGCGCTGGGTATTCCAAGGTCACTTCCAGGGTCTTGTCGTCTAAGGCTTTGACCCCTAATTCGGAGACTTCCTTTTCACCTTTGCGGACTGCGGCTGCGTTCTTGAAGACGTCAACCGATTGGACGCTGGCACCAGACTTAGGATCGGCCAGACGTTGGTAGCTGTACTCGAAGTCGGCCGCCGTCACCGGGCTGCCGTCGCTCCATTTGAGGCCGTCGCGCAAGGTAAAGGTGTAGGTCAAGCCGTCGTCAGAGACTTTGACCGATTCAGCTTGGCCGAACTCCACTTCGGTCCCGTTCTTCACCCGGTAAAGGCCTTCGAAGACCTGACCGATCATGTCAGAACTTGACACGTCATTGTAGAGGGCACTGTCCAAAGTAGCCAGCTCCCCTTGGGTCGCGATGCTGAGCTTTTGCTCTACAGAGGCGTCAACGCCAGCTGGTTGAGCAAAGCTTGTCACAGGGCCAGCCACAAAGCTAGCCAATAAAGTCGCCACAAGGGCGGAACGTTTCAATGCTTTTAATTTCATTAAAGAACCTCCTATTGAGTTTTCATTCTAATCATCATGAGAATATTCTAGCCCTTTTGCCGCCAATAGTCAATCATTTAGTTTCTATGACGGGTTATAGGGCTCAGCTATAGTGGAGAGGGGGCGGGGTGTGGTTGCTGTTCGGGGCTTGTGACTAGGTTTCAGCCTTCTCCCAGGGAGCTAGTGGTCCACTCGCCAGAGTGGGCCACTAGCTCGCGCCTTTTCGGTGCTTCTGCCCCAGTTTCCGCCTCTTCACAGGCTACTTTCTGCCTTTTTGGGGGATTGGGGCTCTTCCACAGAAAGCTTCCTAGCTCCCGCCACCCCTCTCCACACAAAAGCCCGGGCTAGGCCCGGGCGGTCACAATTCCTAAAATTGCTTGAAGCGGTCTTGGCGTTGGGCCAGACGCTCTTGGGCCGTTTTTTGGCCTAGTTTCTTAAATTCGCGCTTGATCAAGTGGCTGAGGCGCTCTAAGAGGACGTCATTTTCCACGGGCTTGGAGTTGTAGGTCTCGGGCACGATGCGGTCGATGACCTTCAAGTCCAAGAGTTCAGTCGCGGTCAATTTCATCATGTCGGCAGCCTTACCGGCTTGCTTGGCGTCTTTCCACAAGATGGAAGCGAAGCCTTCAGGCGACAAGATGGAATAAATAGCGTTCTCTAGCATCCAGACTTGGTCGGCTAGGGCCAGGGCAATGGCACCGCCGCTCCCGCCCTCACCCAAAATAATGGCGATAGTCGGTACGGTCAGTTCACTCATAAGTAGCAAGGAAGAGGCAATGGCTTCCCCAATCCCATTTTCCTCGGACTCAGGCGAACAGAAGGCGCCGGCCGTATTAATCAACGTCAGGATGGGCCGGCCGAATTTCTCAGCCTGCTTCATCAAACGTTGGGCCTTGCGGTAGCCAGCAGGACTGGCTGAACCGAAGTTACGCTTGATGTTTTCCTTGGTGGTCTTGCCCTTTTGAATACCGATAATGGTCATGGGCTGGTCGTCCACCAGGCCGACACCGCCCATAATGGCCGCGTCATCGCCCATAATGCGGTCGCCGTGGCACTCGATGAAGTCGTCGCCACAGAGGGCCCCAATCACTTCCGAGGTGGAGATACGCTTAATGTCACGGGCTTTTTGTACAATTTGATAAGCCTTCATTGAGCCTTCCCTCCCTCGTGAATAGTCAAGAGTTGCGCCAGCATCCGCTTTTGGCGGTCTCGGGGCACGATTTGGTCGATAAAGCCATAGCCTAGGACGGTCTCAGCCGCCTGGAAATCATCAGGCAAAGGCTTGCGCAGGGTCTGCTCGATGACCCGTTTGCCGGCAAAACCGACGGTGGCATCGGGCTCAGCCAAGATGACATCACCCTGCATGGCGAAGCTGGCCGTGACCCCACCGGTCGTCGGATGGGTCAAAACGGCACAGTAGAAGCCGCCGGCCGCCGAATGACGGGCTACGGCTTGGCTGACCTTGGCCATTTGCATGAGGGACAGGATGCCTTCCTGCATGCGGGCCCCACCAGAAGCGATATAGAGAACCACGGGCAGGCCTTGGGCGGTGGCCAGGTCAAAGAGTTGAACCAGCTTCTCACCTACGGCGGTCCCCATGGAAGCCATGACGAAGCGGCTATCCATGACGCCTAGGGCCAAGTCATGGCCGTCCAGGCGGGCTGTCCCGGTCACGATAGCCTCCTTAAGGCCAGTCGCTTCCTGCAGCTTGGCTAATTTTTCAGAATACTTAGGAAAACCTAGGGGATTGTCATTCCAGAGATCAGCGTTGATTTCTTGGAAGCTGCCCTCATCCACTAGCCAGTCAATCCGTTCCATAGCCGGAAATGGCAAATGGTGGTGGCAGTGCATGCAGCAGTAGTCCTCAGGTTTCTGCTTGGTGAAGTAGACCTTGTGGCACTTAGGACAGCGGGCCATCAAATCATCTGGGATTTGGGCGACCTTATCCGAATATTTTGCTACGGCGTCCGCATTCAGTTGAATGGTTTTATTACGACGAAATAATGCCATTTACTAGGCCTCCTCTGTTGCTTCAGCCTCTTTCTGGAAGTCCAGCCAGGCTGGCATGAAGCTTTCTTCTAACCACTTGGTGTGGTAATCATCCGCTTGGATGTGGGAATCCGCCACCATGGCTTCTAGCAGTTCCACGTTGGTGACCAGTCCATCAACGGCCACTTCATAGAGGGCCCGTTCCATCAGTCGGAAGGCCGCCTCACGACTTGGTTGGTGGACAATGATTTTAGCAATCATGGAATCATAGAAAGGTGGCAAGGTGTATTGAGGATAGATTCCAGACTCCACCCGTAAGCCCATACCGCCAGACGGTAGGACTAACTGCTTGATATGGCCAGCAGCCGGACGGAATTGGTGAAGGGGATCTTCCGCATTCAAACGGCACTCAATGGCAAACCCTGACAAGACAATGTCCTCTTGTTGATAAGAGAGGGGCTGGCCCATGGCGATTTTAATCTGTTCTTGGACGATGTCTACCCCAGTAATCATCTCGGTCACCGGATGCTCCACTTGCAGACGGGTGTTCATTTCCATGAAGTAGAATTCACCGTTGTCAGCCAAGAGGAACTCGATGGTCCCGGCATTGGTGTAGCCAATGGCCGAAGCTGCCTTAACGGCTGCCCCACAGATGGCCTGACGAGTGTCCTCATCTAGGCAGACAGCGGGCGCAAACTCAATGACCTTCTGGTTATTACGTTGCAGGGAGCAGTCCCGTTCCCCCAGGTGGATGACATGGCCATGCTCGTCGCCCAGAAGTTGGACTTCGATATGGCGGGCTGGGTAGATGATTTTCTCGATATAGAGATCTTGGTTACCGTAGACCGACTGGGTTTCGTTCTGGGCTTGGAGGAAGAGGGCTTCAAAATCCTTAGGATCTTCCACCCGGCGCATGCCCTTACCGCCCCCACCGTCGGCTGCCTTGATAATCAAGGGGAAGCCAATCTTTTGGGCGATGGCATGGGCTTCTTCTAAGCTATGCACCAAGCCGTCGGAACCTGGCGTAATAGGCACGCCGGCTGCCTTCATGGTGTTGCGGGCATTTTGCTTGTTCCCCATGGCTTCGATAATGTGGCTCTTAGGGCCAATGAATTTGATATTGACCTCTTCACAGAGGGCAACGAAATCGCTACGCTCGGATAAGAAGCCGTAGCCTGGGTGGATGGCGTCAGCCCCCGTCACCATGGCAGCGGACAGAATGGCCACTGGGTTGGCGTAGGAGTCTAAGCCCTTGGCAGGCCCGATACAGATGGCTTCATCCGCTAATTGGGTATGAAGGGCCTCCCGGTCTGCCTCGCTATAGACCGCCACCGACGTAATATTCATTTCGCGCAGGGCCCGAATGATTCGGACTGCAATCTCACCACGGTTGGCGACTAACACTTTTTTAAACATATTATTTTGCTCCGATAATGAAGGTCATTTCTGCTTCCGCAACTTTCTTGTCGCCAACGAAGGCTTGGCCGTAACCAATCCCTGCGTTCTTACGCAATTTGACGATGTCTACTTGGAGACGAAGCACGTCACCAGGTACTACCTTTTGACGGAATTTTACCTTGTTCAAGCCACCTAGGTAAGCGGTCTTGCCTTGGAAACCTTCCATTTGCAAGAGTGGGATAGAACCGGCTTGAGCTAAAGCTTCGCAGATGAAGACACCTGGTAAAACAGGCTCGCCTGGGAAGTGACCTTGGAAGACTTGTTCATTGATGGTCACGTTCTTACGGCAGACGATTTTTTCACCTGGAATCAACTCATCCACAGCGTCGATGAAGAAGATTGGGTAGCGGTTAGGGATAATGTCCATTACTTGTTGAGCAGTTAATAAAGTCATGTTTATTCCTCTTTTCTTTGGGGGTGATGTTTAGGGTTTAGCTAATTTAGCTAATGCGGAAGAGGGCTTGGCCGTATTCCACGATGTTTTCATTTTCAACTAAGATGGCAGAGACCACGCCGTCTTGAGGGGCCACAATCTCATTCATGAGCTTCATGGCTTCAATCAAGCAGAGGACTTGGCCCTTCTTGACGCTGTCGCCTACTTGCACGTAAGGATCCGCATCAGGGTTAGCTTGCAGGTAGACTACCCCTACCATAGGAGCTGGCACCTCCTTACCAGCGGCTGCTGGCGCTGGTACAGGAGCTGCAGGCGCTTCTACCACTTCAGGCGCTGCCACAGGGGCTGGGGCCGCCAGGCTAGCTGGGGCTGTTAGGGCAGCAGATTCAGTCACATCGGTCACCACGACTGGGGCTGGCGCTGCCACTTGTGGCACTTCCTTAGCCAAGAGCAGACGCTCATTGTCATTGGTGAATTCGAAGTAGGCCAGGCTAGACTGGTCGAGTTTGTCGATTAATTTGACGAGTTCTTCATATTGCATGCTTACTTACCATCCCATCGTTTGAAGGCAAGGACCGCATTGTGACCGCCAAAGCCCAGGGAGTTAGACAGGGCAACTTGGATGTCTTGTTGGCGTCCATGGCCTGGGACATAGTCCAGGTCACAGCCTTCTTCTGGATTTTCTAGACCTAGGGTCGCAGGTACGAAACCTTCTTCCAAGGCCTTAACGCAGACAATGGCTTCTACCCCACCGGCACCACCTAAGAGGTGACCGAAGTGGCCCTTAGAGCTGGATACAGCCACTTTGTAAGCTGCATCGCCCAAAGCATACTTGATGGCTTGGGTTTCGCCCTTGTCATTGGTTGGCGTGCTGGTCCCGTGGGCATTGATGTAGTCCACGTCTTCAGCACTGAGCCCGGCCATAGCCAAGGCTTGCTTGATACATTCACCAGCGCCAGACCCGTCTGGGGTTGGAGCAGTCATGTGGTAGGCGTCTGAGTTAGCCCCGTAACCCACTAATTCAGCATAGATGTGGGCGCCACGAGCTTGGGCAGACTCCAGGGATTCCAGGAAGAGGACACCGGCCCCTTCACCCATAACGAAGCCATCGCGGTCCTTGTCAAAAGGACGGGAAGCAGTGGCTGGGTCTTGGTTGGTGGACAAGGCTGTCAAGGCTGCGAAGCCGCCAATCCCGATTTCACAGATAGTAGCTTCTGCCCCACCTGCCAAGCAGGCATCTAAGAGGCCTGTCTTGATCTTGAGGAAGGCTTCCCCGATAGAGTTAGTAGCAGAGGCACAGGCTGTCACGATGTCCAAGCTTGGGCCCTTGATGCCTAACTTCATGGAAATATTACCAGAAGCCATGTTCCCGATGGTCAGTGGCACGAAGAGTGGCGGAATACGTTTAGCGCCCTTCTCAATCATCTTACGGATGCCTTTTTCGATTTCGATTAAGCCCCCGATCCCTGAGCTGACTAAGACCCCTACCCGGTGGGCATTGTCTTCAATCTTGTAGCCTGAGTCTTCTACTGCTTCTACTGATGCCACCACGGCATATTGGGAGAAGAAGTCCATCCGTTGGGTTTCCCGACGGTCTAAGACGGGACTTGGGTCGAAGTCTTTGACTTCAGCGGCCACAGAGACGCTAGAGCCACTGTGATCGAATTTAGTGATAGGCGCGATACCGCCCTTGTCATGGCGCATGCTGTCCCAGAATGCGGCGACATTGTTACCAATTGGGGAGACAGTCCCCAAACCTGTTACGACAACTCGTTGCATAATTACCTCCTGTAGTGCGGGTCTAGGAATCAGACCTTAGATGTGCAAGCCACCGTTGACTTCGATGACTTGGCCTGTGATGTAGTCATTGTCGATTAAGAAGTCGACTGTTTGGGCGATATGTTCCACTTGGCCAAAGCGTTTGAGTGGGATTTGGCCTAACATGGCTTCCTTGACGCGATCCGATAATTGATCGGTCATGTCCGTTTCGATAAAGCCTGGGGCGATGGCGTTGACGGTGATGCCACGGCTAGCCACTTCGCGGGCTAGGGACTTGGTCAAACCAATCATACCAGCCTTAGAGGCAGCATAGTTGACCTGGCCAGCATTCCCCATAACCCCAACAACGGAAGTCATGTTGATAATGCGGCCGCCCTTTTGCTTCAAGAGACGTGGGGTCAAATGACGGCACATGTTGAAGCAACCGTTCAAGTTGGTTTGGATGACCGCGTTGAAGTCTTCTTCACTCATGCGCATAACCAAACCGTCGCGGGTAATACCGGCATTGTTGACCAATACATCCACTTGGACGCCTTGGTCATAGAGGTCATCCACTAATTGCTTAGCCACGTCAAATTGGCTGATGTCACCAGTCGCTTGTAAGACTGGTTGCTCATAGCCTTCAAATTGAGCTAAGATTTCAGGGGCAATGGGACTACGGCTGTTTAAGATGACACGGTGGCCTTTAGCCGCTAAGTGGTGGGCAATGGCTAGGCCAATCCCGCGGGAGCTGCCCGTAATCAAACAGGTTAAGGTCATTTATTCTTCCTCCGTTAAAAAGTTTTTGAGGGCGTCGAGGTCTTCGACTTTGTCCAGGACTTGTACCTTGAGGGCCAGGCCTTCGCGTTTGAGCAGGCCAGCTAAGGTATTGCCGGGACCGATTTGAACTAGGTGAGTCACACCTTCTTCAACCAATTTATCAATGGTTTGCTTCCAGTAAACTGGCTCAACAAGATGTCGAACAAGTACTTGGGAGAGGCTTTCAGGCTGATGAAGGTCTAGCGTGGTGTTGCTGATGACGGGCACGTCCCCTTTCTTAAAGGTCACTTTTTCCAAGGCTTGGGCCATGGCTTCTTGGGCATTGGCCATCAAGGGACTATGGAAAGGTCCTTCGACTTTGAGGGGGATGACTTTCTTGTAGCCGGCAGCTTTGGCGATTTCCTTGAAGCGCTCAACCGCCGCAATAGTCCCCGCCACGATGATTTGGGCTGAAGAGTTGATATTGGCAATGTAGAGCGGCTCTTGATCGGCCACTTGGGCTACCAAGGCTTGACATTCTTCATAAGGCACACCCATTACCGCCGCCATTTGGCATGGACTGTCGCTGGCTAGGGTTTCGCATTGTCTGGACATGAGTTCGCCACGTTCCTGCAATAAGGCAAAGGCATTGGCTTGGTCTAGGGCACCACTGGCAACCAGGGCGGAATATTCACCTAGGCTCAATCCGGCCATATAGCTTACAGGAGGTAACAAGTCTTGGATGCTACGGTAGATAGCTAGGCTGGTCGACGTAATGGCGACTTGGGCATAGCGGGTCTGGCCGAAGCGTTCAGGTTCTTGTTGGATCCATTCTCTTAAGGGCCAACCGGTCACCGCTTCTGCCTGCTCATAGACAGCGCTGGCTTGGGGAAATTGACGGTCAAAGTCCATTCCCATGCCCGCATAGTGGGCACCTTGGCCATTAAAGATAAGTGCTAGTTTCATACACTGACTCCTATCCTCAGTTATAGTTCGTTTTGATTGCGATCATAATATAAAAGGCCCGAAGGCCAGAGCTCACTCCTAAGAGGGATAAAGTCAGAGCAAGCTCTTTGGTTCGCCTACTTACCAGCTAGGGGGTGCCAGCAAGTAGGAAAGGAAATATCAATTATTGATTGACCAAGTCAAGCTTAGCTTGAATGGTCTGACGGCATTCTGCCAAGTAGTCTTGGATGATGTCGTGACAGGATTGTTCCTTAGAGACCAAACCAGCAATCTGGCCGGCCATGAGGGAACCTGTCTTAACGTCACCTTCCACTACCGCACGACGGAGGGCGCCTTTACCGATTTTGTTCAATCGTTCAAAGTCTGGCTCTGCCTTGCTGGTTTCTTCTTTTTCCGCTTGCAGGTATTCGGTGGTTAAGGCGTTACGCAAGACCCGTACTGGGTGGCCGGTAATTTGGCCGGTCACCACGGTTTCGATGTCTTTGGCCTTAATGATGGCTTGCTTGAAGTTGTCATGAGCGTTAGACTCATGCGCCACAACAAAGCGAGTCCCCACTTGAACCGCGGAAGCCCCCAACATGAAGGCTGCTGCCATGGCACGTCCGTCCCCAATCCCGCCGGCAGCGATAACTGGGATCTTAACGGCATCCACCACTTGAGGAACCAAGGCCATGGTAGTCAGTTTGCCGATGTGGCCCCCTGCTTCCATACCTTCGACCACCACTGCTTTGGCGCCGATGCGTTCCATACGTTTGGCCAAGGCCACAGACGCTACTACTGGAATCAGGCTAATGCCCGCTTCTTCGAAGCGCTGCATGTACTTACTTGGGTTCCCTGCACCAGTGGTAATGATTTTGACGCCAGATGCGATTAAGTAGTCTACCACTTCTTCCACATGTGGGTTCAATAACATTACATTGACAGCGAAAGGTTTGTCGGTTTTGGCAAACATTGCCTCTACCTTAGCGCGAACTGTGTCCACGTTGTCGTGGCCAGTCCCAATCACCCCTAAGCCGCCTGCATTTGATACCGCGCTTGCTAAATCAGCGTCTGCTACCCAAGCCATTGCGCCTTGAACAATTGGATATTCAATGTTTAATAACTCCGTAATAGCTGTTTTCATACCTTCAGTCCTAACTTTAAGAAAAATAGATTATAAAGAGTCGATGTAGTTTACTAAGTCTTGAACAGTCTTCAAGTTTTGGTCAGTGTCGATGGTGATGTCTAATTCATCTTCGATTTCACTGATGATTTGGAATACGTCTAAGCTGTCAGCTTTCAAGTCGTTTTCGAAGTCAGTGGTTAATTGTACTTCTGCTTCGTCGATCCCTAATTGGTTTGCAATAATCGCTTGTACTTTTTCAAATGTCATAATAATGATCCTCCATTAAATAAATAATATTTTTTTGATTCTTAGATGGAAAGGTGTAGGTGACCCCAGGCTAAGCCAGCACCGAAGCCACTTAGGATAATGGACTGCGTTCCATCCAGTCGCAATCGCCCGTCACGAACCAGTTGGTCTAGGAGAATTGGGATAGAGCCTGCTGAGGTGTTAGCCGCTTGGGCAATATTAGCAGGTACCTTGCTTTCTTCTAGGGACAACTTGTCCGCAATCAGATTTAACAAGCGTTGGTTCGCTTGGTGACAAATCAAATAGTCAATATCAAAATCATTCTGCTCAATAAAGTTTGCTAGGGTTTTAATGACGGTTCGTTTGACGAAATTGAAGACGTCACGCCCTTGCATCTGCATAGCCCACTGACCATCGGACGCTTCATGGACCTCAATGGCCGCGCCCCCTGTTCCTTGGGCAAAGACTTGACTAGCATAGCCGCTGAGTTCTTGACCATCATGCTGAATCAGGACAGCCCCCGCCCCATCACCGAACAAGACGGCAGTGGTACGGTCTGTTAGATCCACAATCTGACTCATTTTCTCAGCACCGATGACTAGGGTGTAACCTTGGGTCTGGCTAGCTGCCAGGCGGTTGGCTACTTCCATCGCCATTACAAAACCAGAACAGGCGCCGTTGAGGTCAAAGCCCCAAGCTCCTTCCGCCCCAATCATGGCTTGCACTTGGCAGGCAATAGATGGGGTCGCAGCCTTAGCCGACATGGTTGCGACGACAATATGACGAATTTGGCTGACAATGTCAGGGGATAAATTCTTCAATAATTGCTTGGCCGCCTCACTCGCCATCATCGCGACGGTTTCGTGCTCAGCTGCGAAGTAACGTTGGTGAATTCCTGTCCGTTGGACAATCCACTCGTCACTGGATTCTAGTTGATAAGCATTGATTAATTGGTCGTTGGACCAGGCTTGTCCAGGTAAATAAGCACCTGTTGCAATAATACGACTCATCTTACTCTCCTAATCGTTGTTTAGCATTGTCCAAGAAACGATGTAAATTACGTAGGCCCTTAACTAAGGTGGCTGCCTCTTCAGGCTCCATGCCGTTTAAGGTCTCGGCTACCATGTTCAAGTGGAACTTGCGGTGGATCCGATAGAGTAATTTACCCCGCTTAGTTAGCTTGAGTAGCACCACCCGGCGATCGCTGGGTGAGGACACACGCTCAACATAGCCTTTTTTTACTAAGTTTTGGATGGACACTGACAGGGTCCCCATGGTGATGGCAATTTTCTTAGCCACCTCCGAAGAGCTCAAGTTGCCGCCCAAACCAATAGCTTCAATCGTATGCATTTCCTTGATTGATAAATCCGAAAACTCACTCATCTTGAGCGAAGTTTCTTCAATTAACAGAATTTCATTAAAGATAGAGACCAAAAATTCGTTCATTTCCAAAATGGTCGAATGGTCCACTCACTATCACCCCTTTAACTTATTTTGAATATCAAACTATTTGATAATCAAAGTTTATCGAAAGTCTGCCCATCTGTCAACACATGTGCTAGACCCTGACAGGCTTTATGGGGCCCTATCCTTGATAAATCAGGCATGGTCGCGTTTGCAGGATTTTTTGTCATCTTCTTGTTGCCTTGGCGAAAGAAAGTGACTGAAAAGCCCTTACCTTGGGGCTGGGCCGGGCTTAAGAGCTTGTGACTTGCAGAAAGCAATCAAAATCAGGGGTATTCGCCGTGGTCCACTTCCCCGAGTCGACCACTGGCTCCTTTGTTTTTGCCGGAAACCAGGGGAATTCGCCGGTTTCGCGTGAGCCAGTGGCCCACTTTCTCGAGTGGTCCACTGGCTCCTTTGTTTTTGCCGGAAACC
>NZ_KV822203.1:14455-27770 GCF_001815865.1 Abiotrophia sp. HMSC24B09
CTTTGTTTTTGCCGGAAACCAGGGGAATTCACCGGTTTGGTCTGAGCTAGTGGTCCACTTGCCAGAGTGGTCCACTGGCTCCTCTGTTTTTGCCGGAAACCAGGGGAATTCGCCCTTTTTGACTGAGCTAGTGGCCCACTTTTTCGAGTGGACCACTGGCTCCTTTGTTTTTGCCGGAAATCAGGGAAATTCGCCGGTTTGGTCTGAGCTAGTGGTCCACTTTCTCGAGTGGTCCACTAGCTCCTTTGTTTTTGCAGGAAAACAAGGGGAAAGTGCCGGTTTGGTCTGAGCCAGTGGTCCACTTTCCAGAGTGGACCACTAGCTCCATACAAAAAAGCCAGCAAGACTGGCTTGCTGGCTAGTTATAAGGCTTGAGAACTTATTGGGGCAGGCGCTCCCACTGGGCCTTCACTAGGTCTCCCTGCTGGCTGTAGTGAACGCCCATGCTGGTGTCTCCCTGCTCAGGCGCTGCCCCACTAACGGCAGCCAGGACTTTACCCGAAGATAGGTCCACTAGGTACCATTGCTGGCTGGACTTGTCTTGACCGACTAGGGCCGGTTTCTGGGTTCCCTGGTCATTAAAGGCCTTCACCTGGCGCATGGCCTGATAGTCCTTAAAGTCTATCAGCTTGTCCTTGGCCCTTAGGTGGAGGGCATAGCCGGACTGGGTCTGATAGAGGGTGGCAGTCCGAGTCACAGACCAAGCCTGCTTAATGCCGGTCAGGCGCTCTTCTTCCCCAATCCAGAGGGTCTGATTGCCCTCTGGCCCTTCCAGTCGGCCGCTCTCCCCCATTTGATCTAGGCCGGACAAGTCCAGGCTAAAACTCGGAATGGAAATAGGGTCATAGCTAATAACGGCCAACTTGCCGACATCGACCGCTGGCTTGCGTGGCGGAACAGGATGGCTAGGGCCCGAGCCAGTAAATCGCCCGAAGATTGCTGCCAGTAAAAAGGCAATCCCCGCTAAGCCCAAGCGCCACAGAGGCCAATAAGGCAGACGGAAGCCCTGCTTGCTCTTCTTAAGCAAATGGATCAGGCCATATTGCTGGGCCAGTTGCTTGACCCGCTTGCGCTTGCGACGATTCTGGGTCAGGACTAGGCGGGTCAGGGCCCGGTCTAATGCTTCTTTCTGGTCATGCTGACGAATTTGCGCCATAAGGGCTTGGTTGGTCAGCAAGTCTTCTAGGTCCTGGTCATCCAGGAAGCCTCTGAGCGGAGCCAAAAGCTGCTGAATGTCAACTTGATAGTCCAGGTTGAAGTCCATGGACGGCTGGTAGTCCGCAGGCTCTGGCTCCTGCTCCTGCTCCTCCTGACGGAAAAGGTCCTGCTCGGGCTCTTCCAATTCAGAGAAAATGGGGTCGTCAGCCTCTAACTCATCCAAGTCCCCCAAAGAACTATCGGACTCGCTGTCATCCCAGTTAAGGCTACTTGATTGGCGACTGTCCTCGGCTTGGTCCTGCCAGTTAAGGCTACCCGACTGGCGACGCTCTTCTGCTTGCTCCTGCCAGTTGAGACTGCCCGACTGGCGATCTTCCTCTGGTCGGTCCTGCCAGTTGAGGCTGCCAGACTGGCGGCCTTCATCGGCTTGGTCCTGCCAGCTTAAATGAGCCTGGCTGGCTGGCTCCTGGTCTTGCGGTGCTGACCAGGACAGGGACTGGCTACTTGTGCTGTCCTCAGGCCCCTGATTGGCATCCGACCAATCGAAGCTGGTTTCAGAGCTAGGCTCTGTTTGCTTAGGTGCTTGCCACTGGGACTTGGTCTGGCCACTTGGGCCGGGCGACTGGCCAGGCTTTTGGCCGGACGACTGGTTAGGCTTTTGGTCAGCCGACTGGGCTGGCCCCTGATCTGACGGTTTGGCCTTAGACTGCTCGCTGGCATGATCGGGCTGGCTGCCGGCTTTGCTAGTGGCACTTGGGCCACTGCTTGCTGACTGGTCGCCTAAGAAATCCGCCCCCGCCCCCCTGCTTTCTTGGGCAGCTAAGTCGGTCGCCCGCTTGAGGGCCTCTTGGTAGGCTGCCTGTAGGGCCTGGAATTCTTCCGGATGGTCCTCTGGATGGTAGAGCTTAACTTGTTGGGCATAGGCCCGCTTAATGGCCTTCTTATCCGCAGTTGGCCCGCTTAGCCCTAAGACTTGCCAGGGCGTCTTAGCCATGGGCATCCTCCCCTTCCTCAGTTTCACTATCCTCATTGAGGAATTCCATGACGGTCCGGTCTAGCTCGGCTTCTAATTCTTGGTCCCAATCCGAATCTTGGTCCCAGTCAGACTCCACATCCCGGAAGATATCGCCCATGCCGGCATCCAAGCCCCACTCTAGGTGGTCTAGGTAGTCATTGGTTGAATCCAGCAACTGCCGCTTCTTAAGCAGGTTGTTCTGATAACGGGCAAAGAGACGGGAGAAGCGCATCAGAGTCAGTTGTAAGTCTTGCTTTTGCTCCAAGCTCAATTCTTGATAGAGTCGCAGGGCCCGTTCAAAGAGGGCATCCCGCTCTGGTTGGCTAGCCAATTGTAGGGCTAGCTCCTTGATTTCCTTATGGGCCGTATCAGTTTCATCCACCGCTACCAGGCTCTTGTTAGGGCCCAGCTTGTAGGTCTTGACTTCGTCGGTAGCCACGGTCTTGATTTCCACATAGAGGATAGAGTTGATGTCATAGGAATAAGTGACCGCAAAGGACTGGTCGTCAACATTGCTAGGAACTGGCAACTGAACCGAGCCCAGGAAGAGATTGTCCTTGGCATACATGGCTTCCCCCTGGTAGACCTTGAAACGAATAGTTGGCTGATCCTTGCGGACCGGCGAATAGATCTGGGTCTTGCTGCTAGGCAGAACGGAATTACGCGCAATCAGGACGTCAGACAAATCCTTGTCCTCATCCACATAGTTGTGAACCGAAGTAGACAGGGAGAAAGGACAAATGTCGGTCACCACCAAGTCCTTGACCTCTTGGGCCCGGGTCTTGATACCGATATACTGACCTAAACCTAGGGCCACTAACTCGTCCATCTTCTGACCGCTCACGACTGGCAGGTTAAGTAGGCGCTTGAGGTAGTCATTGACCACTGGCATGTAGGAAGAACCCCCAACCAAGATCAGGCGGTCTAGTTCGCCCGCACCAAACTTACTTTCCACAATGGCCTTGCGGATGACTTCCCGCATGCGTTTGAAGAGGGGCTGGCTGATTTCAGCCAATAATTCATTGGTAATCTTATATTCATGGGACTTACCTTCCAGTTGGACCTGCATATTGACTGACTCAAATTCAGACAATTGCTTCTTGACCCGCTCCGCCGCCAAGAGCAGAGAGTTGCGGGTGCGTCGGTTGAGAGCCTCAAAGTTGGTCCCAGCCTTGCGGCAAACATATTGGGCAATCAGTCGGTCGAAGTCGCTACCGCCCAGGTGGTTATCCCCGGCAATGGCCGCAATGGAGATGACATTTTCGAAGCAGTCCACCACGGACACGTCCAGGGTCCCGCCCCCAAAGTCGAAGACCACGAAGGTCTCGAATTCGTCTGCCTCATGACAGGCAATGGCTGCTGCAGACGGCTCATTAATGAGACGTTCTACCTTGAGGCCCAGCAACTCGCCCGCCTTCTTAGTGGCTTGGCGTTGCTCCGCGTTGAAGTAAGCCGGCACACTAATAACCAGCTCGGTCACCGTCTGACCTAAAAAGGCCTCGGCGTCTGCCACCAACTGTTTGAGGACACAGGCTGACAATTCTTCCGGCTGGAAGGCACGTTTGGACAAGGTAATTTGGCGGTTGGCCCCCATATGGAGCTTGAAGAGTTGGGCGGTGTCTTGAGGATGGGTCACTAATTTCTCCCGGGCAATCTTGCCGACTTGGATTTCGGCCCCGTCGTAGTAGACCACGCTAGGGGTCAGATATTCCCCAAAACTATTGGGAATCATGCGAACTTGCCCGTCACTATAGGCCACCGCCAAGCTGTTGGTGGTACCTAAGTCAATACCGATAACTGTCATAATACTTACTCCTTTTCACGCGATTGGAATCTGGCCAGCAAAGTCCCCACAAGGCAGGGAACTAAGGTCAGGGCCATGACCCACCAGATAATGTTGGGCACCTGCCAGAAGGCACCTTGATAGAGTCGCCAAGCCACCAGCAAGGCCGAGACGCTAATCAGGTAGCTGACCTGGTTAAGCAGGTAGCGCCCTGCTGGCTTCTTGGTTGGGTCTAGTTTGGCGTTAACATATAAATAAAAGCTACTTAATAAGAAGATCGAAAAATTAGGCTGGCTCATGTGCAAGAACCAGGCAACCAGGGTCACTAGGACCAGGCCGGCCAAAATCAGATAGAGGATGGGTTGGCCCGCATCATAGACCTGATTCTTGAAGTGAAAGGCCCCCATACCTAAGCCCCGCTGGGCCAAGAGCAGGACCGCCACTAGTGCCAGCAGCAGACCAAAGGTCCAGCCAAAGGCCGGCAACCAGGTCTCTTGCCAGACCGCCAAGAGGCCCAAGACCAGAGTGACCAGATAGAGGCCGGCCAAGGGCAGACTGGACAGGGCCAGATAGCGATAGCCCCTGCCATCCAAGTAATGAGGGAAGTGGCCCCAGTTATTGACCGTACTATATTCAAGCTCAAAACAGTAGCAGACCAAGGCGTTGCTAGCCACCAAGGGCAGCCAGACGGCATAGGCTTGGGGCCAAATCATGATCCCTAACCAGATTAAGATCTGTAAGCCAAAGCAAGCCAGACTACCAAAGGTCGTAATCAAGCCCGTTAGGAGCATAGCGCGATTGATTGGATACCAAGGCTTGCCTACCAGTTCCTGCCAGCGCTGATTGACCCGTTGGCCAAGGGCTTGGGTCAGTTCAGGATCGCCATTGAGGCTGGGAACATAGCCCAGTAAGGTATAGAGAACCCGTTTATTTTCTAATGATTCTAGGGGCAGGGCTTGTAGAGCCAAGAGGAAGTCTTCCTGGGGCACCTGCCAGTCCTTATTGGCTTGGTCGACTAGGAGCTGCTGCCAGGTTGACCAGTCATTGAATTGGGCTTTGACACCGGCCAGATTCTGGGCCAGTCGGTTATGAGCCACCTGCTGGCTGAATTGGCCCGACAGGCCTGATGCCATCCAGGCTTCCAGGTCAAAGTCGGTCCAGTCTGTCCCCTCCTCCTCAGATGAGTCATCCAAATCATTAAACAAGCTGGCGATGTCCTGGCTAGCGCCCCGCTGGCTGAGGGCCCATTGATAGGCTGCCTCTAGTTGGGCCAGGGCCTGGGCATCCTCCTGCCACTCCTCATAGCGTTGACGATAGGCTGCCTCTAGGACCGCCTCATCCTCTGTGGGACCCTCTAGGCCCAATATTTCATATGCTAACATTTTGTCGCCCCCTCCGTCGCGCGGTCATTTTTCCTGCTTGATTTTCGTGCTTCTATTGTACTACAGATTGAAGCCAGTTGAAAGTTAGGGCCTTTTCTTGGGCAAGGACGGCATGGGTCTGCTATACTAGAGCTAAGAATCCATAAGGAGGGATTAGTATGGTATTAGGCAATTTATTCCAAGGCCTATCCGGCAATATGAGTGAGGTCTCCAAAGACAGCTTAGCCAAGGACTACGGCCATCTCTTAATCGAAGAAGAAGAAATCCAGGCGGGCTATGCCCTCATTCGGGACCTGGTCATCTTCACCAATATCCGCATTCTCTTGGTCGACCGCCAAGGCACCACTGGCAAGAAGGCTCGCTATAAGACCATCTTCCTCATGAACATTATTAATGTCGAGCTAGAAACGGCTGGCGCCATGCTGGATGACAGCGAACTGACCATTGAATACCTGGATAACATCCGCCTCAAGGCCCACAGCGAAAGCCGCTTGACCCTGACCCTGGAATTCCCCAAACGCTATGACATGGGCCCCCTCTATACCATGTTAATGAAACTGGCCTATGAGAACCGGCTAAGGGCTAATGGGTAGAGATTAGACATATAGTAGCTAATCAACTAATTATTTCAACTATTATTTAGCAAGTCAGTGACAAAAACTGGAAATAGGTCATCATTATAAGGGACTTATTTTCGGTTTTTGCCCTGTTATAAAATGAAGTGCAACAAAAAAGACATGTTCATCTGATATACTAGAGTTGCGAAAATCAGTATAAAGGAAGATGAGCATGTCCACTAATTATTCTGCCACAAATCAATCATACAAACACTTATCTGAAGCTGAGCGAGGGGAAATAAAAATTTTCCAAACTATTTAGAAAAACATCTAAATAGTTCTTGTATATAGAATGGAAAGGTGTATAATACTATTTAGAAAAACATCTAAATAGAAAGTGAAGTATATCAATATGTCAAATAAGAGAACAATCCTTCTTTTTGTGGTCTTGGCTTACGGCCTTGCTTGGATAATATGGTTGGCACTATGGCTAAGTGGTGCCGGTCTTAATTCTCCATGGAATCAGCTTGCTAGTACTGTGGCCATGTGGATGCCTGCGCTTGCAGTCTTTATTTTAGGGAAAATCACGAATCAACCTAGTGGAATCAAATCTAAATTAGTCGTGAATCTCAAGAGGAACTGGCGCTTTTACTTACTAGCTATCTGGTTACCAGCAGTCATCAGTTTTTTAGGAGCAGGACTTTATTTTCTTGTATTTCCTAGCAATTTCAGCCTTGGTTTGGAATCTATTCAAGCCATCTTACAAGAAAAAGGCGTCTCTCAATCAACCATTCCCTTATCTTCCTTGGCCTTGATTCAAATCCTAGCTAGTTTGACCTACGCTCCTTTTCTTAATAGTTTCTTTGCATTGGGAGAGGAAATTGGTTGGCGTGGCTATCTTTACCCAGCTCTAAGAGAACGCTTTTCAATAGTCCAGACTCATGTCTTGCTTGGTCTCATTTGGAGTCTTTGGCATCTACCAATCAATTTGCAAGGCTATAATTATGGACTATCTTATTTTGCTTATCCTGTTTTGGGAGTTGTCGCCATGTTTCTATTTTGTTTTAGCCTAGGAATATTGTTAAGCTGGTTGTTGGCAAAGACAGGCTCTATCTGGGCTTCAGCACTATTTCATGGGGCAATCAATGCAACTGCAGGTCTTGGGTTACTCTTTCAATTACCAGGAGAAAAAGTTTCAGGCCTCTTGATTTTAGGCCCGTCACCGGCTGGAATGCTATCAGTTCTACCATGCTTATTCCTAGCCTTGCTAATATTACAAAGGGAAAGGAAGAACCATGAGTTTTGCAAATAGCTTTAAAGCCTTATCTCACCCAGTTAGGAGAGAGATTTTAAATTTACTCAAAACAGGTAGATTATCTGCAGGAGAAATTGCCAGTAATTTCGAGTTGACGGGTGCAACGATTTCACATCATCTTACGATTTTGAAAGCAGCTGATTTGATTCATGAAATGAAAGAGAAAAACTTTATTTACTATGAGTTAAATACATCGGTTTTAGAGGATATAATGGTTTGGTTAGCAGATCTGAAAGGAAATCATTTTGATGAAGATAAAAATCAATAAGAAATTGGTATTATTTACGAGCATTCTCATCCTACTACCTTCCCTTGTAGGTTGTGTTTTCTGGTATCAATTACCAGAGGAGATGCCCACTCATTTTAATCTACTGGGTCAAGCAGATGGCTACAATCATAAAATGTTTGCTATCTTTGGATTACCGACTCTCATGCTTTTGATGCATTGGTTGCTTCTATTTATAATGATTAAGGATCCTAAATCTAGCAATATCAGTTCAAAAATACAACTTTTGATTTACTGGATTATTCCTTTTGTATCTTGTCTATCAATGATTTCTATCTTCGGAGAATCTTTGGGTTATTCCATGATGAGTGGGCTACTAGCTCAGATTTTTATGGGAGTCGTGATGATTGTAATTGGAAATTATCTACCAAAAACACACCGAAATTATATAATCGGTATTCGACTACCGTGGACCTTGGAGAATGATCAAAACTGGAGAAAAACGCATCGCCTAGCTGGAAAAATTTGGGTATTAGGAGGATTGTTATTGTTTCTAAATTCCTTTGTGCAACTATATGTTTACTGGGTATTCTTCTTGACACTTTTCTTTGTAGTGATAATTCCTAGTGTCTATTCTTATCAATTATCAAAATTAGAATCTTGAAACAGGTATTTGAGTCATTAGTTAGAGATGTCGGTCTGATATGCGTAATTCCCCAGCGTATGGTCTGAAAAATCAAGTTCATTCCTTTATAAAAAAGAATGATTTACAAAAAGAAAAAATGAATGAAATGTTACTCATATAAACCTCTTTATCGCAGAGTGCGACAATGGTACTTTGCTCACCTATTTCTACATTGACGGAATAGAAGTTGATAGCAAACAGGTTGGTTTGGGTATGGATGGTTCTCTCTATGTTCCAGATACAAAAACAAATGTTGGCAAGCATAAAGTACACGCCGTCCAATATAAGGATAACGATAAAGCAAAAGGCCTA
The DNA here is from genome assembly GCF_001815865.1 of Abiotrophia sp. HMSC24B09. GTDB lineage: Bacteria > Bacillota > Bacilli > Lactobacillales > Aerococcaceae > Abiotrophia. The sequence continues at coordinate 22,889 of NZ_KV822203.1, forward strand.
GTCTTTAATAGAGTCCATGAATTTGAGATTAAAGAAAAATAAAGAAACGCCACTAGACTTTGTTGGCTAGCGGCGTTTCTTTCATTCTTATACTGTGTAATTTTTGTGCACACCAAGTGACACATGCAATATCACTTGCAGACAAAAAGCCCGTCTTAACGGGCTTTTTGAATAGGTAAAATCAGGCAAAACCTGCCTTAACATCCCTCTCTGAAATAGTTGATATCCACGTTAAAAGCGTCAGATAATTTGCATATTAGTTCAAAACTAGGTTTCTTTACTTTGCCATTCCGTATTGCTGGCAACAATGAAGTGCTAATATTTGCTCTTCTTGCCACTTCTGCCTTGGTTAGCTCAGTTTTATCCAATAACTCGCTTATTTTATTCCACAACATATTGTGTTTACACATATTTTTCAGTTCCTTACGCACAACATGTAGGGTTGTAACGTTGACTCACAACTAAATATGTTATACACTTAATATGTCTTCATCATCTTTACCTTCTACTTCGATGTTTAGACACACTCTTAAAAGAAACGAGGTGATATTATGTTTGAGATTACTGGCTTAGAAGAGCTTGGAAAGCAACTTTCTCAGTTAGAACAGAATGCTAAGCGTCTTGATGGCGAGCACACGGTTTCTTTCGATGACCTGTTCACACCATCATTTATGATTAATTACACGAGTTTTGACTCTATTGACGAATTCGTCGAATCTAGCGGTTTCGATTTCCAAAACCAGGAAGAAATTGACGAAAGCTCATTAGATGAATTTGTTCGAGAAAATACGTCCTTTGATGATTGGCATTCAATGCAAGAGAAAGCTGCTGAACTCTGGGCTCTTAAACGACTCGGACTCTAGGCTTAAATGATTGAATTTTTTCAATCGTCTCTGTTAACTGTTCGCATTGCTCTTTTGCAGTGTCGAGCAGTTTTTTTAGATCGTCGATATTTTCAATTTTGATTGTCGTTTCTTTTTCCATGTTCTCACCTCTCTTGTAAATTCTTGCTGAATGTTTTAGGTTTCTTGCTGATTTTGTTTCCACTTCTTCTCCTAACCTCAAGCATTAGGTATGATGAATCTAGCTGCCTGCGTGCTTGAGGTTGTTGAGGAGGTGAAAAAAATGGGCCAAGAGAATAAGTCTTTTCCGTCTAATAAGTTAGAAGCTTTGGCGTTGCTTTATGTTGAAAAATCAGAGGACGTAAGCACACTTTCTCCTAAGACTTTATTAAAGCGGTACAATAGTGCCTACGATGAACTTCGCAGAGCTGATGCTGAAAAGAAACCAAATCCAATGGGGTACTTTCAGTAGAAAATTAGCGTTTTAGCGGTACTAATCAAATTTGCCATTGAGTTTGTTAGATTCGCTAACTTATCAGGGTCTGATGTTTCCTTGGACACATTTTTGAGTAATTCGAGTTGCTCCTTGATGGTGTCCAGGGCTTTTTGCGTTTCCTTAGTCATGCTCTCACCTCCTCCCTATAGAAAATATTCCGAGTTTAGGTTCCGTTCTTGTTGACATCGAACGGAATTTATTCTATTATGTAAGCATAAGAAATAAGCATACACTTTAAGACGTGCATTATCGTTGTCTTGGCGGACTTTATTTAGATAGATAGGCGTCAAATGTTTGCTTAACGATTTTAGCTTACAAAGTAATTATAAAGGATTATTTTCCTTGTGTCAACACTTAAACGGAAATTTTTCTCTTTATTTTGGTAAGCTCTTAGGAGTTGATAAAAATGTCTTTAGTAGAACGAATAAAAAGCCTTGCTGATAGCAAAAAGATGACCTTGGCAGAATTGGAACGAATACTTGGTCTGGCTAACAGTTCTATTAGAAAATGGGATGCGTCGTCCCCATCTAGCGAACGTTTGCAAAAGGTTGCTGACTACTTTCAAGTCAGTACTGACTATCTTCTTGGACGTTCAGAACAACCTTATTATACCCTTACCGAAAAAGAGAAGTTAGACATTGGCCAGGAGGTAGATCGCCTGCTAGATGGTATGGCTACCGATGCAGAGGTCAACTTTTACGGTGAGCCAATGACTGAAGAAGGTAAGGCTGCGCTTAAGGCAGCTATCCAAATGGCCATGGAGCTTAACAAGCAAAAGGCCAAGCAACACTTCACGCCTAAAAAATACAGAAACTGATTTGAGGTGACGCCATGACAATCGGTGATGAGGTCGACAAGCTATATCGTGCGCATGCAACGTACGATGCGCGTCGCATTGCCAAGGATAAGAAGATTGACATACTGGTCATGCCGTTGGACTCTGATACCTGCGGTCTGACGGTCAGAAACAGTCGTTTTAATACTATCATCCTCAATGAGCTGATTGAGGAGAATTTACAAGAGTACACGCTCTGCCATGAGTTGGGCCACTGCGTCTTGCATAAGCAGGCTAGCACTCCATTCATGCGATCGGTCTCTGTATCGTCATCCATCATGCGCATGGAGGCGGAGGCGCATCGCTTTGCCTTTGAGCTGCTCAATAGGCAGTATGCAGAGTTGTCGCTCATGTCTCAAGAGGCAATCGCCGAATATTTCGGCTTGCCACATCACTTTGTGAGATTCATAAAATAAAAACGCCATCGTGGGCGAAGGAGCAAAAACATGTCTAATCAGCCTCATTTAAATGAAAATAATCTGCTAGACAAGATATCGAGGGCATATGAAATTTTCAAAAATCAAAATCACAAGCAATACCTCAACTTGCTCAAATGGATTTCTAGATTGGTTAATCATGCTATAGCTGAATCAAGGTATAAAGGAAAGGCAGTAAAATACTGGGCATTCCCAAGAGGTAGCGTAGTGAAGGTAGATTTTGGATATAACGTCGGGTATGAAATTGGCGGCGTCCATTATGCCATAGTTCTAACCTCAAAAGATTCTACTAAATCCGGTCTTTTAACAGTTGTACCACTTGTGTCTAAAAAGCAAGGCAAGAGAATTCAACCACAAGAGATAGATTTAGGGACTGAATTTTATGATACGATTGAGCACAAAGTTGAAGCTACGCTTAGGAGTATTAACATATACGGTCTACATAGATCCAATATTGAGACAGAGCTGGAAAGGTTTAAGGCTACACACCAGGACAAAGAGTTCGTGTTCGATGAAGAGTCCACAAGAATGTATCCTACCCTTTCCACGATGTTGGTCCCCGATATATCCTACCCCTTCAAAGCAACTCATAAATACTTGTCGAAACGATACGAGGAGCAAGGAGACTTTTACAAATATTCTGTCAATTCATATATCGCCCTTCAAGAAGAAATCCAATTCATGAAAAGCGGGACAGTTGCTAAAATAGACCAAATTACCACCATATGTAAAACCAGAATTATAAATCCAACTAAAAAAATTCATGCCTTAAATAAAATTAAGCTATCTGATGCAACGTTAGATGTAATTACCAAAAAAGTGAATGAGTTATTTCTGTTTGACAAAGGTACTAGAGTCTGATATTATATGTGTAGAGTCTATAGGACTATTAAAACATATATTGCCTTTAGGGCTAGGACGAGTGCTTTGCATTCGTCCATTTTTTTATATCTGAAATGCCAAATCTAAGTCTATTTAGAACCGCCAGTCAGACGGCTGGCGGATGTATCGGGCCAAAAATAGAACATTTGTTTTAGGAGGTGTATTGATGGCAAGCATAACTAAGCGCGGTAAGGTCTGGCAGTATAGAATTTCTTACTACGATTCTGACGGCAAACGTAAGACGATAAACAAATCGGGCTTCAGGACTAAAGCAGAGGCCACTGCTGAGGCGAGATTAACTGAAGCCGACCTAATATACATGGCTACGACCTAGAAAGCGCGACAACGGAATTTAGACGGTATTTTAAGCGTTGGTATGAAACGACCAGGGTGCCGTACATTACAGAGCGGACCCAGGTCAACTATCACTATACGATGAAGGCGGTCGATAGTTACTTTGGCGCCACGTCGATTGGCGACATTACATCTGCTGATTACCAACGAATAATACTAGACTACGGCAAAGACCATGCACATGAGACTGCTAGGAAGTTTCACCATCACCTAAAGGCGTGCTTCGACTATGCTTTTAGGAACGGTGTCATTAAGAAAGACCCTACATTCTCCGCTAAGGTCGTAGGCAAGCAGTCTGATAAGAAGGTTAAATACTTGTCTGAGGCTGATATGAATAAGTTGATGCACCAGGTCCTAGAAACGACCACACTCGATAATACGGCCAACTACATCTTGATATTGGCCAATGCTACCGGCATGCGTATTGGGGAGATTTTGGGCCTTACATTTGGCGATGTTGACATTGCTAATCAGGTCATCTCGGTTAGACAATCTTATGACTATGTCCTTACACACAAAGCCAAAGCTACCAAAACAGAATCTAGTGTCCGCCAGGTAAAAGTAGATAAAGTAACCTGCTCCTACTTGGCTGAGATCGTAGATGACCGGCGAAGCTTGTGCAAGACATCTGACAAAAATGTGGATGGATTTATATTTATCAACAGAAACACTTTTAAACCGATTAGTTGGACCATGGTTAATAAGGTGCTGACTCGTCACTGCGAACGAGCTGGAGTGCCACGCATAACCACACATGCGTTCAGGCACACACATATTAGCTACCTGCTTAACAATGACGTATATGAACAATATGTATCAGAGCGTGTAGGCCATGCTGATACAACCATGATTCGACGAGTCTACGGACACGTCTTAGATGAACTAAAGGCTAAGTCTGATGATAAGGTCATCCACCTTCTGGACATGCAAAAAAGCTCCGCCAGCCATTAAGGTTAGCGGAGCTTTTTTTGTGCACTGAGTGTGCACAAAGTGTGCACAGTTTTTAAATTACCTATAAGCACCTATAATCAAGAAT
>NZ_KV822203.1:27790-39235 GCF_001815865.1 Abiotrophia sp. HMSC24B09
TTACCTATAAGCACCTATAATCAAGAATATTGATTTACAGGCATTTTTAATCACCTATAAGCACCTATAATCAAGAAAAAACATCCCAGGAGGGATTCGAACCCCCGACCGTTCGCTTAGAAGGCGAATGCTCTATCCAGCTGAGCTACTGAGACATGCTGTATTCGCAAGTCGAATACCTATCTATTTTACGGCATGGGGCGGGCTTTGTCAAGGTCTGGTAGGCCTGGGCGGGCCCCTTTTCTTGGCTAGTCCATACCCTCTACTTTAAGAACGGTCAGCCCACAGCTGAGGCGCGCCCCACCCCTACCTTGTGCTAGGTCGGCCTCCCCTTCTCAGCCAGCTCCCAAGTCCAAAGCCCTTCCCACACAAAAAGAGACCAGGACCGCCGTCCTAGTCTCCTAATTCTTAGCTTATTATGCTTGGCCAGTTGCTTTAGCAACAGCTTCCGCTACCAAGGCTTCTACTTCATCAACAGTGGTGCACTCGTTGATGGCTTTGTCAGCCAAGGCTTTCATTTCTTGAGAGTCCAACTTGGTTAAGAGGGAACGCGTCTTCAAGATCGAAGTCGCTGACATAGAGAACTCGTCTAAGCCCATCCCCAAGAGGAGTGGCACAGCCGTTTGGTCCCCAGCCATTTCCCCACACATACCAGTCCATTTGCCTTCAGCATGCGATGCGTCGATGACATGCTTGATCAAGGTCAAGATAGATGGGTTGTAAGGTTGGTAGAGGTAAGAGACTTGCTCGTTCATCCGGTCCGCCGCCATGGTGTATTGGATCAAGTCGTTGGTCCCGATAGAGAAGAAGTCTACTTCCTTAGCAAATTGATGAGCCAAGACAGCCGCAGCTGGAATCTCAATCATGATCCCGACTTGGATGCCGTCAGCTACTGCCACGCCTTCAGCGACTAATTCAGCCTTGACTTCTTCGTAGAAGGACTTAGCTGAACGGAATTCGCTCAAGGTCGCAATCATTGGGAACATAATCCGTAGGTTGCCATGAACAGACGCGCGTAAGAGAGCCCGCAATTGGGTCTTGAACATGTCGCGTTGGTCCAAGGAAATCCGGATAGCCCGGTAACCCAAGAATGGGTTCATTTCGTGTGGTAATTCCAAGTATGGTAACTCTTTGTCACCACCGATATCCATGGTACGTACCACCACTGGCTTGCCAGCCATTGATTCCAATACGGCCTTGTAGGCTTCGTATTGTTCATCTTCAGTTGGGAAATCAGCAGAGTCCATGTAGAGGAACTCAGTCCGGTAAAGACCGACTGCTTCCCCACCGTTAGCCAAGACACCGGCTACGTCTTTTGGCGTCCCGATATTGGCAGCCAATTCCACGTGTTTGCCGTCTTTGGTTACGGATGGTGCTGAGACCAGTTTTGCCCATTCTGCTTTTTGGTCAGCGAAGGCTTGGGCTTTTTGGCGGTATTCCGCTACTTCCGCTTCGCTAGGGTTAACAAGTACTTTACCTTCTAAGGCGTCGACGATTAATAAGTCGCCATCCTTGACCACATGGGTTACTTCCTTGGTCCCGACAATAGCAGGAATTTCCAGAGAGCGCGCCATAATGGCTGAGTGGGACGTGCGTCCGCCAATATTTGTTACAAAGGCCCGAACGTATTTCTTGTTCAATTGCGCCGTGTCACTTGGAGTCAAGTCATGGGCAATGACAATGGCTTCTTCAGAGATCGTAGCTGGACTTGGTAACTTAACGCCTAAGAGAGCGGCAAGTACGCGTTCAGATACGTCTTTGATGTCGGCTGCACGCTCTTGCATGTATGGGTTGTCTTCCATTGATTTGAACAATTGGATGAACATGCCACTTACATCGCGCAAGGCTGCTTCCGCATTTACCTTTTCGTTACGGATAGTATTTTTGATTTGGTCAGTTAATTCTGGGTCGCCTAATACCAACAAGTGAGCTTCAAAGACCTGTGCCTCGTGTTCGCCTAAAGCGTCTAATGCCAAGTCACGAATGGCAGTAATCTCTTCTTTGGCTTGAGCCAAGGCAGCATCCAAACGCGCAACTTCGGCGTCAGTGTCTGCTACGGCTACTCGCTCAAAGCTCAAATCTGGCTCCGTTAATAAATAAGCAGGAGCGATGGCAATCCCATCACTCGCTGCAATACCCGCTAAGTAAGTCATTACTCAGCCAAGCCTTCTTTTTTCATAGTTTCAGTTACTGCTTCAAGCGCTTCTTTTTCGTCAGCACCTTCTGCAGTAATGGTTACGTCAGCGCCTTGGCCTACGCCTAATGACATAACACCCATGATGGATTTCAAGTTAACAGATTTACCTTTGTATTCTAAGTTTAAATCAGCAGAGAATTTGCTTGCAGTTTGTACCAACAAAGTTGCTGGACGTGCGTGAATCCCTGTTTCAGCTACAACGTGAAATTCTTTCTTTTCCATATCAAAAAAACTCCTTTGAAAAAATAGTTTAGAAGATGAGGATGTAATGGCGATTACATCTCTTCACGTACTAGGATAACATTTTTTTCCAGATAGAACAACCGTCTAGCATGAAAAAATGACCCTAAAGACGAAAATTTTTTAAACGCTTTCCTAATTTGGCCCCGTCCTAGTCGCTTTTTATCATGAAAATGTCTCTTTGCGGTTTTTTTCTAGAAATTCCCCTATATTTTTGGCTTGAAAAGGCTTATAATAGACTTAAAGGAGGGTCTCGTATGAAAATGATTGACGTCACCAATAGTCATTATGACTTGGTCACTAAACAGCTAGAATGTTCGGACGCATCCATTGTTAAGGTCTACACCCTAGGTCCTACAACCGTCTTCTATTCAGCTGCCCCAACCCACAAGAACATCATCGTCATCAATAAGAACCGCCCTGTGCGCGCCAAGGAAATTGATTTTGCCATTGCCAAACTCTTCCAGCAAAACAACCGTGACAATGTCGAAATCCTAGAGGCCCACAACTTTGTCGAGTTAGAACTCCGCCTATAAGCAGGCGGTTTTTTTCTTATATAAAATAAAAAAATAAGAGACTGAAAGGCCAACTTTCAGTCTCTTTTGCTTCTATTATTTTTCTTTGAGCAGCTGACGAATGTCTTCTAGACAAGTCCGGCGCAAGAGGCGGCCGTTCTCGAAGACTGGTAGCAAGAGGTTGTCGCAGCCTGCCAAACTTTCGCGGGTATGGCCGTCTTCGTAGGTCAGCTGACCTTGGTCATTGCGGTAAACCCGCACCCGGCCTTTTTGTGACTTCTTGGTGCCACCCTTGTCGGTCTTAGGCGCCTTGAAGATAGCCTTCTCTTGACCGTCGATGACCACTGAGGTCGCCTTGAGGGCGAAGCCGAAGGAGTCCCGGGTCATGGATTGATAGGACCGGCTGCCAATGCCGAAGACCACGTTGGAGCTAGCAAAGCCCTTAGCTGCCAAGCGCTCTAAGATCAGTTGGGCCCGTTCCAGGGTAATGGAGTCGCCATAGATGGCCCCGATATGCGGATCCAGCACCTTGTAGCCCAAGTCATTGACCTGGCCGCCAAAGGTATCCCAGAGGCACTCAATTAGCCCTTTTTCTTCTGGCGTTTGGCCCTTGCCAAATTCTTGGATCGTCCCGCAGAGAATGTCTTCTGGCACGCCAGAGTCAGGCCGGATGACCAAGCGACCCTCACGTTCCAGAATGACTGACTTAAGGGCTGGCAGGTATTCCCCTACCACGCGCCAGAAGTCCCAACTATCACTCACCACGCTGACAAAGCCCTTAGGATAGACATCCGTTAGCAGGTGGCGGAAGAGTTCTTGCTCGCTATCCTCGCCATAGGCACACATGACGCTGTGCTCTGTGGCCGGAATACTCATAATAATCGGAGCCTTCTCACAGTCAGCCTCATAGTATTCTTCATGGAAGCAACCGGCTGGAATGGTGTCCGAGCCCAAAAAGCTGAGCAAATGAGCCGCGCCTGACACGGTTGAAGTCATTTCCGAACTCATGCCCCGCATACCGAAGTCATGGGCTTGGAAGTCCACGCCCTCGACCCCACCTGTGGTTTGCAGACTGAAAGTCTCCAGAATCCGGCGGTAGCCATCGGCTACCGTGGCGCTAGTCATCGGCAACCAGAGGGTGTTGAGCATAGTGGTTTCCAGGTAGCTAGACAACCAGAAGAAGTCCGGATGGGTATTCTCGATGGTCAAAACTGGCACCTTGATAGGTGCCCGAGTCCCTTCAGCTAGGGCAGAGATTTTAATAGGCAGATAGCCCAGGTCGTGCAAGGCCTCCAAATGAGCCACGGGGACAGGGTCCAAGCCTAAGGAATGCTTAACGAAGCGTTGATAGTCGGCGATGACTTGACGCTTAGGCTTTTGGAAGAAGCCTTCGTTGAAGCGATTAATCAAGTATTCCTTGATATAGTATTGGATCCCGAAGACCACCACATGTTGGCTAAATTGAGCCCGTTCATTGGAACGTGGGGTCAAGACTGAGTAGACATTTTCGGTCTTGGCTGGGTATTGTTCCCGGTGGGAGAGTTTGTAGAAATCTGCTAAGAGGGTAACTGGCGTATTCATAGGCCTGGCTCCTTTCCATGAGCAAGTGATTAGAGTAATTTTTTCAATTCAATATCTGGATACTTGTCCTTGAACCAATTTTCAGCAAAGGCGTTCTCGAACAAGAAGACCGGCTGACCGAAGCGGTCCTTAGCCAAGAGGTTACGGCTGGAAGACATGTTAGGGTTGAGATCCTTCTCGTCAATCCAACGGGCAATCTTGTTGCCAATTGGGGTCATATCCACTTCCGCATTGTATTCATGCAGGAGGCGGTACTGGAAGACTTCAAATTGCAGCTGACCCACTGCCCCGATAATGTATTCTTCGGTGTGGTAGGTCTTGTAGAGCTGGATGGCCCCTTCTTGGACCAGCTGCTCAATCCCCTTGTGGAAGGACTTCTGCTTCATGACGTTCTTAGGTGTCACCTTCATGAAGAGTTCCGGCGTAAACTGTGGCAGGGGCTTGAATTGCAGACCGGCATTGCCCGTGTAGAGGGTGTCGCCAATCTGTAGGTTGCCTGTATCATAGAGACCAATAATGTCCCCGGCAACGGCTTCTTGCACTTCTTCCCGGGTATCGGCCATGAATTGCGTGGTGTGGGCCATGCGAATGGTCCGCTTGGTCCGGTTGAGGGTCACGTTCATGCCCTGCTCGAATTTACCGGAGCAGATGCGGACAAAGGCGATCCGGTCGCGGTGGGCTGGGTTCATGTTGGCCTGAATCTTGAAGATAAAGCCAGTAAAGCGTTCATCGGTTGGCTGGACCACTACCCCTTCCTCTGCCTCCACTGCGGCTGGCGCTGGCGCCAAATCCACAAAGGCATCGAAGAAGGTTTGAACCCCGAAACCGGTTAAGGCTGACCCGAAGAAGACAGGCGTCAACTTACCCCGGTTAATGAGCTCACGGTCGAAGGCATTACCCGCTTCTAACAAGAGCTGGGCATCTTCCATGGCTTGAGAATAGATAGAGGATTGCTTGAAGGCATGGTCGCCTTGGGCTTCCCCGTCTTCATCTAGAGGAATATAACTGTCCTCTTCCCCGTCTAGACCGCGTAGTTCCACCCGGTTATTGTAGAGGTCGTAGAGGCCCAGTAAGTTTTTCCCCATGCCCATTGGCCAGTTCATAGGATAGGCATCAATGCCTAGGACTTCTTCCAGTTCCGCCACCAATTCCAGGGGCTCCCGACCGTCCCGGTCCAACTTGTTCATGAAGGTGAAGATCGGTATACCACGCATGGAGCAGACTTCGAAGAGTTTCTTGGTCTGAGGCTCGATCCCCTTACCTGAGTCCACTACCATGACCGCGGCATCCACCGCCATCAGGGTCCGGTAGGTATCTTCCGAGAAGTCCTCGTGCCCTGGGGTATCCAGTATATTGACTTGATAGCCATCATAGTCCACCTGCATGACCGAAGAAGTGACGGAGATGCCCCGTTGCTTCTCGATTTCCATCCAGTCGGACTTGGCGAATTTCTTAGATTGCTTCCCCTTGGCCTTGACCGTCCCGGCTTCCCGGATAGCTCCCGAGAAGAGCAGGAGTTGCTCGGTGATGGTCGTCTTCCCCGCGTCCGGGTGAGAAATAATGGCAAAGGTCCGGCGCTTGGCTACTTGACTTGTTAAACTCATGTTAGGCTCCTTCTTAGTAAGCAAAAGCCCGTGGTTGGTTGACACGGGACTTGAGGCTTATGATCGTTTCTTCTTGTTGTGTTTGGGTTTAAAAGGGACGAGCTTGCGGTCAGCATCGCTGACTGAGCTGGAGGACTCTTCCCCTACGGGCGCTTCTTCATAGACTTGATCAGACCCGACAACTTTCTTGACTGCTTGGAACTGAGAGGAGGCGTCGTCCTCCTGGTCTTGCTTATCTTTGGCAGATGTTGATGACGCGTTCGATTGGGGCGCCTCTTGATTAGGCTCGACCGTCATCACTTCCTGGATTAATTTCTTCAATTCCTGCTTCTCTTCTTCAGTCAGGCTGCCGTCTTGTAAGAGGTGGCTTAAATCTTCCCGACCCTTAAGGCTAAAGCCGTCGTCGGCCACATATTCCTGAAGCTGGATGTTGAAGCGATTGACTTCCTTCTCTGGATAGAGGGCATCAAAGTCAGTGTCTTTGAGGATGGCTTCATACTGTGACAAAATGGTCATCATTTGGGCCTTCATCTCATTGAGCTGATCCTTGAGTTGGGCCCCGCCTTCCACCAAGTCATGGCTGTAGGCGGCGAACTCTTCCTTGTATTGGACCACTTGTTGGTTGGTCTGGTCGACTAGGCGTTGGGCCTCTTCCGTCGATTCTTGCACAATCTGATTACCTGTGCGGCGGGCATCCACAATCCCGTCCTTAAGGGCTTGTTCCATGTCCTGATATTTGACCATGTCTGCTTGCAGCTTGGTCACTTGTGCTTGGATGTCAGCGACTTGCTTTTCTAGCTCACTGATGCGCTGATCCTTGGATTCAATGACGCGTTCTACCTGACTACGATTGTAGCCGAAGAAGCTTAATCCAATATGGGTTACTTGACTCATATGGGTCACCTTTCTACTCATTCTAACTGTCCCTATTAGTTTATCAAAAAAACGTCGCCTTGGCATCCCTTTTTTGATAATTTTTCACTTATTTTGCCCCTAAATGAAAGGCCTGTTGGATATTAACCGGCGTCTGGCTGTTAAGCAAGACCAGCAACTTGATGCGAGCTTTGACCCCACTCAAGCCCTGGGTGAAGATGACCCCGGCTTGGCGCAGCTGCTTGCCGCCCCCTTCATAGTCATAAACATCTTCCGTAATGCCGTTGAAGGCCCGCGACACCATGACTACTGGCAGGCCGGCGGCCAGCACCTTCTTAAGGCCAGCTAAGCTAGCCGGTGGCAGGTTGCCTGCCCCTAAGCCTTCAATGACCAGGCCGCTATAGGCGCCTGAGTCCACAATGTGGTCAAACAAATCAGCCGTCATGCCTGAGTAAGCCTTGAGCAGGGCTACTTGCTTGGTTAGGCTTTGGAGCTCATAGTGCTCGGTATGAATCAACTTCTGGAAGTAGAGAACCTGGTTCTTAGACACAATCCCATTGGGCCCAAAGGTTGGCGTCTGGAAGGTGGCTACATTGGTAGTGTGGGTCTTGGTCACATAGGTAGCCGTGTGGATTTCCTCGTTCATGACCACCATGACCCCCTTGCCCCGCGACTGGTCAGCGACGGCGGTGACGATAGCCGACCGCAAATTGGCCAGGCCATCCGAGCCCATTTCATTGCTGGAACGCATGGCCCCCGTAATGATGACTGGGATGTCCAAATCCAGGGTCAACTCCAGGAAATAGGCTGTCTCTTCCAGAGTGTCAGTCCCGTGGGTGATAACCACCCCATCGAAATCCTCCTGGCGAGCCTCAATCCAGTTCTTAAGCTCCAACATATGTTGGGGCGTCACATGAGGTGACGGCAGGTGGAAGAAGTCAATGATGGTTAGGTCAGCCAAGGAACGGAAGAGATTGCCCTCCTGGCTGAGCGGATTGGTGGAAGATGGCGAGACCTTACCCGTGGTCTGGTCTTCACTCATGGAGATGGTTCCCCCTGTGTTTAATATGGCAATCCGTTTCATCCCTTGCCTCCCTCCTTTGGTCCTAATCGGCTATACAATACTTGCACCCCTTATTGTAACATGAATACCCCCCAGTGTCTGTAACAAATTCCCTACAAATGGCCGACTTAAGCCTGTAAAAAAGAGGCTCTGGGGCCTCTTTTAGGTGTGCTTAAATTGGCTTAACTAGGAAAAGAGTTAGCCCAAGTCAATCAGGCTAGTGAGTCCATGCCAACCGAGCTAATCAATCCAACTAGTTACCCGAAGCCAACTGGAGCAGATAGTCCAAGTAGTTGCCATTGTGGGACTGGAGCTTCTGGCGGATGCTGGCCACTTGATCCGGCTGATCCGTAATGATAGCATCGACTGGTTTTTGCAGATATTTGCGGATTTTCTCATTATCATTAATGGTCCAGACATAGACGGCCTTGCCCCGGTCGTGGGCCTGGTCAGCCAAGTAGTCCTGATAGGAGAAGTCTTCGATGACGAAGAAGTCTACTTGATTGTCGCCAAAGCCACCTAGTTGGATGGGAATGACATAGCCGGTCTCGATTTCTGGCGCCAGTCGCTCAATTTCTTCCATGACCTTGAGGTCCAAGGACATGGTCTTATACTGGGTCTCAACACCCAGCTGGCGCATCTTGTTGATAAAGATCTGCGCGTAATTATTGGGCTCGCCCCCGTGAGGCTTGAGCTCAACCAGGAGCTTGACGCCCAGTTCTTTGGCTCGTTTGACATAGGCGTCAAAGGAAGGAATGGTGGCCTCCAGGCCGTCCTGGCGTACAGTCAAGCCCTCCACTTCCGCCAGCGTCATGTCTTGAACCCGGCGGTCAAGGCCGGCCAGGCGCTTGAGGTTGTAGTCGTGCATGACCACGAATTGCTGATCCTTGGTCAGCAGAATATCCATCTCTACTTGGTCCACCCCTTGGGCAGCCGCCGCTTCCAGGGCTGGGATAGTATTCTCCACTCCCTCGGCCACATAGCCCCGATGGGCCACAACCTGCTGTTTAGTGTTAAGCCCACTGCTAAAGACTTCAAAGGCCGCCGAGCCATAGGCCATGGCACCCAGCAAGGCGAGCAAGAGGTAGAAGCGCCAACCACGTTTGCCCTTGGCCTGGGCTAGCAAGTAAGGCTGACTGTCCAAAGGCCGCCCCAGGAAAATCAAGAGAATGGACATGACGCCCACCTTGGTGAAGAGGCCAAAGGCGAAGTTGACGCCCCGATAGAGGGTCAGGACGCCGGCCTGGAACCAGAGATTATCGCCCTTTGTATTGATTAGGAAGGCTAGGCTGGCACCTAGAATAATAAATAGAAAGCCAAAGATAGCCAGGATTACTTCAAAGCCCAGCAAGGCGCCCACTAGCTTGCGCTTGCCCTGGCGCGTGGCCTGCCAACTCATTTTAAGCGATTGGGAGAAGGCCTGGTCGCCAATGACCATGAGGGGAACCGTGTAAATCAGACGCAGGTTGAGATAGGATAGGACTAGAAAAACCAGCCCCACCATAACCGTCCCCATGGGGGTCTTCATCAATTCACCCGTAATGAATTCCGGCACATAAATACCCTCCGTCAGACTGGACTCGAGGACCAAGCCACTGACTGGCAAGGTAATGAGCAAATAACCAAAAAAACTAACAAAGTCCAACCCGTTCAAGGATTTAAGCCGGCCCAGGGAATGGGTCAGCAAGCCTCGATAGGACAAGCGCTTGCCCTGGCGACAGGCATCAATCACATAGGCCATGGCCGACAGTTCCAGGTAGAAGAGCAAGGCGAAGACCGCCCCCAGCACCAGCAGAATACCAATACTAAGCGGGTTAGCCAGCAGATGACTAATATTGTTTTTGTCCAGGTTGGTCTGGTCGGCCGCAATCAGAGCCAGCCGGAAGAGATAGACCAGCAGCCCGGCCCCTAGCCCACTGACTAGGAATTGCAGGGCCGTCCCCATGGACAGCAGGACCAAGGCATGGCGCCTAATCAAACTTAGGGTCTGGCGGATGGGTTGGGCTTTGTGGTGTGTAAGGGTAGGTGACATAGAACTTCCTCATTATCTTAATCTAAACTTATCCAGTCCCGAGAACTGGGTCTCGTTTAGCCTAACATAAAATAGATAAAAATCATAGGGCCATTAGCCAAAAATAAGCGCAAAAAAAGGAGCCAGAAGACGGCTCCCAACTCCTTCATTTGATATTTTTTAGCCCAAGTAAGCCTTCATAGTCCACAAGTGCTTGTCGTAGACAGCTTTCATACCAATCAAGAGGTCTTGGCTGACTTCGTCGATGTCAGAATGGATGGCAGCTTCCAATTGAGTACGGAAGAGCTCGAAGTCAGCAACTGTTTCTTCGACCATTTGACGCGCTGATTTTTCAGTCGTGTAGGGTACTTCCTTGATGGTTGCCAAGGCTAAGAATTCACCTAAAGTTGAGACTGGCTTGCCGCCAATCATGAGGATGCGTTCGGCTACTTCGTCAAATTGTTCGTGAACTTCGTTATATTGAGTTTCGAAAAGTTCGTGCAATTTGTAGAAGTCTTGGCCCTTTACATAGAAGTGGTGTTGATGCAATTTCGCATATAAAACACCTAAGTTGGCTGTGATTTCGTTAAGACGTTGAACGGTTGACATAATCAAACACTCCTTTACTTTTTGATAGGATTTCCCTATCTATCTACCATTATAGACCTCTTAGATAGTAAAGCAAGGAATATGCACTTTTTATTGAGAATTATATAAATTTAGGTCTTGTTATTAGAAGACCAGACTGAGCAAGGCCAAGAAAGGCAAGCCGCCCCAGCCAGTGGTCCACTCTCCAGAGTGGTCCACTGGCTCTGACACTTCCCCCGATTTCCGGCCCTTTCCCGGCCTTTCCACCCTAGCTAGTGGTCCACTCTCCAGAGTGAGCCACTGGCTCTAACATTTTCCTAGGTTTCCGGCCCTTTCCCGGCCTCTCCGCCCCAGCTAGTGGTCCACTCTCCAGAGTGGACCACTGGCTAAGGCACTTCTCCCGATTTCCGGCCCTTTTCCGGCCTTTGCGCCCGAGCTAGTGGTCCACTCTTCAGAGTGGGCCACTGGCTCTGCCTCTTTCCCCGGTTTCCAGCCCTTTCCCGCCCTTTCCACCCTAGCTAGTGGTCCACTCTTTAAAGTGGGCCACTGGCTCCGCCTCTTTCCCCTGTTTCCAGCCATTTCCCGGCCTTTCCGCCCCAGCCAGTGGTCCACTCTCCAAAGTGGTCCACTAGCTCTGCCTCTTCCCTCAGTTTCCGGCCCTTTCCCGGCCTCTCCACCCGAGCTAGTGGTCCACTGGCTCTGCCTCTTTCCCCGGCTTCCGGCCCTTTCCCGGCCTTTTCGCCCGAGCTAGTGGTCCACTCTCCAGAGTGGAC
>NZ_KV822203.1:39255-39525 GCF_001815865.1 Abiotrophia sp. HMSC24B09
GCCAGGACATATTTAGTTTGCGCCAAGGCTTCTTGCAAGTTGGCTTGATCAACTTGACCGGTGACGGTCACGCTTTTGCTGGCCAGGTCGGTGCTTACGGCTTGGACGCCGGCAACCTGGCTAAGCAGGTTGTCAATCGTCTTGGCACAGCCAACACACTTCATGGCTTCTACAAGATAAGTTCTTTCCATCTTAAGCCCCCCCTATGCCTTAAAACGACGTAGGCGCAAGGCATTAAGGATGACTGAGACGGAGCTGAAGCTCATGGCC
>NZ_KV822203.1:39545-47660 GCF_001815865.1 Abiotrophia sp. HMSC24B09
GCCAAAGAGGTGCAAGACCCCCATGGCTACCGGGATACCTAGTACATTGTAGGCAAAGGCCCAGAATAGGTTCTCTTTAATATTGCGGATGGTGGCCTGACTAAGCTTGATGGCGGTCGCCACGCTGGTCAGGTCAGAGCCCATGAGGACCATGTCGGCCGACTCGATGGCTACGTCCGTTCCCCGGCCAATGGCCAAGCCCACATCTGCCTGAGCCAGGGCAGGCGCATCATTGATGCCGTCCCCTACCATGGCTATCTTGAGTCCCTTAGCCTGCAAATCAGCCACTACCTGGGCCTTGTCAGCAGGCAGAACGTCGCTAATGACCTGGTCAATGCCAGCTTCTGTAGCCAAAGCCTGCGCCGTCTTGGCATTGTCGCCCGTCAACATAATGACCTGCAAGCCCATGGCCTTGAGGCGGCGGACAGCCTCCGGACTGGTCGCCTTGAGCGGATCGGCTACCGCAATCAGGCCTATAATTTCTTCTCTATTACCTACATAAATTGGCGTCTTTCCCCCAGCCGCCAAAGTCATGGCTAGCTCTTCTGCCCGGCTCAAGTCCAGGCCAATTTCTTGCATCATGCGTCGATTGCCTAAGAAATAGAAGTTCTTGCCATTTAGGACCCGAATTCCATATCCAGTTAAGGACTGGAAGTTGGTCACTTCAGGCAAAGCCAGCTCCCGCTCACGGGCACCGGCCACAATGGCCTGGCCTAGTGGGTGCTCAGAGTTAACTTCAGCTGCAGCTGCCAAGGCCAGTAACTGCTCTGGCGTCCAGCCTGTCAGGGGCAAGACATCGGTCACTTGGGGTTGGCCCTGGGTCAGGGTCCCCGTCTTATCCAAGACTACCGCGTCCACTTGGTGGGCCATTTCCAGGGCGGTCCCGGACTTAATCAGAATGCCCTGCTCGGCCCCTTTACCGGTCCCCACCATAATAGCGGTTGGCGTGGCCAGACCCAGCGCACATGGGCAGGCAATGACCAGGACTGCAATGCTAATGGTCAAGGCAAAGGCCCAGGACTGGCCGCCAATCAGGTACCAGGCCAGACCAGCCACTAGAGCCAAGGTCATAACGACCGGCACGAAGACAGCCGAAACCCGGTCAGCCAACTGGGCAATAGGCGCTTTAGAGCCTTGAGCTGCTTGAACTAAATGAATAATCTGCGCCAAGGTGGTGTCTTGGCCCACTTTATTGGTTTCAACAATTAAAGACCCTTGCTGGTTGAGGCTGGCGCCCACCACTTGGTCGCCTACCTTTTTAGCAACCGGCAGGCTCTCACCGGTCAACATGGACTCGTCCACCCAGGATTGGCCTTCAACTACGCGGCCGTCGACCGGAATCTTTTGTCCAGGACGGACCCGAACTAGGTCGCCCACTTGGACTTGGTCCAGTGGCAAGGTCACTTCCTGGCCTTCTCGTAAGACCTGAGCCTCTTGAGGGGCCAGCTTAATCAGGGCCTGAATGGCAGCTGAAGTCTGGCCCTTGGACCGAGCTTCGAAATATTTACCTAGTGTCACCAGGGTCAGGATGACGCCGGCTGACTCATAATAGAGGGACATGGCCGCATGGTGGTTGCCCAACCAGACCTGAATACTACTATAGAGACTATAGGCTACCGCCGCGCTAGTTCCCAGGGCCACCAGAGAATCCATATTAGGATGCCCTTTGACTAAATGCTTAAAGCCATTTAGGAAGAAGGACCGCCCCAGCCAGAGAATGGGCAGGGTCAAGGCCAGCTGCAGACCAACAAAGAGCTGACCACCTCCGCGATGGCTGAGCCAAGTTGGTAGGGTCAGGCCCACCATTTCGGCCATGGCTAGACAGAGCAGTGGCAAGGCGAAAATGGCCGACAGCCAGAAACGACGCCAGAGGGCTGCTTGGTGGCTGGCCTTGGCTTGGGCCGCTTGATCCGCCTCTTGCTGGATTTGCGCTTGGCTAGCTCCAGCTTGATCTGCTAGGACCTGGGCTTGATAGCCGGCCTCTGCCACGGTTTGGCAAATTATTTCTTCATTAATAGCGCCTGGCTGGTAGGTCACCGACAGGACTTCAGTGGCCAGATTGACGCTAGCCGCGCTGACTTCTGGCAGGCTGCTGACTGCAGACTCAATATTGGCCGCGCAAGAGGCACAGGACATGCCTGTCAGGGCGAAGTTTTGCGTCACTTGGGGCAGGACCAATTCATAACCGGCCGCCTGGACCGCTGCCTGCAAGTCTAGGGGGCTGACACTCCCTTCTGTCTCCAGACTGACTTTTTCAGTTGCTAAATTCACTTGTGCTGACTTGACGCCTGTTACGGCCTGCAGGGCCACTTCCACTGCATGGGCACAAGAAGCGCAAGACAAGCCTTGAATCGCATATTCTTGTGACATGGTCATCACCTTCCTTAATCTCAATTTTTAAGATTACAAGTGTAATCCTCGTTTATAGTATAACACCTTAGATTACATTTGTAAACCCCTCTTTTTTATCAGACTTAAGACCGATTTTACTCTATATGACAGAATATCCCTTGACGCATTATACTATGCATTGTATAGTATAGGTGTAGAAAGGAAGAACGCCTATGGAAGCTCAACTCAAGCGTGGCCTTTTGGAAGTCTGTGTATTGGCCGCCCTGCGCCAAGAAGACTCCTACGGCTACAAAATTGTCAAAGATGTGTCGGAATACATTCCGATCTCCGAATCCACCCTCTACCCCATCCTCAAGCGACTGGAAGCCAACCAGGCGGTGGCTGCCTACTCGATTGAGCATAAGGGACGTCTACGCAAGTACTACCGCCTGACCCATGTCGGCCACAGTCAAATCCAGAACTTTCTCCAGGACTGGGACGCCGTCATGAAAGCCTACCACTTTATCCTAGGAGATGATCGACATGAATAGATACGACTTCAAACACCAACTAGCCCGGCGCTTGGCTGACCTGCCCGAGGAAGAACTGGCCACCACCCTGTCCTTCTTCGATGAGATGATTGATGACCGCCTAGACGAGGGCATGACTGAGGAGCAAGCCGTAGCTGACTTGGGTGACTTAGATGAAATTGCCAACCGGATTCTAGCGGAAATGTCACCCTTTGAGCGGGTCAAACAAAAACTCAAACCCAAACGCCCTATTTCGGGTGGCCAATGGGTCTTGATTGCCCTGACCTTCCCCATCTGGTTGCCACTTATTATAACGGTCGGCGCTCTAGGCTTTGCCTTGGTATTGGTGATGGCATCCCTACTTTTCGCCTTCTATGTCACGGTCTTTGCCTTTATTTTTGGCGGTGCATTCATAGCGGTGACCAGCCCCTTCACCTCCGGTTTCAACCTGATGAATGCCCTCTTCAACTTCGGGGCAGGTCTTTCCCTAGTCGGTCTAGGCCTCCTATTCTTGCCATGGGCCCAACGCGGCTTCCGCAATCTCAACCATCGACTGCGCTGGATTCACTCTCGTCGCGACTAGACTCACCTAGAAAGGAGCTTATTTATGAAAAACCTGACTAAAATCGCCATTGTTCTCATTATATTAGGCATGATGTCCATTGGGACTGCCTTCGCCCTATCAGGTGGCGACCTAACCCGCTTTAGTATGGCCGGAACGCCAGAGAACAAGCAATACCAAGCCTCAGCTAGCGATGTGACCGAGTTGGTTGTCAATGCTTCGATTGCTGATGTGACCGTCACAGGCGCTGACCAATCCGACATCAAGATTGACTATACCGAAGATCGCAGCATCAACTATAACATCAAGCAAGAAGGCTCCCGCCTGATTATGCAATCCAAGGGTCAGTTCTTCTTCTTCAATTTCTGGGTCTTCAATCCCTTTGGCATTTTCAACTCCCACAAGATTAACATTACGGTGCCTAAGGAGCTAGCCGCCAAAGTGGACGTCAAGTCTTCGACTGGGGCCATCACCGTCCGCGACCTTAACCTCAAGGACAACCTCAAACTCGACGACTCGACTGGCGACATCCAGCTAGAAAAGGTTAAGGCTAGCAAGGATATTAACGTCTCTGCCTCGACGGGTAAGATTAGCCTTGACCAGGTTTCCGGCCAAAACTTTGACCTATCTGCTTCAACGGGTGATATCCGCACCAAGCAAACCCAAGTCAGTGGCACGACCTTCAAGGCCAATAGTTCAACTGGGAGCCTGGACATTCAGGATTTGAATGATGTCCCAGACATTGAACTCTCCTCTTCAACGGGTGATATTAAGGCCACGATTCAAGGCAAACGCAAGGACTATCAAATCGACACCAAGACCATGGGCAACAAAACCCAAGAAAACGAAGGCGCCAGCAAGAAAGTCAAGGCCCACTCGTCAACTGGCAATGTTATCGTCCAATTCTCAGAATAATAGAGATAGAAAAAGAGGCCCTCGGGCCTCTTTTTGTCTACCTGCTTCTGCCTTGTTCTGGCTTGGCCGCGGTGGCTGCTCTAGGCAAAGCAAGGCCCTTGTCGCGGACCGGCTCCAGCCAGCCTGCGGCTGTCTTCCGCCTTGGTGGGCTATGGTGGCCTAAGTCGCTCCGCTCCAAGGCCACTCATACGCTCGCCATCCTAATGCCACAAGGGCTACTTTGCCCCGCAGCCGCCTTGCCAAGCCTATTAATTATTGTATCCAACCTCACCACTTATTTCTAAAAAAATGTTTAAACGATAAATGAACTACTTCTTTATACTGTTTCTGTAGTATAGCAATAAGTATTTAAAAGATAGGAAAATCTTACACTAACTATATCTCTCTGACACTGTTTTCGCGATATTTGCAATCTCTGGATATATGAATCCTTCATCTATTCCAATAAATTTCAGCTGCTTAAGGATCTCCTCTTTTTTGTCCGAAGGAATTTCAATTTCACATAGGGTAGTGACTGAGGACTTGATTGAATTGTCTACCTCTTTTTTGATTTCGTCTGAGCCTTTTTCCTTAACAGTAATATATCCTGGAACAATAAATGCCCCTCTTTGATTTTTGATTCTTTCATTAATTTTGGATGACTTAACTACGTAACTCTTTAGTATGTCTTCATAAATTGCGTATGGAAAATTCAGGGGTTCAATAACGCCTGAGTATAATCTTAATTTATCAAGGAAATCGACTATAATATCTAGTATGAATCGTAAGATAATTTTTTGATACCCTCTTAATTGTATCCTATTTAAACCAATCTTTTTGAAATTAACAGCCGATTTATAAGATATATCTACTCTTTCTATATATTCTGCTATTTTATTCTTAGCTTTAATGTCCTCCGAAATTTTTGAAACGCTATTATTCCCTTCTTTAACGCTTAACTTAACAACAAAAGGTATATTAGGTTCTTCTAATCCAAAAATTCTTTTATTTCTTTGAGACCTGTTATTTTTGAATTCATCATCGAATATATCCTTTATGCCATCAACTGTAATTTCTCTACTACATACCCTTTTATATAATGTTGAATTATTTGGAACCATCTCTCTAAAAACAGAAAAGACCTTAATAAAACGGTCAATATCTGCCTTATCCATAAAACTCAAGGCTGTTTGCAAAGCAATTTCTTTCTCAAAATAGTGTTTCTCCCTTGATATATCTGACCCATAAATATATACCATTCCATTTTCTTGACTGTCACCGTAACACGCAAAAAATAATCCCACTAAAGGATTCGAACTAAGATCTAAGATGTTCGTCACCGCTCCATAATGCTGAACTTCAACAATTTGTTCAAATACTTTACTACCGAATGTTTGAATGGGCCATCCTAATTCTTCAAACAACTCAAGATAATAGTTTTTTGATCCAACTTCTAGCAGTTTTTTATGTTGACCTCGATAAATACCCGGGACTCTATTCTCAAATTTCCCATTTTCCCCTCTATAGTATATATTGTAATCACTCCCTTTTTCGTCCCTTTCTCGCATTAATTCTTCTATATTCTCTATATATTGAACAAGCGATGTAATAACAAGCGATTTAATTTTGTAGTTCATTATAATTCTTATCCTCCTAAAAATTGAATGCTATTTATCGATATAGATACACATTATCATATAATCTAGGTCAACTCAGAAATATAAGTATGGTACTCCAAAAATAAGATTTCATTCATTTTAAATTTTTTGCTTATGTATTTTGAATTATAGATTTCCAAACTTATGTTAGTTTCCCAACTCGTTGTAGGTACAGTTAAAGAGCTTTTTGTACCCTCAAAAAAACAGGATATCATAATTATCAACAACTCATACGTATTCACCCGTGGACTTATGACTTTTACTTACAGTCTTATTATAGTCCTCACAAAGAGAAAAACAAGGGCTTACATGGCTTAAATATAGACGATTTGTGTCTCATTCTAGACTATCCCCCCTAACTTTGCCACTAACTTAAGGAAATTGGGGGGCCAAAGGCTTGCGCCAGGGGCTCTGTTTTCAACTTGCTCCCCAGCCTTGGCCAGGTCGGGTGCGGGCAAAGTGCCCTTGTGGCCCAAGGATGGCGGGCGTATGAGTGGCCTTGGAGCGCTAGCGACTTAGGCCACCATAGACTGGCAAGGCGGAAGACAGCCTTAGGATGGCTGGAGCCGGTCCCGCCACAAGGGCCCACTTTGCCCTAAGCACCCGACCAGACCGAGGCAGAAACAAAAAGGACCCAGCCCCTAACAAAGAGGTTGGGTCCTTTTTAAAACTAATCAAATGCTGACATTAACTCTGGGTTCTGGGTGGTTTGGAAGGAGACCTGACCCTCTTGGTCAGGTTGAGCTGTGGCTTCCAAAATATAGGCATGATTGTGACGCTTAACGAAGGCAATCACTTGTTTGCCATCTTGGCGCACATAAATGGCCGTCACTTCATAGTTGAGGTCGCTCTTGCCTAGCTGCATGCCATAGAATTGGAAGCTTGCTGCTTGGCCGTCCACTTTGGCTTGGTTGAGGACTTGGTCGGGAACCGCCAAATCATAATATGACAAGGCCGTGGCTGGCGTGGCAGCCTGATAAGTTTGGCCTTGGGCCTTGCTGTAGGCTTCCATGACTTGGGCAATATGATCCCTTCTAATATCACTAGGCCCCGCGATTGTGCCCTCATCACTCGTTTGGCCACTGTCCCGATTGTCAGGATTGAGATAGTTAGCAAAGCCTTGACTCAAGTCCTGATTCTCGGTCTCTTTGAAATCTAACTTATCGCTGTCAGCCAAATGGGCCTGACTATAGAGGACTTGGGGCTGACCTTGATGGAGGGTGAAGAGGTAGAGGTGACGCTGACTTGGGTCCGAGTCTGTTGTCTCATAGCTATCCAAGATTAGATAGTCATAACGAGCGTTTTTGACATTGCCCATAATATTCCAGGTCACGGCTTGCCCATGAACGGTGGCGTTTTTGAGCCGATTACTGCTGTCGCCAATACCCACAAAATCTTCCAAATGTAAAGGACGATAGTCTTGCTTCATATCTTGAGCCCACTTGAGGAAGAAGGAAGCAAAGGCTTGCTTATCCCAATTGAGATAGTGCTGAAAGTCCGCTGACTCTTGCTCAATGCGTTGACTATCTTGGGGGTGGAGACCCTTAAGCCGCTCCCCTTCTTGATAGGCTGCAGTAAAAGGCGCTTGGACTGAAGACCGCGCATCTTCACTTAGCGAATCGCGGTAGTCCAGCTGCTTTTGATAGGCGGCTTGCATCTGCTTGAATTAAGAGGGCTGAGCCTGACTGCTAGCCGGCTCCTGGCTGGCTTGCGAGGCTCCTTGGGATTTGGCCTCACTTGCTGACTGACTACTTGACTGGCTGCGACTGGATTGACTAGTAGACACACTGCTGACGGATTCACTGGTCACAGAATTCGCGACCTGTGTGCTAGTAGCTCCCTGATTGCCTTGACCATGCCCACACCCACTTAGGGCTAGGGCACTAATAACCGTACCGACGAGTAATGCATATCGCTTACTCATGGTGACGCGCCTCCTTTTTGGTTGTGACTTTTACTTACAGCCTTATTATAGTCCTCACAAAGAAAAAACAAGGGCTTTCATGGTTAAAATATAGACTATTTTGTGTCTTATTCTAGACTAATTTGTCACCCTAACTTAGGCACCAACTTAAGGAAATTGGGGCGACCAAAGACTTGCGCCAGGGGATCTGTTTTCAACTTGCTCCCCAGCCTTGGC
>NZ_KV822203.1:47680-69298 GCF_001815865.1 Abiotrophia sp. HMSC24B09
GCCTTGGCCAGGGCGGGTGCGGGCAAAGTGGCTCTTGTGGCCTAAAGGATGGCGGACGCATGAGTGGCCTTGGAGCGAAGCGACTTAGGCCACCATAGACCGCCAAGACGGAAGACTCGCCCCTGCGAGGTTAGAGCCGGTCCCGCCACAAGGGCCCACTTTGCCTAAGCACCCGACCAGGCCAAGGCAGACCGAGGCAGACACAAAAAAGACAGAGGTCACTCAGACCTCTGTCCTCCACAAGCTATCGCTTGTCTTATTTACCGAATGACTTAACGCGATCTTGGTCAGCCATGTATTCTTTGTCGCCAGCTGGTGCTACCACGCTACCGAATGGTGCTTGAGCACGTAATTTCCAAGTAGATGGGATATTGTGTTTAGCGGCTACTTTTTCGTCTACTAATGGGTTGTAGTGTTGCACGTTCATGCCGATGTTTTGTTCAGCAAATGCCAACCATACTGCGTATAAGTTGATCCCGTGTGCTTGTTCTGACCAGATTGGGAAGTTGTCAGCGTAGAGTGGGAAGTTAGCTTGTAAGCCTTCTACCACTTCTTGGTCTTCGAAGAAGAGGATGGTCCCAGCCCCTGCTGCGAAACCTGCTAAACGACCTTTAGTCCCTTCGAAAGCTTCCGCTGGCGTTACCTTTTCAAGTTCGCTGTAAGCAATCTCGTTCCAGAAGTCTTCAGACTCTTTACCGAATAAGATGACAGCACGGCTAGATTGAGAGTTGAAAGCAGATGGTGCTTCCTTCATGGCTTTTTCAACGATTTCAACCAGAGCATCGTTAGAAACTGGAAGCTCCTTACCGAGTGCGTAAATTGAACGACGTTTTGCTTGTAATTGGTTAAAGTTTGACATATTGATTACCTCTATTCTTTCTATTTTATATATTCTAATCCCCAAGGGATATTTAATTTACTTATGTTATTGGGCGCTTTGCTCAATGGCCTTTTCTAAATCATCCACCACATCTTGCATGGTGATGCGCTTGAGCTCATTTTCCATGGCCGCTTGGATCTGTATCAATTTGCCATCCACCGCTTGGTGAATATTGCGGCCAATCGGACAGTCCTGATGTGGGTTAGGATGGAAATTGAAGAGCCCATCCTTGTCAACACTGTCTACTGTGACATAGATATCATAAAAAGTGATGGCATCCAGGGGCTTGGCCAAGCGTGACCCCCCACTGCCTTGACGCGACTCGATAATGCCAGCCGCCTTCAAGCCGGATAGGACCGAGCGCACGACCACGGGGTTGACCTGAATACTCTCCGCTAGGAAGTTACTGGTCACGCGCTGCTGGCCTTGTCTCAAATAGATGACGGCCAATGAATGGATTGCAATGGTAAAGCGACTTGATATTTGCATAGACTCACATCCTATTTCTTACTTTCTTACCATGGTTGTGACGACTTAAGGCTGCTTAAGCAACCGTCTGCCTGGTTTACCATTGGCTACTGGGACAACTAGTGGGTCTACCCTCCTTTATGGTGAGATGGCAACTTGTAACTTTCTCTGTTACAAGTTTATGCTTAAATCTTATCACCCACTCTTTTATTTGTCAACCCCATTGACTTATTATTTTTAGGGGTCTATTTTTCCTTGATATAGAGCTATTCTTAGCTAATCAGACTAGGTTATAGCGAGTGTGGGGCAAAAATTTTTTAGGCTAGATCGCCAGCAAGTCCTCCCATCTGGCCTTGCCATAAACACGAACGAGGCCATTTTTCTTGGTCCCGGCCATTCGTTTTTTAGCCACAAGGCCTGACATTTCTGTTATAATCATAGCAGAAGCCCCTTGCAAGGGCTGGCCATTACCAAGCATTCTAGGAGGACCGCTAATCCATGACCCATTTATCTGATATTGAAATTGCTAACTCAGTTACCCCTCGCCCTATCGAAGACATCGCTGCTTCCGTAGGCCTAAAACCTGAACAGCTCTTCCGCTATGGCCATCACATCGCCAAAGTGGACCTGGCTTCCCTAGCCAAAGAAGCAAGCAAGCCAGGCAAACTAGTCCTAGTGACTGCTATCACGCCAACACCAGCCGGCGAAGGTAAGACCACGACCTCAGTAGGTCTGGCTGATGCCCTCAGCTTAATCGGCAAGAAGGCTGCCATCGCCCTGCGCGAACCATCCCTAGGCCCAGTCTTTGGGGTCAAAGGGGGCGCCGCTGGGGGTGGTTATGCCCAAGTCATTCCTATGGAAGATATCAACCTGCACTTTACCGGAGACTTCCATGCCATCGGCGCGGCCAACAACCTGCTGGCGGCTATGCTGGACAACCACATCCACCACGGCAATGCCCTAGGCATCGACAGCCGTCGCATCACCTGGAAACGGGTAGTCGACATGAACGACCGCCAGTTACGTCATATCGTCAACGGCCTTCAAGGCAAGATTAACGGCGTGCCACGCGAAGACGGCTACGACATCACCGTTGCTTCCGAAATCATGGCGGTCCTCTGCTTGGCGACCAGCCTATCTGACCTTAAGGAGCGCCTGGCCCGCATCATCGTGGCCTATACCTTCGACGGCCGCCCCGTGACAGCCGCTGACCTCAAGGCTGAGGGCGCTATGGCCACCCTGCTCAAGAATGCCATCAACCCTAACCTGGTTCAAACCCTGGAAGGCACTCCTGCCTTTGTCCACGGCGGACCATTTGCTAACATCGCCCACGGCTGTAACTCGGTCCTAGCTACCAAGCTAGCCCTGCGCCAAGCCGATTATGTGGTCACCGAGGCTGGCTTCGGCGCTGACCTAGGGGCAGAGAAATTCCTAGACATCAAGTGTCGCCTGGCTGACTTAGAGCCTGACGCAGTTGTGCTAGTGGCCACCATCCGGGCCCTCAAGATGCACGGTGGCGTACCTAAGACCGACTTAGGTCCTGAAAACATGGAAGCCGTCAAGGCTGGCTTGCCTAACTTGGACAAGCACTTGGCTACCATCCAAGAAGCCTTTGGCCTGCCAGTGGTTGTGGCCATCAACAAGTTCCCAACCGACACCGAGGCTGAACTGGAGGCCGTCTACCAAGCCTGCCAAGCGCGTGGCGTCGACGTATCGATTTCTGATGTTTGGGGCCAAGGCGGGGCCGGCGGTCGCGATTTGGCTGAGAAAGTAGTGGCTCTGACGGAGGCTCCTAAGGACTTCCGCTACATCTATGACCTGGAAGATTCCATCCAAGACAAGATCACCAAAATCGTCCAAAAAGTATACGGTGGTGCAGGCATCAGCCTAACCCCAGCGGCCAAGCGTGAGCTCAAGGAGCTGGAAGACCTGGGATTCGGCCAGCTGCCAATCTGTATGGCCAAGACCCAGTACTCCTTCTCCGACAATGCTAGCCTGATTGGGGCACCTAAGGACTTCACTGTCACCATTAAGAAACTCAAGGTTTCTGCCGGCGCCGGCTTCATCGTGGCCTTGACCGGTGACATCATGACCATGCCAGGTCTGCCTAAATCCCCTGCCGCTGAACGCATCGACATCGATGCCGACGGCAAGGTGACCGGCCTCTTCTAATCTACTCCGAAACAAGCAAAGAGCCCCTGCCAGATGGCAGGGGCTCTCTTTATTCATCTTGTAAACTTGGTAAGTAATGCAGCAAGGCATGGGCTACGCCGTCTTCTTCATTGGACAGGGTCACATAGTCGGCCTGGGCCTTAATGGCCTCACTGGCATTGGCCATGACCACCGCCTGGCCGACCACTTGGAACATAGCCAGGTCATTGGTCCCATCGCCAAAGGACATGAGTTCCTGGCGAGTCAGCCCTTCCCGCTCCTGGATATACTGGATACCCAGGGATTTCTGGGCCAGACGCGGCGTGACTTCCAGATAAGGAATGCTGGTCTGGTAGAGACCGATTTCGGCTTCTGGATAGGCTGCCGGCAAATAGACTTTGACCTCTTCCATGAGCTCATGGTCGAAGGTCACCAACATGAGCTTGAAAACCTTGCGCCAAGGGGCCTGGAAGAAGTCCTCATAGTCTACCAGGACATAGTCTAGACCAGTCAAGTTCTGCTCATAGGCCACACAGTCATCGTAGCGGTCCACAAACCAGGTCTGATCGTCGAAGACACTTATGCTGAGGTCGGGATAGCGCCCTCTTAAATCCAGGACTAGGGTCTTGGCTAATTGATAGTCCATTCGGACCTCATGAATGACCTGGTAGCCCTCAGGACTAGCCTGGAAGATATAGCCCCCATTGAAGCCCACATGGACATCATGCAGTCCCAGCTGGTCTATGGCTTCCCGCATTTCCATAGGCGAGCGGGCCGAGACCAGGGTCAGGGGCAGGCCAACTTGACGAATGACCTGGGCCGTCTCCGGGCTAATGCGGCCGTCCTTCCGCAGAATGGTTCCATCCATATCGGAAAAAAGATGTCTAATCATGGCTGCCTCCTTGCGAGCTTGTGCTTACTAATCGTTGACAGACGCCTCAATTATTGAGAATAAATTTCTCAAAATTGAATATTTTCATTAGAACCAAGAAGGCTAGAATCACGAGTAGTACTAAAACCGTGATAAAGACCACCGTTTCAAAGACACCTAGAATTAAGACCCCGGTGGATTGAGAAAGCAAGATACCGATGATTGGCATTACGATGATCATGGATACCCCTTGGGCTGACTTACTGTTCTTCAAATATTGTGAACTGCCAATAATCAGCAAGATTGATAAAAAGACCAGCAGAGGCGAAATCACTAGGATTACTAATATCCAGGTCAGATTAGGCAAGATCAGATGCCCAAAATAGCCCCAGCCTAGTGTATTCACCACTAAGGTATAAGCCAGAGAGGAAAGCGTGGACAGGGCCAAGGACGGTAAGGCACAACCTAAGGCTTTTCCTAGAATCAGGACTTTTGGAGATAGGGGCGTGTATAAGAGGCCCTCCAAAGTCTTGTGCTCCTTCTCCCCAATAAAGCTGTTGCTGGCTAATAGCGTCGCAAACATAATAGGCTGCAACATAAATAGCGGTAAGAAGAAGTAGGTCAGGACAGCGTAGAGGGGTATGGTTTCCTTGGTCAGATAAGCTGGATAATCGATCAGCTTAAATTGTTCAAGAAAAGTATTAAGACCCACTATGCTAGCCGACATTTCCTTACTCGTGCCCACTAGTAATATGAGTGTTGGAAGGACAATGCTAAAGATAATGGCCATGGACAGTAAGGACAGCAGTAAGCCTTTCTCCTTGACTAATTCCTTGTATTCCTTTTTGATCATGACCTTTAATTGCTGTCTATTCATGGCTATCTACCCCAATAATTCTAAAGTATATTTCTTTGACGGTTTCCCTTACTTTATAGACATAATGAATGTCATTGCCTTTTTGAACTAAGCTTCTGACAAGGGCAGCTAGCTGCTCATCATTCTCCACTGAGATGGTAAATTCATCCTGCAGATTCCCGGCTACTTGGCCATGGGCAAGTAATTCTTTGAGGTGGCCAGGCTTAAATTTACCTTCAAAATGGACTTGCTTATCTTGGCGGCGTAGCTTATCCACTGCATCGCTGATCAGAATCTTTCCTTCAGAAATAATGCCAATACTATCGACCACGCCATCCATGCCATAGAGATAGTGGGTGGACATGATAATGGTCACGCCCTCTTGCTTGAGGGTCTTAATGGCGTCATAAAACTCATCAATGGCAGCAGGATCTAACCCTGTTGTTGGCTCATCCAAAATCAAGACCTCAGGATTATGAAACATGGCTCTAGCCAGCATGACTTTCTGCCGATTACCCTTACTGAGACTCCCTACTGGCATGTTAGAATAGGCTTCTAAATGAAACTTCTGCTTTAACTCATCTAGTCTTCTTTTGATAGTGGCTTGGTCCAAACCATAGATTTGACCCCATAAGGCCAGATTATCTTCAATCGTTAGATTTTCATAGAGATTGCCATCATTTTGAACCCCAATACGTAATAAGAGATCAGACCTGGATTGAGCGGTCAGCTCCTGGCCAAAGAGCCTAATCGTCCCCGTCTCGGCTTTCAACAAACCTAAAATGATACGAATCAGGGTAGTCTTCCCTGCCCCATTGGGTCCTAGCAAGGCGAAGACTTGGCCTCTCCCAATACTTAAAGAGACATCTTGAATAACCTCTTTTGACCCAATTTTCTTATTAACTCCATTAATCTCAATTACCATTAGCTTTTCGCGCTCCTCTTACGACATCTATCAAGCAAATTAAAATATATGACGGTGAACTCTGAATTTATTTGTATCTCTTTCTCATACCTTTGGGCACTAATTTTGGCGCCTCCTTTTTCGCTAGCACAACTAATACTCCGCCTTGGCAAAATATTCCTTGAGCTCGTCAATGGCAATTTCTAAGTCTACTTCTTCTGCCTTCTTGGGCAGGCGTAATTCTAGGACTTGCCAGTTAGCCAGGGACACAATCAGATAGCGAGTCTTCTGCAGTCGGCCCCACCAGTTGCGTTGGTGGCGGCTAGACTCAGCTGGCCGCATATTCTGGTCGGGCTCTTCCCAGTTAATATCGAAGTCCAGGGTCAGAATATCATTGAAATGCCAGACCTCTAGTCCATCGCCCCAAAAGATTAGGTGATTCTGATAGACCATGCAGGTAATCTCCGGCCACTCCCGGTCGGGTTGGAAGTCATCGCTTTCCACTTGGGGATAGTTTTGGACTAGGTAGTGCCAACGCTCCTTATTGTGGCGGCGAATCAGCCAGCATTGGCGGATTAACCAGAGCAAGCGGGCTATTAGAGGCGCAGCAAATAATATCAGTGCAACTCTAAAAATATACATGAAGACTAGGCTTGCTAGGCAACGGGCAATGGCCCCATAGCGAGAGCGAAGGCCTAGGCCATAAATGCGATGCCTCGGAAAATGGCTATTAGGCAGGGGCCTTGGTGGGGTAGCTTTTTGCGACATAGTTTACTCCTTGGTTTGACAATCTAATGCTAAGCGCTCTTCTAAGTAGGCGATCTTAGCCAAGTCTTTATGATTATTTTGATCATTACGATAGGAATCCTGGGAGGAAGCCCGGTAGATGGCCAGATACTGGCTCATGGTAGGCAAATAGAAGCGGACCCCCTGACAGTCTTCCAGGGGCAGGTCTTCCAAGGCCACGCCGGCAAAGTCTGGCAAAGTATCCAGAGCGCCAAACTCTACTGAGCCGGCAGGCCCTTGGAATTCATGCTCGTGGCGGTCTACCAAGACATAGCCCAAGTCCTCCATGACTCCTTCAAGCAGCTCAAAGTCATAGATACGTAAGTGGTCAGGCGCCTCCCACCCCCGCGGATCACCCGGCACATGAATGTCCAGGTCGCGCGCCTGCCAGGAGCGGCCCGTCCGAACTTCCAGACCGACCGACCCCATCAAGAGGGGTACAAGGCCCCGCTCATTCAGGGCTCTAGCAATGCTTAAAAAGGCTTCGAATAAGGGACTAGTCATCAACTCACTTAGCTCCCTTCTTAGAGGCTGGCCGCTTGGGCTTGAATTTTATCTAGGAAGGCCGCAATTTTTTCAGGCTTGCTGCCACGCACATAGGCTAATTGGCTTTGTTGAACTGGCCTAATGCCCACCATGCGCAGAATATGGCGAGCTAAAACGCGACCATAATCCTGCATGAAGAGGCGGGCGAAGAAGCCTACTGTATCGTGGGTGGTAATGACCCAGCCCGTTCGGCCCTTAAGGAGGGCTTGAGGGATTGGATTATCACTATAATCATAGGCAAAGCCCTTAACCAAAACGCGATCAACAAAGCCCTTGAGCACGGCAGGCATGCCGCCCCACCAAATAGGATAGATGAAGATTAGATGGTCAGCCCAAGTTACCAAGTCACGATAAGGAGCCATTTGCGGGTCCTTGTCTAAATCGCGACGTTGATGGTCTTGATCGAAGACTAGGCAGGGATCGAAGCCCTTTTCCTTGTGCTCTAGGTAGAGATCCAGGGTCTTGACCTCATGGCGACCCGCCAGCCCAGCTTGCACTCGAGCTAGGATTTGGGCATTGAGCCCTTGATGATTTGGGTAGGCATAAACAATTAAGACTTTCATGGTGATTACCTCCTTATAATCTATGCGGTATTAGTCGGTTTCCTCCTCCTCGGCCAAGAGACGTTGGAAGCCACACTCGTAGAGGTAGCTAGCCAGACGGGTCAGGACGACAGGTCGCTGGGCGATTTCGGCTTGAACACGGACCATGGCATCCACTGAGACCTGTAATCTCAACATGGCCTGGCGGTAGCGCCAGTGGTTGTAGACATTCATCGCGACCAGGAAGACTAAGCAGAGCGAGGTCAAGTTCCAGACAAACTGGTCTGGCCTTAAGGCCAAGAGCCCCGTCAGCATGGTCCTCAAGAAAGGCCAAGCCTGGTCCAAATGACCATTCAAGAATGTTACTACTAGGACCAAGAGCACGAAGCCCAAGACAAAGAGCAGACCATCTTGTAGGCTATCAAGCAGAGCCAGCAGGGACTGGACGATTTTCTTAGTGGTCAGACCACTTAGGTCCCGCTTAATCAGCTCCTGGTAGCGATCGTAGTCGCGCTCAGTCAGGTCAGCCTCTTCCCGCTCTAGCTGAAGGACCAGCTTGTCCCTGTCCTCTGGACTCAGTTTTCTGACATTGCTTGGCTCCATCTTAACACCTCCTTGATAGCTCTATTATAGCACAAAGGCAATTGGCCCCCAAGTCCTCCCCCTTATCCTTGATTTATGAGCCCAGAATTATTAAAATGATAGATGAATAGTATACTGTAAAGGATTTGACTGCGATTATGCAACTGCTTGAAGGCGTCTATGCCCCCCACCAACACAAACGACTCAAAGACATCCTCTTCCTGGTCATCGGCATCCTACTTTTTAGTGTCTATGCCGGCCTGCTAGTCCCTTATAACGGGATCGGGGCCAGCGGCACTATCGGGATTGGGCTGATTATGCAGAAGTATTTCGGCATTCCCATCGGGACCACCCAATTAGCCCTCAACGTCCCCCTCTTCTACATTGCCTACAAATATATCGGCAAGCAATTTCTCCTACTAACCGGGGCCACTATCTTGGCCTCCTCCTTCCTCATTAACAACCTGCCCAATATGGTAGCTCCAGTTGAACTCAACGACTCCCTAGTGGCCGCCATCTTCTGTGGCATCATCTCTGGGATTGCGATGAGCTTTCTGCTGATTGCGGGTGCTTCAACAGGCGGGACCGACATTACCGGTAAATTCCTGGCCAAGCGCTTCAAATGGAGCATCCCGACGGTCTTCCTCATGCAGGACATCCTGGTCTACAGCTTGATCTGGCTGACCTTCGACATTCAACACGTCATGTATGCCCTGATTATGAGCTTCGTCCGTAACCAGACCATGAAGAACATCCAACGCTTCTTCTCGGCCTATATCCAGTGTTCGATTATCTGTCTCAATCCGCAAGAAGTCGTGTCTGCCATCAACTCCCGTCTGGGCCGGGGCTCGACTATTATTGAAGTGGAAGGTGGCTATTCCCACCAGAAACAATACATGATCATCCTCATTATTCAGCAAAATGAGCTGCATACCCTCAAGAAAATTATCGCCCAAACCAGTCCCAAGTCCTTCATCACCATTACCAACATCAACAACATCTTGGGCAACTTCAAGGAACACTCCTACGAATTATAAGACAACAAAAAAGGCCGGCACACACCCTATAAGTTGGATTATTTTATCCAATTTATGGGGTGTCTTTTAATGCAAATAAGCTATTCAGAACTAGTAAAGTATTATAAAAAAGGAGAGCCTAATCTCTCCTTGTGATCACAACGTTTTATAGAAAGTCTTTTCTAGGGGTCACCTTAAAGCGTGCAGCCAATTCTCTAAGCTGATTATCGCTAATATCTTGCTTTATACGGCCCCCTTGAGCGCCAATTTGACTGTAAATCATTGCCGCTTTTTCAATCACCTCAATCAAGCCGTAGGTCTCATCGAGTGAGTTTCCAGAAGCAAAGAGCCCATGATGGGGCCAGACTACTGCTGAAAAATCGCCCATTTTTCTTGCGGTTGCTTCCCCTATCTCTGTTGTGCCTGGTGTCATATAGGGAATAAGACCCACACCTTCTGGGAAAACCACTAAGGACTCGGCCTGCATTTTCCAAAGTAGTCGCGATAAGTGACGTTCATCCAAATCCTGAGTGAACGTTAGAGCAATTAAGTTAGTTGGATGACAATGGAAGATTACCCGATGGGCCGGATTAATCTTCAGACGCTCAATATGACTCATCAAATGGCTAGGAAATTCAGAAGTTGGTCGTCCGCCATCTTCAAAGCCCCAGACAACATCATAGCTTAAGCCATCATTTGAAATACGAACGAGCCCCAAGTCAAGCAAGGGTTGCTTAGTTACATTACGAAAATAGCGTCCCGTCCCCGTTACCAGATAGTATTGTCCAGCTAAATCGGATGCCTTAAAACCCAATTCATGACTTGACCTAACCTCAGAAATATCCTCGTAGCCCACAAGCTCTTCCGCGCTTAAGCGGCAGGAAACGTTGCCGCCGTTTCGCTCATCCCAATATCGTAGATAGGACTCATAGGTTACTTCACACATTTTTTTTACAAAGGAAGATTCTATAAATTTCATAGTTGCCTCTTTTCTAGTTTCGTTTACTTAATACTTCTTTTTCGTATTGACGGACATCGTCTAACCAATCCAGACCTACTGGGACCTTGTTTTGCAAGCAGAAATAATTCCAAACATCTGCATAAGGGAAGTCTTTCAGCTCCTCCGTATAAGCCAAACGACCGGTAAAGTCAAAATGATTCTCCATAGCCTTCAAGTCAGCTGTTGGCTCAAGCAAGGCTTTTAAGAGAGCTTTTTGAGTATTACGGCTACCAATTACCCAGGCAGCAATCCGATTAATTGTAGCATCAAAGAAGTCTAAGCCAATTACTGTCTTATCCAACAAGTCATTACGTACTAGTTCTTTAGCAATATCTTGCAGCTCGTCGTCCATAATCACCACGTGATCTGAATCCCAACGCACTGGACGAGATACATGTAGCATAAGACCTTTCCCAAACAAGGCAAGTGAAGATAATTTATTTGAGATTACTTCAGTTGGATGAAAATGTCCTGCGTCTAGAAGAATCATTTTGTCTCGCGTTAGGCCATACCCCATATAGAATTCATGGGAGCCGACTGTATAAGCTTCCGCACCGATACCAAACAACTTACTTTCGACCGTATCTTGAGTACAAGCTTCATCCAGTTGTTCAGAGAAGATTTCGTCAAGAGACTCCATCAAGCGTTTACGAGGAGTTAGGCGATCAATCGGATTGTCCTTATATCCATCTGGCACCCAAAAATTGTTGTAACAGACTTGATTCAATTCTCTCCCCATGTATGCAGCAATCTTTCGACTTCGCTTCCCATGTTCAATCCAATAGTCACGCACTTCTTTGTCGGGGTGTGACAAAGTCAGCCCATCCTTCATCATAGGATGCGAGAAGAAGGTAGGATTAAAATCAAGCCCCACACCCTGCTCCTTAGCCCACGCTACCCATTTTTCAAAGTGCTTTGGTTCAATTTGATTCAAATCCACTTTCTCATCTGTATCCAGATAAATGGCATGCAGATTTAGCTTGTGTCGCCCAGGAATCAAGCTATAGGCCTTTTCCAAGTCTTGGCGAAGCTGATCTGGTGTTTTGGCAGCACCTGGGTAATTCCCCGTTGACATGATGCCCCCCGTCAGTTCACCATCCGGTGTAAGGAAGCCTCGTACGTCATCGCCTTGCCAACAGTGTACAGAAATCTTAATATTTTGAAGCCTTTCGAGGGCGTTATCGGTATTAATACCGATTGCTGCATAGCGTTCTTTAGCAACTTGATAGGCTTGTTTAATTTGTAATTCATTCATGCTTTTCTCCTTAAATTTGCGGTCTGTAACATTCAAAACTACTAGATGACGCTAGCCAGTGACGAGCTTGCGAGAGATTCTCAAATTCTCCAACACTAATCATTTGTACCAGAATATTTCCAATCGCAGTAGCCTCTCCCGGCCCTGCAATGACTTCTTTCCCAATGAGATTGGCAGTTAACTGATTGAGCAAGCTCACGTTAGAACCTCCACCCACTACATGAAGGTAATCAATCGTCTTGCCACTTAAGTCTTCCAATTGCTTCAACTCCCTAGCATAAATACGAGCTAGGTTAGAATAGACACACATGACTAATTCTCCCACAGTCTTTGGTATAGGCTGCCCACTTTCACGACAGGCGGCTTGAATCTCCTCAATCATGTTTTTAGGGTTGTTAAAACGATCATGGTTCAGGTCGATTTCTTGTAAAAAGGCATGTACGCTTGCTGCTTGCTCTGCCATTTCCTGATAGGAAAATTGGTAATCTGTTAGACACGCAATCTCCTGCTAGCACCACATACCTGTGATATTTTTTAAAAGGCGGTAGGTATGATAAACACCCCACTCATTGGTGTAGTTTGCTTAATAGGTCTTAGCATTTACTAGGGGCAAGTCATTCTCTATACCAACAAGTGACCAGGTCCCGCACAATAGAGAACCAAGTCCTTTACTTCAGCTATTTGCTTCTTAGCCTTTTTGGAAGAATCGAACAGAAGACCTGTAGCTATTTTTAGTGGCCTTTAAGCCAAGAGTTCTTCGAAGTCCATGCCACTAGAATTTTTATCGAACTGACTGTTATAGAGGTCAGCATAGAAGCCGCTTTGAGCCATGAGCTCCTGGTGGTTACCTTGTTCGATAATGCGACCTTCCTGCATGACCAGGATATAGTCGGCATTTTTAATAGTCGACAGACGGTGGGCGATGACGAAGGAAGTCCGCCCCTCCATGAGGGTATCCATGGCCTGTTGAATCAGTTCTTCGGTCCGGGTATCCACCGAAGAAGTGGCCTCGTCCAGAATCAGCAGTGGTGCGTCCTTAAGCAAGGCGCGGGCAATGGTCATGAGCTGCTTTTGCCCGACCGACAAGGTGACCGTGTCATCCAGGACCGTATCGTAAGCCTTAGGCAGGGTCATAATATAGTGGTGGACGCCAGCCGCCTTGGCCGCCTCGACCACCTGGTCGTCACTAATGCCAGTCTGGTTGAAGATCAAGTTTTCCTTGATGGTCCCTTCAAAGAGCCAGGTGTCCTGTAGGACCATGGCGAAGGCATCATGGACTTCTGACCGCTTCATTTGGGCCAGGTCCACGCCATCAATGGCGATGGTCCCCTGGTTGATTTCATAGAACTTCATAAGCAGGTTAACAATGGTGGTCTTACCTGCCCCGGTCGGCCCTACAATGGCAATCTTCTTACCAGGTCGGGCTTGGGCCGTAAAGTCATTAATGATGGTTTGATCAGGCCAATAACCAAAGGAAACCTGGTCGAAGGTGACCTGCCCCTTAATGTCGGCCAAAGCCTGTGGCAATTGGTGGTCGTCCGCCATTTCTTCTTCATTAAGGAATTCGGAGACCCGACTCATGGCTGCCCCCGCTTGTTGCAGGGAAGTCATGCCTTGGGCCAGTTGGGAAATGGGTTGACCGAAGATCCGCACATAGACCATAAAGGCCACGATGGTCCCCATGGTCACGCCACTGCCCTCCTGCAGGGCCAAGATAGCCCCCACGATAATAACCAGGACGTAGGCGAAGTTCCCAATGAAAATCATAAGCGGCATCATAATGCCCGAGATAAATTGAGACTTCCAGATGCTGTCATGCAGTTGGCCATTGAGCTTGGCAAACTGGGCCAGAGACTCAGGAACGGCATTGTAGCTGGTGACCACATTGTGACCCGAATAAGTTTCCTCTACGAAGCCGTTGACGGCCGCCAAGTTGGCTTGTTGAGCCTTGAAGAAGGCTTGGGCCCGCATGCCGATAAACATAATCAGGATAAAGCCCACGAAGACGGAGACCACCGTCACTAGCGAGAGGATGACATTGGCGGTGAACATCATAATCAGAACCGCGATAATCATGATGACCGAAGAAATCACATTGGCCAGACTCTGGTTAAGGGATTGGCCGACGGTATCCACATCGTTGGTCACCCGTGACAGGGTATCCCCTTGGGAGTGACTATCGAAGTAGGCCAAGGGTAGACGGTTAATCTTAGTCGCGATAGCCCGGCGCAGACGCTGGGACAGACGCTGAATCATGGTGGTGATAATGAAGCCTTGTAGGTAGTTAATTACTGCCCCAAAGGCGTAGAGCCCGGCTAGCAAGAAGCCCACAGCTGAGATGGCCTTGAGGTCCATCTTGCCTGACATGCCTTGGCCAATCAGGTTGGTCATTTCTTCCAACTTACGTGGCCCGTAGACCGTAATCATACTGAAAATGGTCGCCCCAATCAGAGCCAAGACCAAGGGCAGTTGAAAGCCTTGAATATAAGGTTTGATTCCCTTAAAGAGGGATGGTTTGGATGTCTTATTGGCCATCTTCTAATTCCTCCTTGGATAATTGAGAGTAAGCAATTTCGCGATAGACTGCATTGTCTTTGAGCAATTCCTTGTGGGTCCCCTGGCCGACCACTCGACCTTGGTCTAGGACCAGAATCAAGTCAGCCTCCATAATGGTGGAAATCCGTTGAGCCACAATCAACTTAGTCATGTGGGCCGTCTCCTTGGTCAAGGCCTCACGCAAGATACGGTCGGTCTTATAATCCAGGGCAGAGAAGGAATCGTCGAAGATCAGGATTTCTGGCTTACGCGCCAGAGCCCGGGCAATAGCCAGACGTTGACGTTGACCACCGGAGAAGTTGGTCCCGCCCTGAGCCACATGCTCGGCTAGGCCGCCTTCCTTGGCCTCCACAAAGTCCTTAGCTTGGGCCAATTCAAGGGCCTGCCACATCTTGACTTCCGTCAGTGGGCTTTCTAAGCTATCCCCCATATCCAGGTTGGACTGGATGTCTCCCGAGAAGAGGACGGCCTTTTGAGGAATGTAACCTACCCGCTTACGCAGTTCGCTTAAGTCGTAGTCGGCCACGTTGATGCCATCGACCAGAATTTGGCCTTCTGACACATCATAGAAGCGTGGAATCAAGTTAACCAGGGTGGATTTCCCTGAACCGGTTGAGCCGATAAAGGCCACGGTTTGACCAGCTTGAGCCTGGAAGGACACGTCCTGGATGACCGGCTCGGCTTCTTGGGCATAGCGGAAGGTCACATTTTGGAAGGTGACTTGGCCCTTGAGACTTGGGTCTGGAGACTGGCCTTGGGTTGGTGAATGAATGCTTGGTTCTAGTTCTAGGACTTCATTAATCCGGCCCGCTGCCACCAAGCTACGGGGCAGGATGAAGAAGATAATCCCCATCAAGAGGAAGCCGATGACAATCTGCATGGCATAGGACATGAAGACAATCATTTCGCTGAAGAGGCCAACTTTATCAAATAAGTTAGCGGAGGCAATGAGATAGGCCCCGATCCAATAGATGGCCAGGGTCAAACCTGAGGAAATCCCCGACATGATAGGGTTGAAGATGGCCATGAGGTTGTTAACGAAGAGGTTGAGTCGGGTCACTTCATTGTTAGTAGCTTCGAACTTAGCATCTTGGTAGTCCTCAGCATTATAGGCCCGAATAACCCGAATCCCCATCAGACTCTCGCGGGTAACGGCATTGAGCTTATCAGTTAATTTCTGAATGACCGCTTGCTTAGGAAAGGCCAAGGTCATGAGGACTACAGTCATTAAAATGATGATTAAGACCGCTACCCCCACTGCCCAAAGCCAGGCCTCGGACTTGCCCACAATCTTGGTCATGGCCCAAATAGCCATAATAGGACCGCGAACGATGACCTGGAGGCCCATGGTAATCAGCAGCTGAATCTGGCTGATGTCATTAGTGGTCCGGGTCAAGAGAGAGGGAATACTGAAACGTTTGATTTCAGCATCTGAATAGCTGAGGACTTGGCTATAGATGTCCGACCGCAAACGGGTGGTATAGCTAGCGGCTAGACGGGCGGCTAGGAAGCCCACCATGACCAGGCTGGCGAAACTAGCTAGAGATAGGCCCAACATGAGGGCGCCAGGGCCCATTAACTGGTCTAGGCCCACGCCTGGTGTTTGTAAGAGCGTGGCCACTTCCTTCATATAACTTGGAACTTCTAAGTCCAAGTAGACGGCTAGGAAGATGAAAGCCACGGTAAGACCCACCATGCCCCATTCACGGGCACTGAGTCGCTTAATTAATTTAAACATGGTCTACTCCTTTGTATTGAATATGTTCCAGATTTTGCGTCAAGTGGCGGATCACCTGGTGGAATGCCGCTAGATCTTGCTCGCTGATTCCTTCCAGTAATTGGTCGTGGATGGTCTTTAAGAAATGACCGACCTGGGCTTGCTTTACTAGGCCTTGCTCGGTCAGGGTCACATACTTGCGCCGCTTATCGCGGGAATCAGGCTTTATGTCAATCAACTGATTCTTCTCCATACGCTTGAAGAGTTGGCTAGCCACCGGCTTGGAGATTTTCATTTTCTCTGCCACTTCCATCATGGTAACCGGTCGCTCTTGGTGGTGGAAGAGATAGGTCACCACCCGCCCCTGGGGACCGGCTAACCAATCCATACCGGCTTCCTTGGCCAGGTTCTGGGCTTGAAACTTGAGTCGATGGCTGAAGGCCACCGTATCATGGATACAACCTTCCATAGGCTACCCTCCTTTAATAGTTATCATGATAACTATTTTAGCATAGGCCCAAGCCCTTGGCAAATTGTAGCCTCTCGACAAAACTTTAGAAATACTTTAGAATTGCTTGAGAGATATTTGATTTTTAGGTCCTATACTAAGAATTATCAAGGAGTCAAGCTCCTAATTAGCAGAAAGGACGTGTTCAACATGACCCCCATCCTGACTACCCATGCCCTGACTAAAAACTATGCCTCTGGTCCGGCCCTGACCCAGGTCAGCCTCAGCCTAGAAGAAGGCGACATCTACGGCTTAATCGGCCAAAATGGGGCCGGTAAGACGACCCTACTCAAGCTTATCACCAGACTCATTCACCCTACTTCAGGCACCGTCTCCCTCTTCGATTCTAGCAGCGACCGGGAGTGGAGCCAGGCCCTGACTCGGGTGGGTGCCGTCATTGAGTCACCGGCCGCCTTCCCTAATCTGTCGGCCTACGAGAACCTGCGCTACCAAGCCACCCTCCTCTGCCTGCCCCAAGCCGAGCAAGTCATCCAGGAGACCCTAGAACTCATCGACTTGCAGAATGCCGGTCGCAAGCCCTTCAAGGACTTCTCTCTAGGGATGAAGCAACGCCTGGCCATCGGTCTGGCGATCTTGGCCAAGCCCGACCTGCTCATTTTGGATGAGCCGGTCAACGGCCTAGACCCGATCGGCATTAGCGACTTGCGCGCCCTCCTCCTCCGCCTCAACCGCGAGTTAGGCATGACCATGATTATTTCCAGTCACATCCTAAGCGAGCTCCAGCAACTGGCCAACCGCTTTGGCTTTATCAAAGACGGACGGCTAATTAAGGAAATCTCCAAGACCGAATTCGATCGCCTGTCCGAAGACTATATTGTCCTCAAGACCCATGCGGTAGAAGCGGCCAGCCGCCTGCTAGAGAGCCAGTTCAGCTACCCCTTCAAGGTGGTGGCCGAAACGGGTGAAATCCATGTCTTCGCGCCTGCCAACCAGTTGTCGGCTGTCAATACCGCTCTGGTTCAAGGCCAAGTGGCCCTGGATGAGATTTATTATGCTAAGCAGAACCTAGAAAACTACTTTACCCAATTGATTCACGAGGAGGATGCTCACCATGTTAGCCATTCTTAAAGCCGACTTCCGTCGTCTGCTTCATTCAAAGGGTTTCTGGACCATGGAAATCCTGCTCCTGGCCTTCAACTTCCTCATTGTCCTCCTGGCTCACCCTACCGTCCTCAAGTTTATCTCAGGCCTCCAAGGGGTCACCGGTACTGAGGGCCTGGAGCAGCTGAGATTGGACGGTTTGACTGCCGTCAGCCAGGCCATAGAGAGCGGGGCTGGTATTCAGATCTTTATGCTCTTTTTGACCCTCTACTTGGTGGGGCCTGAACTC
The DNA here is from genome assembly GCF_001815865.1 of Abiotrophia sp. HMSC24B09. Taxonomy (GTDB): domain Bacteria; phylum Bacillota; class Bacilli; order Lactobacillales; family Aerococcaceae; genus Abiotrophia. The sequence continues at coordinate 65,670 of NZ_KV822203.1, forward strand.
AACCACCAACTCTATAAAAATTCTCTGTCCGCCGGCATTTCCCGCTTCAGCTACTACTTCAATAAATGGCTGATGATTTTCCTCTTAACCGGCTTCAACCTCTTCCTCTACACCAGCACCCGCTATCTATATGCCAGCCTCTTCCTGGATATGTCGGGCCTAAGTCCCGAAGTACTTGGGCAAGGCGTTCAAGTACTCCTGCTCCAATGGCTCTTCATCCAATTCTGGGTGGCCGTCATTCTGACCCTCCTCCACTTGACCCACTCCATCCCCATCAGCCTGGTCTTTTTCTTCCTATTCGGACCTTCCGCCAATTATCTGGCCATGCTCTTGCCAAAAATCACCTGGCTGCGCTACGTCGATGTGCAAGCCGACTTTGCCCTCCTATCAGACCCCAATCTAGCCCTGGCCGTGGGCCTGTCGCTGATTCTAAGTACCAGCTTCGGCTGCCTAGGTTATCAGATTTTCAAAAGACGTGACTTATAAAGCCACAAAAATAAGCCAGTCCACCAGTTTGAATACTGATGGGCTGGCTTTTTGCTATCTCAATGGTAGGCTGACGCAGACGGAGAAATCCAAGTCCTGACTGCTTAGGGTCAGCTGGCCACCTAGTAATTGGACTACTTGCTGACTAATATAGAGCCCCAGGCCAGAAGAAGACTCGACTTCTGACAGGTTCTCCGAATAGAAGCGTTTGGTCAAGTAGCGAACCTGTTGGATGGGCTGGGCCATTTGATTATCGAGGCCAATTTGTAGCTGGTCTGCTTGGAGGCTCAGGCTAATCCGGCCCTGGTCCTTGCCATGCTTAAGCAAGTTGCCTAGCAGGTTCTGCAGGACCCTCACCAGAAGTTCTGGGTCGGTTTCTAGCCAGATAGGACCTGGCGCCAGGTCCAAGTCGACCCTAAGTCCTGCTCTTTGGAAGGCTTCATAGTAGGTCAAGGCTGTCTTCAATAAGAGCTGATGGACATCCACGCGCGCAAAGCTGGGCTTGACCTCGTGCTCCAAGACCCGGCGATAGTCCAAGAGGGCCTCTAGCCGGCCCGAGACCTGCTTGAGTTGCTGGTGGACCTTTTCCAAGGCCTGGACATCGGGTAGCTCTTGGGCTTTGACCTGCTTAAGGGCTTGCTGGGTATAACCCGAAGCAATGGTGAGCGGGGTCCGGATATCGTGGGCAATATTGCTGATGGCTTGGTCCAAATCTCGCCGCTCCTGTTGGCTGGTGATTCGCTCGGCTTCCTGGTCCTCGAAGACTTCTTGGATAGCCTGGCTTAAGTCCACTAAAGTTCGACTCTGCTGACTGAGACGCAGGCGCCCTTGGGATTTGGTCTGGCGCTTGGTCTCAATTTGCCGGGTCAGCTGGCGGATGGTGTAGCTTTGATGAAATAAATAGAGGCTGGTCCCTAGGAGACAGAGGCCTAGGCCCAAGGTAATTCCCAACATTAGGTCGCCTCCCCTCCTGGCCGGACGCCTTGAGCTAGGCGAACCCCTAGGCCCCAGACCGTCTCAATATAATCCTGGCTATCATCCAGCTGGCTGATTTTCTTGCGCAGGTTGGACAGGTGGGTGTTGAGGGTATTGTCGCCCGGAATGAAGGCATCCTGCCAGACCAATTCATAGAGCAGCTCCTTGGTAAAAATCCGCTGGGGCTCGCCTAGCAAGGTGGTTAGAATGCCAAATTCCTTTTTAGACAGGCGGACCGCTTGGCCCTCCCGACTGATCTCAAAGCTATCGGCCTGGAGTTGCAGCTGGCCTAGGCTGGTGGTCACCTGGCTTGGCTGACTGCTAGCCCCCGCCTCATGGCCGGCTGTCCGCAACTGGACGGTCACCCGGGCATAGAGCTCCTCGAAGTCGAAGGGCTTGACCATGTAGTCATTGGCCCCGGCCAGCAGCATCTGACTGATCAGCTTCTTGTCCCCCAAGGCCGTCAGCATAATGACCGGCACCTGGCTAAAGGCCCGAATGTCCTCCAGGACAGCCTGGCCATTCATGCCCGGCAACATATAGTCCAACAGGACCAGGTCCACCGGCTGGGACTGGCAGTAAAGCAAGCCCTCTGTCCCGGCAAAGGCAGAGACCAGTTCATGTTCCTGGCCCAGGGACTGCTTAATCAGGGCATGGATGTCCTGGTTGTCTTCGATAATCAATATACGCGCCATAGTGGCCTCCTTTTATGGGATGGTTGACAAAGATTAGTCTTGGCTTGGAGCTGGACTATCAGCTTGTGGGCCTGCTTGGCCTTGGGCTTCAGGTGTATGAGCTGTCGGCACTTCTGTTGTAGCAACTTCTGATTCAACAGGTTCAATTTCAAGTGCTACTTCTTCAGCCGCTTCTCTTACAGATGCTTCTTCAGCCGCCTCTGGTTCTTGAACTTGGTCACCTTCTGTTGGCTCCCCTTCTAAGGCTGGTGCTAGTTCTTTTTTGGGATTCTTAAGCAAGTAAACCTGGCCGGCGAAGATAAGGGCAATGACCACTGTTAGGCGAACTAATTCCACATCCGGCATAGGCAAGGTCCGTTTGGATAAGAGCCAACCTACTAGCAGTGGCAGATAGATTTTCCAAGTAGCAAAGCCACCCTTAAATTCCGGCTTGGTCTTGAAGCTAAGCATGATTATGCCCAGATAGTAAACACAGAGGCTGCCATAGCTTAGATCCACCATATGGCTAATGCGCACATGAGGGGACATAAAGCCACGTAGGGCCACAATCACGTAACTCAAGCCAATCATGAGCACATAATGACTGTAAATAAAGCCAGTGGCTGACTCTTGTCCATCTTGGGGCAGCCGGTCGATTTGAATCTTATAGTGGAGGATGAGGCAGGCCGCTATCACTAAGCCCATGAGGGTATTGCTTTCCTCTGATAAGAAGGGACCCATGCTAATGACAATCAGGCCACCCAAGTACATCATGAACATGAGAGAGACCCGATTCTTGAGATGGGCCAAGTCCAGGGCCGGTACTTGGCGGTCCCGCAAGAAGTAAAGTGGGGCCAACCAACCAGCTAAGACGGCGACTACCAAGAGGGCGACGCCCCATTCATAAGGTAGTGTGGTTGCGACTAGGAGTAGGATAGCTTGAGTTAAGAAAATCAAAGCATGACGGGAGGCCAAGTACTTGACTTCTTCCGTCTGGGCACGTATCCCTTGAATGCCATAGCGTAGGGCCAAGCTCAGACAGAGAAAGCCCAAGGTTGCTGACAAGATTACCCAACTGTCCCTCCACAAAACGGTATTGCCGTGGGACAGGATCAGAAGAACGGTCATGTCGAAGAAGTGGCAGATATAGTCCAGTGGCCCCTCCTTCAAGAAACGATTGTTGTAAGTCACTTGGCTGAACCAGATATAGAGGACCGCCGCCATGGTCAGGGCAAAGCGCCAGACCATATTCTGGTCAAGGGGCCACCTAATCAGGTCCTGAATCATATAAATCAGACCGAATAAGGCATTAACAAAAACAAAATCATAGAAAATTTCTAGGACAGAGTAAGTTTTACTTTCTCTCATAATCGTCACCTCGCATTGATTCATTAGCATTTAAGCACTTGAGTTGAAGTAAGCAATAGAGTTCTTGATTCTATGGATTAATTGGTCTTGAGATATTTGAGTCGAAGTAAGCAGGGATTCCATTCA
>NZ_KV822203.1:69318-69752 GCF_001815865.1 Abiotrophia sp. HMSC24B09
GGTCTTGACCTGCTTGCACTAATTGAATCACTGAAACGCGTTTGGTTTCTAACATGGCATTCACCTCATTTTATTGATTGGTCTTGAGATACTTGAGTCGAAGTAAGCAGGGATTCCATTCATCCCAGAGATCCGGGAAGACTTCAATGGCCTCGTAGCCACAGGCCTGGTAGAAGGCATTAGTGGCATCATAAGCCTCATAATGGCCCGGGGCCACCGTCTTGACCTGCAGATAATGATAGCCCCGGCTGATTGCATAGTCTTCAGCCGCCGCCATGAGCTGGCGGCCTAGTCCCTGGCCCTGATGGGCCTTGAGGACGCCCATGCAGTGAATTTCCAGACAGACAGGGGAAGTTTCTTGAAGGGTCACAAAGCCCCAGCCCTCCCCAGCTTGAAAGCAGACCCGGTCGCTGGCCTGGTCAATGTATTCCTGG
>NZ_KV822203.1:69772-215753 GCF_001815865.1 Abiotrophia sp. HMSC24B09
GCCCCGGCTGATTGCATAGTCTTCAGCCGCAGCCATGAGTTGGTGGCCTAGGCCCTGGCCTTGATGGGCTTTGAGGACGCCCATGCAGTGGATTTCTAGGCAGACAGGCGAAGTTTCTTGAAGGGTGATAAAGCCCCAGCCCTCCCCTGCTTGAAAGCAGACACGGTCGCTGGCCTGGTCAATGTATTCCTGGGTGGAGTCTGGCAGACCAAACCATTCAGGCAGGTCGGCTAAGACCTTCGCCACTAGTTGTGAGCGGTCTTGACCTGCTTGCACTAATTGAATCATGTCTTGTCCCCCTTTGGCTTTTTCTTAGGCTTGGGTGCCGGTAATTCAGGCCACATGGCTTCAAACAAAGCCAGGACATAGCCTGATTGCTCTAGGTCCTCCACCTCAATCATGGGCTTGGCACCCGGATAAGGAAGGACATTGGCTTCTTTGGCTAGATAAGAGAGCGCAGCAGGCACCGGCTTGACTAGCAGGCGGTTATCGTAGAGACCGCCCACTAATTTGCCTTGATAGTAGAGTAGGTACTCGCCCATCATGGCCCGGCTGGTGACCCGCTGGTCATACTGGCAAAGGTCTAAGATAAAGGCTAGATAATCCGGACTGGTGGCCATCTTAGTCCCCTCCCTTCAGATAGTCCTTAAGGTAGGTCAGGTTGCCATAGGCTTCTAGGTCCAGGGGCTCAGTCGTCAAGACCATTCCTCGTCCGGCCGGGTCGCTTGGGACTTGGAAGGCCAAACCTAGACGGCCAGGCTCTTCTCCCGGTGCCCAGGCGATGTAGAGGGTCTTGAGATAGCCGTAAGTGGCATCCTCGGACTGGAGGACGGTCTGGGCATAAGCATACCAGTCGCCGACCTTATAGAGTTGGTTGAGGATTTGGTCCAGATAGTCCTGGCTGACCTGCCGGCTGTCTGGCACTAAATGGGGCAAGAGCCGTAGTTCCACGCTATCTTCGGCGATAGTAGCTAGGTCAATCTTGACTGCCCCCAAACTTCTGAGTCCTTCTAACACCTTATCCCTCCTCTGTCTGATTCTTGGCTTGTTCCAAGGCCTGGAATTTAGCCTTCATGGTTGGGTTCTTGCGGGTCAGCTTCTTAACGCTGACATCGTCCAGCTTGTTATTGGCCAGACGCAGCTGGTTCTCGCTGGTCAGCAAAGCCGTCTTCACGGCCTCCATGCGCTTGATAGCCTTGTCGATTTCCTCGATGGCTTTGGCGAAGTTGTTGCTGGCTGAGTTATAGTTTTTAGCGAAGGCTAGTTTGAAGGCGTTAAGGTCCTCTTCAAAATGGGTAATGTCAATATTCTGCTCCCGCATCTGGGCCAGTTCCTGCTTGTAATGGAGGGCATTCATGGCCGCATTGCGCAGGAGGGTAATCATAGGCAGGAAGAATTGGGGCCGAATGACATACATCTTGTCGTAGACATAGGACACATCCACGATTCCGCTATTATAGAGCTCATTGTCGGCTTCAAGCAGGCTGACCAAAATGGCATACTCGCAGCCCTTCTCCCGCCGGTCCTTGTCTAACTCCTTGAAGAATTGTTCATTCTTCTTCTTGCTGGCGGTCTCGTCGCCTTCGTTCTTCATCTCAAACATAATGGAGAGGATTTCGACACCCTGGTCGTCATACTCGCGGTAGATATAGTCTCCCTTGGAACCCATCCGGGCATCATTGTCCTTGCCGAACTGGGCCTTGGGAAACATGCCCATGCGGTTGCGGTTGAATTCGTACTCGCAGTGCTGCTCCAGGCTCTCGCCAATCATCTTGGTGGACTGCTTGGCCTTGAAGTCCTTGTAAAACTCAATGGTTTCGTCCTTCTTACGTAGCTCCAATTCGTACTTCTCTTGATCCGCCTTGCGGGACAGCTGGGCTTCCTTCTCCTGTAAGGCCAGCTGGTTGGCAACCGCATCGCGCTCCTTCTCCAACTGGGTCTTGGCCGTTTGCAGGGCTTGTTGGTGCTCCAACTGTGCCTGCTTGAGTTGGAATTCCAGGGCTTGAATGGCCTGGTCCTTGGCCGTCAACTGGCCCTGGAGGGCGGTCTCGGTTTCCTTTTGAATCAGGGACTTCTCAGTCTCAAATTGTTGGATTTGATGTTGCAGCTGGCTTAGTTCCTGGTCCTTCTGGGCCCGCAAAGCCTGCTCCTGGTTCTGATAGCGTTGCTCGGCCAAGTCTAGGGCCTGATGGAGGCGAGCCTGCACTTCGGCGTCGAATTCGGCCGTCCGCACCTGGGCTAGCAACTCGCTATATTGGGTTTCATTAATGGTAAAGTGGGTCCCGCAATGGGGACATTGGATTTCTTTCATATAATACGGGGACTCCTTTCATCACTTTGTCTTCTCTATTATAACAAAAAAAGCCCCCGGCTTGTAGTGGGAGCTAGGCTTGACCAAGAGGTGCTTGCCTATTATTCGTGAATTGTAAGCGCCAAACTTGGAAAGGGCTTGGTGTCATAACTTTCACAGTTTAGTGAGCTGGCAACCAGTGGACTTATTTATTAGTTCCACCACTGTCAAAGATAGAAGTGAGCTCATCAAAAAAATAGAAAGCTTCCCTTCACTCGCGAATCGCAGGCATCTACTAACCTAGTACCAATGCATAAAGGTCATCCCCTACCATCTATGATACCTAGATAGGTATTATCATGACTACCGAATCTCTTTGAAGTTCATTAAAGATAAGAGGGAGGCATCCACCTCCCTCTTACTTAGATATACTCACTAGCTGGACGATTTATCTTGCCAGCTAAAATATCTTCCATAATTGTTGTACCATCTTTATAATGTCGTCGTTTAGAAGCGTATGCAAGTCTACGTGCATAAACTCTTTGGGCTGTCTTAATTCCTCTGTGTTTTTTCAAAGCTTCTATAATATGCTCGACATCTTCGTCGATTGTCACATCTCCAGTTAGTTGGTTAGCTATTCTCCGAAAAGCTTTGTGTTGTTCGACTGTCGCTACACTAATAAAATAAACAAGTTCATTGAACATAACATCTCCTCCTTATAGAATATTATATATAGGATATATTCTCCTTGCGCGAACTCTTTAGGCTGCCTTAAGTTATAAGTATTTTTCAGGGGTTCTATAATAGGTGTGACATCTTCGTAGATTGTCACATTTCCTGTTACTTGGTTAGCTTTTCTCCGAAAAGCTTTGCGTTGTTCGACTGTCGGTATACTGAGAAAATAAACAAGTTCATTGTACATAACATCACCTCCTTACATAATATTACATATGCTTTATATGCCTCTATATTATGTATTATACTACATGTAAATATACAGGTCAACAGTTAAATGCAATATTTGAAAAATATCTCTCTATGTTATAAAATATAATAAAGAGAAATAGACAAGAATGACTGGAGGATTTATGGAAACTAGAAATGATAAATTTAGAAGATTGTCTGCGGCTCGAATGACAAAGGTCTTTTCAATATTAAATATACTGAGAAATCAAAGCGATAAATCAAAATACAGTTTTTCAAAATCAGATATTGAAGAACTTTTTGGCGCATTAGAACAAAAAGGCGAAGAAATAAAGGAACTGTTTACTAGTCCTTTTACTATAAAAGCAGCTAATCTAAAACAGGAATTCAAGTATTCCACTTCTGACACAAATAACAGTAAGGAAGTATCTTTTAAGAAACTATCAATTGCCAGAGTGGAGAAGATTTTTTCATTAATGAACCTACTCTCAAATCTAAGCAACAAATCAAACTATAGTTATAGTGATTGGGAAATAGAGGAACTCTTTGCTGCTTATGATGAAGAAGTGAAGAAGTGCAAGGTATTTTTTGAAGAAAAAAGAACGGAGTTCAAATATAGCGAGTGAACTGCTTTTTCTTTTGTAATACACATCAAAAGGGCTGGAATTTGAATTCCAGCCCTAAGTCTCTTAATTCTGTTTAGCTTCTTCCACATAGCTATGGAAGAGAGACGCATAGTGATCATATTGATCCGGATAGCCCTTGCGCAAGTTACGCAGGAAAGCCCGTTTGACCGGCGTCGTATAACGGAAATGAATGTAGAAGAGCGCTATAAGCAGTGCACCGGCCAAGCCACCAAGTGATGAGAGGACAGACCAAAATTCGACACCCGGCTTGCTAAAGTATAAAACCCCTGCCGCTGCAAACAGGACCGCCAGAATAATAATGACCCACTTGAAGTTCTTGTCTAGGCGCGCCTGCACCTCTGCTAATTCTAGAATCACACCTTGTAACTCGCCATCTGTATAAACTCCCTCACGTAGGTTACGCGCCGCGTCACGAGAGAGCACTGTCCGTGTTGCCATAGTTGGATCCACTCCTTTAATTTTGGATAGTCTCAATATAGCATTTTTAGGCCTTAAATTCAAGATTTGTAGGGTTTCTGGCCCTCTTTCTAGCCAAGATGATTGACCAATTAACCCCATAAAATCAAAAATACAGGCATCTCTGTCATGATGCCTGTATTTTTTCGTCTACCCTTCTAAGGCCTCTAGCAGTATTTGCCGCATCTGGGTCAGCTCGGGCTCCTGCAGTCGCACTGCCTCATCCGTCATTTCCTCAAAGGGCACCCACCAGACGGGCCCGCGCCCCTGGTGGCCGTAGGTCCCCATATCGCCAGCGCGACGTGGAAATAGATGCCAGTGTAGGTGAGCATCGCCATTGCCTAGCAATTCGACATTCATCTTCTCTGCCTCAAAGGCCTTGGCCACCGCTTCTTGGACCTGACTCATTTCAGCCAGGAAGGCTAACCTAGTTTCAGGGTCTAAGTCATGTAGCTCCCGCACATGCTGCTTGGCTAGGAAGAGCGTGTAGCCCTTGAAGTATTGGTGGTCACCCAAGACCACATAGCCAGTAGACAGTTCCTTGACTAGGTAAGGATTGCTGCCTTCCTTAATCATCTCAATTCGTTGACAAATTAAACACATGGTCTGGACTCCTTTACTGCACTATTGCTTTGACCCGATTATAGCATAAGTCACTCTCCCATTCAAAAAAGCGCCCTAAGGCGCTTTTCTCTTCTAATCCTCCAGCACTTCCAGCTCAAAGCGCATGCCGCCTTCGATGGCATAGAAGTCATGGACAATATGGTAGTTTTCCAGCAGGTTATGAACCATATAGAGACCCAAGCCGGTCCCCTTATTGCCCTGCTGGTCGCTGTACTGGTGACTGAAAATGTCATAGGCTGACTGAAGGGCTTGGTCAGACATAGGCTGGCAAGGATTCTCAATTCTTAGCTTCTGCCCCTCACGATAGATGCGGATGGTGCCGCCTGGTGTGGAGTAGCGGACCGCATTGCTCATGAGGTTGGAGAAGACCTTGCGGAAGGCAGACTCACTCATAGCTAGGGTGGCCTGGTCGAGTTGATAGTCAATCTGCAAGTGCTGAGCCTGGGCCAGGACTTCATAGTCAGCCAGCACCTGAGGCACAATGGCCGCCACATCCAGTGGTCCTGTCTCGGCCTGCCATTCTTGCAGCTTGGAGAGTTCCAGAATTTCCTTTACTAGGCCAGATAATTGGTCGACCTTGAGCATGGCCTCATCTAAATAGGTATCCCGGTCGGCATACTTGCCTACCTTCCAGCGCATATTTTCTAGCATAATACGCAGACCCGCCAAGGGGGTCTTAAGTTCATGGGAAGCACTGCGCAGGAAGTCGACCTTGAGCTTCTCCAACTCCACCATGCGCTGGTTCTTCTCTTCCAATTCATCAATAACGGCTAGGAGATGGCCGTAGAGCTCGTTGATTTGTCGCTCCATCATGCCCAGCTCATCCTGGCGGATATTCGCAAAGAAGGCCGTCCGATCCAACTGCTTCATGCGCCCGGTCATGGCCGCCATGCGGCTGAGAGGTCGGGACAGGCTGCGGGCGTAGACATAGGCTACCAGCACTGCCAAAGCCACCGAGCCCCCTAGGGACATAGGCAGTAAGGTCAGGGTCACCCGCGTGGCTTGGCGGACCACTTCGGTAGTGGCAACAAACTGCACTAGCAGGCGTTTCTTATCCCGCGTCACCACTTCCCGCTCTTCGATAATGACCGAGTTCTGGTCACTGTCCTGATTATAGTTGAGGTTACGGCCGAGTGTCTTGGTATAGCTAGAACCTTGGGGCTGCATAAAGGCCGTAATACCCTCGTTCTTAGCATAGACTTCCAGGGCTGTCTCCACTTCTTCTTCATCGACTTCGGCCAGGTTTTGGACCATGGCATCGGCCTTGTGGCTCAAGTCGGTCTGGCGATCGTTGAGATAGAAATGGGGAAAGACCAAATAAATGGAGAGATGGGCCACTGCCACCAAGGCTAGCAAGATGGAGATGGTCCAGATAAAAATTTTCGGAAATAAACTTAGTCGTTTCATTTTAGCTCCAATTTATAGCCCACATTTTTGACCGTGACAATACAATCTAAGCCTAAGTTCTTGCGCAATTGCTTGATATAGACATCCACCACTCGGTCAAAGGGTGGATCATCCTGGTTGGCCCAGACATGGTCGAGAATCTGCGCCCGACTGAGGACTTGGCCTTGGTGGTCCAGCAAGAGCTTGAGAACTGCCAGTTCCTTAGGCTTGGTATCTGCCACTTCCCCCTTATAAGTCGCTTCATAGCTGGAGAAGTTGACCTTACTGTCCTTGTATTCCCAGATATCAAACTCGCCGTAATGGCGCTTAAGCAAGGCTTCGATGCGCTTAGCCAGTAGGGCTAGGGAGAAAGGCTTCTGAATATAGCCATCCACCAGCAAGTCGAAGGTCTTAATTTGGGCTTCTTCATCCGCCACCGCTGTCAGCATGAGGACCGGCACAGTACTGGTTTTACGGATTTCTGCTAAGACTTCAAAGCCATTTTTCTTAGGCATCATAATATCTAAGAGGACCAGATCCACGGATACCTCCCCAAAGAGGTCCAGGGCTTCTTGGCCATCAGCCGCCTCCCAGACATAGTAGCCTTGACTGCGGAGAAATTCGCTGACTCCTTCGCGGATGGCTGCTTCGTCTTCTACAATCATCAGATTCATGGGCGCACTTCCTTTCTGATTAATATCTTAAGTCAATTATACCATAGAAAGTAGGATTAGCCTGCGCAAACCCTACTTTCCATGGTAAAAAATATTATGGACTTCCTAGCCTACACTTGAACCAAATTCTGAACATTATCTACAAATGGAAGTCCTTAGGTGGAGAATAAAGGGGTATCTAGAACCCCTCATAGGCCGGTCAAGGCGTCATTGCTTGGACTGAGTGACGAGAGTATGTAAGTGACAATGACGGCGACTTGGCCGGTCTATGAGGAGTTCTCGATGACGAGAACTCACCCACTTATTGGCCTATTGATGGTCGGCCAAGAGTGATTTAGGTTGCTTACGCATGAGGGTAATGGAAGCCAGGAGTACAGCTACCAGGATGACCACTAAGCCTAAGGCTACTACCCAAACCATGTCCATGCCTTGTACTTGGACGGATAATTCGGTCAAGGTCTTGTTGAAGCTATCAATCGCTGCCCCGCCCCCAAGCGTGGTATTCTTGGCTTCAGCTGCCAATTGTTGACCGATGCTTTGGTTGACACTGCCCAGAATGGTATTCCCTACCCATTGACTGACAGGTCCACCTAGGAGGAAGGCACCCACAAAGCTTGCTAGACTGACCATGAGGACTTCAACTAGGAATTGAGCCAAGATTTGTGGCTTGGTCATACCTAGGGAGAGACGAATCCCCATTTCCTTACGACGACCGTTCATCCAGAGGAAGAGGATCAACATGAGGACGACACCTGAGAAGATCAGGCTACCCAAGAGTAGCTTGTCGGTCATGCCATAGACTAAACCAATTGATTTTTGCAAGGATGGGAAGTTTTGGCTGCTCTTAACCAAGCTGTATGCCCGCCAGTTAATGGACAACTTCTTAGCTTCAGACATAATCTTGTCTAAGTCATGGTTACCGTCGACGAAGAAGCTAGCATCTTGATAGATAGCCGTTTCGTCGGTATATCCATAGAGCTTTTGTGTGGTCCCTAAGTCGGTCAGCAGGTTGTTTTGGTAGAGCTCTTGGATGGCCGTTACCCCACCCTTGTTTTTCCCGCTGAAGGTCCCCACGATGGTGACTTCAGTCGTTTCGTTGGCTTGCTTTTCATTATCGGCATCATAGATGTTGGACTTGAGCTTGAGCGTGTCCCCTACCTTGAGGCCGTTCTTCTTAGCAAATTCTTCGTGGACCAAGGCCACGTTCTTGTCTTCAGGCTTAATGTGACGGCCTTCAACTAGCTTGAAGGTTTCGGCACTAAAGCGATCGTCCAAGGAAGAGTCATTGGTCCCTGTCAACATGGCTGCCTTACCGAAGCGACGTTGACGGTCGGCATCAATTCGTGGCAGACCGTCTTGGGAAACCAGTTCCTTGTCGACTAAGTCGGCCACAATCCCCATACGTTTGACTACTTGGCTAATGCCATCTAGGCCTTGAATGGCCGCGATGTCCTTACCTCGCAAGTTCCCACTCCCGCGGTTGGTCCCTTGGTTGTTACGGCGATCGATTTCCATAGAGAAGGAAGAGCTGATGCCCTTGAAGGTTTCTTTGGAGGCCACGTCGGTTGCCCGCTTAACAGCCAAACTACTTAAGGAAACAGTGGACATGACTAAGAGAATGAGGAAGATAATCAGAGTCTTAAATTTTTTACGCCAGACATAGGCCCAAGCATTATTCAATAAACGCATTGTGCTTCCCCCTCTCTACTTGACTTTATGTCCGTTAGCAGCTTTCAGCTTACCATGACTGAGTTCTAGAACCGTATCGGCTGCCTCTGCCACTTGTGGGCTGTGCGTCACGACGATGACACATTTGCCTCGTTCATGGGCTGCTTGACGTAAAATGTCGATGATTTCTTGGGCGGTCCCTTCGTCCAAGTTACCGGTTGGTTCATCCGCTAAGATGATTGGCGCCTCGCTAGCCAAAGCCCGGGCGATAGCCACCCGTTGTTGTTGGCCCCCAGATAACTTGAGGACGTTACGATGAATTAAGTCTTGGCCCAAGCCTAGTTGTAAGAGCAAGTCTTCGCTAGCTTCCGCATTGGCTAGGCGCACATTTTCTAGTGGCGTCAAGTAGTCAATCAGGTTGTAGTTTTGGAAGACCAAGCAAATATTGTGGCGGCGGTGGGCGCTATAGGACTCTTGGGCAATGTCCTTGCCTTGGAAGAGGACTTTACCTTTGGTTGGGCTATCTAAGCCTGCCAAGAGGGATAAGAAGGTCGACTTACCGGCCCCAGATTTACCCACAACGGCATAGAAGGTGCCAGCATCAAATTTTGCGTCTAATTCCTTGAGGACACTCTCTTGTGCCCCTTCATAACGATAGTAAATGTTGTCTAATTTCAATAATGTCATCATGATCACTTCCTTAACTGAGTTGTCCTAGGATTTCCTTAGGTTTTTTGGTGAGAATTAAGCCGGCACAAGCCATGACCGCCACTACTATAATAATGAGGACCACGCCATAACTTGTTGCGACTAGGCCGGCCTGCCAAGTTGGGGCAGCGGCCGCGAAGAGTTTGCGGACCTGGTCTGGCAGGTCATTGGAGACTAAGAGACTGGAGAAGAAACTGTTAGCCAGTGGATAAGCTACTGCGGCTGCGATGGCCCAGGCCCCAATGGATAGGCCCCAGAGCTCTAGCAGGATTTGGCCAATGATTTGGCCCTTGGAAATCCCAATCGAGAGCAGAATGCCGAATTCATGCACCCGTTCCCGCAAGCAGAAGAGCAAGACTAGGAAGAGAGTAATCACACTGACCACTAAGACCGCGCCGGTCATGAGGGTCATGAGGGACTTGAAGCTAGCGATAGGCGCTGCCACCTGTTCAAAGGCTTGACTGTTGGCTGTCAATTGGGTTTGGTCCCAATCCAGCGACAAGGCCTTAACGCGGCTAATAACTTGGTCTAGTTCCTTGGGATTTTTCACCCGATACTGAGCCAGACGCACTTGATAGTCGTCTGCTTGCCGCCCGTAGAGGGCTTGACTGCTAGCGTAGTCGGTGTAGAGCCGGTTTTCGGTCAAATCGGAGCTGAGCCCAGTGAAGGTTTCACTGCGTTTCCCGCTATAAATCCCGACAATCTCAAATTCCTTGGCTTCCCCATCCTTGGCTTCCCCACCTTCGGTTAGCTGGGTGCCCTTGAGGCTAATCTTATCGCCTAGCTGGAGCTTGTTGGCTTCTGCAAAGGCCTCGTGGACCATGACCTTGTCTTTGTCATCTGGCGTCAAGTGGCGCCCTTGGCTAAGGGTCAAGGCCCCGCTAGCAAAATCTAAATCGGTTTGACTGTCTTGGCGACCTTGAATGGATAAGAGCTGATTAAAGATATCGTCGCCTTGGTCACGTTGCACGGCTTGTTGGGCCTGAATGACTTGGCCGGACTCAAACTTGGCCAACCCTTCTGATTGATACTGAACGTCTGCTACCCCTTCTACTTGAGCCACTTGACTGATGTCCGACTCTTTCATACCTGCCTGCAAGCCCTGACCTTGGAGCTGGAATCCCGCATTGGAGAGGGACAGGAGTTTATCTTGAACTTGTTGGGTACTAATCTGAATCGCGAAAACAGCTAAGACAGCGGTCGTGATCAGAGATAAGATGAGGAAAAGCAGCCCTACTCTGACTCGCTTACGGCTGACATAGGCCCAAGCACGCTGATACCATTTCATACGAGTCACTTCCTTTCTGCTGATTAAGAACTAACTATAGTATGCAACCCCTGTGTGAAGTTGATATGAAATTGTGAAATAAATTTTTGCCATCTTCAATAAATGAAAAATCCAGCCCCTCTCCCGGCTTGAGAACAGGATAAGGGCTGGGTTTTTGAGAGGTTGACCGATGACAAAATAACTATTTTATATTTTCTATCACTTAGCCACCTAACCTAAAAAACACCCACCATCAGTTCGGCCGCTGATGGTGGGTGGTTTTTTAATAGAGGCTTAGACTTAGTTGCTTGCAGTCGTTTCGTCTTTCTGATCGCTTGCTGCATCAGCTTTTGAGCTGGATGAAGACTGGGATGAGCTTTGGTCTGAGGATGAGGAGGCCTCGCTTGCCTTGTCCTCTTCAAAGTTAGTTACTGGCAGGCTCTTGTCCTTGTCAGCGTCTTCTAAGACTTCGGAAGTAAAGGATTTGTTACTTTCCAAGATGCTTGGGCCACCATCTTCCCCGGCTTGGGTAATGGCCTTATACTTGTCGCCTACGCGAGTGTCGACCTTACCATTAAACTGGGCATGCGCTAGCTCGATGGCCTGCTTAGCCAAGATAGCTGGCGAGAAGAGCGGTTCTGCTGGGTCATCCCCACCGAAGACGGCATTGGTCTTGGATAGGCGGGCAATGAGATCCGACACTTGTTCCCGCAAGTCATAAGACAATGGCTTGTCTTGGACGTGTTGGGTCAAGAAGTAGAGATGCTTCATGGCTTCAACCCCAGGACGGTCGTTGGCGTCCTTGAGGGCGGCCACATAGGCTGCTAAGCGGCTTAAGCCCACCGCGTCTTGTGCTTCGATGGCCTTGTTGGCTTGTTCCCGCAATTGGTCAGCGGTCACTCCATAGTTGGTCAAGTTAAGCTCGCTAATGGCCTTGAGGATGCTCTCATGTTGGGCATTCAATTTGGCCAGACGTTCGGACAATTTGTCACTATTGTCTTCAATTTGGAAGATATAGCGGGCCGCAAAGCGGTCTAAGAGTTGGAGGAAGCCTTGGGTCGAATTACCCTTGTCCTTGAGGCTTTCTTCAATGTCTTGCAAGCCAGCTTCAATCCGGGCTAGAGCTACTTCTTGGCCAGCCAAACGTTGGCTAGCGACTTGGCGCAGGGTGGCGATGTAGGCTTTGACTGTCGCTTCATCCAAATCCCCTGGCACATGGATGCTTGGCAGGCTGGCTAATTTATTGGCTACATAAGCCTTGGCCCCTTCCACATTGCGGATGCGGATATTGTGGCTGTGGTCGCCATGTGGCACCTCGAAGTAGCCATCGCGAATGCGAATAATGCGCTGAGGAATCCCCATTCGTTTAGCAAGGCCTTCTAATTCGCGGGCAAAGCGTAACTCAGGGTCAATGCTTGGATCCTGACTAGGCACTTCCAAGGTCCAGAGTGGCACTACCCAAGGATGGATGTGAGACTTATCTTGGCCTTGTTCCGTATTTTGGAAGGCAAAGACTTGACCCCGATAGTTGCCTGCATCATCATAGACGGCCTGCAACTTGATAGTGTCCCGCTCTACCCCATAGGCATAGCTGATGTAATCCAGATGCCCTTGAATCTCAGGAGAATCTAAGGTCAAGAGGGAAGTCGGCCCTTGTGGCGTGCTTGGTTGTTCTGGCTGACTCGGAGCCGGGCTTGGACTAGCTGGCTGATCCACTGGCAGACTTGGTGTGACAGGTTGACTTGGTCGAGTCAATTGATCGGCTGGATGACTTGGCGAAACAGGTTGGCTTGGGCTGGCTGGCCGGCTAGCGACTGGACCATTTGGTCTTGGGCTGACTGGCTCATCATCGAAGGACAGATTGCCCAGGCCTTGACCACAATCCAGCACATCGTGGAAATGGTCGCCGTGAGGAATCCGCACTAGGCGGCAGCCCCCTGGTGTGTGGGCATTAGGTACAGTTGGCGCATTGGCCAAGTCCCGTTTGGAGATAAAGTGGAAATGGTCGCCGTGACGGACTACATAACCATCCGCATTCTCTTCGACAATATCGGCTGGGTTAAAGACATAATTATCGTCCCCACCCCTTCTTGACCCGTTAGCCCCTGCTTGTGCCTGGTCTTCGTAGATGGCGTCCACTGGTGGCTTACCATAGACAAAGTGATAGTGGTTGCCGTGTTTCTTAAGGTAACCATTGGAAAAGACCTTACCCACGATGACCTTTTGCTTACCCATTTTTTCCTTGAATTCTAGCTCCAGCTTATCCAAAGCCAGAGATTCCTCTCGAGCTTGGGCTGCGGCCAAATCGCTAGATAATTGGCCCTTGTCGCTTTCGGCCTGGGACATGGCCGTTTGGGCCTCTTGCAAACGGGCTTGAGATTGACTGAGATCTTGGTTAAGGCCCCACAAACCGGCCCCGGCGCTTAAAAGAATGGCGCCATTAATCCCCCATAATAGGATGCGTTTTTTAGTCATGAATGATGACTCCTTTATATATAATGGTAATTCTTACGTTTAGCATCTTACACCGAATCGTAATGATTGTCAATAGTCTAATGAAAAAATATTGCACTACTTGTTAAATAGTGTGCCAGCATCAAAAAAGCCCCCTGCTATGAGGGAGCTGGGTGATAAGATTAGGAAATACCTACCATATCTAAGTAGAGTTGGTGGGCATAGCTGTCGGTCATGCCTGAGATGAAGTCCGTGGCCAAGAGTAGGCGCAGATAGAGCTTCTCTAATTCCGACTTACCTTGCGCAAAATAATGGTAGGACCGTTTCTGGCTCTCGGAAATAATGCCAATCTTCTTAAGGTCCACATAGTCTAGTCGACGCGCTGTATCATAGGCCACCAAAGGCGGCACGAAGCTATCCAGCAGATAGGTCAGGGTCGAATAGCCCGCTATTTCTAGGCGCAGAATGGACTTGTGGTCATAGATTCGCTCTTCAGAAATAGACCGCAGTTGATGATAGAGCGGCGCCACATCCGAATCTTTGAAAAGGTCAAAGTCGTAGGTCCCGGCCATCAAGTCAGCATAATGGCTCACGAAGGACTGGGTGGCACCGGCAATCAGGACATTGCGCAGGTGCTCGAAGAAACGGTTGATGCTGAAGATTTCTTCATCAATGGTTTCCAGAATGTAAACCACCTGACGCGAAGCCTGGCTGTCCTGGGCTGACTGCTTAAGGCTGGCTAGCAAGTCCGACTTGACCATGGCGAAGGTCAGCACCCCCTTGCCCAGGGCGTCTTCCATATCGGCCACCAGATAGGCAATATCATCAGCTGCTTCTAGGATAAAGGTCAGCGGATGGCGTTGGCTGCCCGCCCCCGTTCGGCTAGTAATGGCTTGGAAGAGGTCGACCTCCGCATGGAAGTAGCCCACTTTCTTATGGGTGATGGCGCCGGTCTTAGGCTGGTGGGAAGCCCGCGTGTATTTGAGAATGGTATTGAGGGTGGCCACGGTTAAATCCAGGCCAACGAAGCTACCCTTGAAGTCGTGGAGCTTGGCCGCAATCCGCAGGGCCTGGGCATTACCCTCAAAATGATAGAGGTCATGAACATAGTCACTAGCCAGGAAGTCCTGGGCCAGTTGGGGATCCAACTGCTCACTCAGAATGGCTGGCAGGCGCTTCTTGAACCACTGACGGATAATATCCTCACCAAAGTGCCCATAAGGCGGATTGCCAATATCGTGCAGGAGACTAGCGCACTCGACAATACGAGCGATGTCGGCCTGACGGACAATGAATTCCTGCTGGCTGACTGCCAGCTCTGAATCTGCCACGCCTTCCAGTTGATCCGCCAGACTGAGAGCAATCTCCGAGACCAGGGTCCGACCAATCATTGCTACTTCCAGGGAATGGGTCAGGCGCGTATGAATAAAATCCATCCGCTCCAAGGGAAAGACCTGGGTCTTGTCCTGCAGCCGTCGGAAAGACGGACTGGTCACAATTCGTTTGTAGTCATCATCAAATTCATTACGATGCTGGGTCGCGCTTCCCGATAGACGGGCAGTAGATAAAAGCTCTGTCCATTGCATAAGCCGGACCTCCTTGTCTGCTGGCTGGGGGTGTTGGGGTGTTAAAGTGGGCGTCAGCCAGCCTATTTTGCTTCCTTATTATAACAAATTCTCAAGCCGGCATAAAGAAAGACACCCGGGTGGGTGTCTTGGTCTTAAGTATACGTACAGCAAGGCTGAATAAAATTTTATTGGTCTAAGGCTTCTCTCAAGGATTGGATTGTGGAGTAGCTTGCTACCGATGGATCATGCGCAATGCGTCTGCTTTCGTCGATTGCTTGAGCAGTTAGCGACTTGTCTTGTCGGCTTAAATCCTGAGGCGCTTGCTGATTTAGCTGGTCTGAATGACTAAGTATATCTTTATGGTAGTAGTCTTTATTGCTCATGACAACCTCCTAATCAATAGAACCATGTTTTGAGACTTATAGAAGCTAGTGACAACTTAGTTGTTAGCCTTCAAAAATTCGCCTATCCCTGCTGCAATTTCTTCGGGCGCATAATCATGCACATAATGCCCCACATCCAAGCGTTTAATGGTCGCATTAGGCACTTGCCCAAAGCTATCTTGCGTCATTTGGTACCAAGCCTCACTAGAGAAGCTGGTCCCACTTGCATTAGACACATAGAGTAAAATAGGGACGCTTGGCAGTGGTTTGTCTAAAACTTGCTTAGCATTGCTTGCTGACATTTTAAGTTCATTGCCAATAGCAGTAGTCAAGGCCTGCTTATAAAAAAGTGCCTTGTAATTCGCTATTTCTGCTTGCGTCAGATGGCCTGATTCAAGGGCAGGAGCTGCCTTCTCTGCAGGATAAAGGAAACGACCATAGCCTAGTTCAAGTAAAATTTGCCCAATTTTGACTGCAAAAGTTGGAACCCTGACTTTGTCATAGCTCTGAGGCATAGCCATATCGAGGCCGATAATAGCCGAAACTTCTGCTGGATGCTCTTGGGCCCAGTAGAGAGCCTCCAAGCCAGCCATGGAATGAGCCACTAGAACATAAGGGCCTTGAATACCAGACGCTTCTAGTGCTTGACGTGTCTGTCTATTCACGGTCTCTAAATCTCTAGGACTCTCCCCATCATCACTAAAGCCATAACCGAGACGCTCGACTATGACAATGCGATAATCCGACGCTAATTGCGTCGTCAACGCCTTAAAGTCCAAAATAGGCGATGTTGTGCCCCCTCCAGCCAACAAAACTAGTGTCTTGCTACCTGAACCTGTCACAAAGACATTTAACTGCTTACCCTCAACCTCAACACGATTACCAATCGGCGATAAATCATTAGCTTCTCTGGATAAGGCAAGACGATGATTAAGATAGACACCTGAAGTAACTAATACTAAGGCTAAAACTAGGTAAACAAATAGTTTTCTTAGACCTTGCCAAAATCTCATCACTTAGCCTCCTCCACTTATGCTCACATGCTTACCCTACCACTTGAACAGGACTAGGTCAATAGATAAGAAGAATAAGATTAAGGCCAGCTACCTAAATAGCTGGCCTTACTAATTTGATAAATTCCCTAGTCATCCACACCCAGAATCTCGTTGATATTGTTCTTGTAGAGAATAGCCTTAGCCCCATAGACTGCTTGGATGCCGCCTTGGACTTCCAAGACATCGACGGCGCCGATGGCCTTGAGGGTTGGCTTGTCGACCTTGCCTGAATCTTTGACTGATACACGCAAGCGGGTGATGCAGGCGTCGACTTCTTCAATATTCTCAGGACCACCTAGGGCTTCAATGATTCTAACGGAGTCTTGCTTGAGGCTGTCCTTGGTGTCGACCACTGGCTTGGCATCCTCGTCCAAGTCCTCTTCCAGACGGCCTGGCGTTGGCACATTGAATTTGGTGATGAACCAGCGGAAGACCACATAGTAGAGGCCGGCCCAGATTAAGCCAAATGGAATTTGTAAGAGCCAGTTGGTCTTGTCATTCCCTTGCAGGATCCCGAAGAGGGAGAAGTCGATGACCCCACCAGAGAAGGTGTTCCCGATGGAAATGTTGAGGATGTCGGCGATGAAGAAGCTGACCCCATCTAGGAAGGAGTGAATCACATAGAGGAAAGGGCTCACGAAGAGGAACATGTACTCGATTGGTTCCGTAATCCCGGTGATGAAGCTGGTCAAGGCTACCCCGAAGAAGAGCCCTGCGTATTTCTTACGACGGTCTTTTGGCACCAAGTGGTACATAGCCAAGCAGGCAGCTGGCAAACCGAACATCATAGTTGAGAAACGCCCAGCGAAGAAGCGAGTTCCTTCGGTGAAGAGACCAGTGTGGTTTGGATCTGCCAATTGGGCGAAGAAGATTTTTTGTGCCCCGGCTACGGTTTGGCCCGCAACTTGAGCCACCCCACCCAATTCAGTGTACCAGAACATTGGGTAGATCATGTGGTGCAAGCCGACCGCCCCGCAGAGACGCATGAGGAAGCCGTAGAGGAAGGTCCCCAGCGGTCCTGCTTGGGAAATGTAATCCCCAGTTGATACTAGCCATTGTTGGAATGGAGGCCAGATTAGGAAGAAGACACCCCCTAAGAAGATTGAGGCAAAGGATGTCACGATAGGCACGAAGCGGGAGCCCCCGAAGAAGCCCAAGACCTGTGGCAGTTGAATATTATGATAGCGATTATGGAGCCAAACGGCACAGGCACCGACCGCAATGGCGCCAATCACCCCGGTGTCGATGGCAGAACCCTCCGCCATGTAGAGTTTGACTAAGGCACCGATGGTGGCTTTCATGACCAGGTAACCGGTCACCCCAGCTAGGGCTGCCGTCCCCTTGTCGCGCTTGGCAAGGCCGATACAGAGGCCCACACAGAGCAGGAGGGACAGGTTGGCGAAGACAATTTCGCCGGCCGAACTCATGACTTGGAAAATAGCTTGTAGGCTTGGATTATTCAATAGGGGATAGGTCGCCACCGTGGTCGGATTAGACAAGGCGCCCCCAATTCCCAGCAATAGCCCGGCTGCCGGCAGAATGGCGATCGGCAGCATAAAGGCTTTCCCGATTTTTTGTAACAACTTAAACATGGTACAAAGACCTCCTTTGATTGTTAGGTGCTTCAGAAGTCTCGCATCGGAATCCTCCTGACTCACTCCTTTGGTCCCTTCTTCCCAGGGACTCGCGGCCCTTCCTGGCCTGGCTACCTCCTTTCCTGGTCTGACATAATCTTGCATAAGTTGCGATGCGAATGCGCAGGGTTATCTGTAACCCTTTACAAATTAATTATAATCGGATTGTAAGGAAATTTCAACTTGGAGAGGAGACTTGACTGGTACTCTAGATAGGTATATACTTGGTATATACATTAAAAGAGGTGATCTTATGGAGTCACAAGCACAATACCGGACCACACTATCCCAATGGGGCAATTCTAAGGCCGTGCGCCTACCTGCTTCCATTCTCAAAAAGTTAAATCTATTGGACAATCAAACCCTTCTGATCTCTGTCGAGGATAACAGCATTCGCCTAAGTCCTGAGCACAAGCAAGCTTCCACCATCCATGAGTTGTTTGCTGAATGGGATCAAGACGGCCTTCGCGATGGCGAACTTGATTGGGGTCAGGCGAAAGGTCAGGAACTAGAATGGTAATCAGACAAGGCGATATTTTCTACGTTGACTTCAACCCCAGCAAGGGACACGAGCAGAATCATCGTCGCCCGGCTCTCGCTCTAAGCCATAGCCTCCTGACTAAGTTCAGTGGCTTGACCATCGTGGCCCCCATCACCACCACTAGTCGAAACTTTCCCACCTATCATGAGCTGACTAGCACCCGCACCATTCAGGGCAAGGTCATGCTGGACCAGACCATCGCCCTAGACTTGGCGGCACGAGGTGTTGCTAAGGTAGAGGAAAGACTATCCCAAGAAGAATTGAAGCTTATCTTGGATAAGTATAAGTTGTTGTTTGATATGGAGGATTAAGAATAAACAAAACGCCATGGCTCGGTATGATTACCTAGCCATGGCGTTTGCTTGGTTTAATGCGACTTAAGGTCCATAAACAAATGGGCTTGATCCTGAAGACCATGTCCTAGGCGGATAATCCGCAGCTTTTGTTCTTTGGGGTATGGCGCATAGTAGATAATATAGTGACCAATGATTTTCCGTCGAATGCCTACAGCTGGCAAATAGGGATTGCGCACCCGCTCCCCGCTTTCTGGGAAAACTAGCAAGTTTTTCAAACACTCATGGAGTGCGTCAAGAAACTTTTTGGCAGCTCGCTGATTCTTAAGTTCTTTGGTCAGATAGTCCAGAATCACTTCTAAATCTTCTTCTGCCTTCTGAGTGAACTCATAACTATAGGTCATAACGCTCCCTCATATCCGCGATAAGGGACTCACCGTCTCTTAGACGCTGCTCTCGAATATCTTCCAGCCCTTGAAATAGAAATTTTGCTTCTTCCATTTGGCGGAGGGTCTTCTCATAGTATTCAATGTCCATCACAACTAGTCGCCCGTAGCCATTCTTAGTGACGAAGACTGGGCCTTGTTCCTCTTGGCAATACGCTTCAACTGCCACTGTGTTTTTTAAATCGCGCATGGGAATAATTTTCATCAACGCCACCTCCTTTTGATGGCTATATTATACCATAAATTTAGACACATATATAGTCATTTATAGCAAAAGGCCCCCTTATCTGATCATAAGGGGGCCTGTTCTTATTATAATTGATAGACCATAATGTGTTCATTGATGTCTGGGTCAAAGCCAGTCTCTTCAAAGCCTAGACCTAGCAAAATCTTCTTCATGGGCTCGTTCCCATCAACATAGTCGGCCACTACCTTGGTCATCTGAGTTTGCTGTTTGGCCATTTCAACTACTGCTTCAATGGTTTGTCGGCCGTAGCCTCTGCCTTGGAAGGCTTGGTCAATTAGGAAGCGCCAAACAAAGACATGCTGCTCCTCTGGATCCAATTCATACATAATGAAGCCAACTAAATCCTCATCTGCATAAATGGCTTTGGGATAGGTAATGCCTTCTTCACGGTAAAACCAAGCATCTGCCAAGGATCGGACAACAGGAGACACAAATTTGGCTGCTTCTTGCGCAGGAGTAATCTTGAGATTTAAGACTTGGGAGTAGTTGTCGCTTGTTATCTCTCTAAAGTTAATGGTCACACTCGTCACTTCCCTGTCATCTTACTTGACTAAATCACTCAAGAGATAGGCATCCACCAAGCGCTCGGTCGCCTCCACAGAGTCCACATGGGTCCGCTCATAGGAATGGCTGGACTCGATGCCGGCACCGCAGAGGGCGTGCTTGACTTCGGCACCCGCTGACATAGCGGCCGAAGCGTCGGATCCATAGAATGGGTAGATGTCTAATTTGTAAGGAATGTCCTTGGCCTTAGCCAGCTCCACCAGGTGTTGGCGGAATTCATAGTGGTAGGGGCCGCTGGCATCCTTGACACAGATGGAGACGGTGTACTCGTCGGTCTGCTGGTCGTCACCCATGGCGCCCATGTCAACCGCCAGATACTCCACCGCTTTGTCCGACAGGCTAGAGTTAGCCCCGTGCCCTACTTCCTCGAAGACCGAGAAGGCAAATTGGGTCGTCACCGGCAGGGTGATGTCCTCTTCCTTATAACGGCGCAACAAGTTAAGCAGGATAGCGGCAGACACCTTGTCATCGAGGAAGCGAGACTTGATGAAGCCTGTGTCGGTGATGGTGGTTCGTGGGTTGAAGGAGACAAAGTCACCCACTTCAATACCTAGGGCGCGGGTTTCTTCCTCGTTGGTAACCTTGGCATCTAAGCGGACTTCCATGTTGTCTTGAGTCCGCTCAGCCGTCCCCGCATCACGGTAGACGTGGGTAGAAGTCTGGTGAATGAGAATTGTCCCAGATACAGTTTTGCCGGTGGCCGCCACATGGACGGTACAGTTCTCCCCTTCGATCATATTCCAAGGAAAGCCGCCCACCTTGTCCAGCTTGAGCCGGCCGTCGCCTTTGACCGCGCGCACCATGGCCCCCAAGGTGTCAACGTGAGCCGTCACGATGCGGTGGTGGTCATCGTCCTGGCCCGGCACCGTCACATGTACCAGTCCTTTGGAAGTGCGTACCGGTTGGTAGCCCATTTTTTCCAGAGTCGATACCAAATAGTCCTGAACGCCACTCGTGTAACCCGTTGGCGACGCGATAGCTAGAAGTTCTTGCAGATAACTTAAGGTTGGATTCATCCTAATGCCCCCTTGAAAATTGTTTACACCTTCATTATAACACAAGTTTGGATAGGCGCCCTATCTTTTTGCGTGACAAATGGGGCGGGTGCCCGCAGTCACGTCGTGTTGGAGCCCCAACACGACATCGCCCTCCTCCAATGCGACGTGGCTGCACCTTTTGGCTCCTTTTTCGCTCAAAAACCAAGTTCATCGCCTCCACCACGTCGCGTTGGAGCCCCAACACGACATGGCGCTCCTCCAACTGATGGACAGCACTTAGAAGATTTACTCTATCTAACACGGGGCAACCAACTATACACAGAAGATGGAGAAGAGTTGTATATTGATCCAACTTCTCAGAACAGAACATTTCATACCCAATATGAACCCGATTTTATTGTAGCAAGAGAAAAATCTCCACTAGAACTCTTGATTGAAAATAAGGAATTGTTTGATAAATAGAAAAAGCGAGGATAACCTCGCTTCAGATTGGAGTTAAAATCTTTAGAAGACACTTTTATAAGGACCTTGTCCTCACTCTGAAAGCCTTTATTTAAAGGCTTTTTTACTTTTCCAAAGTAAATTTGTTGCGAGTTTATCGCATTTTTAACGAATCCTTTCTGATAATACACTATCTTCGTATCATTTCATTTCTTGCTTAATTCTCATCAACTCTTCCTTTGCCTCTTCTAAATGCACACTCGTCAAGTACGGAATAGCAGCGTCGAGCTGTTCTTCTGAAAAATCCCACCATTTAAGTTTTTCCAAAAAAGCAATCGTCTCTTCGTCAAAGCGGTACTTGATAACACGCACTGGATTTCCGACTGCGATAGCATAAGGTGGAATATTTTTTGCAACAGCTGCTTTACTACCGATTCTTGCAAATCATGATGATGAAAGAGTATGGAACAGCTGATAGTCCCCAAAAAATTGCTTTTATGAACATCACTTTGGGAAGTGTCATTTTCGGCGTACTTGTCATCCTTGGTACCTATATGATTTCAAAAGCGTGAAAAGCAAAGCGAAATATATAAAGTGTGAAAAGGAGCGAAAACACCTTTTCTTTTTGCGATCCAGACTGAAACTTCCAAGTTGTCTATTTATTTTATTGACATTTTTTATAAAAAGAGGTACAATAACTTTAATATCAAACTATACTATATCGGAGGTATTGAAATGAAATTTTCTAATCGTTTACTGCTATTCCTTGCAGGAGTTGTTTTTGCCCTTTTAGGACTTTTCCTATTTACAAACCCAGTAGCTAATCTTGTTGCTTACAGCTGGTGGATTGCATTTGGTTTACTGGTTTCTTCTATAGCAGCTATTTTAGGCTATTTCTTTGAACCAAAAGAGCTTCGCTCACCTGTTTATCTTTTCCAAGGATTTGTTAGTCTTCTCTTAGCTCTTTACCTCGTTACTTATGGCTTTGTGACCCTGCCGGTCGTCATTCCGACCATTGTAGGAATTTGGTTAATTGTAGAAGCCATTATTGCTTTCTTTAAAGGCAATCGTCTAAGATTGATTTTCCCTATTATTGGTAGCAATATCACGTGGGTAGCCTTGCTTGAATTTTTACTAGGTCTAGTGATTCTGTTCAATCCAGTGGCTACAGGTGTCTTTGTCGTTTATGTCAATGCCTTTGCATTTTTAGTTACTGGCTTCACCTACATTATTGAGGCCTTTCGTAAATAGTCTAGTTGCTATTTCTATCGCATTCAAAAAAGCTGGGAAATCATATTCTCAGCTTTTTCGTCTCTTTAACTATCACTTTTTCGCATCCCATTCTGCGTAGAATTGCTCCAAGTATTCTTCCAAAAAGTGATGGCATAGCGCTCTGGCATTCGATAATCTGCAATAATAACCGGTCGAGAACGGGGCATCGACTCAATCATACCGAAAATAAAAGAGCGAATGTTATCTGCAAAAAGAAAGCTTGGATTTTTTGCGATTTCAACAAAAAAAGCACTGTTTGTACTGACCCCAAAAAGTTAGACAAATAATTTAAGTGAAGGATTTAGTTCTGTATTGCACAGGACTAAGCCCTTTTTAGTTTTACCTTAATTCGTTTGTTGTTGTAGTACTCATTGTAGTCAACAATAGCTTGTTCCAATTGGTTAAGTGATTTAAATGTTTTCTCATAACCATAAAACATCTCAGACTTAAGAATACCAAAGAAGGATTCCATCATACCGTTGTCTGGTATGATGATGAAAGAGTACGGAACAGCCGATAGTCCTCAAAAAATTGCTTTTATGAACATCACTTTGGGAAGTATCATTTTCGGCGTACTCGTCATTCTTGGCACCTATATGATTGCAAAAGAAAGAAAAGCAAAGCGAAATATAACGTGTGAAAAGGAGTGAAAACTCCTTTTCTTTTTGCGAACCAGACTGAAACTTCCAAATTGTCTATTTATTTTATTGACACTACGAGCAACAGCGTAATGCGTGACATGCTTCTTCTATATCAGAATTGGACTCTTTCAGGCTGCTGTTCTAGCAAATAATCCTCTTAGCCTTAATCATAGAAATTCATTTTTGTTCATTTTTACATGACCCAGACTAGAAAATATTCAACATCTGACTGGGATTTATTTTAATGGGTTTTAACCTTTCTTGGTTAGATAAAAAAGAAGAACCATACAGTATAGAATCTGTATGGTTCTTTGCCCTACTTTTGGCCCATTTTGAAATAATTATATTTAATAACGCTCCAAGCATCTTCTAGAAATCACTTATATTTCCACATTTTTGATTATTTTCAATATGAAAAATTCTTACAGATTCATGCAGGGGGCTAGATGGCTTAAGGTCTTGGACTTTGAACCGGTTCGTTGTATTGGTCAAAGGTGATTTTACCTTGAATACGGTAGGTGCCTGCTAAATAGTTCAAGTGACGCGTTTTGCCCTCTTCAACAGTAAAGACCATGTCCACTTCAAGGCTCTGAAGTCGGAAGTCCTTATCTACTTGGTAATTAAACTTAGGCTTGCTGGCAAAGAAAGCTTCGAAAGCATCCTCGTTAAAGATGTAGCGAATGAGTTCCGTGCTAATCTCTTTGGAGTCGGTTGGGTGGTCCGATTGATAAGCCCCATAAACCGCAGCTGCACTTAATAGATTCCACGCAGCTTCGTGGTCGCGGTAAACCTTCTTACCATCTACATCCTCTCTCAGACGCAACTCGTAGCCATTCTCTAGCTCCTTAACCTCGTAAATCTCTGAATATAAGGCGATTTCTTCAGGCGTATAGAATTGATCCAAGCTACGTAAATGCTTAAGCGAGTCTTGAAATTCTTGAACTTCAGTCTTGATATCTAGACTTCTGACCTCTTCTTCATGGTTCTCCTTGCCATGAAGCTGCCCGTCTTTGACAGAGGCAATTAAGTGGTAGTCGCCCAAGAAACTGCCCAAATCAAAGGAGCCGAATCCGGACGCTTGGTCCAAATCTACATTTGCTTCAAAATGGCCGCCTATGAGGATACCTTCCTCCTGGCTTGGGAGCGTATTGCTTATCTTCCACTCACCCTTAGTATGCACCGTCTGGGTGTTGACCATCTTCTTCATGGTCCCATTCAGTAATTGGTCCAGGGACGGAGCTTGCGCACTAACGCTTGCTGGCGCCACCCCACCAGCCAAAAGGCCACCGGCCATGGCTAGCAGGCTTAATTTTTTAAACCATTTCATCTACTTTCCTCCTCAAATGCCCTAAGGCTTTTCTACTGACACAGCTTGGTCATATTGGTCCAAGTCCGCTTCCAATTTGACATGGAAGATTCCTGTTAAGCCAGAGAATAGATCCATCCCCTGGTCAATACTAAACTGAAAATCAATCGTAACATGGGTTACACGGAAATCCTTGTCCGTCTGCACCAGAATCTTTGGCTTACGGGCCATGAAAGCACCAAAGGCCTCTTCATTTAAGACATAGTCAATAAAGCTCGCAAAATCGCCATAGATGGTAGGGTTACTAATCTCCAGCAGCAATTGGTGCAAGGCCTCTTGCTTGACCTGGTCCCATAACTCCTGATAGTCACGATAGAGCTGCTTACCATCAATGGTTTCTGATAATTGCAAGAGGTAACCCTGATCTTCTTGGACACTCTGGATATACTTAGCTAGCTCCCCGCTGTCTTGAGGCGACAGCCAAGTTTCCACCTGACGCATAGACTCCAAGTCTGACTTCCAACTTGGCACTTGAGACTTGAGGTCAATTGGATCCAACTCCTTACCGTCTGCCTTACCATATAAGTAGCCATCTAGTAAAGCTAACTTGACTTTGCTTGCCCCGGGAAACTTAGCCAAGCCAAACTCAGCCTTGCCCGCCATTTTATCTAAGTCAAGGCTAGCATCTAACTCGCCATCTAGCACGGTCTGTGTATTTTTCTCTTCAAGATCACTGTGAGTCATGGAAAATTTGACCTTAGTGTGGACGCTTTTGCTTTGGAGGCTAGTCTTAATGACCCGGTTTACCAGCTCATCAGTGGTCAGGTCTTGAGCCTGCACACTCGGTGCACCGACCCCCAATAACATAGTTGCAGTCAGGCTTAAAAGCCCTAGTTTCTTCCATTCTTTAATCATCATTTAAATCTCCCTTCTAGTTTTCCGGTTCTAATTCAATGCCCTTAGCTCGCAAATTAGCTAAGCACTCAGCCAGATAAGTCGCGTCATGCTCCACATAAATAGGAGAGCCTATTGGCTGAGCTTGGACTTGGCTAGCTTCATAGGCTGGCATAACTTTGCCACGATAGCTGGGCTCCCACCACTGGTCGTCCGGCCGATAGCCCCGGCGAACCATTTCCTCCATAATCAGGCGGTGGTAGGCATAGAGCTTGTAGGGCGAATGTTCAAAGACATAGTTAACCACACTGTGGGGCTTGCCCCAACCCTTGCCCCGCAAGGCCGCACACTCCCGATGCTGACCTAGCAGCTGTTGTCTTGGCAACTTATCAATCAAGGCTTGATGCCATAATCTCATGTGACGCCCTCCTTCTTGCTTTCCCTTACTATAGCATATTCTGAGCCTAAGGAAAAGCTTACAAAAAATGACTGGCCCCACACGCAGTGTGAGCCAGTCATCTGAAAAGCACCTCCAAGTGGCGCAGCCTCTTACCTATTGGGCTACTTGTGCCGCTTGGACTGACTTAAGGTCTGATGGGTTATGCCGAAAACCCAAGAGACGTAAGCCGTTGAGAATAACTAAAATCGTAGAACCTTCATGGCCTACCACGCCAAGCGGTAGACTGACCACTTGGAAGACATTGGCTGCAATCAGGCAGACAATGACGGCCAAGGCGAAGATAATATTTTGCATAATAATGGTCTTCATGCGACGAGAGAGCCGAATGGCCTGAGGCACCCGAGTCAAATCGTCCATAATGACGCAGTCCGCTGTTTCCATGGCAATGTCAGTCCCTGAGCCAATGGCAAAGCTGACATCAGCCTGAGCCAAGGCAGGCGCATCATTGATGCCGTCCCCCACCATGGCCACACAATAGCCTTGGGCCTTGTAGTCAGCCACCAAACGGGCCTTGTCATCCGGCAAGCAGTTGGCTTGCACTTGGTCAATACCTAAATCATTAGCAATGGTTTGGGCCGCTGCCTGGTGGTCCCCCGTCATCATGACCACTTGGACTCCTAATTCATGTAGCAATTCCACTGTGGCCTTACTCTCTGCCTTCACTCGGTCAAAGAGCGCATACCAAGCCACTAATGCTTGGTCACGAGACACCAAGACCAAGGTCTTGCCGGCTGCTTCTTGCTTGGCTAGGACTTGTTCTAAGTCAGCAGGTACTTGCCCCACTACTTCTAAGACGAAATCAGCCTTACCAATCCGCCAGTCATGCCCTTGATAGGCACAGGTAAAACCTCGGCCGGTCACGTCCTCAAGCTGACCCAAATTCACCGCTTGATAGTCGCCCACATAGTTCAAGATGGCTTGAGCCACAGGATGGGTAGAGGTCGCTTCAGCCGTTGCCACCAAGGCATTCAAGCCAGTCGCCTCTTCCGCAAACCAGGCTTCTTCCACCTGGGGTTGGCCCTGGGTCAAGGTTCCGGTCTTATCCATGACCACTAGGTTGATGTCACCTATTTGGTCCATAATTTGACCGCCTTTGACCATGACGCCCATACGAGCAGCTCGGCTAATAGCCGCTAAAACGGCTGGAGTGGAGCTAGCCACCAAGGCGCAAGGAGAAGCCACGGTCAAGAGAATCATGCCACGGTAGAAGCTATCCAACCAGGACCAGCCCAGCAAGAAGTGGACCGCCACGATAAAGGTCGGAACCAGGAAAAGGACCGCCTTAACATAAGTATCTTCTAAGTTTTCAATCAGGCTAGACACCCGGCTCTTTTGGCCTTGGGCTTGTTTGACCAGGGCTACGATTTTAGCGAAGAGGGTATCTTCTTGGGCTACGGTGACTACCATGTCCAATTCTGCGCCCACATTGAGGGTCCCGCCTAATACTAGGTCGCCCGCTGCCTTGTCCGCTGGGATTGGCTCCCCTGTCACCATGGCTTCATCTAAACTAGCCCAGTCGCTGATTAACTTACCATCGATTGGCACTGCCTGGCCTTTTTTGACCCGCAGACGGTCGCCAATCATGAGCTCGCCGGTTTCTACTTCTTCCAACTGACCGTCGGACAGAATGCGCCAAGCCTTGTCTGGCCGTAGGGCCATGAGGGCTGTAATGGCATCCTGGCTCTTCTTCATAGCTAATTCTTCCAAAGTCCCTGACAGGGCAAAGATAAAAATCAGCAAGGCCCCTTCCAGCCAGTAACCAATAATGCCCGCACCCAAGGCAGCCAAGACCATGAGGACATCGACATTAAGGTGACGTTCCTCCACTAACTCCTTCCAGCCTTCCAGGGCTGGCTCATAGCCTCCAATCAAGAAAGCTAGAATAAAACTTGCCTGTCCCCAGACAGGTTGACTTTCTAAAAAGACTAGTCCCAATAGGATAAAGCCCAGACAGAGCACGGTCTCAATAATTCGTTTATTGTATTTTAAGCATTTCATGATCTCACCTCTTATTTATAATCAATTTACTTTACATCCTTATTATAGCTTCTCTAATTTAGATTGTCAATAATATTTATCGTCAAGATTGTATTATTTAATGATATTAATTATAGATAGAGGTGATAGCAAAAAAGGCCGGGAATCCCTTCCCGACCTCAGCTTGCTTATTTAAGTCGATAAATCATATAGTAGACTCCGACCCCTGGCATTGGGACATCTTCCAAGAAGCCATAGACCTCAAAGCCGTGTTTGAGATAGAAGTCCTTGGCCTGATAGGTCCGCGTGGTTAAGAGAATGCTGGTCACCCCGACTTGACGGGCATAATCCTTGGCATAGTCTATAAACTGGCTGCCCAAACGCTGCCCCTGATAGTCCGGGTCGATAGCTAGGTTCTCGATTTCCATGGCCTGATAACGAAGCTTGCCATTCATAGCTGCCACCAAGCGCTCCCCGTCTTTCATCTGCCAGATGAAGGACTGGTCCAAGCCTTCAGGCTTAGGCTGATTGAAGTAGGTCTCATAGCCATGAGTGAAGACTCTCTCATAGAAATCTTCCGGCATGAGCTCTGTGCTTTCCACAGGATAGTGTGTCATCGAACTGCCTCCTCTTATAAATTAATTTCTAACAGTATCGGCGTATGGTCTTGGCGCGCCCCTGAATCCAACATCTCGGACTTGGTCACCTTGTCTGCAAGTCGATCAGATACCAACCAGTAGTCAATGCGCCAACCCGTATTGTTAATCTTGCTGGTCCGGCTGCGTTGGGCCCACCAAGTATATTGATGCGGCACGTCCCCATGTAGGTGGCGGAAACTATCGGTAAAGCCCCGGCTGAGCAAATGGGTAAAGCCAGCCCGTTCTTCATCAGTAAAGCCTGCAGATTGGCGGTTAGCTCCTGGGTTGGCTAGGTCGATTTCCTGATGGGCAACGTTGAAGTCCCCAGTCGCCAAGACTGGCTTCTTAGCATCCAGACTAACCAGGTAGTCGGCGTATTTAGCATCCCAGACCTGACGTTCAGCCAGACGTTTGAGGCCATCCCCCGCATTAGGCGTGTAAACCTGGGTCACATAGCAGTCGTCAAATTCTAGGGTAATAATCCGGCCTTCTAAGTCCATGGTCGACGGCGCCCCGATTTCAGGGAAGGTCACCTTAGGCTTCAAGCTATCCCGATAGAGGAAGAGAGTCCCAGCATATCCCTTGCGGGCTGGCTCCTGAGAGGACCGCCAAGTGTGGGCATAACCCGGGAAGTATTCGGCCAAGATTTCTTCATGCTTCTTGGTTGGACCTGTTGGCGATAATTTGGTTTCTTGAATAGCAATAATGTCTGCTCCTGCTTGTGCTAGCTGGTCTAGGACTGCCTTGGAGAGTTGGGCCCGGGCCGAGTCGCTAGTTAGGGCCGCATTGAGTGAATCGATGTTCCATGAGATCAGTTTCATTCTATCTTCCTTCGTTGTGTAAATTCTTTGTACTTCTATATTATAGCAGATTGGCTGGCAGAAAACAGGGGCTAGGATTCTACCACAAAGTCAATGGCCTTGATCTTCTTGCCCCACCAACGGGCAAAGGCCTTGAAGCGGGCGCGGATGGTGGCCTGGTGAGCCTTAGCCAAAGGCTGGGGACTGGTTACTTGGAAGCTGACTTGGTCGCCTTGCTGGCGCAAGTTCCACTCGCCCTTGACCTGGCCCCGAATCAGAATCAGGGCAGGAATCTGGCCGGCTTTGCGCCAAATGGTATGGTGGCGGTCCTTTTCGACTAGGATGTCCTTAGATTTGTAAGAAACCAAGAGGGCATCGAATTTGCCCAGGACTAAGACAGTCGGCAACTTGGCCGCATCCTGCCAGCTTTCATAATAAAAGGTCTGCTTGTCATAACGACAACTTGGCCAGTCAGACAGGTCCACCTGACTGAAGAAGGCCTGGGGCACCCGAAGAAATGGGCCGCATCCGCCAGAGTCGCCGGACCATAGAAAGAGAAATAAGACGCCAGCAGCTGATGCTTAAGGAGCTGCAAGTCCTGGCCTTCTGGCGCTGGCTGCCAATGAACTTGCCGGTCACCCTGACTCAGGGTCTGATAGAGCTGGCCCTGACGCGAAGCCGCCAAGAAGAGCCCACCCCAGCGGAAGAGTTGGCGCCACTCTTCCTGACCATAGCGTTCCTTGAGGGCCTCACGCGTCAGAGGACCGTCAGCCAGATAGCCCGCCAGGCGCTCTAATTGGGCCGCCACCTCCACCCCTTGTTCAGCCAAATGATGCCAGGGCCAGGAGACCGTCTCCGACAGAAGCAGTGACAAGGCTTCCCAAGTCGGCCGATCATAGAAGTGGTAGGTCCCCCGCTGGCCCCAAGCCAGAATACCTTGTTCTGTTAAGTCCTCATAACTATCCGCCTTGGGATCAGCCAGACGGTTGAAGTAATTATAGATGCCATGGGTCACATACTGAGACTGAATCCCCAGACTCTTGGCCAAGACCTCTGCCCCCGTCAACTTAGACTCAAGCAAAGCCTGATGATAGAGCCTTTGCGCCAAAATCTCCTGTGCTGTAATGGTCATACGGTCGCCCCCTTTCGCTTACTTTCTCATTATAACAAAGCCTGTCTTGGACTTCAAAAGGGCAGGCCCTATTCTATACTTTTGATAGGTACTTGTTTAAGCTCTCAAGCCCGTGACTAAGACGCGACACGGTCAAAATCAGGTCCGTGTGGTGCCAAAGGATGCCAAGCGCATGAGAAGCTCTGGGAGCGCCAGCGACCTAGAGATTCCATAGCTAGGCAAGGCGGAAGACTCCCGCAGGGAGGCTGCAGCCGGTCCCACCTCACGGACCTGACTTTTGACTAGCGTGTCGCGCCTTAGTCACGCCTTTGCCACAAAAATGAGGCTAGGACATCCGTCCCAGCCTCAAGCTTGTCTTATTTAGTTCATCATGCCCGCTTGGAGCTGATACATGCGGTAGTAGAGTCCACCTTGAGCCAGTAGCTCCTGGTGGTTGCCCGACTCGACAATCTGCCCTTGGTCCAGGACATAGATACAGTCCGCATCCTGAATGGTCGACAGACGATGGGCGATGGCCAAGGTCGTCCGCCCCTTTCGCATCTTGGCTAGCGAGGCTTGAATGACTTCCTCGGTCTCCGAATCAATATTGGCCGTGGCCTCATCCAGAATCAAAATCTTAGGCTGGGTGGCCATGGTCCGGGCAAAGGCCAGCAACTGGCGTTGGCCACTTGAGAAAGTAGCCCCCCGCTCCGTCACCGGACTGTCGTAGTCCGCTGGTAGACTCTCAATAAAGTCAGCCGCATCGACAAAGCGCGCTGCCTCGCGCATGGCTTCATCCGTCAAGCCCTCTTGATACATGCGAATATTGGAGGCAATGGTCCCGTGGAAGAGGAAAGGATCCTGCAGAACCAAGCCCACCGCCGACCGCAAGGCATCAGCCGAATAAGACTTAATATCCTGACCATCAATCAGAATCTGGCCGCGATCAAATTCATAGAAGCGCAAGAAGAGGTTCATAATAGAAGACTTACCAGACCCGGTCGCACCTACAAAGGCCACCGTCTGGCCGGCTTCCACCTTAAAACTAATATGCTTGAGGACATCCCGCTTACCATCATAGGAGAAGCTGACATCTTTGAACTCGATACTGCCCGCCCCGATTTCTGTGACTTGACCGCTTTGGGCTGGTTCATAGTCCTCCTGGTCAATCAAGGCAAAGACCCGGTCGGCCGCAATCATGGAAGTTTGCAGAATGGAAAAGTTCTGGGTGACTTCAATCAGCGGGTTGAAGAGCTGGTTGGAGTATTGAATGAAGGCATACATAAGCCCCGCGGTCACACCAGCCACCTGCCAGGTGACCCCGAAATAGGCTAGGATAACGGCATAGGCCAAGAGCTTAAGTAAGGACATGGCCGGCCGTAGGAAGAGGCTGTTGACATTGAGGGATTTATTGGAATAGGCCACATGGTCTGCATTAATGGCCTCAAACTCCGCCAAGAGACGGCCTTCCTGGCCAAAGGCTTGGACAATCCGCATGCCCTCAATGCTTTCCGACAGCTTAACGTTCAAGTCGCTGAGCTTAGCCCGGGTCATGGCAATCAAATCGCGCGACTTACTGTTGTAGAGGGCAATAGAGCCAAACATAATGGGAATAAAGACCAGCATGAGCAGGGTCAGGGGCACATTGAGACTAAGCATGGTCCCAATAGTGACGGCCACAATGACCAAGGAGCTGAGGAAGCTGGAGAAGATGGCGCTAAACATATCGGCCACTGCCTGAGTATCATTGGTCAGGCGGGACACGATGGCCCCGGCTGGCGTCTGGTCGAAGTAACGCATGGACAGGCTTTGCAGCTTGTCGAAGGACTCTTGGCGCAAGTCGCGGACCACGCTTTGGGCCACGCGGGCGAAGGTGTAGTTACCTAAGAAGGTAAAGGCCACTCGCACCAGGAAGAGGCTGTAGTAGGCCAGGAGGATTAAGCCTCCTTGGGCCACCAAGCCACCCCCAATAAAGTGGTCGATATAATACCGGGCCAGGAGTGGAATGGCAGTCGTCACGGCCGATGTCAGGAAGATGAAGACCAGGGCCATCAGGGCAGTCCCCTTGTAACGCCACATATAGGCCATGAGGCGGCCAAAAGTTTTAGCACGATTAGGCATCTAAGTCCCCTCCTTCCAAACTATGAGCCAGTTGCTGACTACGGTAGGTGGTCGCATACCAGCCATTTTGCGCCAGCAATTCTTGGTGATTACCCCGCTCCTTAATGCGGCCCTCTTCCATAACCAGAATCAGGTCGGCATGGACGACGGCTGACAGACGGTGGGCCGTAATAATGGTGGTCTTGCCTTGACGTTCCGACTTAAGATTTTCCAAAATCAAATGCTCAGTCTTGGCATCCACGGCTGATAGCGAATCGTCCAGAATCAGAATGTCTGGATCCAAAATCAGGGCCCGGCTCATGGCCAAACGTTGCTTCTGACCACCGGACAGGGAGACGCCCCGTTCCCCAATCAGGGTATCTAACCCTTCAGGCATGGCCTGAATATCCTGGTAGACACCACAGAGTTGGGTGGCTCTGACAACGGCCGCATCATCCAGGTCAGTCTGACCGAAGCGGACATTGTCCCGAATACTCATGGCGAAGAGCAGCTGGTCTTGAGGTACATAGCCCATCAAGCTCCGCAAGTCGCTGAGGCGGTAGTCGCGGATGTCGTGGCCATCTAACTGAATGCTGCCCACATTGACATCCTGCTCCCGCAAGAGTAGGCGCAAGAGACTGGTCTTACCAGACCCCGTGGTCCCGACAATGCCCAGGGTTTGACCGGCCTCCAAGCTAAAGTGGACATCCTCTAAGGTGGTCAAATCTTGATAGGCGAAGGATTCAATATCATAGTCCAAGCGGCCATTTTGAATGCTAGGCAGAGGATGTTCCGTCTCACGGACTGGGCTTTCCTCATGCAGCAGTTTATCAATCCGATCTAGGGAGACCGAGCCCCTTTGCATAATGTTGAAGAGCCAACCGATGGCTTGCAGGGGCCAGACCAGCATATCCAGATAGGTCATGAAGGTAACCATTTCCCCGACGGTGAACTGGCCCTGACTAATCAAATAGCCCCCGTAGAGCAGGCTAATCAGATAGGACGCCCCCACGAAAATCAAGACCATGGGTTGGAAGAGCTCATTGTACTTGGCAGCTCGCAGGTTCTTAGCCCAGACCATCTGGTTGGTGGCCTGAAACTTAGCTGTTTCCTGGGCCCCATAACCAAAGGACTTGGTCACCTTAATACCGGAGACCGATTCCTGAACCGAGTTGTTAAGCTCAGAGAAGGCCTCCTGGGCCTGTTTAAAACCTTCATGGTTGATGCGTCCCAGGCGACTAGTCCCCCAGGCCAGAACTGGCAGAGGCAAAATAGCCACCAGGGTCAGGCGCCAATCCAGAATCCAGAACATGGTAGCCAGGGTAACTAGGGCGGTAATCGAGGCATCCACGGCCGACATGACCCCGCCCCCTGCCGTCATGACCAAGGTTTGGACATCGTTGGTTGCATGGGCCATCAGGTCCCCGGTCCGATAACGAGTATAGAAGGACGGCGCCATGCGGGTAAAGTGTTTAAACAAGCGAGTCCGTAGAATCCGGCCCAGGCTATTGGCTGTCCCTAAAATAAAGAGCCGCCAGACATAGCGGAGGGCATACATTATGAGGGCGGCTCCCACTAGCCAGCTTAGATTGATGGCCAGATCGCTAGGGGTCAGATTGCCACCAGCAATGGCATCAATAACCTGCCCGATAATGCGTGGCGGAATGAGGTTGAAGACGCTGACCAAGGATAAGGCCAGAATCCCAATCATATAGCGGCGGGCTTCCAACTTGAAGAACCAGCCTAATTTGCGAATGAGTGACATGTCACATTCTCCTTTCGTAACCTTGCTATTATACAACAAAAAAGAAGCTGGGACCAAATCCCTGCTTCTTGGATGTGGGGTTGCTTATTCAGACAGCAAAATAGCCTTAATAGGCACTTGAGCTAGACGCCGGCTGAAGTAGACATTGAAGCCGGTGTATACAATGACTAGCAAGAATCCTGCCAGGACAAAGTTTACCCAGTTGAAGCCACTATCGACCATTTGACTACCTTGACCGACGACAAGCCAAAGAATCAGGCGCATAATGCCAAACTGATAGGCTGAACCCAGCAGAAAGCCTAACATGACCACGCCATAATATGGACGCAAAGTAACAGACAGACAATCCCTTTGGCTATAGCCCATGGCCTTCAAAATCGCCACGCTATCCTTATGACGGCTGAGTAAGGTCAGGAGCGCGAGGTAGAAGATAGACAGGGACAAGATGAGGCCAATACCGATCATCATCACTTGTAGGGCAACATCCATCATATCTTGTAAGCTTAGCGCGAGTTGTAACATAGCAGCGAAACAAAAGGCTGCAAAACCAACCAGGAAAATTAAGAATCTGTGGCGCCAGAAAAGACTGGCTCTCAAGTCACTGAGGAAGTTCTCCCGCCCTTCTTGTGGCCCTTTCTTCCTAGGAGGCCGCAAGGTCTGACTGCCTTTTAAGAGCACTAGACTTGGTCGCGCTAGTACATGATAGGCATAGCCCACCGCCATAGCTGTCAAGAGCAAGCTAGTAAGCAAGACCATGGTCAGGATCAAGCCCCAGTGCAAGTGCAGGCTGAGCCCTGTCAAAAGCCCCGCAGAGTTGCGTGTTGTGTAGAAATGAGGCAGAAAAGTATATGCTGCCAGACCACCAAGAAGCGTTCCAAGCAAGCCATAGAGCCCAAAAATCCAGAACTGGCGCGCCAATTGTCCCCGCGCATAGCCCATGGCTTTGAGAATCCCTAGGTCTGTCTGATGGTCTTCAATAAATTGATGTATGTAAAAAAGTACCATAGCCAGGGCAGTTGCGACCAAGACTAGCCCCGATACGCCTGCTACCACTTGGGAAATCTTCTCTTGGACTCGGTAGTAGGCCTGGCCCAAGAGCGAAAGCTGATCGAAGTCTAGCAGGCGTAAGTCTAACCAAAAATTCAAGAAAAGCGTGGCAACAAAGCTAGCGCAAGCACAAATGACCGCCACCACACTGAGTTGCTTAAGCTGTTTAAGTTGGATAATCTGAACCATGCCTACCACCCAATCTCATCAGCGGACAAGCGCGTCTCGTTATAAGTGATGGATTGAATCTGACCACTGTTCATGCGAACCACTCTATTGGCCATCTGCGCGATATGCTCATTATGGGTCACCATGACCAAAGTCACGCCTGTCTGGCTTTGGAGCTGGCTAATATAGCCTAAGATCTGGCGACCAGTCGTCTCA
This sequence comes from Abiotrophia sp. HMSC24B09, assembly GCF_001815865.1. GTDB lineage: Bacteria > Bacillota > Bacilli > Lactobacillales > Aerococcaceae > Abiotrophia. The sequence goes on from NZ_KV822203.1 coordinate 105,436, forward strand.
TCCAAAGCTCCTGTTGGTTCATCTAGAAAGAGCACACGAGGTTTCTTAGCCAAGGCACGGGCAATCGCAACGCGCTGTTGCTGACCACCAGACAGGCTCGCAGGGTAATGATAGCGAATTTCCTCCAGACCTAGGGCCTGAATCAAGTCCTCAAAGTCTTGATTGCCAGCTAAATAGGCCCCCACCTTGATATTTTGTTCCACTGTTAGTTGTGGCAAAAGATAGTATTGTTGGAAAATAAATCCTACCTGGTCTTTGCGGAAGGCAGTACGCTCAGCTTCTGATAGGTCAGCTAAGTTGATTTGGTCGTAGTAGACAGCCCCTGAATCTGGGGTTTCTAAACCCGACATAATGTTTAGTAGAGTCGATTTACCAGAGCCCGAAGCTCCTAATAAGACTAGAAAATCACCCTCTTCTAGGTTCAGAGAGAGGCCCTTTAAGACGGGATTGGGACCATAAGATTTAGAAATATCCGTCACTTGTATCATGGCTAGGCTCCTTTTTTTATCGTCATAATAAGACTTGTAAATAGTTGAATCATCCGCTCCTCAATCTCTTGCGGACTGAAGCGGTAAATACCGGTCGCTATCATGCTGGCAATACCGTGACTATAGATGAAGAGATGCTGATAAATGGTGGCTGCTTGAGCCGGCTCCAAGTCGTACTCTCTTTCAATAGCAGCCAACATCCCCTCATAAGAATAGTCTTTGAGCGGTAGAAATTGACTGAAATGCGTCACTGGCTCCCTTTCATCTAGGAAGAGGATTTGAAATAGTTTAGGCTCTTGAGCCGCGAAACGAATATACTCCAGCCCCACATTACGAAAGGCATACGGCCCCTGTAAAGCGACCGTCACGCGGTCAACAAAGACTTGCTTACCAGCTTCAATGACCTGCTGACTAAAGTCCTCCATATTATTAAAATGACCAAAAATCACTTTAGGACTAGCTTCAAGAGCCTGAGCTAGCGAACGAGCTGTCAAGGCAGCCAATCCTTGCTCTCGAACAATCTTCAGTCCAGCTTCAATCATTTCCTGGCGGGTAAATTTATAGCTAGGCGGCATTTGTCTTCCCTCCTTATTAGGAAACACCTGTTTCTTATCCTTATCTTATCAAAGTCCACATCAAGATTCAAGCTCAAAAATAGCCCTAGACAAAAATAAGGACCGGAAAGTCCTTTCCAGTCCTCACTTACTTATTGGCTTAGATAGTCATAGGCCTGCCGGGGCGAGCCGTCTTGGAGATAGATGGTGCCTCGCTCCTGGAAGCCGTAGGCCAGGATGGCCTGCTGCATAGGCAGGTTTTGGGCGTGGGTGTCAATCCGGATGTGGGGGCAGACGGACTTAGCGAAGTCGAAAGCTGCCCGCGCCACGCCCCGGGCCTTGCCATTGGCTGCCAGGCGGTGAATGGTCACATAAGAACTAGTACTGCGCCAACCTAGGCCGTCAATCTGGCCATAGGTCGGGTCCTCTCCACCTATCAAGGCGAAGGTGCCCACTAGCTGGCCGTCCTCGTCCTCTAGGACATAGGAATGGCCTTGCGCTATATCGGCTTCTAGGAGACTTAGGGGCGGATAGCCGTCTGGCCACTGATTGGGATTGCCCTGGGCCCGCATAAAGGCCCGGGCTTGTTCGTATAAAGTCATCAAAGCAGGCAAATCCTGATTCTCTGTCTGTCTAATCCGCATATGGCTTCCTCCTCTGCTCTATGCCTTACTGTGCCCCCAGTCTATCACAAATCCCCGTCCTTGCCAACAAGGTCTAACTTGGGTCTGGCTCGTCATAGTGCTATACTAGACCTAGACAATTAAGAGAAAGAAGGCTCCGCCATGGAATCCATGCTCCAACGCTTTATCCGCTATGCTAAAATCAACACCCGGTCCGACTTGCACTCGGATGCCGTGCCGACCACACCCGGCCAACTGGACTTCCTCCGCATGTTGGAGAGCGAACTCAGAGACCTCGGCCTCAGTCAAGTCCGCTTCAATCCAGTAGACGCCTTTGTCACCGCCCTCTTGCCAAGCAACCTGCCGGCCCATCAAAAGGCACCATCTATTGGCTTTATCGCCCATGTGGATACGGCCGACTTCAATGCTGAAAATATCCAGCCCCAGGTCCATGCAGACTATGACGGCCAGGATATTGTCTTGAATCCTGACTTGGGCATTGTCATGCGGGTGTCTGAATTTCCTAACTTGAAGCACTATGTGGGCCAGACCCTGATTACTACGGATGGCACCACCCTGCTGGGGGCCGACGACAAGGCAGGTCTGGTCAGCATCCTAGAGGCGGTCATCCACCTCCTAGCCCATCCTGACCTACCTCATGGCGATATTTGGCTAGCCTTCGGACCCGACGAAGAAATCGGCAAAGGCGCCCACCGCTTCCAAGCCCAAGACTTCCCGGCAGACTTTGCCTATACGCTGGATAGCGGCCAAGTGGGCAAGTTGGAATACGAGACTTTCAATGCCGCCCGGGTCATGTTGACCATCGACGGGACTAGTGTCCATCCCGGGACCGCCAAGGGCCTCATGGTCAATGCCCTGGCTGAAGCTGCCAAACTCTTCGCTCGCCTGCCTCAAGACCAGGTGCCCGAACTGACCGAGGGACACGAGGGCTATTATATGCTGTCCAGCCAAAGTGGCGACATTGGCCAAGCTCAGGCTACCTACATTATTCGCGACCATGACAAGGAAAGTTTCCAGGCTCGCAAGGACTTCTTCCGTCAGATTGTGGCCCAACAGAATGCAGGCTACGACCGGCCCCGTATCCAATGCCAAATTTACGACGAGTACTACAATATGTACGATATCCTCAAGCAAGACATGACGCCGGTTGAGGTAGCCATTGCCGCCTACAAGGCCTGCGGCATTGAACCTCTTATCAAGCCTTTCCGGGGCGGGACAGACGGCTGCATCATCACCTATAAGGGCATCCCGACGCCTAACCTCTTCACGGGCGCCGAGAACCTTCATGGCCAGTATGAATTTGTCAGCTTAGAAAGCATGGAAAAGGCCAGCCAAGTGGTCCTTACCATCATCCAATCAGTGGTCAGCCCAGACTAAAATAAGCCAGGTAGCTCAACTACCTGGCTTTCTTTGTTTACTTTTGCTGCATTAACGAATGGCGGAGCCGGCCACACGGCTCACCGTATGCCGCATGCCCCGTATGGCCACTGATAAGGCGAAGATATTTTCCACATTGGCCAAGCCGCCAAAGCCTGCGTCGCCAATATGTTGAATATCCACGCCAGCCACCTTATTGCGAATAGCAATGTCTTCCACCACCCGCGGGCTGCTGGATTCCTGGCTGGTCCCGATAGCAGATAGGACTAGGACATCGTGAGCATGGGCGTACTTGACAATGGCCACCAGCTCATCATCGGTAAAGCCCGGCACTGTTCCCACGGCCGGCACTAGGAGAATGTCGGTCCCGGCCTCTATGAAGTCCTTGGCAGTCTCAATGCTGGCCACTGGCTCCTTGGACCCAGCCCCATGCATTTTACCGGCAATAACCAGACCAGAGAAATGTTGCTTGGCTACCTTGACATAGTGGGCGATTTCCTTGTTGGTTACCCCCGTGCCAGGGTTCCCGGTCAAACAAATGAAGTCTAAACCTAGGCGGTCGGCCGCTTCTAGGGTCTCAACCGAGCAGGTCCGGCCTTTAGGCAGAACATTACGCGCCTCCACCATAATGGCGTCAGCATCAACTGGCTCTAGGTTGGCCCCAATTGGGCGGCCTGATAGGGCTTTTAGACGGCGAATGGGATCCTCTGTCCCTTGATCCAAGCCACAAATGACAGGATTAAGGACATCTAGCCCATTCAAGAGCATGAGGTCTGCCCCGAAGGCCTTAGCGATTTCCGCATTGGTCAAGTTGCTGATATAGGCAGGCACAGGTGCCACCATTTCACAACAAACGGTCCGGCCTTCAGCGGCCCAGATGGCTTGCTTGAGTTCTTCTGCACTGTAGCCAGCGTAGTCGCTGGGCAGGCATTCTAATACACGTCTTACCATATTACTCCTTCTTTCCTAGTGCTTGGCCTAGCGCGCGCGCTAGGTCCCGGTCTGCCCCTTCATAGGCTCCTCGAGGATCGTAAGCAAATGAAACAGAGCCTTGCTGGGTCGTAGGGTCTTGGTACCAGGTCTTGAAGCTGCCGTGGACTTGTTGAATGCCTGTATAGGCCACCAGGTCCTCCGCATTAGCCAAATTCAGACCGGCCCCCATGACAAATTCAATGTCTGCCCCATATTGGGCTTGATAATGAGCCAGTCGTTCTCGCCCTTCCTCGATGCTCTTGGCTCCCCCACTGGTCAAAATCCGCTGGCAACCTAGCTTAATCAAGCCTTCAATGGCTTGGTCAGGCTGGGCCACCACATCAATGGCCCGGTGGAAGACTGATTGGGCGCCATAGGTCTGACAGAGCTCAATCAGGGCCTGGTTTGCCTCCCAATTAAGCTGACCAGTCTCAGTTAGACAGCCAAAGGCCAAGCCACGGGCACCTGCTCTCAACAAGGCTTGGCCTTCTGCCAACATTTGCCTGATTTCCAGCTTATCATAGGCGAAGCCACCGCCACGTGGTCGGACCATGCAGATGATTGGCAGGGTCACGCCATTAGCTTTGGCTAATTCCAGACAGGCCACCGTTGGCGTCAGCCCCCCCAGGGCCAGGCCACTGTTGAGCTCAATCCGGTCCAGGCCAGCTTCTTGGGCAATCAGACAATCTCTGACACTGCCGGCACACAACTCAATTAGGGTCATGGACTTGCCTCCTCCACTTCTTGTTCTAGCTGCCATAAGGCCAGTAAGGCCTGGCTATAAATTTTTAGATCCGTCTCTAAATCCTCAATGCCTAGCCATTCATGAGGCAAATGGGCGATGTCCCGTTGGCCCGGGAAAGAAGGCCCGTAAGCGACGATATTAGGCACAAACTTGGCATAGGTACCCCCAGTGGTTGTGACGGGCTCAAGGGCTTGGCCGGCCACCTGGTTGTAGACCTGCTGCAAGGCCTCAATATAAGGCGACTGCTTGTCCTTGAGGACAGGCGCCCAATGGCTGAGGACCTCTATTTGGCCTGTTTCCGGCAGGCGCGACTTAATTTGGGCCAGAATCTCTTCCTGACTGCAGGTTCCTGGATAGGCCATGGACCAAGCCACCCAAGGCCGTCCCTGAGTTAGCCCCAGCTGGTAGCCCCTTAGCATCATGCGGCCAAAGTCCTGGTCCTCATAAGCAATGCCCAGCTCCCGACCATCCTTGGTGCCGGTCAGCAGATAGGCATTAACAAAGTCAAAGAGGCTGGCCACTTGATCCGAATCCACGCTAAGGGCTACCCGCAAACGCCCTCGCTCGCCATAGACGACCGGCCATTTGCAATCTGGCGTCCAACCGAAGAGGGGTGCTGCTTCCTGGGACAGATAATGCTGGATGCAGCCAAAGCCTGTCTCCTCATTGGTCCCAAATACCACCCGAATGGGATGACGGAAGTGATAGCCTAGGCATTTGAGAGCATAAAGGGCATAGAGATTGGCCAGAATGGGCCCCTTATTGTCTAGGACGCCACGCCCTTGGTAGCGACCTTGTGCTTGATTCTTGGTTAGGGTCCAGGGATCCTGCCGCCAGCCTTGACCGGCCGGCACCACATCCACATGCCCGAAAATCCCATAATAGCCAGCACCTGAGGTCGCCTGGTTAGGGTCAGGCGACCACTGGGCATAGCCAACCTTATGGTCTAGATTGACCGTCTCAAAGCCCATAGCTTTGGCCCGGTCTAGCACCCAGTCCAGGGCAGCCTTAGGTCCAGGACCATAGGGAGCGTCTTGCTCCGCCGGGCCCTGCACACTGGGAATGGCTACCAGTTGGGCTAGGTCCTGCCAGTATTGGGGTAGCAAGTCTTCCAGCAAGGCATTGAGTGCTTGAATTTGCTTGAGGGTCATGCCTACTTCACCTCCAGGGGCCGCATGCGTTGACGCACATAGTCGTCTAGCCATTCCTGACTCGCCCGTTCCAATTCCATCTGGCCAGAAGCCAGCGGATGAAGACGGTAGACGGTCAAAGGGGTGGTCTTGCTGGCCACCACGAAGGAGAAGTTGTCAATATTGGTTGCGGCCCCCCACTGGCCCTTGGCGTTCATGGCCACTACCGACAAATCGCCGGCTTGGCCGCGTTGAGCTCTCAGACGTCTGTCCAGGTCATGAACAGCCTTTTCGCAGGCCTCTTGGGGATGGTAACCCGCAGCCATCAGACCAACGATGACGTAAGACAGGACCCCTTTCATCAAATCTTCCCCTAGGCCAGTAGCGGTGGCGCCCCCAATCTGGGAGTCCACATAGAGACCCGAGCCAATAATAGGCGAGTCGCCTACTCGACCGGGATGCTTCATGAAGAGGCCACTGGTCGAGGTCCCAGCCACCATGTGATTATGTGCATCTAGGGCCACCATGCCCACGGTGTCATGGCCGTCGTAGGCAGCTAGGCCTTGTTCTTGAGCTAGCTCCACCTGGCGATTGTGGTAGTGGATTTGAGCCCGGTCTGTCAGCATTCCTTTGGCTTCAAAGCCATGGTCTAGGGCATATTGGCAGGCACCTTGGGCGACCAAGACATTATTGACCGGTTCCTGGCTGAGGCGGCGCGCCACCCCAATAGGGTTGGCAATATCCTGAATCCCGCAAACGGCCCCAAAGTCTAGGCGACTGCCGTCCATATAGGCGGCATCTAATTCTACCTGGCCTTGGCGGTTAGGCAGACCGCCGTAACCGACGGATTTATAATAAGGAAAGTCTTCGACGGCCTTGATGGCTTGCTCAATGGCGTCACCCGCAGAGCCACCGCCTGCCAAGCTAGGCAGGGTGGCCTGGACTCCTTCTAGGGCCATGCGCCAGGTCGCAATGATTCCCCACATGGCTGTCACCTTCTTTCTGTCATTGATTCTATACTTGATAATGATAATTTTGGTCCAGCAGCTGCTGGTAGATAGCCGGCGTCAAGTCCCGCGCCACGGCCACCATGAGGCGGTAGGCCGCTAGGACATCAGCCCGATGCAAGATACCCCGGTGGGTATGCATATAGCGCATAGGAATGGACAGGGTCGTCGCTAAAATCCCGGTTTGGGATTTATGGATATTGCCCGCATCTGTCCCCCCGTCTAGGAAGCAGCCCAGTTGGTAAGGAATCCCCTCCCGCTGGCAGATGCCTTCCAAGTAACGCAAGAGGCCCCGGTGGGTTACAGTCATATTATCGGCCACCGTTAGGGAGACACCCTTGCCTAGCTTAATAGGATTGTGGTCAGCTGGCGTATCGCCTGCTAGGCAGGTATCCACTGCTAGGGCAATGTGCGGCTTGACGGCTTGGGCCACGGTTCGCGCCCCCCGCAAGCCCACTTCTTCTTGAACGGTCGCCCCCAGGGTCACCTTGTTGGGACAAGAACCCTGGGCTAGGGCCTGCATGGTCCAGACTCCCAGAGCCACACTGACCCGATTATCGAAGGCCTTGGCGGCCAAATAGTCAGGATTGGCTAAGGCCTGGAAAGTGGTCACCGGGCAAACCCAGTCGCCCACCTCAATGCCCAGAGCTCGGACTTGGTCGCGATCGTCCACCCCCAGATCCAGATAGACCCGGTCCATGGGCACCACTTGCTGGCGCTGCTCAGGGCTAAGACTATGAACCTGCGGTCCAGCCAGAATCCCCGTGTAGACCCGGCCGTCCTGGGTGAAGACCTGGGCCTCTTGTTGCAAGAGGGTATGGGACCAGGAGCGCCCCACTTCCTGAATGAAGACATAGCCGGCCTCATCAATGGCCCGCACCACCCATCCGATTTCATCCATGTGGGTGGAAAAGAGCAAGGACAAGGGTGACTGGGACTGACCTGCTAGGCTGTAGAGGCCAGACCCCAAGGAGTCGGTGCCTTGCTGGCACATGGTCAGCTGCCGGTCCAAGTAGGCCCGAATGCCGGCCTCATGGCCCGACACTCCGGGTAAGCAGCATAAATCTGACAGGACTTGCCAGTCCACCTGACCTTGAGCTTCAGTGGTCATGAGGGCCACCTCCCCGACTGCCAAAGCCAAAGTCTCGGACTTGGGCTGGGGTCAGTTGGCTCAAGAAGGCCACCAGGGTGTCTCGCACGGGCTCGAAACTAGCTGGATCTAGACACTGATAAAGGCCTGGCGACTGGAGGAGTGGCAGGGCAATAACCAAGGTCGGTGCCCCCACCCCTGTCTTATGGATAAAGGCCCCATCGGTCCCGGCCTCTTGAACCTGGCCCTTGACTTGGTAACCCAGCTCCTGGGCCACTTGGCGAATGGCTTCCAACAAGGCCGTGTTAGGTAAGAGGGTCTTATCAAAATAACGCAAATAGAGACACTTAGGGTCATAGTCAGAAGCAGGAACCGGACTGGCATCCAGCACCAGGGCCAAGTCTGGTTGAATAAGATTGGTGGCGGTAATGGCCCCCCGGGTCCCCACTAGGGACTGGCTAATGCCACCCACAGCCAACTCATAGCTAATCTTATCTTGAAGTTGGCGACTCATATCCAGTATCAGCTCGAGGCTGGCCCGATTGGCCAAGTTACGACCTAGCCAGGCACCCCCACCTATTTGCCGACGGGAAAAGTCTAAGACAAAGCTGTCGCCCACCTGGATGCCCAAGTCAGCCACTTGCTGGGCTGAGGCCGCGCCTAGCGCTAGATAGGGTTGGCCCTCTACCAGGACCCCATAGCCCACATGAGGCACATGGTCCCGGCTTAAGAGGCGGACCACTTGGTTGACATAGTCGGTCTTCTGATAGCGGCCTAGGGCCACAAAGTCCAAGAGCCCATCCGGACGAACGGCTTGAATCAGACCGCCATTTTCATCCAGATTAGTGGTCAGCATGACCCGAAAGGGCGCCTGCTCCCTTGGCTTGAGGCCCAAGACAGAGCCCAGTTGATCCCGATAGAGACTGAGCCCTTGGTCGGTCAGGGCTTGGGCCAGGGCTTGATGCAGGTCGAATTCATCTCCCGACAAGGCGGGTAAATCATAGAAGGCTTTCCAATCCATAAGGCACCTCCTAGTGGAAGAAGTAAGGCCAATCGGCCTCTGCTGGGCCACTGAGAATTTCAGCAATATGGTGCAGGGCATCCGTCAGCCCTACCCCGCCCTTCTTAGGCATCTGGATCATTTTAACCTGGTCCTTGTAGCGGTCGACCACGGCCTCATTTTCGGCGGAGCAAGCCACATAGGTGCGGACAGGCGTCTGGTCTTGAATATTGGCCGCGACTTCGGCCGCCATTTGAGCGTAGGTGTCGTAGTTGAAGCAAGGGCCACACAAGAGGACATCAGGTTGCGCCTTCTTCATGAGATTGGCAATCTTGTGTAAGACTTCTTCCTTATTAGCCTGAAAATAATCAGGCCCGCAGTAGACGGTCGCCAGGACCTTGAGGTCGTGGGCCGCGAAGACGTCCTTAAACATGAGATAAGAGCCAATCCCGCCCTTTTCCAATCCCAGTGGCGTGTTGGGGCGTTCCTTGCCCCCATAACCGGCCTGAATTTGGTCGAATAATAGGATTACTTTCATCCTTATTCCCTCCTCAGCAAAAAGAGTTCAGCAGGATAGGGCTGAACTCTTCAGTTGTCTATAAATCATCGAAGGACAAGTCGTCCAAGGAAATATCATCTAAATCGTCTTTAAGGTCTTGAACTGGTTTCTCTTCTTCAGCCAAGAATTGACGGTCCATTACCTTGAAGAATGGATAGTAGATTAGGCAGTCGATGACAATTAAGATAATTTGCCAGAAGCCGGCAATCAGGTGCCCAGTGGCCAACCAACCAGAGAAGAAGAATGGGGTTGTCCATGGGATGCTGACCCCGGTAGTTCGTGGCAGAATACCGATAACTGTTGCGATAATGGATAAAATGGTGTTAACCAGTGGTGTTGCAAGGAATGGCACCAACATAATTGGGTTGAGTACGACTGGTAGCCCGAAGATAATCATTTCGTTAATCCCGAAAATCCCAGGTACAATGGCCAAACGACCCAAGGTCTTCATACGTTTGGACTTGGCAATCCCCACCATGAGGAAGACCAAAGCCAAGGTAGAACCCCCACCCCCGAAGTTGGTGAAGAAGTTACTGAAACCGTTGGTGAAGATGTTAGGCAATGGCAAGCCATTCTTGAAGGCTTCCAAGTTTTCAGTGGTCAGAGCCAGACCAATTGGCGCGAAGACCGTATTGGTAACGGCTGGCCCATTAATCCCGAAGAACCAGAAGAAGGTGGACAGGAACTGGGTCAGAGGTTCTAGAAAGACGCTGCGTCCAATCCCTAAGAGAGGTGCTTGCAGGTTGGTATAGATAAAGGTATGAGCATAGTGATAATCTGTGAGCGAGAAGCCAAGGTAAACCAAGAAGAAGGTTAACATGGCAAAGAGCGAAGGAATCAAAGCCGCGAAGGATTGAGAAACTGCTGGTGGCACCCCGTCAGGCATCTTGATGACCCAACCCTTACGTTCAATGGCTACGAAGATGCGGACCGAAACAATGGCTGTAATCATGGCCACGAACATGCCGGCGGACCCCATATTAGCATTAGCCAAACCATTGAAGACCTTGCCGGCTTCGTTGGTGAAGGCTGGGTGGGATTTAGGTGTCAGAATCAAGAAGCAGACGACGGAAATGGCTGCCCCAGCAATAGGGTCTGATTCCAGTTGACGGGCATAGGCATAACCAATCCCGATAGCCCCTAAGAGGGCGATGACACTAAAGGTGGAATCAATCACAGCATCCATGTGGTTTTCCCAACCTTGGCCGAAGAATTGGGCCATAAAGTCGGTATAACCTTCAATTGGGAAGTTACCGGCCAAAATGAAGAAGGAAGCGACAATAATGAGTGGCGTGGTCACCAAGAAACCATCACGAATAGCAATTAATACCTTATTATTGCTGAGTTTCTCGGCTGTCCCGCCCATGACTTTTTCAAGATTTGCAAACATGTGACTTACCTCTTTTCTTATAATGAGATCTGTACTTAGCCTTGCTTGTTCTGCTTGAGTAATTGAATGGCGCGCTTGAGAATGCGTTCGCCATTGACGTTACCATAATCGTCTAGGTTCATAACTTCAACAGGAATGCCCTGGGGCTCGTATTTGTCCCGGGTGGCATTGAATTTGTATTTGACTTGAGGCCCTAACAAGATGACATCAGGATGATACTGTTCCACGATGATATCGAGCTTAGAATCTGAGAAGGCCTTGACTTCAATGGGCAGGTTGTGGTCGTCCGCCACGGCCTGCATACGGCTGGCAACCAGGCTGGTCGACATGCCGGCACTACAGAATAAATAGACACGTTTCATGGTATTTCCTCCTAATCTAGGTGGTGAGCTGGTCCAAACGTTGATAGAGGGCCAGAACTTCTTCGGCTGTCACCTTAAGCAGTTCAGCACTCATGAGTTGATCTTCGGCATGAACTAACAAGAGCGAGAAAGGTGGATGGTCCCCTGCCGCATCCGCCTGCAAGAGGTCGAAATGCTGATCATGACCGGCAATCCGTTGGCTCTCCCCTTGCTCAATGGCCGCCTGGGCTTGGGCGAAGTCGCCTGTCCGGGCTAGCGCCATGGCTTCCATGAAGGAAGATCGGGCGGATCCCAAGGAAGAAATCATCTTGAAGAATACCAACTCTAAGTCATCCATACCATTACCTCCTTTCCTATAAAATAAACTTGCTAACGAGATGGATGGGGAAATTCGCCCACAATAGCGGCCAAGAAGTCGTCGCGACTGCTAGCGGCTAAGAGGGACTTGAGCTGACGCGGATGGGCTAGGCACTGGCCTAGCCATTTGAAGAAGACTTGGGTGAAGGCCCAGTCGCTGTCTTTAAGCGCCAAGAGAATGACCAGTTTAACAGGGTAGCGGCCCCACTCAATGGGACTGGCTAGATTAGCAATGGCCAGGACCGACTGGTGACTGTGGGCTTGCAGGGGATGGGGAATGGCCAAGGCATAGTCAAAATCCGTCGACGACAGGGCTTCGCGCTCCAAGACCGAAGGCAGAAAGTCCGGCGTCACATAACCGGCTTGAGCCAAATCCTGGGCCATGAGGGTCAGGACTTGCTCGGGGCTGCTGGCCTGCAAGTCTTGATAGAAGAAGCGTGACTCCAGAAAGTCCCCCAATTGTAGGGCCAGCTGGATGGCTGTTTGACGCTGTTCTACTTGGTTGAGCAGACTGACCAAGGCTAGCTCATCTTCCTCATTGAAGAAGGTAGAGACCTGCAAGGTCGGGAGGCCCAAACTCTGAGCCAGAGGCATAAAACTAATGACTAAGTCGACAGGCTGATGCAGGAGCTGGGCTTCACTGACATAATCATATTGGGCTAGAATTTCCAGCCGGTGGCCGAAGCTAGCCTTGAGCCGGTTGATTGAGGATTGCATAAGGGGATAGTGCTGGGGCGCCAACAAAATGGCTCGCGCCTTCCATGGTCGCTCCAGGCGAGAATAGGAGCTACCGATATGGACGGCAATCAGCCCGATTTCGGCTTCGGATAAGACGACCCCTAGGCGGGCGCCCAACCAGGTACTGACCGTTACCGCCAGGTCGAAGACCAGGGGATACTGGCGTTTCATATCTTGTAGGAAGAGATTGGGCAGCTCCACCTGATAATGGAGCCGTTCAATCAAGCCTTGTAGGTGGAGATGGAAGCGATCCTTAAAGTCGGCATCACTAAGAAAATCCAAGCCCACCAAGTCTTGTAGGTGCTGGCCCAAGTCTTGGACCAAGCGGGTCAAATCCAGGGGCCGGCCCTGATAGATGACCTGTGAGGCTAGCTCATGCATGGCCTGATAAGCTTCTAGCAGGCGGCCAATACTATAGGCTTCAGAGGCTGGAATCCGACACTTATATTGCTTACCCACCCCCTGCAAGAACTTGCGAGCTAAGGCTTCTTCCTTAGCCGCCAAAGGCGGTAGATCCTGACGATGATAGAGAAATTGACCGGCCAGCATACGCTGAACCGCGATCCCGACGTGTAGGAGTAAGATCGGTAAACTGGCAGGCCGAAGCTGATAGTCTGCCTGCTTAAGCAGGCCTTGAAAGTAGTGGGCCACCCAGACCATATCGAATTCTTCATAAATAGCTAAGACCTTATCCAGATTCAAGAAATCACCCTGAAGCTCTGAGGTCAGGAGCTCCCGATAGAACCGGCGCTTCTGGAATTCAGGGCCCTTAAGCTGCCAGCCCTTGGCATCATGTTCTAGGTCTAAGTCCGGGTAGGCCCCCACCAACTGACCGACTTGATGCAAATCCATGGTTAGGGTTTGGGGGCTGACATAGAGGTCTTGGCTCAGCTCCTTGAGGGTCTGAGGCTGACTGTCAGCCAATAGGAGTTTGAGTATATAATGTAGCCTTTCTTCCTGACTCTGTGGCAGGCCCAGAGGGCTGGGCTGATTGGAGTCTTCCAGGGCTTGGGCCACTAGCCGATAACCCTTGTGGTGATGAGTCTGGATGGCCCCTGGATAGTCTTGCTTTAACTTGTTCATATCAGAGCGAATGGTCCGGTCGGAGACGCCCAACAAAGCCGCTAGGTCCCGTCCCTTGAGCCAGCCTTGTGACTGGGCCAAAATGACCATGAGCTGTTCCTGTCGTGTCTGCATAAGCGCCCTCCTCCTAGGCTGTGACATCGCTTTCTCTCAATTCTATTATAACATTTTATGTGCCATCTAATCGCTAAAGTTATTTCCTAAGCTTAGGAAATGGCCGAAAAATCAAGAAAAGTATGGAACTGATTCCGAGATTGGCTGATTTTTTACATTTGCCTTGACCTGCCAATAGCCTTATACTAGAAGAAAAGGAGGTGGCTCAATGCCATTTATCAAAGCTAAATCAAGCCAAGCATCCGGTTGGGGCTGGATGCTTTCCATGCTGGCCTTCCCCCTCTTGTTTCACTACCTTCAGGACTGGCAGACCAAGGCCACCCTATGGGGCATCACACACCCCCGCTTCCAAATCCTCAATTGGACCCACCCCGACTTGGTGGCCCCACTCGTAAACGTCATGGCTCTCTTTTCGACCTTGATTCCTCTCTTGGGCTTCGCCCTCTACGGTTGGACCCTGGGCCGACGGTCCTGGCAATCCATGGGCTTCAAGCGCCCCTTGATAAGACCTTATCTGCTGGGCTTTATCCTAGGTGGACTACAATTGCTGGCCTGTCTCATCATCCCCGCCCTGCTAGGCCACTTATCGCTAGAGCGCATTAGCCAGACGCCCGCCTTAGTTACCCTACTCTACCTAGCCGGCTTCCTGGTTCAGGGCCTGAGCGAAGAAGTTATCTGCCGGGGCTATCTCATGAATGGCCTGGCCTTACGCTTTCCAACCCGGCTAGCAGTCCTGGCCAACTCCCTGATTTTCGCGGCCATGCATCTGGGCAACCCTAATGTCTCATCCCTAGCCCTAGTCAACCTGACCCTAGCAGGCCTGACCTTCTCCCTCCTCTTCGCCTATACGGAAAATATCTGGTTTGTGGGAGCGGCCCATTCGGCTTGGAACTTCGTGCAAGGCCCTGTTCTGGGCATCCAGGTATCAGGCATGAGCCTGCCTTATCCTATCTGGCACACCCGCCTACAAGGCCCTAAGCTCTGGACTGGTGGCGACTTTGGACTAGAAGGTGGTCTCTACTGCCTGATCATCGAAGTCCTAGCCATTCTGATTCTAGTCTATCTACTCAAGGCCAAGGCCCAGAAAAAAGTTCAACTAGAAGCAAAAAGCTGAGACATAGTCTCAGCTTCTTTTTTCACCACATAAAAAATCCCCTTATATCCTATATGATATAAGGGGATTTTGCTTAGGCTGCTTGATAACAGTGGCGGAGGATAAAGTAATAGGTCCCCGTCACCAGATAGGCCATGGCCAAGACCAAAATCATACTGATAGCAGAATGATTAAGCCAGATATAGGTCAGGAGCCCTCCTACTAGGAAGCAGGCAATGCTTGCCATGTAGAAGATAATCTTGTGGCCATCTTCCTTATAGCCCCGCAAGTAACGTCCTAGCGCAAAGCCCGTATCTGTCAAGTAACCCGTAAAATGCGAACTGCGGACAATCATGCCGCGATAGTAGATGAACATACCGTTTTGGGTCCCCATACCGAAGGCCAGGAGATAGAGCCAGCTAGCCTGCCAGTTGAGGGCATAGCTTAAGCCCAATAAGAGGCCAAAGCTAATCAGCAAAACGCCGTAACGGTTGGCCAGGCGAAAGGATTTATCAGAGAATAAGAGGCCGCTTAAAATGCTCCCAGCCATAAAGGCCAGCAAGGTCAAGGCCAGACGGCTGGTCGTTTCCCCATCACCCCGCACTAAGGCTAGGACTAGTTGGGACAGGTTGCCCGTCATGTGGGTCGATGGCGTGGCTACCAGCCACAGAGTGGTCACATTGACTGCCCCCGCCAGGCTACTGAGTAAGCCAATCCAAATGGCTAGCAGGATTCCTTTAGGCTCTTTCATTGCTTTACTCCTCTCAAGTTCAATGCCTATTCATTTTATCACAAAGACCTAGCCCTCAACAAGGCAAGCCCGCTATTGCTTCTCAGCCGGTTCCAAAGCCAAACGCCGGTCACAGACTTGATCCAGGAAGAGTTGGTCATGGGAAACCGCCAGAATGGCCCCGAGGAAGTCGCTAAAAATTTGCCTTACTTCAGCCTGAGACAAGGGCGAGAAATTACGGCTAGGCTCGTCCAGTAACAAGACATTGACCTCCATCAGATTCAACTTGAGCAGGAGCAACTTGGCCTGCTGGCCCCCAGACAGTTGGCTAATGGGGTGACGCATCTCATCAGGGTCGAAGCGTAGGCTACCCAGATAGGTCATGAGCTTAGTCTTCTCCTCCTGGCTACCCGATTCCTGGAGAAAGTCCAAGGGCGTCTGATCCTGAGGCAGGACCTGGCGATAATCTTGGGGCATATAGCCCAGACGAATGCCCGGCCGGTCGGTCAGCCAGTCACGGACTTGCTTCAACAAGGTGGATTTGCCCACCCCATTGGGGCCCACCAGTCCAATTTTCTCCTGGCCTCGCCACTCCAGGGTCAGGGGTTGAGTCAGAGCGCGCCCCTCTAGGCGGACCACATAGTCCGGCTCGTTGATTAGCCATTTGCTGGCGGGCAAGGGATGGGGGCAGGGCACTTTGACCAAGATGGCATCCTCTTGAATGGGAATCTCCAGCATGTCCTCAGCCTGACGCTCCAAGCGCCGGCCAACAGACTTAACGTTGCGCATTTTCTTAGCCAAGAGACGACCCAGGCTAGAATCATGGGCCTGACGTAATTGGTGTTGGACCTTGTCGTGCATTTGCCGATGTCGGGCCTCCTGCTTGGCCTGCTCCTCCTGCTGCTTGCGGGCCAGCTGGCCCTGACGCTGGAACTGGGCCTCCCGTTGACTGCGATAGGTCTCATAGTCCAGATTGACCAGATGAACCCGGCTGGCCTTGTGGTTATGAATTGTCTCAATATGCAGAATGCGATTGGCCACTTGAGTCAGGAAGGCCTCATCATGGGAAATAAAGAGGACCGCTGCCGGCAAACTAGCCAGGGTCCGACTGAGCCAGTCCAGTGTGGCCAAGTCCAAGTCATTGGAAGGCTCATCCAAGAGCAGACAGTCCGGCTCCAAGGCCAGGGTCCGTGCCAACTGCAATTTGAGCTTTTCTCCCCCTGACAGCGTCCCCATGAGCTGCTGGCTGGTGAGACGATCGGGGTCAAAGCCTAATTGGCTGACTAGCTGATAGAAGTAACCATAGTCTATTTGCTCGGCCAAGACCGGATCAAAGCAATAAGCCTCGATGGTCAAACCTTCATCTTGGGCTGGGAAAGTCTGGCCAATCCAGACCGTCCGGCCAAAGGAATTAGAACAAGTGCCCGTCACCTCGACATAAGGCAGGGGCGCATCCGGCTGCCTGAGCCAGTTCAAGAGCGAGGACTTGCCGCAGCCTTCTTCGCCAATCAGGGCTAGCTTGTCGCCTGGCTTCAAGTCAAAGGACAGGGAAGGAATTAAGACCTTGAGGTCTTGTTGATGGGTCATGGTAAAATTTTCAACGTGTAACATCTGCTACCTCCTATATAAAGAGGGACCGATGCCCTATCTAGCGTCGGTCCCTGTTGGAAGCAAATGGAATAAGCCAAAGAAAGAGTCTGCGCCCTCATATAAGGGGCGCCTGCCCTAGCTGCTTGTACCTCTTCACTAAAATTGACCGCACTAAATAAAACCATCTTGATCCTTTATTTAGTAATTGACAATTTTAGTTAACTTTCATCGGCACAAGTACCTCCTTGGTGAATTACCTTTAGTATACGCTTACTTGGCGGGGAATGCAAGTGATTTATCAGCAACTATTTTCCTCTCTACATCTGAGCTTATGCTCATAAGGTGACACCATTTATTCCTAACCTCTTATATGCTAGTCATTGAGAATACAAAACTCAAATTCACCTATGATTTCACTATATTTTATAACAAACAGCGCTAGTTAATTGGCAAATTTATAGAAAGTTCTGATATTAGAATACCATTTTCACCATTGCTTTCCATAGTCTCGATTAGTTTCTTTTTAAAAAATACTTCATTATTTAGGGTATTTACCTCATAAAACTCCTTGTATTTATCAAAAAGAATATTCGTCAAGGTATTACTAATTCCACAGTTTAGCAATGCTATTTTATCTTTATTACTCGTCCCATATTTGAGTTTAAGGTATAGCTTTCCCTCAATCAATTCAAGAGAATATAGTATTTCTATGTACTTGATAATTTCATTATCAATAAAATCAAATTCCTCTTTGAGTCTCACTATCGCTAAATTTACTTTTTCCTGATTACTTTTTTCGCCTATGTCCGTCCAGTATTTTTGGTGACTGTTTGTTCCTCTAGTTTTGTCTCCCCAATTTCCAACATAGACAAATTTAGATTGCTGCTTATTTAGCCTATTCCAGTAGGCCACGATTCGAGTAATCATTTCCTTTAAAGTTATTCCGCTCATGCGCCAATTGATAAGCATCATATAAAATTGTTGAGCACGTTGTTCTTTTAAACGTTTTATGTTGTTCGATGAGTTCTCATCTTCTGTTATATAATCAAAGAAAAGAGACTTCATTAGACTAAAAACATTTTCTAGTTTGTGCGCTTGTTGCATTCCTGCAAGCTGAGCATTTAGTTTTTCTTCAACAAGTAAAACATTGAATATCCTCACATTATTTTGAAAACACAGCCTTCCTATTAGACTCTTCGGCGTTGCAACTGTTTTCTCCGTTAAAATATTATCATCTGAGAAATTCTCGAGCATTACTTCTGCCTGCTCGATAACATCTTTATCAATCTGCATGTGATTCTTTAATAAAGGATTGAAAATCTCATCTTTTATATCATCTTCATTTTCGGCTAAAACATGTCTACTTTTAAAGAATTTCAATACATTGAAGTTCTTACTACAATACCTCCCTTTAATTATATGGATTTCCGGAAGTAAGTAATCTAAACTCCCTGTTTCAGGATTAAAAATATCACCAAAACGACAAACTCGCCCAATTAAGTTCTTAAAATCAGAAGATTTTAAGTTTCCATTACCTCTTTTAGGATCTAAAATAAACATCTTAGTAGCAGGAATATTTACTCCCTCCAGTAAAGTAGAGTTAGCTATAATATAACGAATTTCTGGCACATAAGAATATAAATTCTCTATGTAATATCTAACGAATTCTGGCACTGATCCGTGGTGATAAATAACCCCTCGTTCTAAGTTGTTTGCCAACTCATAATCTTCATGGATAAATTCCCTTAAATCAGAGACAGCTTTCTTTATTTTGTCGTTCATAGAAATATCTAGATTACTAGTTAACTCATTCGCAAAACTCTCAATCTTTTTAGGCGTATTTAAATATATAATATTCTTTTTATCTGCATAATCAATAACTATTTCGGCATCTTTTGAGTATATTCTCTTTTTCTCTTTATATACTATTTTCTCTTTGTCCCCTGAGAATTGATCAAGTACACCAAATGTGCTGTCATCAAGATCATGTACATAGAACATTTCAGATTTCATAGTCTCAGATACAGTAAACCATTCCGGTTGTTCAGCTATATACTTTAAAATAATGCTATCTCTCGAACTCAAAAAAGGGGTTAGATATCTACAAGATAGATGATCATTTCTTGTATGACATATTATAATAACAGAAGCAAGCAAGATGCTACGAGAACTACTTTTAGAGAATTTATCCAGTAAATTATGCGCCTCATCAATTACTAGAATGTCAAATTTTAAATTTGGATTGTTTTGCAACAATCTCAAAAGCCTTTCTTGTGTTAACACAGCTATAATATTAGTCTCGCCTTCTGAATACATTTCAGGTTGCGTGATTATTTTCCGAGTGCCTATATGGTTTAGAATACGTTTCTTAGTTTGAGCTAAAAGTGATTTAGTTGGTGTTACTATGCAAATATTTTGATGCTTAGAGGTATCGAGAAATGACAAGATTAATTCAGTTTTACCGTAAGAGGTTGGTGCTACTACGATATAAGAACTATGCCTACAAGCCATAACCGCTCCTTGCAATTCACTTTGACCCACTGTTTTGTATTGATCTCCAACTTTATATTCTTTATTAACTGCGGTATTAATCTCAGTATGCAAGTTACCAAAGTCTTCACCATATCGCATATTCTCATAAATAAACTGCGAGATTGGGATAAGACCTTTATTTAGGCTCAATTCATAAAGTGGCTTATAGTCTTTAGTCTGTTTACTATATAAAAGAAAAAGTCTATATCCCAATTTACGAATATGTTCATTCTCTCGTCCAACAAAATACGTACCTAGAGAAAGCAAAACCTCATAATCCTTAACATCCATCTTATCCGGTGTAGTGAGTAATTTCCAATACAGCTCTTTAAATGTTGTATTATATAATCTTTTTAATGTTAATTTTTTCATTTTACAACCTCTGTTAAGCCGCTTAAAAACTCAACGACAGCTTCCATTGTTTTCTTTTGTATCGCTATGATTTTCACATTTGAGAACAATTCTTGCTCTCTTATTTTTTCATAAATAGACTCAACTTTTGCTTCATCGATATTTGAATCAAAGCTACAAAATACCGTCCCGCCAAGGACTACATTTTTATCAGTACTAACATTTGTATCGCTTTTTTCTCCAAGGATTTTAAGAACTACATTCTTTTCATCCGACCCACCCATACTAGCACGAACTGAATTAATAGCATTAAGCCAAAGTTGAGCATTCTCTTCGTTTAGCCGTTTCTGCAAATCTCTTTTCGCTTCATTAATTCTCTCTTCCACTTTTTTGTTCGAATTAGAGTCAGACCCTACTTCACCAGCTTTAGATTCTATTATCCAAATACCATTACTTGCATCACATGCTATGATATCAAATCCTTTTTTTACATTCCTTTCTTCCATATTAAAGAAAGGAGAAATGATTTCCAAACCTCCTACCATTCGAATTATAACATTTAATAGCAACTCTCCAATTGCTCCTACTCTCTTATTTTTATCTGGAGATAATCTACAGTTGACTAGTTCAAGAATTGTTTTTTCAAAACTATAATATTGTGTGATACCGCTCAAAGCACACTGTCCGTGACAAATAACTGTAAGCTCATCCTTAATTTTATCTTTTAATTCATCAGAAAGATTTGTTATCTCAATAATCTTATATTCATCAAATTCATTTATGATTACACCATCTAATAGTTGTCTTCGCATGTATTATCACCTAATGTTTGGATTTTCCTCTCTCCAAAATTAGTATAGCATAAAACAACAAAAGTAAAAGGGTAAGTTTGAGATAAATCCACTTTGAACCAGGCTTAATTCTTCTATTAACTTTGGTACTATTAAAATATTCTACTGTTGTCGCCTTTCATTTCATATTTTTTCATCCCTTTTTTATCTCTCCTACTTCCTCCAAGCACAAAAAAAGCACCCCTAGACTTGAGGGGTACTGGTGATGCTAAGCTTGTTTTACTTGGATTATTTGCCCAAGGAATTTTTGATGCCTTCCACTGCACCTTTGGCAGCTTCAGCCACGTCATGAGCCACTTCTTTGGCTTTACTAACGACGCCTTCAACAACGCCTTCAGTTTCAAGGCCTTTGTCGCCAGTTACTTTACCTGCCACTTCCTTGACTTTGCCAGCAGCTTGGTCGAGTTTATCTTCCAACATCTCAGTCCCCTCCTTTCTACTATGATAACTTTAGTCTACCACTTTAAGGTCCCCAGTACGAATTATTTGCCTAACCATAGCAAATAAAAAGAGACTAGGACAGCGTCCTAATCTCCTTGATTGGCTAAAAATCCAGTTAGCTCCGCCTGGGCAAAGCCCACTAGGCCGCGACGCCCGTACCATTCCCGGACAGACTGGTTCCAAGGCGTGGTGTCCGTCACTAGGAAGACCTGACGATAGGCCTGGCTAGCTTCCTGAATTCGATTCAGCAATTGTCGGCCTATGCCTTGCTTCTGATAGGCTGGCAGAACTAAGATGTCTTGGATCAAGGCCACATAGTGGCCATCTCCCACTGTACGCACCAGCCCCACTAGCTGGTCTTGGTCCCAGGCGCTGATGACATCTTGGGAAGCCGCCAGCATTTGCCCCAAGTCAGACACCTGGTCTAGGTAGGCTGTCCAACCGACTGCCTGATAGAGTGGTCGCAACTGGACATCAGAAATCTTCTTATCATGACGATATTCAATCATCTTGAGCACCCTCTTTCTTAGGAATTCGACGATTAGAGCCCCAACTTAGTCAAGATGCTAGCCTTCATGCCGGCCACATCTACCACTTCATTATGACGGATTTGGGCTGCTTTGACTTCGAGAACGGCCGCAGGTTGTGGCACGCCAGAGATAGCTTCCAGTTGGTCCACCAGGGTCAGGTCATCCACCTCAGGATCTAAGTCCTGGAAGGACTGCATGACAGAGCGTGGGAACTTGTAAGGGCTGGCGGTCGAGGCGATTAAGGTTGGCGTGGTGTCGCCTGTCTCCTGACGGTAGTCGCTGTAAACCGAAGTGGCTACTGCCGTATGAGGGTCTAAGACATAGCCGGTCGCTTCATAGACGGCCTTAATGCTAGCTTCGATTTGGGCCTCATCGGCGTAACCCCCATAGAAATCAGCATAAGTTGCCTGCATTTGAGGCGTCACTTGGTAGTGACCTTGTTCCACTAATTGCTTCATATAAGTAGCCGTTTGGGCCGCATCATTGCCGGTCGCATGGTAAATCAAACGCTCTAGGTTGCTAGAGATGAGGATATCCATGGATGGCGAATTAGTCACATAGAAAGGACGTTGGCGGTCGTAGACGCCGGTCTTGAAGAAGTCGGTTAAGACATTGTTCTTGTTAGAGGCACAGATAAAGGTCTTGATTGGCAAGCCCATTTGACGCGCATAGTAGGCTGCCAAAATGTTACCGAAGTTACCGGTTGGCACATCCACATTGATGGCGTCGCCTAAAGCAATGACACCTTGACTCACCAGTTGCAAGTAGGCAAAGACATAGTAAGCCACTTGGGGAATGAGCCGGCCAATGTTAATAGAGTTGGCACTTGAGAATTGGTAGCCTGCCGCGGCAATCTGCTCATTGAGAGCTTGGTCCCCGAAGAGATCCTTGACTTGACTTTGGGCATCATCGAAGTTGCTGGTAATGCCGACTACATAGGTGTTGTCACCCTTCTGAGTCAGCATTTGCAGTTCTTGGATATGGCTGACGCCACCCTTAGGATAGAAGACCACAATCTTAGTACCGGGCACATCCGCAAAGCCGGCCATGGCCGCCTTACCGGTATCACCGGATGTGGCAGTCAGGATGACGATTTCCTTGTCAGAGCCTTGTTTCTTAGCCGAAGTGGTCATGAGATAAGGCAGGATGGACAGGGCCATATCCTTAAAGGCGATGGTCTGGCCATGGAAGAGCTCCAGATAGTAGGCATCCCCTACCTTCTTAACTGGGGTCAATTCTGACGTGTCAAACTTGTCGCTGTTATAGGCCCCATCGATGCAAGCCTGTAATTCTTCCTGGCTGAAGTCATCAAAATAAGCCTTCATGACGGTAAAGGCAACCTCCTGATAGGACTTGCCCACTAGGTCAGCCAGAGGGACTGGCAATTTGGGATGCTCCACCGGCACATAGAGGCCCCCGTCTTCCGCAATCCCCTTAAGGATAGCTTGAGAAGCGGTGACACGGTTTTCTGGGTTACGAGTACTTTGGTAATATAAGGTCATGGTGACTTCCCTCTTTTCACGTTAAATCTTCACTTGGTCATTATACCATAAGTCAGGTGGACTTGACAGGGCCAAGGAAGGCAATTAGAATGGGACTATTAACGATGCCGAGGTGAATCAATGAAACGCGCTCTCTCCTATGTCTTCCCTAAGACCATTCCTATTATGACGGGCTTTCTCTTCCTAGGATTCTCCCTGGGCATGTTAGCCGTCAGCAAGGGATTCCCACCCTACTTGCCGGTCTTAATGTCCCTCTTTATTTTCGCTGGTTCCATGGAGTTTGTGACCTTGCAGCTCTTGCTTGCTGCCTTCAATCCACTCCAGGCCCTGCTCTTGACCCTCATGGTCAATGCCCGCCATCTCTTCTATGGCCTGGCCATGCTGGACAAATACCACCATCTAGGTTGGCAGCAACCCTATCTGATCTTCGGCATGTGTGATGAGTCCTTCTCTATTAATGTGACGCTAGATCTACCTCAAGACCTTGACCGAGGCTGGGCCTACTTCCATGTGACCTGGCTCAACCAATTCTACTGGGTCTGCGCGACGGCCATGGGGGCTTTTATTGGTCCCTACCTGCCCATTAATATCAAGGGCATGGACTTCGTTCTCAACGCCCTCTTCATTGTCTTGCTGATTGAACAATGGCGTTCCCACCGTCAACACTCCGCTGCCTTTATTGGCTTAGGCGCATCGATTCTCTGTTTGGTTCTCTTTGGCCCGGAAAACTTTATGATTCCGGCCATGATCCTCATGTTAGTCCTCTTTGGTTACCGCTACTGGCAGCAGAAGCAGCAGCAAGACCAGGAGGTGAGCGCATGACCCCTTGGCAGCAAGCGATTACCATCGCTCTAGTCGTTCTAGGAACGGTGCTGACACGTTTTCTAGCCTTCTGGATCTTCCCAGCTCACAAGCGGCCACCAGCCTTCGTTAGCTACTTAGGCCAAATGCTACCCACTGCCGTCATGGGACTCCTAGTCGTCTATGCCTTCCGCCATCTCAGCCCTAGTCTGCCCCAAGACAGTCTGCTTTTGATTGGCGCAGCCCTTATCACAGCTGTCTGCCACCTGTGGAAGCATAACTTCCTCCTTAGCATCGCGCTGGGCACTGCCGTCTATATGATGGGATTACATTTATTAGGATAAGAAAAACGAGCTAGGAAGCATCCTAGCTCGTTATTTTTATATTCAATTAAACTAGCACATTCAAGAGACCCATGAGGCCCATGCCTAGGAAGACGGCATAGGGAGTGATTGGGCGCTTAGCTTGGCGGACAACCTCCTGATAGAGGTCCACAAAGGCCACATAGAAGAGATAGCCGGCCATAAGTTGATTGAAGACGGCTAGGCTAATTAAGGAGCCCATGCCCTCGATTAGGACAAAGCCAAGGCCTAGCCCAGCTAAGTTGCCCAGCACCAACCAGAGCCAGGTACCAGCCTTGGCTGGACGGCTTAATTCCCGTATGGTCATAGCTTCCACTAAAGCGTGTGGCGCTGTCAGGAAGAGATAGGCTGTCCCCAACCAAGGATTGACCCGGCAGAGGCTATAAATCAGCACCCCTTCCAGCATATTTTGAAGGGTGAAGGCCCCTAGGCGCAGGCGCCCACTCGGTGCCCAACCAACAAAGGAATGCAGGCCTGACATGAGGATGACCGGGGTAAAGAAGAGAATAAGGCTAAACAAAGTGGCCATGCGGAAACCCAGAATCCCCATAAGTGTGGGCTGGGTAGAAGGCAATAAATCGAAGAAGACTAATTCTAGCCAGATGCCGCAGGTCAACAAGAGTAGTTGGCTACGAACCCAAGGCCGCGCCCCTAACTTAGGGCCTAAGTGCCAGCCCCAAAAGGTAGCCAAGGCATAGGCAGCCATACCCAAACCTAGTCCTAACCAAGCAAGTGAACTCATGTTAACACCCCAAATTCATAGCCTTGAGACTTGAAGTAATCAATAATGTGAGGCAGGGCCTCAATGGTCA
This sequence comes from Abiotrophia sp. HMSC24B09, assembly GCF_001815865.1. Taxonomy (GTDB): domain Bacteria; phylum Bacillota; class Bacilli; order Lactobacillales; family Aerococcaceae; genus Abiotrophia. Next base: position 130,641 of record NZ_KV822203.1, read on the forward strand.
ATTGCTTATCTGAAGCATCGTGCATGAGGATGACCCGCACCTTGGCATCCGGCGCCACATAGAAGGATTTTTCCATATAGGCTAGCATATCACTAGGCGTGGTTGGCCGGGCAGACGGTGTTTCCGCATCGCCGGACATACCATTCCAGTCCATCCAGTCCACATCTAGCTTTTTAAGAGAGGCATCCAGTTCTTCGGTCCCCTTCCAGGACATATGGCCACCTGGGTAACGCCAGACAGCCGTATGGAAATCCCGACCTAGCACTTCCTGCATAGAAGCTTGGGTTTCCTTGACTTCCTTGACTACTTGATTGACATCGACTACCCCGCCCGGAAAGAGACGATTGTAATCATGACTGTAGGAGTGAATCCCGATGGCATGTCCCTCGCGAATTTGCCGTTCTAACAAGGGCCGGGTCTTGTCTCCCACCGTCTTACCAATCACGAAGAAGGTAGCCGGCACCTTTTTAGCCTTGAGAACATCTAAAATCTTAGGCGTCACTTCAAAGTTAACACCGTCATCGAAGGTTAAAAATACTATTTTTTTATCTGAGGCTTTAGGATCGTAGAGGAGCTTACGCACATCCTGAGCCTTATAGGCATAGGCGCTGGCCGCCTGGTTATGGTTAGATCCCTTGACCAGTTCTTGGGGCTTGCTTTCTACTTCCTTCTTACTGGACTCTTGACTGGCTGAAGATTGAGACTGCCCTGTTAAGGCTATCTGACTTGAGCTAGCCTGCTGAGAACTGTCCTGCCCTTCAAGGGTCTGTAGGAAGAGCATGACGGATAAGATGCAGACAATACAGACCAGGCACAAAATAAGTGCCAATAAGCTATTATAAAGTAGATTCTTCTTGTCCTTTGACCGCATGCTATCGCCCTCGCTATATTTATATCCTTGACTACAATCCTATTATACTCCACTGCCAAAAAAAATGCGACACTTTATTAGCCTGGGAGCCATTATTTTTTTCTAAGCTAGCAAAAAAGTCACCTCGCCTAGAATACTTTCTAAAGCGAGGTGACCAGCTAGTCTTGATTATGCTTCATGATCCTCATCTTGTGAGGCGTCAGTAGACGCTTGATTCTTGCGACGACGGAAGAAGAGAATAGCGCCGCCGAGAGCTAGGAGAGCAAGAGCCAGTGGTGTTAACCAAGCCATGACTTGTTCACCGGTTGATGGCAAATTGCCGTCCTTGCGTTCTACACCAGAAGTCTTAGTCGCTGTCACCTTGTCAGATGAAGCACTCGAACTTGAGGAAGCCGCTGGTTTCTCAGCTAATTGAATGGTCCGCTTAGCCGTCTGCCCGTTGGCCAGCGTTAATTTAATCTTGGTTTGATCCAATTGGTAAGGTTCTGGAACGGCCACTACATAGTAGTCGTAGTCCCCTGCCTTAAGATTGGTAAAGGTGACTTTCCCTTGGGCATCCGTCTTCAATTGTTGGTTGCCTACGGCTAGGGTTACGTCTGCTACTGCTTGGCCGGCAACGTTGACCACGTTGAGTTCCAAGCTGGCTACTTGGGCCTTACGGCTGACCTTGAGGATTGGATGTAAGTCCGCACCTGGGGCCACATCTAAGGTTTGCGCACCTGTTTCAGCTTGATAAGCTTCTGGCACTTCCTTAATGCCGTAAGTGTACTTACCTGCTTCCAAAGCTTCGAAGAGGATATTGCCTTGGTCGTCCGTTTGGCCTTCCAATTCACCTAAGTAAACCGTCACACCTGGGACACTTTGGTTATTGTCATCCATGACTTTCACCGTCACATTAGCGACTGCTTGTTGACGTTGAACAGTCAAAGTAATGGAATGATCGGTGTCAGCTGGTAATTCCGCGTCGCCTGCTTGGGCGCCGGTGTAATTTTCTGGCAAGTTGACAATCTCATAGTGGAAGGTCCCTGGGGTCAAGCCTTTGAAGACAGCTTGGCCGTATTCATTGGTGACTTGTACTTGGTCGCCAATCTTGACGCTAACGCCTGGTACTTCCTTGCCGGCATTATCCAAGACTTTGACGGTCAGGTCACGCTTCTCAGCTTGAGAAGAAGAGGATGAACTTGAAGAAGAAGCTTGATCCTTGCGGCTCACTTGTAAGGTAATGGAGTGGTCGGTGTCACTTGGCAATTCAGCGTCACCACTAGGCGTGCCTTCATAGCCTTCTGGCAATTGGGTTACCGCGTAGTGAATCTTACCAGGCGTTAAGCCCTTGAAGTGGGCATCCCCATTTTCGTCAGTGACAGCCGTTTGGTCGCCAACGGTCACGGTCACGCCGGCTACAATCTTCTGATCTTGGTCTAAAATCTTGATAGTCAAGTCGCGTTTGACAGCTTCAACCGCTGGTTGTACTGGTTTCTTAGTCACTTGTAAGGTAATGGAATGATCGGTGTCACTTGGCAATTCGGCATCACCACTTGGTGTGCCTTCGTAGCCGTCTGGTAAATCCGTTACGGCATAGTGAACCGTCCCTGGCGTCAAGCCTTTGAAGTGGGCATCCCCATTTTCATCGGTCTCAGCACTTTGGCCTTCTACAGTGACCGTTACGCCGGACACAATCTTTTGTTCTTGGTCTAGGACTTTAACGGTCAAGTCGCGTTTAGCTGCTGGCGCTTGACTAGAAGATTCAGCCTTCTTAGCTACCTGCAAGGTAATGGAGTGATCAGTGTCAGCTGGCAGTTCGGCATCCCCATTTGGCATGCCTTCATAGCCTTCTGGCAATTGAGTGACGGCATAGTGAACCTTACCAGGAGTCAAGCCCTTGAAGTGGGCATCCCCATTTTCATCGGTTACTGCGGTTTGGTCTGCCACAGTGACCGTTACGCCGGCTACCGTCTTTTGTTCTTGGTCTAGAACCTTAACGGTTAGGTCGCGCTTAGTCACTTGAGGCTCAGCCTTCTTAGCTACTTGCAAGGTAATGGAATGATCAGTGTCACTTGGCAGTTGGGCTTCGCCACTTGGTGTCCCTTCGTAGCCTTCTGGCAAGTTAGTCACGGCATAGTGTACGGTACCTGGCGTCAAGCCCTTGAAGTGGGCATCCCCATTTTCATCCGTTACGGCACTTTGGTCTTCTACTGTTACCGTTACGCCTGCTACTGTCTTTTGTTCTTGGTCCAGAACCTTAACGGTTAAATCGCGCTTAGTCACTTGAGGCTCAGCTTTCTTAGCCACTTGTAAGGTAATGGAATGGTCAGTGTCAGTTGGGAGTTCAGCTTCACCACTTGGGTTGCCTTCATAACCTGCTGGCAATTGGGTCACGGCATAGTGAACTGTTCCAGGAGTGAGATCCTTGAAGTGGGCATCCCCGTTTTCATCCGTCACAGCTGTTTGGCCTTCCACGGTGACCGTGGCACCCGGCACAATTTCTTGCGCTTGGTCTAAGACCTTGACCGTCAAGTTGCGCTTCACCTCTGGCGCCTGGCTAGAGGATTGGGCTGGTGCTTGTGGCGCACTGCCTGCCCCCTCTTGGTCAGATAGGGTAACGGCTAATTTAGAGACCATTTTCTGATGGTCAGCACTTTCTAAGTCAGGACCTGCCTTGACTTCGAAGGCCACTTCATAGTAGGCCTGACCTTGGTCGTCTGTCTTGAGACTGCCCTTGTCAGACTGTTCCTGTAATTGCTTGTTGGCGGCGATATCTTGTTCCGACCGCTTAGGAATAGAGGTTTCAACTTTTTGTGCCTTGAGAACCTTGTCCGCACGTTTGAAGCCTTGGCCATCATACAAGCGTAAACGATACTTACCAGCGGTTAACTTAGGTACTTGGCTCGCTTGGGCGTCAGATTCATGACGATAAACCACATTACCTGCCTCATCCACAATTTCGTAGGTCGCATTTTCCTGACGTTTTGGCGGATTGGCATCAACTTGTAACAGAATATCCACCGATACTTCAATCGGTGAGTTAGGATTCACTTGCGCTAGGACCAGTCCAGAAGGTACATAGGTCGCTAACATTCCGGCAACTGCAAGGGCAGCGCCAATTTTTCTTAAGCGATTCATACTCTCGCCTCCTTTACCCATATATTACCACATTCAATCGACCCTGTGGGCCATGTCAATAAGAAGTCTAGATTAAATCAATAATCTTCATCATAAATTCATAAATTAGAAATCTAGCCCTCCTCAAGAGGCCATTAAAGCCCTATCCTCTAGCCAAATGAAGCCCTACCATTAGCCAGGGCCGAGTTGGCGACAAGCTAACACTATCTTGCTAGCAGGCCAAGTAATTTTGCCCACAAAAATAAGCCTGACCACTCGCTCGGGCGAATGGTCAGACTCTCTTACTTAGTGACGTCCCCGGCAGGAATTGAACCTGCGGCAGTCCGCTTAGGAGGCGAATCCTCTATCCTACTGAGGTACGGGGACTAGGTGCTCTTAGCACATGGTTTATTATAGCACATGAAGGCCTATCCGACGAGCCTTGAAAGCTCAAAGCTGGACGCTAGCTAAGAAAAAAGAGACTGGTTGCCCAGCCTCTTCTTGATGGCTTATTTTGCTAAAGCTTGGTTAGCGGTGATAATGGCTACCTTGTAGACATCTTCTTCCACGCAACCACGAGATAAGTCAGAGATTGGCGCGTTCAAACCTTGTAAGATTGGACCTACGGCTTCATAGCGACCCAAACGTTGGGCAATCTTGTAGCCGATGTTACCAGATTGGAGGTCAGGGAAGATGTAGACCGTTGCATGACCGGCTACTTCAGAACCTGGTGCCTTTTGGTCCGCCACGATTTCTGAGTAAGAAGCGTCAAATTGAAGTTCCCCGTCGATGAGCACTTCTGGCGCTAATTCTTGCGCCAACTTAGTTGCTTCTACCACCTTGTCCACTTCAGGCGCCTTAGCTGAGCCCTTGGTTGAGAAGCTGAGCATGGCCACGCGTGGCTCGATGTCGAAGATTTTAGCAGTGTGCGCAGATTCTACTGCGATTTCAGCTAATTCTTGTGGTGAAGGGTTGATGTTGATCGCGCAGTCGGCGAAGACTAATTTTTGACCGTCGCTCTCAGCTGGCACCATGATGAAGGCCCCAGATGTACGGGTAATGCCTGGCTTGGTCTTGATGATTTGTAAGGCTGGACGAACGGTGTCACCGGTGGAGTGAACAGCCCCGCTGACTAAGCCATCAGCTAAGCCCATGTAGACCAACATAGTCCCGAAGTAGGACACGTCTTTAAGCAAGTCGCGTGCTTGTTCTTCAGTCGCTTTGCCCTTACGACGTTCTACGAAAGCTGCTACCATAGCATCGTATTCTGCATAAGTTTCTGGATCGATAATGGTAAAGGCGTCGATATTCCAGCTGTTTTGTGCTGCCAAGGCCTTGACTTCTGCTACATTCCCTAAGAGGATTGGCTCTACTAAGTCATCTACACGTAGACGAACAGCCGCCCCTAATACACGTTTGTCGTTAGCTTCTGGGAACACAATCTTGAGGTGTTTACCCTTGATGTTGTTAGCTAAGCGTTTGAACATTACCATAAAATTTGGCCACTTCCTTTTTCTAGTGATAAAACTCTAACTCCTAGTTTACACCCTTTAGGCCTAAAAAAAAAGTGTTCAGTCTAAAAAAAACAAAAAAGGCGCAAATCTTTTAGATTCCGCCTTTAGTCTGTTTTATATGAGAATTAATCTGTACTAGTGTTTTTCATGAAAACGCCCTACTTTTGGCGCTCGTTTCAGGGCCAGCATGCCATAGGCCAGCAAGAGGAAGACCGCCAAAATGGCGACAAAATATTTGCTGAAGCCCCACCAGCCAATGCGGTCAATGTTGAGGAAAAAGTAGGGATAAGGTGAGGCTTTTTCGTTAGGAATGGGCAGATGGAAGACACCACCCCGTATCAGGGCAAAGGTCATATAAATAAGGGGCAATACCGTCCAAGTCAAGGGCTCAAACCAACGATAGTGGCCTTTGGCATCATAGAGGAGCCAATCTAGAATGACCAGAATAGGCGCAATAAAATGAAGGGCAAAGTTCTGGACCCGCCAGAACTGCTCGGGTGTCGCAGTCGGCATCAACAAGACCAGGTAGACGAAGAAGGTCAGGAGAATGGCCGTTGTCACCGCCCCCTTGATACGGGTCAGGCTAGCGGATGGTGCCGGCCGCCCTAGCACTAGCCAAGCGAAGAAGGCTAAGACCAAGATATTGGATAACAAGGTATAGTAGGTTAACTGGTGCCATTTATTAGGATAGAGATTGAAGGTGAGGCCTACGAGCTCTGTTAGGACAATCAGGCTAGGTAGGATGAGACGGCGTTGGCTCAAGATAAGAGACTCCTTTACTTAATTTATTTACTGGCCTATTCTAGCACAAGCTCAGCCAAATGAAAAGGCTGTCGAAAATTTGTCATTTTATTGCCTCAGCTACTTATCAAGCCCCCAAAAATGCGCTATAATGAAACTATCTTTTATTGGAGGGAAAACCATGTCAGATATGTCATTATCACCATTCGTAGATTTTATTAAGAAAGCCTGCACCAAAAAAGCGGCGCTTCTGGAAGAAAGCCTAGGTCGTTACGCAGCGCGCTCTATTTACGCCGGCGCCTTCTTAACCTTGTCAACCGCAGCTGGGGCTGTTGCTGCTGATCAAATCAACACCCTGCACCCAAGCTTGGGCCGCTTCTTCTTCGCCTTCATCTTCGCCTTCGGCTTGGCTTACGCTGTCTTCCTCAACGGGGAACTGGCTACTTCCAACATGATGTTCCTCACTGCAGGGACCTTCAGCAAGGCCATTGATTGGAAAAAAGCACTCAAAGTTCTCTTAATCTGTTCCATCTTCAACTTAGTTGGGACCTTATTCGCTGGCTATCTCTTAGGCAACACCGCAGCCTTCGCTAACCTCAATGAAAACTCAGCCATGGTCGGCATTATCCAAACGAAACTCGCGCGTGGCAACGCCCAAGTCTTCCTTGAAGGGATTGTGGCTAACGTCTTAGTTAACATTGCCATTCTCTGCTTCGTCTTAGTTAAGGATCAAGCAGCACGCCTCACCTTAGTGCTCTCTGCTATCTTCATGTTTGTCTACATGACCAACGAGCACGTGGTAGCTAACTTCGCTTCTATGTCTATCTTGCTCTTCTCACCTTTCAAAGGAGCTAAAGGTTTTGAATTAGTCAATGTCCTACGCCACTGGGGTGTTTCTTACCTTGGTAACCTGGTAGGTGGTGGCCTCTTAATCGGGGTTGTCTACACTTGGCTGAACCAAACCAAGACCAACTACCAAGAGCAAGTTTAATCAGCCAAATCAAGTCTGGGCTTTGCCCAGGCTTTTTTTGTGGGCAAAAAAGGTTGAAGCTTTTACTGCTTCAACCTTTTGAATCTAGTCTATTTGAGGACGCGGGCAATGGCCGCTTCTAAGCGCTCCTGGGTTGGATAGGCTAGGAGCTGGCCTTGTAAGGCCTTCATAGCGGTCCAGTCCGTCCGACTTAGCAGCTGCTTAAAGCCCGCTTCAATGGAGTCTGGCCGCTTGAGGCTAGCTACCAAGGCAGCGTCAGCCCATTCTAGTCGCGCGGCATAGTCAAACTGGTCATAATCATGGGGAATGACCAAGGCAGGCTTGCCATGGCGGATGCTAGCATAGAGAATGCCGGCCCCACCGTGGTGGATGACGTAATCGACATGAGGTAGAACCGCCTCGTAATCAATGTACTGATAGCGGTAGACATTGTCCATAATAGCTTCTACCGGCTGATCTTTGCGGGCTTCACTGCCAGACGTCACCAAAAAGCAAATATCCGGATGAGCCTGAGCCAGACGCTTGACGATCGTCAGCAGGGATTCCTTACCCCAAGGTAGCAGGGTCCCATTGGTCACCAAGACCGTTGGCAGGTCGGTTGGTAAGTGGAAGTCGACTACTGGCTTTTTAGGATAGGTCGGGCCTAACCAGGTCAGATGAGCTGGAAAGTCCTTGCGGAACTCCAACTCTTCCATACCTAGAGCCAGAATACCATAAGGTGAATAAAAGCCCTCTTCGCCATTTTCACGATAGAGCTTAAACTGCTGATAGATGACGGGGTCGAAGCGCTTAAGAGCCTTCTTAACGAAGAGACCATAGACTAGACGCTTGAAGCCATGGACGGCGCCCCGCCCTAGACGGTTGCGCAAGGCTTGGCGCCAGTTACTTGGTGGCTTGAGCCCCCCTAAGAAGGCTGGTGCGTCAGTCTTACTTTCGATTGAAAAAGGTGTCGGGTTGGTCGTCAACCATGGCAGGCCTAGCTTATCACAGACCATGCCTAGGGGCGCGAAGACAAAGTCTACGGTCGCCACATCTGGTTGAGTCTCTCTCAAAATAGCTTCCACCTGGGTCATGAGGTCCTGACACATGGTGATGGCAGCCTGAATCTGCCCGTAGAGGGTGGAGGCATTGAGTTTGGTATCGGTCGAAGCAATGTTGTCGAAGACATCTGGTTGATCAGGAAGGAGGGCCTGGCACTTAAAGCCCAAAGCCTGGGCTACCGGCAGCTTAGTCAGGCCTGTATAGACGGTAATATCATAGTTAGGGTTATCTAATAAGGGTTGCATCAAGCCCAGAACGGGATAGAGATGCCCACTTAATGGGGGGGCAAACACGGCCAGTTTGATGACTCGGCAGGTCATAGTCTCCCACTCCTTTGTTCATAAATTCATCTCACTGCTCTAGTGTGAACCATCTCCGCTCAATAGTCAACGATATTTACGAATTTTTTAGATTAAGTTTGCATAACGCCAAGCAAAAAGGACAGGTCTACTAACCTGTCCCAAATTCTTAATCTTCGCCGATAATTCGTACTTCTGGCTCCATGAAGACCCCAGTCCGGGCCCAGACCACCAGACGAATGTGTTCAATGACTTCCAAGTAGTCGGTAGCTGTCGCATGGTCTACATTGACAATAAAGCCCGCGTGCTTGGTCGAGACTTGCGCCCCACCTACTTGGTAGCCCTGCAGGCCAGCATCTTGAATGAGCTTGCCGGCAAAGTAACCCTCAGGCCGCTTGAAGACTGAGCCGCAAGACGGATACTCTAGCGGTTGCTTGCTTTGACGCAGGTGGGTCAACTCGGCCACCTTGCTATCAATGGCGCTCTGATCTCCTGGCGCTAAATCGAAGGTGACGCCTAAAATAACCTCGTCTCCTTCTTGGAAACGACTGTGGCGATAGCTGAAGTCGCAGTCCGCTCCCGCGTAGGTCTTGAGCTGGCCGTCACGCGTCATGGTTTGCACCTGGCTAATGACGTCCTTGACCTCGCCCCCGTAGGCGCCGGCATTCATATAGATGGCCCCACCAATGGAACCCGGAATGCCACAGGCAAATTCCAAGCCAGTCAGCCCGGCAGCAGCTGCCTGACGGCTGGCTTCAATCAAGGCCACCCCACTGGCTGCCTTCAACTGGTTGCCTTCTAGGACCAGTTCCTGCATGTCGGTTAGGATCATGACCAGGCCCCGAATACCGCCGTCTTTGACGATGAGGTTGCTGGCATTGCCCAGAACGGTTAGAGGCAAGTTTTCTTGCTTGACTGCTGCTAGGACCCTTTGGACTTGCTCTACCGAACGCGGGAAGACTAATAGATCAGCAGGCCCCCCGGTCTTGGTGTAGGTATAATTGGATAAGGGCTCATTGGCTTTGATGGTCAAAGTCCCTAAGATATCTTGTAATTTGGCTAAATCCACCATAAATTAACCTCTTTTCACATAATTTACTGGCCTGAATCCTTGAGGACATGTTCCATCAGGATGGTATCGTAGTAGCGGCCGCCACGGGCCACGCGTTGCGTCAGTCGACCCCGCTCCTGGAAGTCGAACTTCTTATAGAGGCCGATAGCTGGCAGGTTGTCCGCAATGACTTCTAGATGCAGGACTCGCAGTCCTACCCCCTGGGCAAAGTCCAGCATGGTCTCCATTAAGAGGGAGCCAATGCCATAGCCCCAATACTCGGCGATCAGGCAGACCCCGATTTCGGCCACATGAGCTTGCGCCGGCAGTCCTTGAGGCTGAACCGTCGCAAAGCCTACCAGCTGACCATCCACTTCGCTAACTAGCATGAGGGCGTGGGGATGCTGGTCATATTGCTCGATGATGGTGACTTGTGCCTCCACATCATCGGCATTATCGGCTAGGACCACATAGGGTGACTCCTGGCGAATCTGGCTCAACATACCCAAAATAGCACGAGCATCGCCGACTTCTGCCTGGCGAATAATGACTTCTACATCCTGCTTATCTGGCATGGTCGCTTACCTCCTTGCTCCATTGGCTCAACCATTCTGGCTCCTGGCCCCCCACCCATTGGATGGTCAAGACCCGGTCGTCGACCTCTTGACCGTATGAGAGTGCCAGGTCAAGATAGGCCGTCGGGAGTTCCCTTTCGATAAATTGAGCCCACTCCACTAGGACCAAGTCGCCCTGCTGGCGATAGGAAGCCAAGTCCACCGTATCGGCGCCCCCTTCTTCCAGTCGGTAGGCGTCAATATGAATGAGACGAGGTGCCGCCTGGCCTTCCAAGTCATATTCTTTCACAATGGTATAGGTGGGACTCTTAATTGCCCGCGCAATCCCTAGCGCCTTGCCCAGTCCTTGGGTAAAGGTGGTCTTGCCCGCCCCCAGATCCCCTTCCAAGCGAATCCAGGTTCCTGCAGGTAAGACGGGAGCCAGGCTGGCTGCCAAGGCTTGGGTGTCTTGGGCTGAATGGGTCTCTACTCTCATGACGGCACTCCTTTTGACATGATATATTTCCTTCATTATATTATAACCAAAAGCCCGTCAAGACGGAAATAATATGCTAGCTAATCCGGTTACAATTGCGAAAGATTTGACTTTCCGCCTGATTCTTGGTAACGTATAGGTAACTACACTTAATCAGGAGGGATCGTATGAAAAACAAACGATTAGCACTTGTACTTGCGGCGATTGTCTTCTTAATTGCGATTATTATTGCCTTGTGGGCTATTTTATCAGGGGTATTGAAGGGCAACCAACCAAGTCCTCAAGTATCCGGCTCTAACATTGCCCAAGTTGTCTCATCTTCAGAATCTAGCTCTTCTGTTGCTTCTAGCTCTTCCGCTAGCACTTCTAGCGAAAGCCAAAGTAGCGAATCCAAAGCTTCTGGCGAAGAAAAATCTACCACCGTTACCTTCAAGTTCTATGTACACGGCGAAATCATCGGTAGCTTTGATGTACCAAATGCCGCTGGTAAGACCGTCTTCGAAGCAATGAAATCCAACAAGGAAATCCGCTTCAACTACAATGAAGAAGAACAAGTCATCGACAACTTCTTCGACAACGTCAACGACGGCGAAAACACCTGGGTTTACCTCTTAAATGGCCAAGTGGCAGATCACGGGGCTAAAACTCAAGTCCTCAAAGCCGGCGACTCTATCGACTGGTACTTCGGCACCATCGACGAAATCCCAACCTCTATTATTCCAGCCTCAGACGCTGAAGCTGAATAATCTCATAGTAGACAAAGTAAAAGCGAGCCAGCCCAGTGCTGCCTCGCTTTTTTGTGTGGTTTCTTTTTGGCTTATGAGCTTTCGACTCAGCTTGAGCCCTTTTCAGGGCTTTCTCGCCGAGCTAGTGGTCCACTCGACAGAGTGGGCCACTGGCTCACGACTTTTGGACCGATTTGCGCCTTTATCCAGGCTTCCGCCCCGAGCTAGTGGTCCACTCGACGGAGTGGTCCACTGGCTCTCGGCTTTTGACTCAGTTTGCCCCTTTTTCCAGGCTTTCTCGCCGAGCTAGTGGTCCACTCGACGGAGTGGACCACTGGCTCTCAGCCTTTCCTCTGTTTCCGCCATCAGCGCACTCAGCTGCGGCGAAGGCGCAGGCCTTTTGGATAGTAGTTCTTGAGCACTTGGCCGGTGACCTTGGCGAAGCCTAGGCCGTTGCCGCCCGCTAGGACTTGGTACCAGCCATTTGGTTTGTCCTCTGCCAAATCGACCGTCTCGCCGGCTAGGTAGCGGGTGACTTGCTCTTCGGGCAGGGCCACCTGACTAACTGTCTCGTCCGGACGCAACGCCAGGCCCAGAGCAAAGCTCGGCTCGAAGCGTTTCTTCTTGAACTCGCCCAAATGCAGACCTTTGTGAGCAATCCGTAATTTGCCTAAATCCGGCAGACCCTCTGGCAAGAGATAGAGATGGTCGCCAAAAGTCTGGAGAATGCCCGGCAAGGTCACAATCAAATGACTAGCCGCAAAGTCCTGCCAGAGCTTGAGCTGCTCAGCCGTCACTTTGGCTTTGAGTGGCTTGAATTTACGGGACTTGCTTTCAGTCTCCTGCCCCTCATAGCAGAACTTGGCCACAAACTGCCCCTCGCCCCGGAAATGTTGCGGATACATGCGGGCCGTCTCAGCATAAGACAGGCCCGGCACCATGCCATTGAGCTTAGGCACCTCAAGCAAGGTCAGCGGATAGTGTTCCAACAACCAAGCCACGATGTCCTCATTTTCCTCAGGCGCCCAAGTGCAGGTCGAATAAACCAAGGTCCCACCCGGCTTGAGCATGAGTAGCGCCTGCTCCAGAATTTCTCGCTGCAGCGCCGCACACTGGCTAGGATATTCCGGCGTCCAGTAGTCCATAGCCTCAGCCTGCTTGCGGAACATGCCCTCGCCTGAGCAGGGTGCATCCAGTACAATCAGGTCAAAGTAAGCCGGAAAGACCTGGGCCAAGCGCTCTGGCGACTCATTGGTTGCCACCACATTGCGGGCCCCGAAGCGCTCCAGGTTCTCAGCCAGAATCTTGCTGCGCTTGGGATGTATTTCATTGGCTACCAAGAGGCCTTGGTTATCTAAGTATGACAGCAAATGGGTCGACTTGCCCCCAGGAGCAGCTGCCAAGTCCAGGACCTTGAGCCCTGGCTGGGGCGCGGCTGCCTGACCCACCATTTGAGCGGCTGGCTCCTGAGAATAGACCAAGCCCGTCACATGGGCGGTCGAGCTGCCTGCCACCTTGCCATAGTAGCCCCAAGGGGTGCCCGGCATAGGCTGGGCTGATTCAGGCAAAGCTGACTGACTAGCCTTTAGAGGGTTGACCCGGAAGCCGGACTCCGCCTCTAACTTAAAGGAATCCAGGAAGGCCTGCCCCTCCTCTGGGCCCAATAGGGCTAAATATTTTGCTTGAAATCCTGCTGGAAATGTCATGACCGGCCTCCTTATGTCTTCTCATTTTATTGTAGCGGGATAAAGTAGCAACTGCAAGCCCAAAAGGCCCTCCCAAAGACAAAAACACCCTGCCCTCAGGCAAGGTGCTTAGGAGACTATTCTTTAACGAAAGAGACCTGATCCAACTTAAAGCCCTGATCTGAGACCTCGGTCAAGGTCAGGACTTCTTCACCTAGTAGGCGAACCCGAATCGTGCCTTCTGACTGGCTCAGTTCTGGCTTCGTTAGCCGCAGATAGATAGTCCCTGTCTCTCTAACATGGGCGTAAAGACCGGACACCTGATTCTCCAGGACTTCTACCATCTTATCTGGTTCTACTTCTTGGCCTAGGGCTTTCTGATAGGCGGCCACATCCAGCCCCAGTTCTTGGCGCGTTTTCTCGATTTCCTGGCTAGTCATGCCGGGTTTAATCTTCTTAGCTAGCGCTCGCTGGTTGACGGTCATTAAAGTTTGGAAGGCTTGACTTTGCTTAGCTAGTTGCTCAGCATCAATCTCAAGCTCCATACCGGTGTCCGTGACACTTACCTTCTTAACGAGATGGGCAGATTGCGCTTGATAAGTCCCTGACAAGGCATTAGACTGAGCCAGGGCTAGACTAGGCGTGACAAGGGATAAGACTAGCATGAAAGTTGCTAGAAGTGAATAAAATAAGGTCCGCTTGCTTGCGTACTGACGATTGGCTGCTAGGGTATAGTGCGTATGGTTCATAGTATTTCCTCCTAACTCGCTAGATACCATAAATTAAGAACAATAATAGCCAGTGCTATTGAGGGAATTGACATTAAGCGACCTAGTTTCTTTCATTAAATTCACCTCTTGCTTTAATGTTTTTTTCATTATACACCAGTGTCAAGTATTTTGGAAGCCCTTTTTTAAATTAAACTTGTATTTGGCTCCTAAGCCCTTTAGAATTTAAGATAAGGGAGGTGGCGCATACTGTGAAAGGTCATATCAAGCAAAAACTCTATAGTCTGGCCAGCGGCGAATTAGTTGCCCTTGCCGTCTTCTGGCTCAATTTCTTCCTTTTCAAAAAACGGTTAACCACGCCACAAGCCCTGATTTCCATTGCTTACCCCCTCCTGCTAGTCAGCCTTATCTTGCTACAAGGTTCCCTTTATTGGTGGATTCTAATCAAGCGCCTTCGCAAGCCCAACTTTGCGATTAAGCAGACAGGCCGGATTTATGGCCTACTCAGACAAGTAGACCTCATCCTATTAGTCCTCGGCATGCCAATCATCCTAATTGAGTTCAGCTCCTGGCCAGTTAGCCTAATAGCAGTAGCCATTTGGCTGTTCGCTCTCATAGAGTGGGTTAACTACTTTCACTGGCAACTATCATACAGCCTCAATCCCCTGGTTCTCTTAAGTAAGGTGGCAAAGAGGAAACTTAGAAAGAGCAAAATAGCCAAGGAAATTGACAAATCTAAATAAGCGCCCAAAAAGGCAATCAGCAGTAAATCACTTACGATTTACTGTTTTTTTGTCAAAACGTGCAGCTGGCTACCCTTAAGCTTAGCCTTTAACCTGAATGATTTCTCAGCCACTCTCTCTTATTTGAGGTATGTCATCAATCTAATGATATACACACATAATTAGATTACCAATATAAATAGATTTGATTTTCTAACTTTTCCTTGTATAATACTAGTAAACCTATGTATCTGACTCCCTAGTCTTACTTGAAAGAAGTGATACCCATGACTCAATTTAACTAGGTCACTTCCTTGAAACAAAGGATGTGCCTTAAACTTATTTACAATGCTAGTCGTCATCGATCAACACTTATAATAGTCATCACGATGAACGGAGGTTTATGCATGTCGAATTTTGCTTTCTATGGATTCCTTAATCATGACTCAAAGCATCCTTTGTCTAACATGATTTGGGTTAAAGATTCAGTGACTCAAACAAACAATGGGAAGGTAGCATTTCATACTAGTAAGGATGTGGCTAGTCTATCTGAAAGCTACTCTTCCCCAAATCACTCCTACGACTCAGGGAATCTGACTCAAGCGCGATAAGCTGCTTGAGCCTATAATTTATGAGCCTATTTTCTACTTTCACATCCTATATGTCGCTCTACTACAGCAGTCTTCGTTTTGTCTGGCAGGCAGCGGGTGGCTTAGCTCTGGGGCTTTTGATTACTATTCCCCTACAAGCCTTACTGCCTTCCCTGACGCTCTATCTGATTAACCAGCTCATGAATGAACTGGCAAGTGGTAGCCAAGAAGGAGTCTGGCTCCTATTAGCTTGGGGGCTAGCTTTCATACTGGGCAATGCCATGACCCCTCTCAACCTTTATTTACAGGGGCGCTTGACTGACCAATTAACCTTTGCCCTTAATGATCAGATAATGAAAAAGGCGGAATCTATTCAGACCTTGGCTTGGTATGAAGACCATGACTTCTACAATAAAATTGATTTAATCAGTTCAGAAGCCAGTTGGCGTCCAGTCAATCTGCTAGTTTTCGGGACCAGTCTCATCAGCAATGCCCTCTTGGTGATTTCCATGTTCGCCCTCCTCAGCCAATTCCATTGGCTGATTGCGGTGGTCTTAATCATGGTGCTGATTCCTCAAGGTCTGATGGCTTATCGGATTCAGCAACAGGCCTTTGAAACCTTGGTTGCTAACAGTGAGGATTCGCGCAAACTAAGCTACTACGCGAGCCTTGTACTGACAGCAGACTATATCAAGGAAGTCCGTCTCTATCATTTGCATGGCTACTTCCAAAATAAGTATCGGCAAATTTTCAGCCAAATACGCTCCGCAGTTCAAGGCAACCGACGGCGTCAGCTCTGGCTCTCAACTGCCTTTCTAGTAGTGACTGGCCTTGTCAGTGTCCTGAGCTTTGCCTATCTTGTTCAAGGGGTCAAGTCCGGACTCTTCGCCGTGGGCGCTATTATGATTTTTGCGACTGCAATCACCTACACCATTCAAGGTGTCAGCCGCTTGGTAGAGGATTCGAGCTTGCTCTATGATACGCTCCTCTATATGTCTAATTTCTTTGACTTCTTGGAACTTGAGGAAGAAACCAGTTTTGGAAATCAAGAAGTTCCGAGTGAATTTGACTCACTCGAATTTCAAAATGTCAGCTTCACTTATCCAGGCGCAGATAAAGCCACCCTGTCCCAAGTCAGCTTTGACATAGCACGTGGTCAAAAAATCGCCCTGGTCGGTGAAAATGGGGCCGGCAAGTCTACCTTAATCAAACTCTTGTTAGGATTCTATCTGGCGGATAAAGGTCAGGTAGAGTTTGATGGCCATAACATTTTGGACTTAGATATCGTCCACTACCGGCAACAGTTCAGCGCCGTCTTCCAGGATTTCGCTAAGTTTGACCTGACAGCCCGAGAGAATGTGGCCTTATCACGAATTGACCAAGTCGATGACCCCCTTGCCTTGCAAGCTAGCCTGCAACGTGGCGGAATTGAAGAAGGCGACTTGCTAACCTTGGACCAAACCCTAGGCAAACGTTTTGAAGATTCCCGCGAGCTTTCGGGCGGCCAATGGCAAAAACTTGCCTTGGCACGTGCCTTCTATTCTCAAGCACCCATTCTCATCCTCGATGAGCCAACTGCTGCCTTAGATGCACGCGCAGAGAATCAACTTGTCACCAAGTTTCTTGAACTAGCGGAAAACAAGACTGTTCTCTTTGTCACACACCGCTTGGCCATGGTCAAAAAAGCCGATAAGGTATTAGTCCTAAAAGACGGCCAAGTCGTCGGCTTTGATCACCACGACCAGTTACTTCAGCATAACGCCTACTATGCTGATTTGTATGCCCTACAGGCAGATTTGTATCGGGAAGAATAAGGAGCCTGTAAAGTATAAAGGAGCCTCAAAAGCTGGATCTTAGGTCCACCTTTTGAGGCTCTTATTTGTTTGAAGCCAGCCCAATCGGCCTTCTTCATAAAAAGGGTGGGCATGCTCACGGCACTGACCCCCGTAAATGAAATTAAATAAAAACACCTCCAAGTTGGATTAGGTACAATATAATCAAATGCACATGGAGGTGTCTTTTTATGGTTAAAAAACGTGTGGCCTATTCTGTCGATACAAAGAATAAAGCCGTAGAAATGAAATTACAGGGATATAGTACAAAACAAATAATGCAGTAGTTAAACATAAAAAAATGAAACTCAAGTAGAAACATGGTTTAGATGGTATAAAAATGGAGAAACTCATCGTTTCCACCAACAGATAGGAAAACAATATTCTTACGAAAAAGGAATGGCTGAACTTTCAGAAATCGATCAATTAAAATTAGAACTAAAAAGAAAAGAAGTTGAATTAGAAATATTAAAAAAATACAAGGAATTGGAAAGGAAGTGTCGCCTCAAGTAGTTGTATAGTTAGTGGAAGAATTGAAAGATAAATATGCGGTACATTTAATTTGTTCTTGCCAGTAAAGGCATACGTCCATCCATGTCTCGCAAGGGAACCAGCATAGATAATGGCATGATGGAGTCCTTCTTTGGCATCTTGAAAACAGAAATGTTTTACGGATTTGAGAAAAATTTCAAGTCTCTGGATCAACTGGAGCAAGCTATTACCGAGTATATTTTTTACTACAACAATAAACGCATTAAAGCAAAACTAAAAGGACTTAGTCCTGTTCAGTATAGAACTAAATCCTTTCAATAATATTTTTTGTCTAACTTTTTGGGGTCAGTACAATGACTCATAAATATTTTTTTGCAAGTTCAAATACTCCATGAGATTAATAACTTTATTATTTTCGCCAACTTTACTAATCGTATAAACATTCTCCAAATTTCTCAACATCAATTGAGAAATTTGGCTTTTTCCGTTGCTCAGTTAAAGCGTCCTTTAGTTGTATATTTCCTGTTAATATCCCTTTTGAAGCATAACATTGTTTTCAATGATCGCACCCGATTGTTGACACCCATTTTAGAACCTATTCTTTGATTTTCAATAAGCGTAAACTGTTTAATGTTACAAGTAAAGTTGCTCCCATATCAGCAAATATCGCTATCCAAAGTGTTAACCAACCGGGCATGACCAAAAGTAATGCCACTAATTTAATCGCCAAAGAGAAGGTAATGTTTTGCTTGATGATTGCTAAAGCCTTACGACTTAATTTTATTGTATATGGCAATTTACTCAAATCATCAGACATTAAGGCGATGTCAGCCGTTTCTAAAGCTGTATCAGTTCCAGCACCACCCATTGCTACACCAACGGTAGATGCAGCAAGGGCTGGAGCATCATTCACGCCATCTCCGACCATCCCCACACTTTGATGTTTTTCTCGAAGTTCTTTAATAAAATTAAGCTTATCTTCTGGAAGTAAGTCAGCTTTAATATCCGAAACACCAACTTGTTTTCCGATGGCTGTTGCCGTTCTTTGGTTATCGCCTGTTAGCATCACTGTTTCGATTCCCATATTGTTCAACTTGCCGATAACTTCTTTAGACGATTCCCTCATTTCATCGGCTACAGCAATAAACGAAAGAATTTCTTTTTCTG
The DNA here is from genome assembly GCF_001815865.1 of Abiotrophia sp. HMSC24B09. Taxonomy (GTDB): domain Bacteria; phylum Bacillota; class Bacilli; order Lactobacillales; family Aerococcaceae; genus Abiotrophia. Next base: position 149,239 of record NZ_KV822203.1, read on the forward strand.
TTCCTAACACCATCACCGTTTTACCTTGAGTTTGCATATCGGCAATTTTTTCTTTTTTATCGCTTGAAATGCTTCCGTGTAATTCCTCAAAAAGATTTTGACTTCCCACATAATACATTTCATTATTTATTTTGGCTTTAACGCCTTTACCTGTAATGGATTGAAAATCCTCTACTGTTACTTCATTGAATTTTAATCCATTTTCTTCTGCTTTTCGCATAATCGCTGAAGCAAGAGGGTGCTGCGATCCTTTTTCAATGGCTGATGTTATGGTTATTAATTCATTTTCATTTCTACCATATGTCACAATGTCTGTTACAGCTGGAATCCCTTTGGTTAATGTTCCTGTTTTATCAAAGGCTATCGCTTTTAAGTGTCCTGCTGCTTCTAAATGGATACCACCTTTAATTAATACACCATTTTTCGCTGCATTTCCTATTGCTGTAACCACAGCAACTGGAGTTGAGACTACTAAGGCACAAGGACAACCAACCACTAATACAGCTAATCCTTGATAAATCCATTGGCTCCAGTCTCCGCCAAATAATGGTGGAACTACTGCAATTAAAAGAGCTAGTATGACAATAGCTGGTGTATAGTATTTTGCAAATTTATCGACAAACGCTTGAGAGGGGGCCCGTTCAGCTTGGGCTTCTTCTACCAAGTGAATGATTTTTGAAAGAGTGGTATCTTCAACTCGTTTTGTTACTTTAACCTCAAGTAACCCTTCTTCATTCAAGGTTCCTGCAAATACTTCATCATTTGTGATTTTCGTTACTGGAACACTTTCACCTGTAATCGCAGCCTGATTTAATGTCGATGTACCTTTAACCACTATTCCATCCATTGCTAACTTTTGACCGGGCTTAACTATCATGATGTCTCCAACTTGAATCTCATCAACATGAGTCATCATTTCTTCATTGCCTCGTCGAATTAACGCTTCTTTTGGGGCAATATCCATTAAAGATTCAATAGATTGACGTGCTTTATCCATTGAATAACGCTCTAATGCTTCACTAATCGCAAATAGGATAACAACGGTTGCCCCTTCACCCCATTCACCAATAATTGCAGCTCCTATAATGGCAATAGTCATAAGCGTATTCATATCGAAATTTAATCTGCTTAAATTTTTGAGACCTTTAATAAATAACGAATATCCACCGATTAAAATGGACGCTGCATAACCAATTGTCGGTAGAACATGCTCTTCACCATACTGCTCTCCTAAGAACCAGCTAACTACAAGTAAAAGAGCTGATATATATACCTTAATGTTTTCTTTCTGCTTCCAAAAAGGTTCTCCTTCTACCCTTTGTTCTTTTTCATCTCGAATTTTTAAATTTTCAAATGCTCCTGCTTTTTCTAATTCTTCAATGGTTGTCGTCCCTTTAACATAAACTTTAGATGCTCCGAAATTTACTTTCGCATCCTGAACACCGGGAAGTTCTTTAACATTATTTTCAAAAATGGCTGCACAGTTAGTACAAGTAAATCCTTGAACACGATAGGCTTTCATTTCTTCTTCGAACTGTTTTGCTTTCCCACTAGACATTGATCTTCACCTCTTTCTTAAGTGCCAATGCAATCATCATAATTTGTCTGATATGCTCATCATCTAATGAATAAAATGCAAGTTTTCCCTCTTTTCGAAACTTAACAATCCCTTGCTTATGGAGCGTTCGCAGGTGATGAGAGGCATTTGCAACCGTAACACCTATAATATTTGCAATATCACACACACACAGTTCGTCATCTTGACACAATGCATAGGTAATTTTTGCTCTATTTTTATCTGCAATAGCTTTTAACATTTGGGCAACACTAGAAATATCTACTGTCTGTAAATTACCTTGTATTCGATTGACCTTTTCTTCGTCATAATAATAAATTTCACAAGTATCTTTTTTAATCATATTCTCACCCCAATATCATTCAAGTATTCGCTTGAACATAGTATAACCCTTTTCATTAATTAATTCAAGTGTTTTTTTGAGTGAATAAAAAAAAGACTTGGAGTACCCAATTCTAATAACAAAATAACCAATCTGCATAAGACTTTAAGTACATAACATTATTAGTATTGAACTTGTTGAGGAGGTGCTCTATGAATCAGCTTGAATTTCAGCGTAATCACCTACAAATGGACTATTACAGTGAGAGCTACCGAGATTTTGAACGTGACTTCTACCGCTACTCCAACATGAATATTCCATTGACCTTTCTGACTGATGATATCCTCAAAACAATGGCAACTTCTCGTAAGAATTACTTTGTTCTCAATAAGGAAAAGGCTAGAGATAACCGTGATCACTTCTTCATTTTCGACATAAGCACCTTAGATGAGAATCCACTAATCTATCGTTATACATATAAGAAAACTGCAACTTATATAGCCTCAAAATAGGAGTTCATCAAGTGATGACTCCTTTTTATAATTCCACACGAAAATAAATTGCCTCAACTTCCTCTATTAATTTATGAACCTTACTTTCAATCTCCTTAATTGTTTTAATAAACTCTTGATCATTTTTTCCACTAGGATCCTCAAGTCCCCAATCATCTTTTTTAACAGTGTAAGGTAAAATAGGACAAACGACATTACATCCCATTGTAATAAGATAATCCACTTCAGGAATGTCATCTAAAAGTTTTGGCTTTTGGGTCTCTTCCATATCAATTGCATATATTTCTTTGACAAGTCTTACTGTATCCTGATTTATTTGATCCTTTAATTCTGTTCCTGCAGAATATACCTCTATAGAATCTCCTGCAAATTTCTTTGTCAGTGCTTCAGCGATTTGACTTCTGCATGAATTGTGAACACACACAAAGGCAACTTTAGTTTTCTTCATTTTTCCTCCTATATCTGATAAAGTTTATCACCACAAAGATCTTCTTTTGTCCATTCAATAACGGCCAGTTTTCCTGAAGTATGATCTAGTATCTTGTTAATCCACTTAACTTCTTCAATTATCTTTATTTTATCTAACAAGACTTGTCTATCATCGACAGATTTTTTGATTAGATCATCGAGTTGTGTAATTGAATTAATTCCTTGTTCTCTAAGTTTAATTATTGAATCAGCCATTGTTTTGATATTGTGTTTTCTTGCCCAAACTTCATAACCTTTGGCACTGACCCCCGTAAATGAGAATTAAATAAAAACACCTCCATGTGCATTTGATTATATTGTACCAAATCCAACTTGGAGGTGTTTTTATTTAATTCTCACTTTTTGGGGTCAGTCCTCACCACCCCTTCAACTATTTTATTCTTCAAACCGATGCTTAAACAAATTGCGAAAGACTTCAAAATAAGGATTAGTCGCCAAGGACTCTCCCACGGTCACAGCCGGGCCGTGACCTGGATAGAGGACATAGTCTTCTGGCAACTGAATCAGCTCCCGATGGATGGACTGCATAAGCTCAATGTAGGAGCCACCTGGCAGGTCCGTCCGCCCGATGCTTTGGGCGAAGATGGTATCGCCGGATAGTACGAAATGGTCCTCAGCAAAAATATAAGCCACATGGCCTGGGCTATGACCTGGCACGAAGACCACTTTGAAGTGGAACCCCGCCACTTCCTTATCCCCTAGATCCTCCCAGAGGACTTCTGCTGGACGCGCCGTAAAAGGCTGACCCCAGTATGCCGATAGGTTGAGTTCTGGTTGATTGAGGAAGCCTGACTCCACTGGATGCATATAGAGTGGGATGCCATAACGGTCCCGCACCGCATCCACCGCTCCGATATGATCGTGGTGGGCATGGGTCAGTAGGATGGCCTGCGGCGCCCAACCTTTGGACTCAATCCAGTCCAGAATCTTAGGAGCGTCAGCCCCTGGATCGATTAAGAGGGCCTGGCCAGCTTCATTGACGACTGCATAAGTATTTTCCTCGAGTGACCCGACGGTCAGCTGATGAACAGTAAGCATCTTAGTCCTCTCCTTCCTCATCTTGAAGGTAAATCCGTGGAATACGATCGCTGAGCCCGCAGAAGATTTCATAGGAAATAGTCCCAACCTGACGAGCCAAGTCCGCTGCGTGGTTCTCTAAGTGATGGTCCTGTCCAATCAAGGTAACGGTGGTTCCCACTGGTACTTGATGTGGCAAGCGAATCATCAGTTGGTCCATATTAATGACGCCAAGGACTGGGCAGGCTTGGCCTTCCACCAAGACAGGAATGTCCTTGTAGTGGCGGAACCAACCGTCTGCATAGCCGATTGGAATGGTCGCAACCCACTCATCTTCCTGGGCTTCATAGGTTGCCCCGTAGGAAATCTTGCTGCCCTTTTCCACTTGCTTGACGTAGACAATTTCTGAAATCAATTGGAGGGCTGGCTGCAAATCAATGGGCAGGCTAGAACGCTCATCCTTAGGATGCATACCATACATGGAGATGCCGAAGCGCTCAATGGAAGAAACAGGCTGACGCTTGAACCACACGCCCATGGCGGAGTTGGCATAGTGTCGCACAGTGACCGAGTCTGGCACAGCGGTCAGCAGTTCCTGCCATTTAGCCCACTGGGTCTCCACATAGGCAGGGTCACCCCCACCGGCAGTTGAGAAGTGAGTGTCGACCCCTTCCCAGTTGACCCATGGAAAGGCCTGAATGCCCTCAGCGAAGGCTTGGACTTCTTCTACTGTCCGTAGGCCGATGCGCCCCATGCCCGTATCCAAGGCCAGATGAACCTTGAGCTTAGCATCATCCAGCAGGCTTTCTTGGTGGTTGGACACTAACTGAGCCCAAGCTTCCTGGAACCAGATTAGGTCAGAGACAATGACGGTCAGGCGATAGTAGACCAACTCAGCAATAGCGCGTGGATCTACCAAGCCCAAGATTAAGATAGGCTGGGCTAGGAGGCCGGCTTGACGGAGTTCAATCCCCTCGTCAACGGTGGCAACGGCTAAGCCTTGCGCGCCAGCTGCCAGGGCTGCCTTGGCGACGGCAACTGCTCCGTGCCCGTAACCGTTAGCCTTAACAACGGCGTAGAGGGCCTGGTCTGGCTCCAGATGACGCTTCATTTCCCTCACATTGTGTTGAATTGCATTGAGATTAATTATCGCCACTGTTGGGCGGTGTTCACTGGCTTGTGACATAAGACTTTCCTACCTTTTACTCTAATCTTCTCTAGTCAAATACTGATCCAAAGCCGCCTGCAAGCTGGCTTCGTCTTGCTCAATCAGGACGGTGGCCGTGGCATAGTGGTCCGAATGGCTGATACTAAGCTGGACGCCTGCCGTCAGGGGGGCCACCGCAAAATAAGGCGCACCCGATGGCTTGTTGGCAATGCTCATATCGGTGAAGCGAATCCGACCAATGCCTGTCCCCAAGGCCTTGACATAGGCTTCCTTGGCGGCAAAGCGGCCGGCCAAGAATTCGAGGGCCCGATGCTCCTTCATGGCCTCATAGCGAGCCAATTCCTCTGCCGTCAAGACCTTAGACGCAAAGCGTGGCGACCGCGCCACTGCTTCTTGAATTCGGTCGATTTCAATAATGTCAGTTCCAATACGCACGATCGCCACGCTCCTTTGGGCTTATTCTCTGGTTAGTTGGTTCGTTTTTTAATGGTATATTGTTTCTTGCTGCCGTCCGCCTTAGGCTTGCCTACAGGCTTAGCAGCTGAACGTGGCCGCTTGTCTTTGCGGTCAAAACGTTCCTTATGACCATGGTCTTGACGGTCGCCACGGTCCTTGTGGAAGTCCCGCTTCTTACCGTGATGACCACGACGGCCGTTGCCGCCGCCCTTACCAGTCTTGTAACCACCGGATTTGCGGTGGGCATTTGGCAATGGTTTTTGTGGTGAAATTTGAACTTCTACTTGGCTGTTGCTAGACAGGATTTGCCCTAACATAGCCGCTACCAAGTCGTTAGGCTGATAGTGGTTGAGCAGGAGTTTAGCCGTGTTACGGTGCTCATCAGCATCGCCGGCTTCCAAGGTCTCGTTAAGTTGATCAATCAGTGATTGAACCTGACCTGCTTGCGCCTCCTTCAAGGTTGGCGGCTTCATTGGTTGCATACGTTTGCGGGTCAAATCTTCGATAACGCGCAGGTAAGACATTTCTGCTGGCGTCACGAAGGTGATGGACATGCCTTCGTTGCCGGCACGGCCTGTACGGCCAATACGGTGAACGTAAGATTCTGGGTCTTGACTGATATCATAGTTGTAGACGTGGGTCACGCCGGAAATATCCAAGCCCCGCGCCGCCACGTCAGTCGCTACCAAGAGCTCTACCTGACCTTGACGGAAGGCGTTGATGACGCTAGTCCGCTTCTGTTGCGGAATGTCACCGTGGATGAGTTCAGCATTGTAGCCGCGTAGGCTGAGGCCCCGTGCCACTTCGTCAACCCGCTTCTTAGTACGGCAGAAGACGATGGCTTGTGTTGGCATCTGAACATCCAACAAGCGAGTGAAGATATCAAACTTCTCGTCATCCCGGCATTTGATGAAGAACTGTTCAATCAAGTCAGCGGTCATTTGCTTGGCTTCAATCTTGACGTGAGCAGGTTCCTTAAGGAATTGGTCTGCTAGGCTGCGGATTTCAGGTGGCATGGTCGCTGAGAATAAGAGGGTCTGACGTGAAGCTGGCGTGGTTGCCGCGATTTCCTTGACGTCTTCAATAAAGCCCATGTTGAGCATTTCGTCGGCTTCGTCTAAGACTAAGGTCTTGAGATGTTTGAGGCTGAGTGCCTTACGACGCATCAAGTCTAGAATACGACCTGGTGTCCCGACCACGATTTGTGGTTGATTACGCTTGATCCATTCGATTTGCTTACCGATGGAAGAACCCCCGTAGACCACATAAATACGGGCACGTTGGTACTTACCTAAGCGGTAGAGTTCTTCTTGTACTTGGATGGCTAATTCCCGGGTTGGGGCTACCACCAAGCCTTGGATGGCGGATTGGTTCTTGTCCAATTTATTGAGCATTGGCAAGCCAAAAGCTGCCGTCTTCCCGGTCCCTGTTTGGGCTTGACCAATCAAGTCTTGGCCTTCTAAGGCCACAGGCACTGCTTGTTGTTGGATCGGGGTTGGCTCTTCAAAGCCCATATCGGCTAGTGAGTCAAGCAAGGGTTGAATCAGGTTAAGTTCTGTAAATTTCAAAGGTATATCGTCTCTTTTCTATCTAAATTTTGGGGTTGATTCCAGTGGCATCTTGTCATCAAGACATCAAAATTGACCGCTAGGCGATGCCGAATCCGTCGGCCATCAAGCGGTCAAGTTACACATGTTGCTTTGTTAACGCGTTGTATGGTTGTAACCTCTAACTCTTAGTGTACCATGACTAGGAGGGAAACACAACTGAGAGGACTAGGCAAATGAGCTAGTTTTATATGTCTTTTTGCCCTGCTAGCGCTTATTTTCTTTCCAGTCGCTAGCCTCAAGAAAAAAAGCGACAAGCTATCTCCTGCTTGTCGCTCTTCTTTTCTTCTAGTGTGTCTCCTTACCAGTTAGGGCAGTGACTACCTGCAAGAGGTCTGTCCCGAAGCTAGACTTGACTAGGACTAGGTCCTTATCTGTTAAATCAGCCTGCAATTGCGCAATTAAGCGGCTGTGGTCAGCTGGCTCGTAGAAGAGGTGGCTGGCTTCATAGCAGTCTTGCAAGGCCTCATAGAGGCTAGCAATTTCTGGACCGAAGAGGTAAACCCGCTCGAAGCTCTCTGGCGCTAGGCCTTGGGCTAGGGAACGGTGCAGTTGGGCACTGGCTTCACCTAGTTCGCGGACATCTCCTAAGACAGCAATTCGGCGTTGGCCAGGCGCCAAGTTAAGGGCAGCCAAGCTCTTAAGCACGGCTAAGACAGAGGTTGGGCTAGCATTGTAGGCATCATTAAGTAGGCGCGCCCCTTGATGGGTGGTCAACCATTCTAGACGGTTAGCCGTCAACTGGAAGTTAGCTAATTGGAAGATTGCCTGTTCTAGTGGCACATCCAATAACTCCGCCACGCTAAGGGCAATCAGGGCATTGCTGACATTGTAGGCCCCTAGGACTGGAATGGTGCAAGTGACGTTTGGTTCCAGATTAGTCTTGAAGTAGGTCCGGTCCACTTCCTCCACCATGTCATAGGCGAAGGCATCCGCATGGTCTGTGAAGCCAAAGGAACGTAGGTAAATTGGCTGATCAATTTCAGGCATTTCGGATTCAATAAGTGGCTCATTGGCTGGATAGAGCAAGACGCCATTTGGCTTGAGGCCGTATAAAATCTCCAACTTAGCCTGGGCAATTCCAGCACGGGAACCCAAGAATTCCAGGTGGCTCTCACCAATCAGAGTGATGGCCGCAATATCAGGCTGGGCAATCTCACTCAGTTGCTTAATTTCCCCGAAATCGGACATACCCATCTCGATGACCGCCACTTGGGTGTCTTCCGGCATCTGAAGCAAGGTATAAGGGAGGCCAATCTCATTGTTGTAGTTACCCTGGGTCTTGTGAACCCGGTACTTGGCTTGGAGAACCATGGCGGTCATGTCCTTGGTCGTGGTCTTGCCGTTTGAACCCGTTACCCCTACCACAATAGGATTAAGGTCCCGACGGTAGAAGTTAGCCAAGTCTTGGAAGGCCTGGAGGGTATCATCTACGAAGACCACTGCTAGGTCATCACTCGGCGCCTGAGCTGAATCTGCGGACCAGAGGGTGGCCACCGCCCCATTATCAAGGGCTTGTTGAATATAGGAATGGCCGTCTGTCGCTCCCCCTACTAGCGGAACGAATAGAGAGCCAGGCGTCACCTTGCGGGCATCAAATTCGACGCTGGTGATTGAAATCTGACGATCTTTGGCCGTATAGTCGATGGCCTTGGTATATTTTACAACATCCATGAGACGGATTGCTTTCATACTGTCACTTCCATTCTTGTCTTATCACCTACTAGTTTACACCATTTCTCCACAAATTGCACTGAAAGGAAGACAAGCCCATCCTATTATGGTATTATTATCCTAATATATTTATTACAAAGGAAGTGATTCTATGAAAGCACTCAAAAAAGTCCTACTAGCTGGCTTAGCACTATCCTGTCTAGCCGGTCCTATGGTCCAAGCGGCGCCTCGAATCATCAATATCCGTGATAAAGACTTCACCAATATCGAAGAACCCCTCGATGCCATTCCTGCCACCACCCTTACCCTCCATCCGGCGCCAAGAACTGAAGACCAGGTACGTGAAGATGTTACCTTCGCCCTCCAAGCCTTTTACTATAATTCTGGTGCCCCTAAACGGGCTGATTTAGTGCAAATGGATGATGAAGTCTTATATGATAAGTTGACTGAACTTAGTATTGCTGCCCTGAAGGAGGCATACGGCGATATTATCCATGCCGACTTTAGCGTCGACTTCCTAGGCAAACCAGTCACCCTCGGCAAGGAGCTTCGTGACAGCATTAAGGTGATGATGGACTCCCATCAGGTCGCCAATAAATTTGCCATCAAAGACCTGAAAATAGACGGCGACACAGTCAATGTGTCCGTTGAGGTTCGCTATATCGATCAATACCAGTATGAAGCCATGCTACAATATGCGCCAAACTTCCAAACGGAGATCATGCCCTACATTGAAAAAATGCGAGCTAAATACACAAAGGACCTTCCTGAGAGTCCAGCAGCCAGCCTCCTCATTAACCGAGCGCTCAAGAATTACGCGATCAATGAGGTAAATGTCGATGGCAATCACCGGGTCCCCCTAGAATATCCAACCCGCGTCCACGAGATTAAACTAACCTTCGTTTACGATGCTCAAGGTCGCCTAACCCTTCCCGATGAGACCCTGCTAGCCATCACCCAAATCAAAAACCGCGAATGGAAGAAACCATCCGACTCCCAATCCTCTGACCAAGTCAGTGATTCATCAGATAGCTCTAGCGAAAGTCGATAGAAAACCGATTTATAGAAAAGAGCCTTTATCCTATGCCTCGTTGCAAAAAAACGACATAGATGCCTTAGCTTGATATCTTGTAATTAAGGCAACTATTTATAGAAGGAAGTGATTCGATGAAACGCTTTAAATTAATCCTCTTAGCCCTAGTCTTATTTAGCACGCATTTCTTGATAACTCTATCTGTTTCGGCTACAGATAAGCCAGATCGTTATAATGGAGACTTTTACTATCGCTCAGAGCCAGATAACGCCATTGAGTCAAAGTCTCTCACGCTTCATCCTGCGCCGCGCTCCCAAGAACATGTTCGCGATGATCTTAATTTTGTCCTTCAGGCCTTCTACTATGAAAATGGTGCAAACAAGCGTATGGACCTCTTTCAGATGGATGATTACAAACTGCAACAAAAGATTGCAAACTTAACCCTTCAAGCCTACCGTGATGCCATCTCATGGGATTTTCCGGAGGACTATCAAGTGACATTCCTCGCCGAGACCTATAGCGCCAATAAAATTGTCGAGGATTTGTTGAAACTCACCATGAAATCCTTGCAGTTCGCTAACGCCTATGAGATTGTCTCCCTAGACATACAGGGTGATACCGTGACTGCTCAAGTGCTGGTACGTAGCATAGACGAGGACCATTACAATCGCAAATTGCAATCCTTGGACAACTTCGAATCAGAGATTAGACCCTTTATAAATGACCTAAGTCTCAGCCTAAGTACCAAAACTAAAAAGAATCGCTTTGATCGCTGGCTGCTAGGCAGCCTTATGAAAACTTACGCCATCAAGCATAGTAAGCAACAGGTTCGTGTCGCCTACTTAGATGGCTATGAACCAAGACGGCCTCTGACCTTAGTCTTCCACTACGATGCGTCTGGTCGCATCACTTTGACCGATGATACCTTACTGGCAATCACGCAAGTCAAGACCAGTGACTGGCGGCGTCTTATGAAGAAAGAAGGCTATCAGGATGCGCCAATCTCAGATCAGTCCGATGCTAGTGAACCTGCCGCAAATGAAAGCCATAAAGAAATATAATCAAAAAAACGAGGCTGAATCGCAGACCCAGTCTCGTTTTTTGATGTCTTTTAAAATGGTTTAACCGGCACCCGCAAAATCGTCTTAAGCTTGTCCGGCGCCACCCGCCGAGGGTCGGACAGGTATATTTCATGGTGGTGTCGGTCCTCTTGGAAGTCTAACTCATAGCCAGAAGTCTCTATGAAGGCATGCATCTTAGCCATGGTGGCAGGCTCCCTATCATAGCTCCCCAGGTGCAGACACTGGACACAGAGCCCTTCGTCCAAGCTAGCCAGTGTGAGCGCCTGACAGTCCAGACCTTTCTTGGCTTTGACTTGCGCCTTGGCCCATGCCACATCCTCTGGACGGATGAAGTCAGGTACTCGGATTAAGGCACGCCAGTGAAAATTAGCCTTGTGACTATAGTCGACTTGCCCTTGAAGCTGATCTTCTTGCCACCAGAGGCCTTCCAGGGGCGCGACCACATATTGCTGGAAGTCGGGAATGACATAGTCAGTCTTGTAGGACATCTTGAGGGCGTAAGCTACACCGTAGAGAATGGCCAGCGCCTGACTGTAGGCGCCCCCTTCCTCATTGGGGTCACCCTGCCCCGTCATCTGCAAGAAGCGTTGGCTAGGCACGGTCACTAGAGACGGCATCTCCTTGGCCTTGTAGTGGGGTTCGGCTTTTTTGACATCATAGGTCATGACAGTTCCTCCTTTATCTCTTTGATATATCTAGTATAGCAAGCTAACCCCGACATCTTCTGTCAGGGTTGAGTTTTTTGCTACATTTCTTTTATTTGATGCTGGAATGCTTGGGCGAGTGACTGAGGGGCTAGGACTTGAACATGAGCACCGTATGATAAGAGGTAGGCCACCAAGTCCTGATTAATTGGCAGCTGGGTCTGCACTAGGAGGCCGCCTTGGTCATCCTTGACCGCTAGTCCGGCGAAATCATCATAGACCCGATAGGCCACCTGATCATCAAAGCGTAGACTGACTGGACTTAAGTCTGACTCAAACAGAGTCTGGGGCAAGTCCAAGTGGCTATAATCCGCATCAAAGCCTTGTGCCAAGACTTGGAGGTCCTGCATACGACTTAACTTAAAATAGCGAAAGGCTTGCCGTTCCCGGCACCAGGCATAGAGATACCAGCGATAGTGCTTGAGCACTAGCCGAGCTGGCTCCACCTGCCGCTGACTCCAGCTACCTTGATTGGAACAGTAGCGAAAGGTCACCAAGTGACGCTCCAAAATAGCCTGCTTGAGCCAATCAAAGTCACGAGACAGATGGGGGCTTTGATGCCAAGTAGTTTGGTCCACCAAGAGCCAGTGGTCGGCTTTTTGACTGCCTTTGAAATGGGCTCGCAACTTATCTAGTAATCCAGCGTCAGCCTGACTGGCTTCAAGTGCGGCCAGAATCTGGCTCTGCTCTTGCTCTTGGAGCAGGCCAGCCGGCAAGACATAGCGCCGGTCAATTTCCCAGCCTCCCCCTTGGCCCTGGATGGCATAAACTGGCATGCCGAATTCCGATAAATCATCCATATCCCGCAAAATGGTCCGCTCCGTCACCTCAAAACGCTGGGCCAAGATTCGGGCCGGCGTCCGGCCATGAGCCAACAAATAATGCAAGATTCCTAAGAGACGCCCTGCTTTCATCCTATCACCCCTTTTATCCTATTATAGCATAGGCTTTAATACCCAAAAAGGCCTCCCTGGCTTGGACCTGTCATCCAAGCTAGGGAGGCTATTTATTTAGTTAAGGCAAGAGGATGCCCAGCAGCAACCAGGCACAATAGAGGCTGGCCACTAGGACAAAGGATTGGACCGAGAGGACGAAGGTTTCGCGCTTAACTTGTTTAGCGCGGAAGGCTGCGACCTTGGGCCAGTGAAGGGCCAGGCCAACAAAAGTCACCAAACCCCAGATTGGCAGGCGACCGATCAGGGCTAGCCCCAATAAGACTAGCCAAGGCAGAACTTGCAAGCCAGTATAGAGGGCTAGCGCACGCGCTTTGCCTAAGTAATAAACTAAGGTGAATCGTTGGTTACGGATATCCACTTCCAAGTCACAGGTATTATTGGCTAGCATAATACCGGCAATTAAGCTGACTAGGGGCAGACTGTAGCAAAAGAGCTCCAGAGTCAGGGCCCAGTTCCAGCCAATGGTCACCATCCCACCTGACCACTGACTCCACAACAACTGGTCGTAGGCGGTCATGTAGACGGCTAGGAAGAAGATGCCAAAACCCATAGTAAGGCCTGAGAAGACTTCCCCTAGGGGCAGGCGCGACAAGGGCATAGGCCCATAGGTATAACCAATCCCTATTAGGAAGCAGAGGCCTCCTAGAACTAGCAGGAGGACATCGGTCCGACTGACAATGACCAGGGAGACGATAACCGAGAAGGCCAAAAGGCCAAAAATAATCCGGACCATTTGACTAAAATCTAATTGATGGACCCCAATGACATTTTCGCTGGTTTTGTAATCCAGGTCCACGGCCTTGTGGTAATCAACGGCATTATTAATGGCCGTCGTACACATATCGAAGCTCAGCACCGCCAAGGCGAAGAGGCTAGCATTAACCCAATTGAAGCGTCCCAAGTGATAATAGGTCCACAAGAATCCCGCCAGCATGGGAAAGACGCTGGCCACCTTGGTCCTGAGCTCAACAAATTCAAAGAAAATCGCTAGCTTTTGCTTAATCTTCAACAAGATGATACCCCTCATTCGTTAGTTGGAAACTATCCTTGAGGCCAGAGGTCACGTGAACCCCGTGATCCTTATCAATCAGCACCGCTTCAACCCCATCTAGGCTCTCAATAAAGGCCAATCCATCCTTGGTCCCCAAGAGGAAGAGCGTGGTCGACAGGGCATCGGCCTTGAGCGATACTTTGGTAAAAATAGTCGCCCCCGACAGGTCATTATCCACCGGGTAGCCCGTCTTAGGATCCAGGATATGGTGATAGCGGACACCGTCCACTTCCACATAACGTTCATAGATTCCAGAAGTCACGACTGTCCCGTCGATGACCCGCTTGGTTCCCACAACTTGCCCCCGGACCTCATCAGGGTCTTGAACTCCAACATTCCAACCTTCCGGACTGGATGGCGAGGTGCCCATAACAATGACATTACCACCTAGGTTGATAATGGCCGTATTGACCCCGTGTTTGGCCAAGATATTGCGGATGCCGTCGGCAATATAGCCCTTGGAAATCCCACCCAATTCTAGGGCCATACCCTCTTCTTCCAGACGCACCGTTTGGGCTGTTTCATCTAGGGTGATTTTGTGGTAGTCAATCTTAGGCAAGGCTGCCTGAATTTCCTGGTCGCTGGGCTTGCGCGCATCTACATCGCCAATTTTCCAGAGATTGGACACGGCCCCGATGGAAATATCGAAGCGCCCGCCGGATATTTCCGCCGTTTCCAGGGCTTGCTTAATGATGGTCAGGGTGGCGGGATCAACCTTGACCGCCTCATGGCCTGCCGCCTGGTTAATTCGGTAGACATCCGATCCTTCCAAGTTGGTGGATAGCAATTGCTCCATGTGGTCCATGTAGTCATAGGCTTCGGTCATGGCCGCTTCGGCCTCTGACCCTTCATGGAAAATTTGCAAGGTGACTGCCGTATGGAGCTTGGTCTCAGCCCGCATCAAGGGCGTGGTCACCACTGGCAAGGGCTCAGGGTTCGCTTCAGAGCTGGTGCTGCTAGCAGACTGGCTGGTGCTACTGCTGGTCTCCTCAGCACTGACCCAAACGGGACTCAAGGAGCCTAAGATTAAGAAGCCCAAAGCCAAGCCTTGCATTATAGTTGTTTTCTTCATACTTACTCCTTTTTGGTGGCAGTTTATCTGGCCTACCACCTAACTAATCTTACCTGATAGATCAGGCAGGCTCTGCTTGGAGCCATAAAAATAGAGGCCGGGAACAATCCCAGCCTCCCTTCACTTCTGATTATTCGCCAACAACGGCAGCTTTGATGACTTCTTTTTCACCTAAAGCGGCTGCTTCTAACAATTGTTTAGCATAGGTCTTGAAGGCGTTAGTTGTGTTGGTTGCCCCAGTCACAACATCCACATTGGCATTGCTAGACTTAACTAAGGCTTCGTTCAATTGCTTAACTGCATCAGCGTAAGAGACTTTAGCCTTGTCAGCCATCATCTTGTTGTAGTCAGCATCTTCAGACTTACGTTTGCCGTCTTTGTACATGTCGTAGTCTGCTTTTTCTACTTTACCGTCTTTGACAGTGAGGACGAACTTGGTAGTCCAACCACGTTGGTCAGCTGGTGCTTCCAAAGTGTATTCACCATCTTGAAGCGGTAATTTAGAGATGTTGACTTCGCCAGTCTTACCTTCTTTGGCTTGTTTCAAGAGTACCTTAGTAGAGAAGAAGAAAACTTCGCTAGTGTGGCTTGCACCAGTCACTACGTCAGCCTTGCCGTCTTTAACCAAGCTTTCGTCTAATTTCTTCATAGCTTCAGCTGCAGAAACTTTAGTTTTTTCTTTCATTTTGTCGTTGTATTCAGCGTTTTCAGATTTCTTCTCGCCCTTGTCGTTGACATAGTCGTAGTTAGAAGAAGCCACTTTACCGTCTTTGACCACGATGGTGTGGTGGAGTTTCCAGCCACGTTCGTCAGCGTCAGACACAGCGGTATATTCGCCGTCTTTCAAGTCTTTGACTTCAAAAGTAGTGGTTGCAGCTGGTTTAGCATCTTCCGCTAAAACTACGCTAGATAAGCTAGTCCCCAGAGATAAAACTGCTGCTAAGAGCATGGTTGATTTTAACAATGATTTTTTCATTCTAATTACCCCTTTACTGTATATGTTTACATCTTATAGTTTAACGCAATTCCAAGCCCTTGTCCATGACAAGCCCCTGTCAAAAGTGTCCTCTCATAACTTGATTGAGTAAGTTGACCAGTGTTTGGCTTTCTTGCTTGCCCCCTAGTCCTCTTAGGCGTTTTTCAGCCTTGGTTAGATAGTTGTCTACCAGGCGCTCCGTCTCTGTCAAAGTCCCTAAGTCGACTAGGGCTTGATAGAGCCGGTCTAGCTCCTGCTGGCTCCAAGGCTGGCCCCGCTCCTTAAGTTGCTGGCGCAAACTTGGATCCTCCTGCAAGCCTAAAATTAGGGGCGCCGTATAGATACCATTTTGAACATCCTGCATACGGGGTTTGCCACTAAGCTCGACATCCACTTGGTAGTCAATTAAGTCATCCCTGAGTTGGAAGGCCATGCCAATGGCTTGGCCCAGATAGAAGGCCTGACGATTCTGCAAGGCCGACTGATTCAAGCTATAGTAGCCAAAGAAAGTCGCGGCTGCAAATAAGAGGGCCGTCTTGCCTCGAATCTGCCGTAGGTAATCATACATGGTCATGCCCTGACGGTATTGGTTGGCAAGTTGGTTAAGCTCCCCTATCAGAATCCCCTCCATCACCCAGGCATCCAGAGGATTGCGGTCAAATTCCTGTTGGCTCTTTTGAATCAAGCGAGCCGCATAGGTCATCAGATAGTCTCCCGCATAGATGGCTAGGCGGTTGGACTTTTGAATATGGAGGGCCTCAATGCCCCTGCGAGTATCCGCCTCATCAATGACATCGTCATGAATGAGCGTGGCCAAATGTAGGACCTCAATGGCTGCCGCAATATAGCGTTTGGACTGGGTGATGCCTTCTGGAGTCAGCTGGGCCATGGCCAGACAGAGTCCGGCCCGCAGGTACTTGCCTGGGGCATCCATATAGGCCAGAATTTTCTCCCGGACATCCGGGATTTTAAGCTGGAGCTCTGACTTCATCAGAGCTTTGACCGCCACGAGCTCCTCTTGAATATATGGTAAAGACTCCCATATCGGGTGAACCATGGTTGGCCTCCTTTCTAGAAAGTGAGAGGATAAGAAGCTCCTCTTACAAAGCGAGGCCCCACACGGGGGCCTCCTTATTTACTTGATTTTTTAGGCTGGTGGACCATAGTGGTGACTGGTGCGGCCATAGAGCCAACGATCCAGCTTCTTACCTAACCAAGGCATTACCCAGTAGTCCAGACCAAAGGCCCGACCCGAGCCATTCATAAGGGCGATGGCAACTGGAATAAACCAGATGTTAACCCAGTAGAACATACCTGAGAGGCAGAACATAGTAACCAAGAGTACAGTCCCAGCATTGATTAACCAGACGAAAAGACCTGCAATCAAGGCCAAGCCGATTAAGATTTCCATAACGGTCATGAATTTCTGCATGAAGAGAGCCACGTCGCGGTTAGGCACGAAGAAGCGCATAATAGCCGCAAACCAATCTGGCATACCGTCTAAGACTGGTTTTGGACTTTCCCCATAAGCGTAGCTGAGGCCGAAGACCGCATGGCTGGCTTGAGCGACTGCCCCGCCGGCAGAACTAGCTGCAGAACTCATTGCTTCAGAGGCCCCAGAAGTCACGGCAGAAGATACAGAGCTAACGGCTTCAGAAGCGCCAGAGGTCACAACCGATGACACAGAGCTAGCTGCCTCAGAGGCCCCAGAAGTCACAGCTGATGCTGCAGCATTTGCAGTTTCTTGTAACCAGGCAAATGGGAAGACAACTTTGTCCCCAAACCAGTTAGTGGTTCCCCAGAGACCGAAGGCCTTCTTAAGCCCTTCTAAGAGCCAAACAGACCCATAGAAGAAACGCAATGGCACGGACCAGAGGATGTTACCGTGAGCAGCTAAATGCCCGCGGAAAATGTTGCGTTTGTCCTTAATCTTGAAGAACTCATGACGGACATAGGTCCACATGTAGTAGAAGGAACGAATGGTGAAGAAGTAGAGCACATTGACTAAGTGCTTCATCAACATAGCGAAGAAGCCAGTCAAATGCCATTTGCCCATGAGGAAGGCCACCCCGTAACGGGAGCCAATAGAGACCATAAAGCCATCGTATTTACCCTTGTAGGCGTGTTTCTCAGTTCCTTTGATATCGGCAATGATGTTGTGGGCCGCGGTTTCCCCAGTTTGTTCAGCTGCCTGAACGATTTGAGGCGTTGGACGACCGCCTTCATTTGGATCTTCATAGTAAACCAAGTCCCCTACCACATAGATACCTGGGTGGTCCTTAGCTTCCATGTATTGGTCTGCTACCAGACGGTTAGCACGGCCCGTTTCTAAACCAAAGACCTTAGCTTCAGTATTACCTTGCACCCCGGCGGTCCAAATCGTAGTATAGCTGTCGATGGTCTTGCCTGACGCTAACTCTACGTTATGCTTGTTAACAGCTTGAATCCCGTCACCAGTTGAGACTTTGATACCGACTTTGGTCATGTAACGCATGGCCTTGTCTTGTTCCTTGTCAGTCACCATAGCCAAGATTTTTGGCGCGGCTTCTACCAAATGAACAGAGAATTCTTCTTCATCTAAGTGGTAATCCTTCGCTAGGCGAGGAACCCATTCGATCAGCTCACCGACCATTTCAACCCCAGTAAAGCCTGCACCGCAGACGATGAAGCTGAGTAAGGCACGACGTTTAGCTTGGTTAGGTTCGTGTTCGGCCTTGGCACAGCATTCCTTGATGTGAGCTCGAATGCGCTCTGCTGCCGCCAGTGACCAGAGGGTAAAGCCATTTTCCTTAACACCTGCGACGCCGAAGTCGTTAGCTTCGCCACCCATGGCTAAAATCAAATAATCATAATGATAGCTGTAGCTTTCACCTTGGACTGTCTTAGTGGCTTCATCAATCCCGACAACCGTGTCTGTTACTAATTGTACTTTTTTGTATTTGTTGAAGATACGTTGTAAGTCATACTTGACCGCGTTAGCTTCCACACGTCCCCCCGCTACCTCATGCAATTCAGTCATGTAGGTATGGTAGGCATGCTTATCTACCAAAGTAATCTTAACATCCGCGTCATTCTTGAAGGTCTTGCCCAACTTACGGGCGGCCGAGATACCGGCATAACCGGCACCGACAATGACGATTTCTTTCACGCTCAACACTCCTCACTCTATTTTTTGATACTATACATTATACGGCTAAAAGCCTATTTTCTCAACGATTATCGACTTTTTGCTAAATATTTCCCATTACTATCCTTAAAGATAGTGCTTCAATTGTGCCAGTTCTTCTGGCTTAAGCGGCCGATAGGCACCAGGGGCTAGGTCCTGGTCTAGGACTAGGTGGCCCATGCGCAGACGGTGAAGCTGCGTCACCTTGACACCTACCGACAGGAACATCTTCTTGACTTGGTGGAACTTGCCCTCCCGAATGGTCAGGCGAGCCCGACTTTCTAGCGGACCAGAGGCCTCAATTACCAAGTGGGCTGGCGCACAGGGCTGATCCTGATCAATCAGAATGCCTTGGGCAAAACTAGCCACATGGTCCTGACTTAGCGGTCCATTGACCACTACCTGGTATTCCTTTTCCACATGGTATTGGGGATGCAACATGCGATAACCCAAAGGGCCGTTGGTGGTCAGAAAGACCAGGCCGGTGGTAGAACGGTCTAAACGGCCTACCGGATATAGGCCTGGTGCCTGATCTTGAGGAGCCAGGCAGTCAATGACCGTAGTGAAGCGGTTATCCGTGACTGCCGTTAAGACTCCCTGAGGCTTATGTAATAGCCAATAGGTCTCAGCCGGCTGGGTCAAGATTCTTCCCTGGACTTTGATTTCTTGCAAGCCAGGATCCACATTACGGTTGGGGCGACGTTCCACTTGGCCATCGACTTGTACCTGACAACTCTTGAGTAGTCGCTTAACTTGATTACGGGAACCTAGTCCCGCCTGATTCATGACTTGATCCAGACGCATGGCTAGTATTCCACTATGGTGATGTTACCATCAATATATTCTGCCAAGAAAATCTTGGCCACATCTTCTTGCCCTGCCTCGGCAATAGCTTGCATCAGCCATTCTTCGGTCTTGTCAATAGAATCCAGGGTTTTGTATTGAATATGCCCGTCTGTAATTAGCGGATACTTAGGATTTTCCTCACCATAAACCACAATATTGAGGCTGCCATTTTGTTCAATCACAGCCCGTTTAACCTTCTTGATAGAGTAGATATTCTGACTACGCAATTTGAAGGCCAAATCTTGAGCTGTTAGACCTGCTGCTCGTGTCGCCTCCACATCGATGACGCCACGGCTAATCAAATCCGTTGGTTCCCCATCAATGGTCTTCTTAAGAAGTTGGTTGTGGGTTTTCAGCCATTTAAAGCTCAGAACTAGCACTAACCAAATCATGAGAATAATTAAAAATTGCAGGATAGAAATACCAGGGTTATAAATAACCCCACCAATAATGCCCCCTAGGACATAGTTTTGGACCTGGTCACTGGCCGAAGCCGGCGCCAAATTGCCCTTACCTGTCAAATTAATGACTACAACCAAGGCCAACACGCCTAAGGCTAGCTTAATGGCGATATCTAAAAAATTTAATGTCATGGCTTTACCTCCACCAATTCGATCTTAGGCAGCTGAACTGCCATTTCCTCAAGGATATAGTGTCCTTCTCTATCGATGATAGTCCGATAGTAGCGGTCACCGGATTTGATAATGCCTCCGTCGGCCGCTGCTTCCGTATTAAGATAGAGCAATTCGGGCTTAGTCCCCAAATCTTCAGCCACCTGTTCCATCAAGTGACTAGCCCCTGAATATTGGCTAATGGCTGCTTGCTTAGCTTGCGCATCTTGCCAACGAGTCCCAGCTAAAATAAAGAAGCAGATAATCCCAATAATAGCTAATTCACGGTACTTAGAATCCTTGTTGCGATGGTAGTAAAACCATATAGCCAAGCCAATTAAGATAGCCAAGCCAACGAAAATGGTCAATTGGAGCCAGTCCGTTATATTAATTCGACTCTTCATATAGTCATAAGAATAGAATTTCATGCCATAACCTCCTTACGCTACACTATTATAGCGTAAAGCAAAGGTATGGACAAGCTTACAAACTCCGTAAAACTAGGCTAATGCCATTGCTATCGGTTACTTGCCAGCCCCCTTCTAGAGCTTGCACTTTAGCCCCCAAATCTTGGGCGCGCTTGACGATTGCGGCCTCTTCTTGAGGCGAGCTAGCGACAATACTAAAATGCTTAAGTCCTGCTTGGTCTGGTTCTTGTGGCGCTAGACGGCTACCTGCCCATTGGTTGGCAGCTAACTGGTGGTGATAGGTCCCAGATGACATCCAAGCCGCTGAAGACATCTGGAATTTAGTCTCCATACCTAAGACTTGGTTCCACCAGACGGCCGCTCGCTTACTATCTTGGACACTGAGGTGAATATGACCAATACGAGAGCCTTCGGGCATTTTATAAGGGCCATCAAGTGGCTTGGCGCTGTCGTAGACGCCTTGACCGTCCATTTCTAGGGTCACGCCTGGGATGCGCCCGTCCGATTCAATCTCCCATTGGCTTACCGGTTTATCGCGATAGACTTCAATGCCATTGCCTTCCGGATCCTCTAGGTAAATGGCCTCAGAGTAGCCATGGTCTGAAGCCCCAATCAGTGGCAGGGCCTGCTTGATGGCATGAACGAGGAAAGTCCCCAAGTCCTCTCGGCTTGGTAGGAGATAGGCCACGTGATAGAGGCCATAACGGGCTTGGCTTTCCTGTGGCGCGCTCACTGCTTCTAGGTAAAGCAGAGGCCGGTCACTGCCTTGGATGCCCAAGCCCACTCGCTCAGGGCTTTCTTCTAAGATAGCCATCCCTAAAGCCTGCTGATAGAAGGCCACCATATAGGGCAAATTAATCACATTGAGTGTGACAGATTCTAAATCAAAAGTTTCTTGATACATCATAAACTCCTTTCGTTGGGATAGAGAGATAAAGACATCTATATTATAAGAAGCTTACCCTAGTAAAAACTAGTAGGCACTTTTCATAGACTGACTATCTTTTAGGATAGAATTAAGTCCCTATAAGCCTAGGTTTTGACCTCGTCCTAGAACTTTCTAGCCTTCTTCACACTTTCTTTATATTCTCAAGGCTTGACCCGGCCAAAAATTCCTAGCCTAGACCCTGGCTTCATGTTAAAATATGGAGGACTAAGAAAGGAGCCCTGCCATGCATCACGCAGCCTATTTTTACCTAGAAATGCATACCCATGAATTAACTGTCCCTTATACCAACAAACCCCGTCGCATTCGGGTCCTCCTACCTAAGGATTACCAGAAGAACGAGAACAAGTCCTACCCTGTTCTCTACTTCCATGACGGCCAGAATGTCTTCTACAGCCGCGAATCCTTCAGTGGCCACTCCTGGAAAATTATTCCAGCCATTAAGAAGAATCCTGACATCCCCCAAATGATTGTGGTCGGGATTGACAATGATAACGAAAACCGCCTCAACGAATATTCACCTTGGCCTTTCACCAACACCCCGATTCCTGAAGGAATGCGCCTTGGGGGCAAGGGCCTGAATTATGCTGACTTCGTCATGAATGTAGTCAAGCCTTTTATCGATAGCCACTACCGGACCAAGCCTGACAAACGCCACACAGCCATGGCCGGCTCTTCCTTGGGCGGCAATATCACCCAATTTATGGGCTTGGAATATGCGGACCAGATTGGTAACCTAGGGGTCTTCTCTAGTGCCTCCTGGTTAACCGTCGAAGCCTTCAATCGCTACATTAGCCGTCAAAAGCTAGACCCTAGCCAACGCATCTTTATCCAAGTGGGGACCCAGGAAGGGGACGACACCGACCGCGACCTGACCCACGGTAACATGAAGCAAATCTACATCAACGCCTCCCTCAGCTACTATCAACAATTACTGGCTGGCGGCATGCCCCAGGACCGACTCCAGCTAATTATTGCGGCTGATGCCACCCACAGTGAAGAAGCCTGGGCAACCTATCTACCCGATTGCCTACGTTTCCTAAGCGAAGAATGGTAGGCTAAAGGTCCCTGACCCTAGCAGAAAGGATTGATTCCCTATGAACTATATTGTTATTTCTCCCTACTACCCTGCTAACTTCCAGCCCTTTTCCTATAAGTTACGTCAACATGGCGTCAATGTCCTAGGGATTGGCCAGGAACCTTATGACCAACTCAACGATGAGCTCAAAGCGACCCTGACTGAATACTTCCGGGTGGATAATCTGGAAGACCTGGACCAAGTCACTCGTGCGGTTGCCTTCTTCTTCCACAAGTATGGACCGATCGACCGTATTGAGTCCCACAATGAATACTGGCTGGAATTAGATGCTGGTCTGCGTCAGCAGTTCAATATCTTTGGCGTCAAACCCCAAGATTTGGCCAAAACTAAGTACAAGTCCGTCATGAAGGAATACTTCCGCAAGGCTGGCGTACCGGTCGTGGACGGTCGCGTGGTTAGCCAGACTTCAGAAATCGATGCCGCCGTCCAAGACTTAGGCCTGCCACTGATTGCTAAACCCGATAATGGCGTGGGGGCTGCCGCTACCTACAAACTCATGACGCCAGAAGATGTGGCCCAATTCAAGGCTACTTGGGGCGAGTCCACTTCTTACTTCCTGGAGCAGTTTGTCTCCTATCCAACGGTGACGACTTTTGATGGTCTGATTGATGCCGAGGGTAATATTGTCTTCGAAACCGGTCTGACCTACTACTACCCACCACTGGAATTAGTCTTGGAGCGTAAGGACAATGCCTTCTATATTGAGAAGGAACTCCATCCTAAGTTGCGTGAATATGGCCATGCCATCATCAAGTCCTTCGGCATGAAGGAGCGCTTCTTCCATATCGAATTCTTCCGGACGCCGGACGATGACTTTATCGCCATTGAATACAACAACCGCCCAGCCGGTGGCTTCTGTATCGACATCTACAACTATGCCCATGATATTGACCTCTACGATTATTGGGCTAAGCTAGTGACAGGCCAAGAACTGCCAAAGCAGACCGCCCATGGTCGCTACTGCCTGGCGGTAGCCCGTCGCGATGAGCATACTTATGTGGCCAGCCACCAAGACATCCTGGATCGATTCGCTGACCAGATCAAGATGACTGCCCGCATTCCGCAGGCTTTCGCTGATTTACTTGGGGACAGTCTCTATGTCATGACGACCCCTTCCCGTCAAGTTGTTGATGATATGGTCCGTTTTGTCGGCCAACGCGTCTAAGCATCTCAAATATTAGGGGGCTTCTGCCCCCTTTTTCTTCACTAGAAAGGATTCCTCAACATGTACATTCACCAAGCCATTCTCCACATCCTGGATAAGGATGCTGGTAATCTCTTCCTATCCCAGGAAGCCATGGACTTATCCTCGCCCCTGATTCGGACCTACCTGGATAAGCTCCTGACCAAGGTCCAAAAGGCAGAACCCAAACGCGCTAAGCTTGAAGTTGACAGCGCCCTCTGGACTAGTCTCAAGGATGACCAAGTCAGCCTGATTGACAAATCCACTAGCCTAGCCGATAAGCTCTTCGATTTGATTGGGCCAGCAGAAGAAATCGCCGCTGCCGACTATCTCTTCTTCGAGGCTAGCGATGACCATGAACAGCGCTATTTTGGCCTGATACGCCTGGACTACTCCAGTCAGGTCACCCATTTCCTATCGGCCGAATCGCAATTAGTCAATCAACTGGTCATGCACCACGCCATTCTCCCAAGCCCCACCCAGACGCCATCGGAATTCTTCTTGCTGAACTTGGCCACTGGTGACTACCAAATTCTAGAGAAGCAATATGTCATCGAAGGCAAACGCTGCCTCTACCTATCCGAACGCATTTTGGAAATCGCCCCACCTCAAGCAGCGCCGCAGCAAATCAAGCAAATCAAAAAGGCGGTCGCCGACACCGCCAAGCAATTTGACCAAGAACCTTATCAGGCCCTGGCAACTACTCAAAAGGTTATTCTGCAACAGTTAGAAGAGGACCATGTCATCAATGCAGAAGAAATCACCCGTCAGGTCTTCAAGGGCAATCTAGGCGCCCAGGACGCGGCGCGCGAGGCCCTAGTCAAAAGAGAAGTCCCAACCAACATTGCAGTCAACAACGTGCCCAAGTATGAGAAGAAGTACGCCAAGCAAAAATTCAAGCTGGCCAATGGCATCGAGCTCATGGTGCCAACTGAGCTCTATGATGACCCTGAAGTCATTGAGTTCATTAACAATCCAGACGGCTCTATTTCCGTTATGATTAAAAATGTCGAAACCATTGTCAATGCCTTTAACGGCTAAGAAAAAAGCCTCTGGCTGATGGCTCCAATGCCATCGGTCAGGGGCTTTTTTATTATCTTGAGATTACCAAATCGTTACCCGTTCTTCAGGTGCCAAATACATGGCGTCGCCGGGCTCAATCCCGAAGGTTTCATAGAAGGCCGCCAAATTCTTAGGTGCCATGTTGGCTCGTAACTCACCTGGCGAGTGAACGTCAATGTTGAGAAGCAGGTTGACATACTCTGGTCGTGCTTTGCGACACCAGACGCGGGCCCAGTTGAAGAAGAAGTCTTCCAAGTCAGCATCCGGCAGAGCTTGAGCTGCTTCAAGGGCACAGCTTAGACCGCCCGCATCCGCAATATTTTCAGAGACGGTCAAGGTCCCATTAATCTTGCCGTCACCAAACGGAATCCCATCCCAGAGCTTGATCATCTTATCGGCCAGGCTGTTGAAGTGAGCCAAGTCCTCTTCCGTCCACCAGTTAGACAAGCTACCGGTCTCATCAAACTGGGCGCCATTATTGTCAAAGGCATGGGAAATTTCATGGGCAATCACGGCCCCAATCCCCCCATAGTTGGCGCTAGCTGATTGTTGCAGGCTATAGAATGGCGCCTGCAGAATAGCCGCTGGGAAGCAGATTAAGTTATTAGATGGATCATAGTAGGCATTGACCGTGTTGGCACTAATTTCCCAGAGATCACGGTCCACTGGCTTGTTCCACTTGCTGAGGTTGTAGCGAGTTGCTACTTGGGTGAAGAAGATAGAAGCCTGGAAGAAGTTGCGGTCGCCGACAACTAACTCCTCATAGACTGGCGGAATCTTGTCAGGATAGCCCACTAAGAGGTCCATTTTCTGTAGCTTGAGAATGGCCTTTTCGCGAGTGGCAGGGCTAAGCCATTCCTTGGTTTCTAGGCGTTTTTGGTAGATGGCAATCATGTTCTTGACCATTTGAGTCACGTCTTCCTTGGCTTCAGGGCCAAAGTAGCGTTGGGCATAGAAGTCCCCTAAGACTTGGTCGAATGCTTGATTGACATGGCTGTAGGCCAATTTTTCAAAAGGTCTCATGGCTGGGTTGCCAGTCAAGGCCTGGGTCATACGGTGGCTGATAGCCCGCGCCTCTTCAGACAGATAGCTGGTCGCACCCGTAACCAGACGCAAGGTCAACCAGGCCTTAAGCTCAGTCAAATCAGCTTGATCTACTAGTTCCTTGAAGGCCTCGAAGAATTTAGGTTCGCCCACGTTTAGGGTCTCAGGCAAGCCACCTAAGACGGACTCTAGCACTGCCTTGAAGTCGATTTGGTCGGAGTAAGCCGCCACTTGATCCAACTTGCGAGGGTTGTGGAAGACCACATATTCTGCCGCTTCTTCCTTAGATAAGGTATAAGGAGCTAGACGGGCATCAAAGGCCATGCCGGCTGTCACCAGTTCTACTGCTTCCTTAGCATCCAAGCCTAATAAAGCCAGTAAGTCTAAGGCCACTTGGCGGTAGACTGCCAATAATTGCTGGCCTTGCGCATGGTCGGGCTCATAGTAGGTACGGTCAGGCAAAATCAATCCTGGGCGACCCAAATGCACCACATAGCGATTGGAATCCGCCATATCTTGGATGACGCCTAGGCCGAAGGGCCCTGGTAGGCCTTCTAAAATACCGGTTTTAGCCCACTCAGTCAGGTCAGCTACTGAGGTCAGTGCTTGGATGCGCTCGATATAAGGACGCAAGGGACTCATACCCAGAGCAGCGCGCCCCTCCTTATCCAAGGCTAACTGATAGTAAGCAACCATTTCCTTTTGCATCTTGGTCAGTGAGTCAGGCTGATCAATCAAGTCAGCCAAATCCTTCATCAGGTCGGCTTCTACCTTGTCGGCCAAATCTGAAAAGCCACCCGTTGTTGGCTTATCATCCGGGATGACAGCAGTTTCTAACCAGGCCCCATTGACTGCCTGGAAGAGGTCTGTCTTAATCAGATCACGTTCTACTTTATGTGTCATAGCACTTCCCCTTTTCTTATTTTATTAGCTCTATTATAGTCCTTTTATCTTGGCAGGACCACTCAAACGATTAAAGCATAAAAAAAATGGACTAGATCAGCTGACCTAGTCCTTCATTCTTAGAAACTACTATAAATGTAAGGCTGCACGCCTCCAGTATCCTTAGCCAATCCGTAGATGACGAGGATCATAATCAATACGTAGAAAATCGCAATCCACAAGATGAGTTGGAGAATTTTGGAGGATTTAATCTTGCTTACCATATTCATAAAGATCTTTTTCAAGGCGAGTCCATCCTTTCCATCCTAAGTGCAACATATCCTGCATGACATAAGGCTCGTAATCATCATCTTGGTAATCATAATACTTGATCCCACGTTGATCCAGCACTTGCTTGATTGCCTCATAGATAGTCCGGCGGTCTTCCTTAGGGAAGCCGGTGTAGTCATACCACTTACCATTAACGGGTAGGAGGACGACACGGACATCCACGCCCAAGTCTTGGGCGATGTCGAGGAATATGTTCAAGTCTTTCATTTCTGGTGAATCGGTGACGTATTTTCCTACATCACTGTTCTTAAACTTCTCTAAATCTTGACCAATTTCATTGGTGTAATAATGATTTTCAACTTGAAATTCATTATTGTTGGTCTTGTCTGCTGCCCCTTCTTGCTCAGCAATAGTCTTATAACGTTGATCCCAATCATAGTCCGGTGTCCTATCACCTGCCATTGGCAGAGGGTCCTTGTCAGCTAGGGCATAACGAATCTTGTTCTTGAAGACATCTAGCTGGTAATGAGCCCGCGCCCATTGGTTCTCTAGCCAATTATCTGGCTCGTCTAGCAGGGCCTTCTTATAGCGAGCCAAGGCATCATGCACTTGGGGATGCTGAGTCGAGGCTTCTAGCAGACGATCAATAAAGGCACGTTTGTGTTCTTCCGTCACCTTAGGATTACTTAAGGTATTATAAACATGCTCAAAAGACAGACGATAGAGTAAGGCGTTAGCTGGTACGCCTTCTTTGGTAAACCATTGTAGAGATTCCAATAAGACTGCTTTTTGTTGAGGTAAATTATCCCCCACAGAACCCAAGATGGAAGCCAAGGTTAGGTTACGATAATTCCCCCGGCCAATTTCCATCAGGTGAAAGTCCTTGTAGTTGAAGACCACGCTAGGGTCGAAGTTTTCCTTGAAGGTTTGGACCAACTCCGAGGAACCGAAGACTGTTAAGGTCTGGGCGTCCATATTCTGAGTCAAAATATCCTTACTCTGGTTCTTCTCCACTTGTCGGCCGTAACGTATACTGTTATCTGGCACCTGGTAGGCCCCGGACAAGGAAGCATTGAGGCCAATCATGCTGACAAGCGCTAAGCAAATGGCATAGACTAAGGCCTTCATTTTAATCATAGAGCAGCCACTCGTTTCTTAACGTAGGCTATGACCCGACGTGGCGTATCAATCTCTTCATAGGTGACCTCCGTTGGTGCCGTTGCAAAACCGAAGACTTCTTCCATCCGCACTAGCATCTCAACGAAACCTAAGGAATCCAGGAGCCCTTCGTCACGGAGATTGATATCTAAATCCTCACGCACCACTTCATCTTCACACAATTCTTCTAAAAGGCTTAATACTTGTTCTTCCATACTCTCACTCCTAACCTTGTCCAAATCCTAGCCACTTCCCTACGACTTCTGGAAATTTATTGGAGAAGATGAACATCCCCAAGACAACCAATTGCAAAGTCACTGCCCAGCTTACTAGCTTGTAGAGGGAGTGGTTTTTGTATTTCTTATAAAATTTTGATTTCTTCTGATAGGCTTCAAAGCCAGCCATTAAAACCCCGTGGTAACAACCATAGAGGATATAATGGAAGGAGAAACCATGCCAAAAGCCCATGAAGAGCATATTGGCCATATAGGCTGCCATGGCCCGATTAAGCCGGGTCTTGAAACGCTTATGACGAATAAAATTCATCATGACGCGCGAGAAGACGAAGTCCCGCAGCCATTGGGATAAGCTAATGTGCCAACGATTCCAGAAATCCTTGATATCGATGGCCAAGAATGGTTGCTTAAAGTTCATTGGGGTCTCAATCCCTAAGAGGTTACTGAGCCCTACTGCCATGAGGCTATATCCAGCAAAGTCAAAGAATAAATAGAAGGTATAGCCGTAGGCGTATTTAATCAAATAGTAAAAATAATTGCCAACCTGTAAAGCCGACAGCCATTTGAAAATAACCGCAGCAATGACAAATTTGTAGACAGCCCCGAGTAGCAGGCGATAACTACCTAGGCCCAGAAGTTCCCAATAGTCTTTCCAGTCCAGAATCTTCTCCGTATCCGCCACAAAACGCTTGGAGCGATCAATAGGGCCGGCACTGACAACTGGGAAGAAGAGCAGGAAGCTAAGATAATCGACCAAGGACATTTCCTTAATGAGGCCGTCCTGGGTCTCTAGCAGAATCTGCACCACCTTAAAAGACAGATAGGAGATGCCGACAAAGCCAAAGCTGTAGATGGGCCAAATTTCATGTAACTTGGCCAAAACCAAGGGCAGAAAGGACAGGTAGACCGTCCACTTAAACTCGGGATGACGAAATTGATACTGAATCAAACCATATTGAAAGGCCAAGAAGACCAGCGAGACTGCCAAATGTTGGAAATCTGCGCCGAAGACACCCGCATAGATAATCAAGGAGCCTAGGGCCAGCCAATATTTGATTGGCCATTGGCGCCAACGAATTACCAGTCCGCCAAGGCAGAAAATCGCTGCTATCAGAGCAAACTTTTCATCACCAAAGTAGGTCATAAGAGCCCTCCTAAGGCCTTCCGGTCAACCTTACCATTTTGATTGAGTGGTAGGCTATCTAGAAAGACGATTTTCTTAGGAATCATGTAGTCTGGCAAGGTCTGCTTCAAATGCGCCTTGAGTTCACGCACCGTTTGGAAACGTTGCTGGATGACCTGATCATAAATCACAAAGCTGACTAAACTTCTGACCGTATCACCTTCGTACTTGGGTAGGGTGATGGCTTGGCTGACCAGAGGATGCTTGATTAGGTTAGCATCAATGTCCTCCAGTTCAATCCGGTAGCCATGCCACTTAATCTGAAAGTCAATCCGACCATTACAGAAGAGCAAGTCTTCTTCAAAGTAACCCACGTCCCCTGTCTTATAGGCAGGTTGCCCACCGACTTGACCAAATTTTTGGGCCGTTAGTTCCGGTTGACCATAATAACCTTGAGCGACCGTATCCCCAATGATTTGAATTTCACCCTGGCCTTCTTCTGCCTCTTCTAGGGGCAGCAACTTGACCAGACTGCCAGGACGGACACGCCCGACTGGTAAATTATCAGGATAGGCATCAATCAGATCTTGATCGATATCCACCCAAGTCATCATAACTGTCGATTCAGTTGGCCCATAGGAATTATAGACCTTAGCCAGCGGGAAACGATCCAAGAGGGCCTGAGCCGTACGGGCCTGAAGTTTCTCACCGCAGAAGGCGAAACGTCTGACTTGGGGCAGCAGTTCTTGATTGAATTGCGGATCGGCCAAACAAGTATCCACAAAGGACGGTGTGGACACCCAAGTGGAAATGCCCGACTGCTTGAGGCAGTCGAATAAGGCCCCATAATTGCTTAACAAGCCCTTGTCCAATTGGTATAAGGTGGCACCCATGCAGAGGGCAGGATAGACACTCATGACCGACAGATCGAAGGAGTAAGGTGGTTGGCCGATGAATACAGGGCTCTCTCCTGGCTGGGCTGGAATCAGTGGCAGATACCAAGTCAAGAAATTGTCCAGGTTCTCGGCTGAGACACAGACTCCTTTAGGTTGGCCAGTAGAGCCAGAGGTATAGATAATATAGGCTGTCTCAAAACCCTTAACCGCCAGGTCATCAGCTGGCGCATCATAGCTCCCCGCCTGCACAAGGGCTTGAGCTTGGGCTAAAGTGACTTGCCGGCAATCTAGTGGCAAGTCTTCGGTCGTAAGAACCAAAGGTGGCGCCAACTTCTCAATAATCGCGGCCACCCGATCCAGCGGCATGGACAAATCAATGGGACAGTAAGCATGACCTGATTTGAGGCAAGCCAAGAAATAAACCAACATGTAGGGATGCTTATGTCCGTAGACGACTAAGGGTGAACGGTCCTGGCCTAAGGTCTCATGCAACCAGCCTGCTAATTGGTCAACGGCTAGCCACATATCCCGATAGGTGAGTGTTTGGGCATCCTGATTCAAACGATTCAATTGGCAAGCCAGGACCTGTGAGTTACGATGGGCTTGGATTGCTTGCATAAATTTCAACATACTCACTCACTCCAAACGTTTCCTTGTTCCCTATTAGAACTAGTGATTACTTTTCTACAATTCATAGTTTACACCACGTATATGAAAAAGATATGAAAAACTCCACCACATTCTGCGAAGATGTGATTTTAAATATAAAAGAAGCTACTCACTAGCAGCCCCATCTAATTCTGTTGGCGGGGCTGGGTACTTGATGGCATTCTTACGCAGTTTATCCGCAATAATGTCGTCAATATCCAGGCCTAAATTATCTGCCAGCATATAAGTATAGATTAAAACATCTGCTACTTCTTCTTTAATATGTTCTAAATCTTGACTATTAGCTTCCTCAGGCGTCCGCCATTGATAGATTTCCATCAACTCCGCGGCTTCAATCGCAATAGACATAGCCAAATCCTTCTCATTATGATAAGGTCGCCAATGACGTTCATCGCGGAAACGATTGATGGCCGCCATGGTTTCTGAACTTTGTTGATTCATTCTCATCACCTAGTCTTGGTCTTGCTCTAGTTGAGCCATGAGCCATTCCGCCCATTGCTGATTGATGAAGAAGCCGCCACCGTAGCGGGCTAGCTCCTGGGCAAAGCTGTCCTTAGTTAGGTCATACTGGCCTTGGTCAAAGGCTACCGTCGCGACCAATTCTCGGTCATCCCCCAGCAGAAATTGGGCTTTACCTTCCTTGGCCACTTGATAAAGAATATGCTTAATAGGCTGGTCTGGCATTTGTTGGTGGAAACCAGCAAAGACCAAGTATTTTTGTAACTCTACAATGCGGTCATCTAGTCCCGCCTCATGAATTTGAATCTTCTCCCAGAGATTAGGCAAGCCGTGTACAATCCGGATAGTGGTGACAGCCATCTGTTCAGGGGTGAAGGTGTCCTTCAATACTTGCACATCTTCTTCAAAAAAACTAGGATCTGGTTCGTAGAAGAGGACAAGGCCCTTTTGTAAATCTTGATAGAGGAAGCCGTAATCCGCCATGCCCTCATGGCCACACTCAGGACATTTTACTTTGAAAAATTCCCCAGACAGAATGGCTTCACGTTCCGGTGACTGGTCAGTGACATCGATTGTTCCATAGACCTTGACGTCGATTGGTGCCTGACATTGGTGGCAAGCCACTTGCTTCACATCATATTGAGACATTAGGGCACTTCCTTTTAAATTTCTTGACCCTATTATACCATATTAGGCTGGACTTGGCTCGTTAAAAGAAAGCCTAGCGCCCCGTAAAAGCGCTCTCTTTATTAGATTGTTCGCTATCATTTAAGTAAACAAGCCATCCAAAAGATAATCAAAAAAATAACCGACTGATTAAGTATTTTTTGCCAGATAGCCCTCTCCTAAACTCCTTCATTTCCCTCTTCTTGCATTTTGCCCCCCCTCCCTTACCACTTAAGCCCCAATTTTGACCACTTAGCTTTTTTATCAAGGCAAGGGCCAAACATCATGATAAGATAAGCCTGTAGTAAAGGAGGACACCCCAAATGTTAATTCAAACCCAAAACCTAACCAAATGCTACGGCGATAAGACCGTCGTACAGCAACTCAACCTATCCATCCCCCAAGGCCAATTAGTGGCGCTCTTAGGGCCTAACGGGGCCGGCAAATCCACCACTATTAAGATGTTAACCGGTCTCTTGTCCCCTAGCGAGGGCTCCATCATCTTCCAAGGCCAACAACTCTCCCGCTCAGACTATCAACGCCAACTGGGCGTGGTCTTCCAAGACAGTATTTTAGACCAGGACCTAACCGTTGGCCAAAACCTCTTAAATCGGGCCAAATGCTACCGTAACTTTGAAGCCAGCCAGCTGGACTTCCTAATCCAAGTCTTTGAACTCGAGTCAATCTTGAAGCAAAGCTATGGCACCTTATCTGGTGGCCAACGCCGTCGTGTCGACATTGCGCGCGCCCTGGTCCACCAGCCTAAATTCCTAATTCTGGATGAGCCCTCAACTGGCTTAGATATTCAGACACGGAATGTCATCTGGGATGCCCTCTTGCGCCTGCGCCAAGAACAAGGCCTGACCATCCTCTTAACCACCCACTATCTAGAAGAAGTAGAAAATGCCGACTATGTCTACATTATTGACCACGGTCACTTGATTGCAGCCGACACGGTTAGCCAGCTCAAGGCCCAATATGCCTATGACACCCTGAGCTTAGACCTTGAAGATCCACAAGCCTTGGCCCAAGAGCTTGCCTCAGACTACCAAGTCCGCCTAGATGGCCCGCTCTTGAAGGTTGACCTCAAGCCTGAGCAATCCGTCTGGCCCCTCTTAGATCGTTACCGCCCACTCATTAAGCACTTTGAATACCATCGCGGTAGTGTCGATGACCTCTTTATTAATTTAACCGGAAGGGAGATCCGCTAATATGTTACACTTCACACTTCGTTGCCTTCGCCTCTACTTCATCCAAAAGAGCCGTGTCTTCTTCTCGCTCTTAGGTGCCCTCATCACCTTCATTCTCTACCTAGCCTTCCTCAAGGACAACATGGCCTCTTCTTGGCCACAGTTGCCAGGTGTTAACACCTTCTTGGATTACTGGCTCTTAGGAGGAATCTTGGCCATCGTCGGGGCGACTACTAGCGCAGCAGGTCTCAGTCAAATGGTGGCGGATAAAGAAAAAGGCGTCCTAGCCGACTTCCTCTTAACTGATTTAAGCTATAATCAAATGCAATTTGGCTACTTCCTAGCCAGTGCCTTAATCAGTTTGATTATGCAGGTTCTTGCCCTAGTCCTATTATTTACCTACTACGCTCTAACGGCAGGCATGACCCTATCAGGCTTGCAATTACTTCAGGTCTTGGGCGCTATGGTCTTGTCAGCTCTAGTTTGGACTAGCTTCAACGTCTTACTCTTTGGCTTCGTCACAAGCCTGACCAGTTTCGGCCATGTCATGTTATTACTATCCACTTCCCTTGGTTTCTTCGCTGGCGTCTACCTACCACTAGGGCTCTTGCCACAAGCAAGCCGTTGGGTCATTCAAGTCACCCCAGCCCCTTACTTCTCCTCCCTCTTCCGTCACATTCTCCTAGCGCCTACGCAAGCAGCCATGACCCAGCAAGTGCCTGACTTCATGTTACAACAAATCTTACGTCACACTGGTGTAGGCTTGGATGTCGGTTTCTTAACCAGTGCTGGCCAAGAAGTCCTCATTCTCCTAGGCTTCGGTCTCCTCTTCCTCATTCTCATGCCAATCTTAGGCAAATTCAGTCGCCAACTGGCCTTACATAGTCTATAATAGGGGAGAAGACGCTGTTTTAGGAGGAAGCCCCTGTGAATATACGATTTGAGCCCAATCCCCAACTCGCCCCTGATACGGTCAATGTGACGGTGGAAGCGGCTAAGCTTAACGCTGAGGCCCTGCAAGTCCTGCAGCTTTTGGAAGAAAATCAAAATGCCTCTTCTGGCCTCACACGGCTTCCGCTCCTAGTCGATGACAAGACCATCATGGTGGCTAGTCAAGATTTGATTGCTATGGAAGTCTACCAGAATGAGTTGACCGTCTACACTCAAGAGGCTACTTACCTAGTCAAAGGCCAGCTCAATAAGATGTTGGAACGTTTAGACGGACGAGACTTTGTCCAAGTCTCCAAGAGCGCCCTGCTCAATATCAACCATCTGCACACACTTGAAATGGGATTTTCTGGCAATATGGTGGCCTTACTGACCCACAAAATTAAACTTGGCGTTAGCCGTAAATATCTGCCAGCACTCAAGCAAGCGCTAGGCATGGGAGGGATATAAGATGTTAAAAACACATACCTTAGCCTTCGTCAATGGCCTTCTGATTGGCTCACTCACCTATCTGCTCTGTACCTTGGTCTTCCTTCGTACCAGCGCCATTAGACCTACCGAAGTCGTCACCGTGCTCATTATGAGTGGCCTCATCGGCCTTGTCACCCTCCACTATCGGGAGTGGGAAGAAGATCATAACCTGACCTTGGCCTTGCTTCTTCATTTCGCTTCTATCCTTATCATTGTCGGTATTACGGCCCTCTACAATGGCTGGATTAGCTTTTCTTGGCAGGATTTACTTCCTTTTGTAGGGGTGGTCCTAGTCATCTACATCCTAATCTGGCAAGGTATGATTTGGCATCGTCGCTTGGATGTGGCGGCCACCAACCATCTCATTCAAAAACGACGTCAAAAGTCTCACTAGCTAGTAAAATAAGCCCTCCCTAGGAATCCTAAGGAGGGCTTGTTTTTTATTGATAGTAAGCTGAACCATTTTGCAAGATTTTACGCTGGCAATAATTTTGTAGGTTCTCTAGCTGGCGTTGATGCTCATCCGTCCCTAGGCGGTAGCTTCTGCCTTGGAAGGTCAGGACCAAATTCAAGCTCTTGACCCGCGTTTGGCCTGTGCGGCCCACACGATAACGGTGCATCTTGACCTTGACTAAATCCGACCAGGAATGACGATCCTCGCGATCTCCTACGCTAATGGCAACTTGGCTGCCCAAGTCTCGTATGACCACTGGGCGGCGCCAGATTTTCTCATAGGCCCACTGAACTAAAGCCGATGACCCTAAAAGCCAAATCACGAAGACTAATAGCAATAAGGCTTCATGAGCGCCTTCTGGCGTCCTTTGCCAGAGCCAATCGAGCAGGGAAAGGAGCCCCCAGCCTAGCAAGGACATAAAGACCAGAATCAGCCCCACAATGGACCAAAAACGCACGCCATAGACATGGCTAACCCGCAAGACCTTGCTGAATTCTAGCTCTTTACTTTCATGATATGTCTCCATGTCTGACTCGCCGTCCTTTCATCTAGGCTTATTCTACTCTAGTTCAAACTTTCCAGCAAGTGGTTGACTTGCTTCTCTGTGCCTATTTGGCTTTCTTAGCCTTTTTGCGTCTATTCCTTATTTTACTCTCACAATAATGTTGGAATTTTGTCAAATCTGTTATATATTCATCCGTCCATAGGCGATAGGTTCGCCCTTTGAAAATCAGCAATAGAGTCATGGTCCTGGTTACAGAATAACCACCTCTCTTGTTAGATCCAAACTCCGCCTTGACCTTGCGCAAGTCGTCCCAGGCATGACACCTCTCTCGATGGCCTACCTTAATGGCAATTTGACTCCCTATATCGCGCATGGTAACTGATCGGCGCCAGATTTTGTCATGAGTCCGAATAATCAACGGAGCCGCTATAAAGGGCCAGGCAAGAAGCATACATGAGCCTAAGACTGGCTGCCAGCTTCTGGGTGAGAGCTCAAACAAGAAAAGTAGTCCCCAGCCCACTAAGGACATAAAGATTAGCACCAAGACCAGACCGGACAAAAAACGCACCCCTAAAATTTGGCTAACCCGCAAATCTAGGCTTAATTTCTTCATAGCTCGTTCTCCCGTTCTTTCATCTAGGCTTATTCTACTCTAGTTCAAACT
This sequence comes from Abiotrophia sp. HMSC24B09, assembly GCF_001815865.1. GTDB lineage: Bacteria > Bacillota > Bacilli > Lactobacillales > Aerococcaceae > Abiotrophia. Next base: position 185,931 of record NZ_KV822203.1, read on the forward strand.
TTCCAGCAAGTGGCCAACTTGCTTCTCTGTGTCTATTTGGCTTTCTTAGACTTTTTGCGTCTATTTCTTATTTTACTCTGGCAATAGCGTTCCAGGCTTCTCAAGTCTTCTATATGATCATCCGTCCCAAGGCGATAGGTCCGCCCTTTGAAAATCAGCACCAGATTTAGACTCATGACGGGAGAGGCGTAGTATCTACTTTGCCCTTCAGTCGACACCTTGACCTTGCGCAGGTCGGCCCAATCATGGCACTTCTCTCGGTGGCCAACCTTAATGGCAATTTGACTGCCGATATCGCGTATGGTAACCGGTCGGAGCCAGAGTATGTCATAAGACCACCGAACCAGAGGAGCCGAGATAAAGGGCCAGGCAAGATAGAAACATACGCTTAAGACTGGCTGCCAGCTTTTGGGGGAGAACTCATATAAGGAAAGTAGCCCCCAGCCCACTAAGGACATAAAGACTAGCAACAAGACTAGAACGGACAAAAACCGCACCCCAAAAATATGGCTAACCCGCAAATCTAGGCTTAATCTCTTCATAGCTAGCTCCACTCTCCTTTCACATAGGCTTATTCTACTCTAATCGCCTCTTTCTAGCAAGAAGAAGACGCAAAAAAGACCGCCTCAGGCAGTCTTTTCTTGCTAATAAAATGGATTGAGTTGATAGGTGTAGGTTTTGTGACTACGCCCTCGTTTACCGGCACCCGCATGGCCAAATTCCAGGAAGGTCAGATACTTCTCCTGACGCAATCGGAAGGCAGTCATACCCACATGGCGGAATTGGGGATGATTGAAGACATCGAAGATTGCCCGCACATCCTTAATGGTGAAGGTACTTGGTAGAAGCGACAGAACAGTCGGATGGTACTCCAACTTGTTGGATAGGCGTCTCACCGCTTTGGTAATAATCAACTCGTGGTCAAAGGCCAAGTCGTGAATGAAGTCTTGACTCTCACTATCCACTAACAAGAGAGCTCCTGACTCGGTCACCGAGAGATTGGCCCAGCAAATGGCGCTGGCATCATCCCCTGCCACCGCCTCCTGACCGCTATCATAGGGCAGGTAGACGATATGGGCCACCGAGACCACCCAGGCGCGTGGATCGCGACCTGGACTGGCAAAGGTCTCCAACTGCTCAATTCGCAACGGGTCCAAGGCAATATGGGTTTCCTCTAGCACCTCACGAATGGTAGCCTGAGTGGTATCTTCGTCTGGTTCGACAAAGCCACCTGGCAAGGCATAGTGACCCAAGAAAGGATGGGCCTTGCGCTTGATCAAGAGCAATTGTAGTTGGGGCGCCTCCTCTGGGTCGGCCTGATACCAACGTAAGATCACATTGTCTACCGTTAAGGCTGGTTTGGGATAGTTGGGAAATTCCTGTTTTTGGTACCAGGTCAAAAATTCTTCCTGGCTGGCCTCAGTCTCATAATAGTGCTTTTCGGCTTGAGGGTCCTTAAATTCAGGCATGAAGTCCCTCCCTATTGATTGGCCTTGGCTTGTTGAATCCAGCGATACATGCCGACAATACTGTTAACTGTGAAGAGCAGATACATGACCACAATATCGACGGAGCCATCAGTGCCCCACCAAAGGTAAATGGAGAAGAGATTGGTAGCAATCCAGAAGAGCCATTGTTCGGCATAGAGCTCGGTCATTAACTTCTGCCCCACCACATTGGTCCCATCAGTCACAGAGTCACGGAAAGGTCGATTAGCACCGATAGACTTATAGGCTAAGCCCATGAGAAGCCAAACAATTGCGGTTTGAGCTAAGGCAATAATCCAATCCACCAAGCCCATGCGACGGGACTTGACATTAGTAGGTGTGTCTTCTACTTGATGGATTTGTTCTTGACGCTTACGGTCTGCCATAAGCCAGACATAAAGGCCAATCGGTTGCATAACTACGAAGTAGGCATTTGTTAAAACCTCACCATAGAATCCATTACCGATAGCTAAAAATAAGTAAATACTGGTCGTAATGACACCAAAGAAGTAGTTGGATTTACGGCCTTCAGCTACCAAAATAACGTTAATAACCCCTGTAATAGAAGCGATAAAGCCTAGCAAGGTTGAATCTGGGTCGCGCAAAGCAACAATAATTGGCACAATGGACATAATGATTAAATAAGCCCATTCCAGTGGGGTACGGCCCACTACTAAGTCCTCATAGATGGCCTTGATGACGCCAGCAAAGCCTAATTTCTTGGTGTCGCCGGCTAAGACTTTGAGGTTGCGCCCCGTTACCTTATAGCCTGATGTGCAGTAATCGTGGAGCTTGGTCCACTTGGTCTTAAAATTTTCAACAATTGACATGTTCTATACCTCCTGATTCAATAAGCTTGCAATTTCAATTTTGGCTGTTTCGTAGAGACTCTCGAAGAAGGTCTGGCCTGGCTTAGGATTGCCCAAGTAGACAATCTTATCAGCCAATCCCGCTTCTTCAAAGAGCTGGATGGTTAGAGATGTGAAGGCATCACGGGTTTCTTCATCCGCCATGGTCATGTCCCGAACCCCGTCATCCACATAGTTAGATTGTGGTAGGACAACGAAAATCTTATCCCACTTTTCCTTCTCAATCATGGACTGGTAAACGTCGGTCAAGGCTTGGAAATCTTCCTCAGACAGGCTGTCCTTGAGGTAGTACTCCGCATAGGCCATGGTAATGGTCGAGTTGGTATCAGCGATGATGAGGCCATTATTGGCCGGCGAGTCAATCAAGTCCGAAGTCTGACGGAACTGGCCGGTAAAGAGATAGGTGTAGTCGTTCTTGTCCAATTCATCATCTAAGACATTGTAGCGTTCCTGATACTCGCGGGCATATTCCGGTGACCAAGGGCAACCGAAGAGGCGTGATAAATCCCGCGCCAAGGTTGTCTTACCGTTGGAAGCTGAGCCTGCAATGAGGACATTAGTCGAGAAGAAGCGGCGGAATGGTTTGGCAATCTGATGCCAGTGCATCCGCGGATTACTCCGAATCGTGGTCCCGGAAATCTTAATTAAGGATCGGTCTACCAGAACTACTTCCCAGTCAGGGCGCAATTCATTAATCTTGTCCTTATACTCTGGTTCACCACAGTAGACCATAATCTTAGCTTGGCCACTGAAGGTCACATACTGAGCAATGGACTCATCGAGCTTAGCTAGCCACTCTACCCAACCATTAGGATAGGCCGGAATATGATTCTCATCTAGCTTATCGACAATGACCAAGTCATCATAGCGGAAAGTCTCACGCGTATAACGGAATCTCTTGCGTAGACTCAGCCCGATTAGATCCCCTCGATCCCCGTCATAACCTGATACGATGGTTAGGACCCCATCATTGTGGCGCTTGGCCTGATTAATAATATCAATATGCCCAACGTGTAGCGGGGCGAAAGTCCCAAAGACGATACCAAGGGACGTTACATTCTCTAACTTCTTTCGTTTTACCATTCTCTAACCTCTTTTGGCCTATAAAGTTAGATATTAACTTTATTCAAGGCTTAAATTAAGTCAGACCCTCACTAGCACTAAAAAGAAAGATTAATTAAGTCAGAGGCTAACTTAATTTAAATATAACACAATTGAAACATAATGTCTACTGTTTTTCAGAAAAGTCGCTTTATTTCTGAATCAATTTATTATACAATAGTGACATGAATCACTTTAGGCTCGTAGGTGTGTCATGTCTTGTCCCTAATCAAGATGGTGACACCTTCCCATAAAGGAGGCAAAGTATGCGGATAGGCATGGTCTTCGAAGGCGGTGGGATGCGCGGTTTATACACAGCCGGTGTCCTTGATAGTCTAATGACAGCCCAAATCCCAGTAGATGAGATTGTGGCTGTTTCAGCAGGGGCCCTTTTCGGGGCTAATTATCTCAGTGGTCAAATTGGTCGGGCATGGCGTTATAATCGACGCTATCTTGGCGACAAACGTTACATGAGTCTAAGCTCTTGGCTCAAGACTGGTAACTATGTCAACAAGGAATTCGCCTACTACCAAGTCCCTATGATCCTGGATCCTTTCGATAACGAACAATTTAAAGCTTCTAAGACCCGTTTTCATGCAGTGGTCACCCATGTAGCCAGTGGGAGAGCCGAATATGCCCTAATCGAGGACGTATTTGCTCAAATGGAAGTTCTCAGAGCCAGTTCCGCCCTACCCTTCGTCTCTAAAATGATTCAGTTAGACGCTAGCCCTTGTTTAAGTGGTGGCGCCTACCTCGACGGTGGTATTAGTGATAGCATCCCAGTCCATTATGCGCGCCAACTGGGTGTTGATAAGTTGATTGTGGTCCTTACCAGACCCGCTTCCTACCGCAAATCCACTCACTCGAACCCTTTTTATTCAATGTTCTACCACCGCTTCCCTGCTTTTGTCCAAGCCCTGAAAGAGCGTAACATCCGCTATAATCAGACCTTGAATCAAATTGAAAGCTTGGAAGCACAAGGCGAACTATTCGCCATCCGCCCATCTACCCACCTTAAAGTTGGCAGATTTGAAAGTGACATCGCCGTTTTAGAGTCACTCTACAACTTAGGTCGACAAGATGGGCAAAACCAAATAAATCCCCTCAAAATTTACTTACAAACGTAAAAGGAGATATTTATGGTTAAAGTTATATTTGTTTGCTTGGGTAATATCTGCCGTTCACCAATGGCAGAAGCCATCTTCAGCCACTTGGTGGCAGAAGCCGGTCTAAGCGACCAAATAACAATCGATTCTGCTGCAACTAGTCCTTGGGAAATTGGAAAAACGATTCATGAAGATGCCAATGAGCGTCTTCAAGCCTTAGGAATTCCTACCCCAAAACACGTTGCACGACAACTAGATATCGAAGATATCAAGGCTGACTATATCATTGGTATGGATGAACCTAACTTACGGGCCATCAATTATCTGATTGGTGCTCGCCCTAGTGGCGAAGTCAATATGCTCTTGCACTATGCTGGAGAAGAAACTCAGATTGCTGACCCTTGGTACACTGAAGACTTTGATACAGCTTTTTCTGAAATCTATCGCGGTTGCCAAGCACTCTTGGCTCACATTCAATCCCGCCATAGTTTTAATCAAGACGCACCTTCGATTTAATATTGATTTCTTTCCCTAGTAGGACTTGCCTGGGCAGTCAACCTCCTAGTGGTGTTTCTGTAAGCCGACAGATTCACTCTAGCGCTTGGTTGCTTGCTCAGAAAGTCCTTCTAGGGCTTTTTTATAACAAAAAGCGAGCCCCTTTCCTGTCTATCAGGAAAGGGGCTCGCCCTATTTGATTACTTCCTATTGGAAGTTCTAGTTTTCAGCCTTAACCTTGCGTCCAAAGAAAACAAGTGTCAATGCTAATGTCACGAGGCTAGTTGCTAACCAGAAGGAAGTATTACTTTCCCCGGTCTTAGGCAAGTGGTTGCCTGGGCGCTTGCCGCGCTCATTTGGTTGACTTGCATCAGCAGATTGCTCGCTGACACTAGAGCCTGAATCATTGGAATCTGGATTTGGCGTTACATACGGTTGATAACGCGCAATTACGCTAAGCCCTGATTCATGTTGGAAGACTACCGCAGCCCCTTGTGGTTGGCCTACGAAATCTTTATTTGGTTGGAAGGTTACAAGACCGGTTAATGGGTCTAATGTATAGCTACCAATTTCTTTGCCATTATCGTCTAGAGCTGGAACAGTTTTGGCATCTGTTGCTTCTTTAGTAAATGGATCTACCAAGCGAGCTGGGCGACTAGCACTTGGCACAAGGTCTTGACCACTTGTTTGGTCAGTCGCACCTACCGTAGCAGACTGAGTCTTACCTTGCACGTCTTCCGATTTCGCGTGATTTGGCACGATGTCTAAGACATGTGGTGTGTAAGTCCCCTTAGCTGGAGTCCCATTGATATCAACTCGAACCACTACAATTGAGGTCGCTGTCCCAACAAATTCTGGTTCTGGCAAGAAGGTAACCGTCCCATCATTGGCTAGGACATAAGACCCTTGCCCCTTAAGGGTCACTCTCTTGCTGCCGTCTTCGAAGGTTGGGTCCGCATCCATATCAATTGGCACTTGGCTGTCACCAGGTGTGAAGCTTGGCTTGCCCGTTTGAATCTGACCCTTGAGACCATAAGACTCTACCTGGTTACCACTTGGCGTTACGCCCGTTACACTTGGCGTGTAAGTAGCAGTAGCTGGGGTACCGTTAGCGTCCTTGGCTTGAACAGTAACTGGGTCTGGAACTCCTACGAAGTCTTTCTTAGGTTGGAAGGTAACCGTGCCAGTCAGTGGGTCCAAGGTGTAGGTCCCGACTTCTTGGCCATCCTTAGTAGCTGAAACGCTAGTTCCAGCCACTGCTTTACCTGCCACTACAAATTGAGCTGGTTGATCTGCATCAATCTTGATTGGCACATCAGGATGTCCTGGCTTGAAGCTTGGGGTGCCAGTTTGACTTGCGCCTTGCAGGCCACTAGATGTCGCTGGGCTACCACTTGGAGTAACAGCTGTCACGATTGGGGTATAAGTAGCAGTCGCTACTGTCCCGTTGACGTCTTGACGTTTAATTGTTACTGGGTCTGCTGTCCCGACGAAGGATTTATCAGGTACGAAGGTCACAGTGCCATCTTTGGCAACCGTGTAAGTTCCTTGCCCTTCTACCTTCTTCTCAGTAGAACCATCTTCGAAAGTAGCAGCTACCGTGTCATCCATTGGTACCTTATCTGACCCTGGTGTAAAGACGAGGGTAGCAGATTGGGTCTTCCCTTGAATGTCGGTCGTGGTTTGATTATCACCACGTGGTACAACGGCTGTAACGGTTGGGGTGTAGCTGGCCTTGGCTGGCGTGCCGTTAGCGTCTTTAACCTCCACTTGGATTGGATCTGGGGTACCAACAAAGTCCTTGTTAGGTTGGAAGGTGACGGTCCCAGTCTTAGGATCGATAGTGTAGGTCCCCACGGTCTTGCCGTCTTTGACAGCTGGTAAGCTTTTTTCATTGACTGCTTGGCCAGTTGCGGAATCTACCAAGCGAGCAGGTTGCTCATCATTAATGGTGATTGGCACATCTGCATGGCCCGCTTCAAAGCTTGGCGTACCTGTTTGGGCTTGACCTTGCAAGCCTTCTGAAGTGACGCTAGTTCCGGTTGGCGTAACAGGTGTCACGGTTGGCGTGTAGGTAGCAGAAACGCCTACCCCGTTAGGGTCTAGTACTTGGATAGTAGCTGGTTGAGCTGTCCCCACAAAGTCCTTGTTAGGTTGGAAGGTAATCAAGCCTGTCTCAGGAGTGAGTGTATAGGTCCCGATAACCTTGCCATCCTTATCCTTGGCGTCGATTTGGCTAGCATCTGAGACTGCACCATCAACCACAAATTTAGCTGGGTTTTGTGCAGAAACTTGGATAGCTTGATCCGCCCCACCATTGTTAGGGTCTGGGTTGTAGGTGAATTCTGGCTGGCCAGTTTGAGCCTTACCTTGGATATCTTGGCTTACTTTATCAAGGCCTTGACGGCTAGTTGGCAAGACGGTTGGCGTGTAGTTAGCTCTTGCTGGAGTCCCGTTGGCATCCTTAACTTGAACCGTCACAGGATCTGGTGTCCCTACGAAATCAGCTTTAGGTTGGAAGGTTACTTGACCTGTCTTAGGATCTAAGGTGTAGGTCCCAACTTCCACGCCATTTTTCATAGCTGGCAGGCTGGTTTCAGTCACTGCTTGGCCACCTACAAAGAATTGTGCAGGTTGCTCATCATTAATGGTGATTGGCACCTTGGTATCCCCTGGCGTAAAGACAGGTTGACCAGTTTGGCTAGCCCCTTGGAGGCCACTTGAGCTAACGTCCTTACCAGAAGGCGTCACGCCCGTTACATGAGGTTGATAGGTGGCAGTTACCGTCACATCATTGGTGTCATGCGCTTGGATAGTAGCTGGAACTGGTGTGCCGACATAATCCTTATGCGGCGTGAAGGTCACTTGACCTGTTTCAGAGTTGAGCTTGTAGGTCCCGATGGTTTTACCATTGGTATCCTTAGCATCAATTTCTTTTTCTTGAACCACTTGACCGTCAACTACAAAGACTAGGCTGTTCTCTACCAGTGGCACCGTGACAGCTTGACCGTCAATTTGTGCTTGGCCTGGTGCGAAGCTTACGGTCCCTTCTTGGACTTGACCTTGTATATCAGTGGTTTCAGCATTGGTTGAAGTTGGGGTTGCATCGACAACGGTTGGGGTGTAGGTCGCTTCAGCTGGCGTTCCGTTCTTATCTACACGGACGACGGTCACGGCTTTAGCTTGACCCACGAAGTTCTTCTCAGGAAGGAAAGTAACCGTTCCATCAGTTGCCACAGTGTAAGTCCCTTGGTTTTCTACCTTGAGGCTTTCGACCAATTGACCTTGGTCATTCTTAAGTTTAGCAGGCACCTGATCATCCATTGGCACATCTGCATGGCCTGGTTGGAAGGTTACTTGCTTGCTTTGGCTAGCGCCACGAATACCGGTTGAGGTCGCAGGTACCCCGACTGGTTTTACGCCTGTAACATGTGGAGTGTAAGTTGCCACTGCAGGCGTTCCGTTCTCATCCTTGGCTTGGACTTGAACTGGTACTGGGTCACCTACAAAGTCCTTATTAGGTTGGAAGGTTACCTGACCATTTTGGTTAAGGGTGTAGGTCCCGATTTCTTTACCGTTAGCATCTTTAGCAGGGATGGTCGTTTCAGTTGAAGCTTGACCATCTACCAAGAATTGGAGAGAGTTAGCCGCAATAGGCACAGTATAATCTTGGCCATCTACTGCGGTCGTCCCTGGGGTAAAGGTTAATTGTCCCACTTGTTCTTTGCCTTGAATATCAGTTGTTTCAGCATCCTGTGCGCTTGGTTTAACGCCTAGGACATTTGGTGTGTAAGTTGCGGTGGCTGGCGTACCATTTTCATCTTCTACCTGGACAGTTACTGGGTCAGGCTGACCGGTAAAGTCTTTCTTCGGTTGGAAGGTCACTTTGCCACTTGCTTGATCAAGAGTGTAGGTTCCGACTTCTTGACCATTCTTCATGGCCGGTGTAGTCGTCTGCTCAATCACTTGACCCCCTACAACTAAACGGTAACTGTTAGGCTTCAAATCGACTGTAACGGGACTACCATCGATAGTGACGGTCCCTGGCGTGTAGGTCGGTGTGCCGGTTTGGCTAGCTCCCTGAATACCTTCAGAGGTTACATCTTTTCCACTTGGAATTGGCAATTTGTTAGTAATAACCGTCGTATTTCCTTCAGATTTAACTTCCTTATAGTAACCTGCAGGCACTTCTACTTCGTCTGCACTATAGATATAAGGGCGTCCATTATTAACTGAAGGTACATCTGAAATGCTAATTTGCCAATTATCATCTTCGGTAATGTCTAGTGGGTCACGATAATTTTGACCGTCTTGCTTGAGTTGCACCTTAATAGGCTTCCGTTTGCCTAGACGGTTATTATCATCTTCCCATTCCTTCTTAACATAGTAGATGCGTACCTTACGTTCGTTAGTAATCTCGTAGACACGCTCGTCTTCATCTGAGCCAGGGTTAGTAGCGTCATACGAAGAAGTGATGTTAAAGTCCAAAGCATAACGATCTGGTAACACTTCTCGCACATCGTAATCCGTCACGTTAGGATCTAACAATTGGCCATTGTCCAGACGCTTGAAGATCCCCTTCCAGCCATTGGCTTCGTTCAGGGTCATACTTGCTAAAACATCGCGTGGTTGACTCTTACGGAAGAGTTCAAAGACTACTTGGTCTAAGTTTTTCTCTTTGACCCATTTCTTAGCAACTGGAATATACTGTGGTAATTGGTTAACAACCGCATTGGTATCCCCGAAGCTAGTCAAGTCATTGGCATCCCGGTTGGTTGAGAAGAAGTTAGTTGCCTTCTCACGATTAATGTAGCCATTAGTATAAGCTGGCGCCTTCATTGGCACATCAAAGTTAATGATTTCACCTGGCTCAACCTCTTGGCCTTGGTTCAAGACAATCTTGATAGCTGTTACTTGGGTAAAATCAGCTACCTGATCTGCTGTCATCCAACCGTCACGCCCTACTTCTTGAGCTGCATTCTTAGTCATGTCAGTCGCAGTATGGTAGTAGACAGTGTACTTGGCAGGAACATTGAGTGGTCCTGTTAGCAGGTTAGAGAATTTACTTGTATTAACATCCCCGCTATATGGTAGACGGTCATACAAGATAAAGTGTTTCATCGGTAAGACAGAGAAGTTCCGAGTCTGCAAGCGATAATCAAAAGCTTCATCATAATCGGTTAAGACTGGGTTTGTATGGAAGCTTTCGCCTGCCTTACGGATGTACTTGGTAGAAGCAATTTCAGATGGAAGGTTAACCGTAGTTTGTGAAGTAGCCCCCACTAACTGAGCCGGTGTCTTACCATCAACTTGAATATTGAACTTATTATCTACTAATGTTGTTGATTTTACCCCATCCGGAAGTGGATCATACTCATCAGAGATAAAGTAAGCATGGTTATCTTCATTATTAGTAGGTGTTTGAATTTTAGTTGGGATGGCCCCTTCATTGATGGTCCCTTCCACTAAAATTGGGAAGTTAGGCTTAACATCAGAGAAGGCCGGAATAGTTCCTAGGTCAATAATGACGGCGGTACGACCTGAGCCATTATAGTTTTCAACGACTTCAACATTCTTAATCTTGCCCTTGTCTGCCGCTAATTCTTCAGTAGCACTCTTAAAGGTCACCCCTTGAGGCAAGATATCAATGAACTTAGCATTGCGGTAAGCACGCGCTGGCGATACTACGAAGTTAGAGAAGACCAGACGATAGACAACTTGCTCACCTAGCGTACCTGTTTGGTTAACTTTAGTGGTCTTGTTGAATTGTACGGTTTCTTCCAATGTATCAGCCATCATCCGGGCGTTAGCACTTAATTGCTTTGGTTTGACTTCAGAGCCGTCTTCCGTCTCTAAAGCGATATCTAGGGTAGCTACGTTGTTATAGAACTTATTCTCTGTCAGGGCCTTAGTATTATAAGGATCTAAGAGACGAGTCCGGTATTGCAAAGCAAAACCTGTGGTTGGCATGTGTTTCTGACCAGCAGGCAGCTTAATCCGAATCCCCTTATATTTACGGGTAGCAGCTACGGCTTGAGTATCTTCAATTTCGCCACTTTGAACCTTGGCTACCTGTTCTTGGACTTGGGCCCAAGCCTGGGAATCAATGTTCTCAATGGAACGTTTTGTTCGAGATAGCGTGTCTATATAGGTCTCACTGCCATCTTCAGCCACCGCATAAATGTCTAGTGGGATGTTCAAAGTCCCACTAACGGTCAAGCTATATGGATACATACGTTCATCTAATTGAGTATCTTCCATTACTAGTTGCGACACAGGCAGAGCCGAAGTATTCCGGAAGGCTAAGCTCCAGAAAGCTTCCACTAAGTGGTTAGCCTGAGGCTGCAAGCGAATCCGACCACTATTATTGGCAATCTTCCGGAACATACCAGCAGGAACCAACTCACTGGTCAAGGTGAAAGGCACATCGTCTGTCAAGACAGTATCGGGTTCTGACGGCCCTTTTTGGTAAGGGGTCATGGTCAATTCTACATTATTACTGTGGACGATTTGCTTATTACCATTTTTAAACTTGGCATTAGGGAATGACAAGCGTAGACGAACATTCCGTAAGGTTGTCTCTGCCCCACCAGAAGCTGGATCTGGGTTGGTTACAGTATAAGAAACCGTCCCATCACCATTGTTGGTCCAACCTGGGTTTTTGGCCGGGTCGAAGGTAGCTGTCAGCGTTTGACCACCGACGCCCTCATAGGTAGGCAAGGTATCCTTGATGACAATGGTCTCATAGGACCGGTAGGTCTGATTAGCACGATACTCTTGGATAGTTTGGTTGGTAATTCCTTGTGGCGATAAGAAGAAATAAAAGGGAATATCAGAGGCTTTATCATTAAGATAGTCCCCACCATCAGTTTCCCCACCATAGATATCTTGTTGGACGAACATGTCCAAGGTATTAGCTTTAACTAACTTCTGGAGTTGCGGTTTATCTGCTTTGACATTAAAGGTCAAGTCAGAGGATGGGCCCGCAACCACTCGACGGTCTGCTTGACGAACGGCTACTCGCGGTTGGACGCTATAACCATCTGGCGTCAGGCGATCCTTAAACTTAATACTGAAGGGGAAAGAACCTGATGTAGTTCGCTCAATATTATTAAGCGCAACTGTTAACACATAGTTCTCACCATCTTGAGTTAAGACCCCTGCTTCTTTGGCGATACCACCTGCAGTCGCTGCCATTGTTTCAACATACTTGGCTGGTACGCGAATCTCAACAAAGGCTCCCTCTAAGGTATCATTGAGTCCTGATCCATCGACTGATACTTCCCCAACGTGGGAACTGGTCGTGTACTTAGCATCCGTCCCTGTGTTGTTGTTAAGGGTCATTTTCAAGACACCGTTAACTTCCGCAGAACGCAATTTTGTAGAACCTGACTCACTGCTAGATTCCTGACTGGATTCTTCCTGAGCTGGAACTGCAGGTTCTTGCTTGTCTGGCGCTGGAGTTGGAGTCACCTCCTCCACTTTGCTCTCTTCTGAGTTTGCTGGAGCTACGATAGGGGTCGTAGTGCTATCCTCAGTGCTTACTTCTTGTGCATAAGTAACTACTGTTGGAAAAAGCGCGCCTAAAACTAAGAGGACTACTGCCATCAGTTGGTAAAACTTACGCATGAACTGACTTGTCAATTTCATTAAATCCTTCCTTTCTTTCAGAATCATTACGAACAAAAAATTCTATCGACAACTCATTATACACCATCATAACGGCATTTCCAATAGCTTATATTAAAATTCCAAAAGCAATATTCGCTACTAATTTTGGTGAATTGTTATGATATTGTGACGATAGTAATAGTATGGACAAGTGCATCGTGAATTAGTACCACATACTCACTGTTTTTTCTTATTATTTTTCTCTTATAGTTCCCAATAAAAGCAAGAAACATAGCATTTATCCATACAAATAATGCCTACAAAAAAACGGGGCTAGTCGCCCCGCAATTTTTCTTAAATTATTTGTGTAAGGACGGTCAATACCGCATCATAAGCATTCTGGGCAGCCAGCGCCAGGCTATCCTTGAAGAGTTGAGGGGCCTGGGCGCCAACATGATCTGAGATGCCCCGAATGTTGAGAACCTGACAAGCTGAACTTGCTAGGACCTGAGCTAGGGCGGCACTTTCCATATCAGAAGCTAGGAGGCCTGGTTGCCGTTCCAGGATTTCCGCTACCCTCTGAGGATCGCTCATAAAAGAATCTGACGTCGCAATGGTGCCCACATGAACCTGATAGGACTTGCCTGCCCCTTGGAAATGAGCCAGCAGATTAGCCAGCAAGTCAGCTGCGACCGGGTAATGGGCTGGCATTTGTGGCACCTGCCCCCAAGCGTAATTGAAGCCTGTAGCATCTACATCACTATAAACAAAACGGTCACTTATGACTACGTCACCTAAGGCCACGCTTGGCTCAAAGCAGCCCGTCGACCCAGTATTGATGACTAGGTCTGGCCCTACTTGGCTTAAGAGCCAGGCAGCGCAGGCGGCAGCATTAGCCTTACCAATGCCAGACTCTACTAAGTAAAGCTGACTAATCTCGGTCCCCTCAGGTGGGTTGACCGCTTCTATGCGAGTCTTAGCCTGTTCAAAGACTAGCTGCTTGGCCCCAAAATGTTGGCGGAAAGGTGCCAACTCTTCCTGCATGGCCGCTACGATGGCTACTTTCATTATTCAGCTTCCTTCCAGACATCTTTAATGTCTTTTTTCACTTCTACCTTGGTACCCTCGAATTTTTCCTTGATGAATTCTTGGACCTTAGGCGTGTGATAGAGTTCCACTAGTTTAAGTAGATTCTCGTCTTTTTCGCGGCCTTTCTTGACGGCGATCACGTTAATGCGTGACTTGGTTGAGTCGTTGATTTCTTCCTTGTAGATGGCATCCTTGAGAACGTTGAGGCCGCCTTCCAAAGCAATGGTGTTACCGATAATGGAGAGGTCCACATCGTCTAAGACACGAACCGCTGTAGTGTCATCAATTAACTTAAATTCTAGCTTCTTAGGGTTTTCGATGACATCATCGGGTGTCCCCACGCCATCATCAAAGTCAGGTTTGAGCTTGATCAGACCAGCAGACTCTAGCAAGCGCAAAGCCCGTGTCGTGTTGGCTGGGTTATCGGCCAAGGCCACCACAGCCCCTTCCTTGACTTCCTCAATCTTCTTGTATTTCTTAGAATAAATCCCCATTGGCTCGATATAGGTGGTCCCAATCGGTACCAAAGCATTGTCGGATTCCTTATTGAAGGCGTCTAAGTAGCCCAAAGATTGGAAGGCATTGGCATCCACGATACCATCCGCTACGGACTTGTTAAGTGGCAGGCCACCATCAATTTCTTTGACCTCAATCTCTAGACCTGCTTTCTTGGCTTCTTCTGACTCAGCAATGAACTTCCAAACATCGTAGTCAGAGCCAATACTGCTGACCGTGACCTTAGTCGCAGCAGATGCAGGCAGGGCCGCGCCAAATAGGCTAAAGGCAGCGAGTGTGGTAAGGGTGACTTTCTTGGCAAAACTTTTAATGGACATATGTGATTCTCCTTTAATGGCTAATTTTGACGGGAGAAGACAAAAAAAGCCCGTCCTCCCCTAGGGAAAAGGACGAGCGTCACTCGTGGTACCACCTTCATTCACCCTGCCGTCACCGACAAGGCCTCTGTGAGTCCGTTAGGACTCTGCCATGGTAACGGGTGCCCCCGTGTGCTGGTTTAACCCAAGCACCCACTCTGAGACCATTTGTAAGGAGATCCTAGGCTTGCTTCCACCCGCTACAAGCTCTCTAGACAAGGATTCATCCCTACTCTTCTCTTCAACGTGTTTCCTATGTTTTCACTATACCTAAGTCCCAAGCCAGGGTCAAGCTATGCCGTTAGACGAAAAATCTAGCATATGTTATAGGGAAAAATTATAACCGCTCCATAAACTAAGACAAGCACCCCAACTTGGCCATGGGGTGCTTGTCAATCTTTATCTAGTTAGGTCCTAGAAGAGTTCCTTATAGAAGGCAATGGTTTCTTCCAAGGTTGGGGTGAATGGGTTACCTGGTGCGCAGGCATCAATCATGGCATTCTTGGATAGATATTCGAAGTCAAAGTCTTTTTCTTCAATACCTAGTTCGGTTAACTTCTTAGGAATACCCACTGTTTCAGACAATTTTTCGATTTCGCTAATGGCATAATCCGCACACTCTTGGTCTGACTTGCCTTCAACTTGTAAACCTAAGGCCTTGGCCACATCACGGAAGGCAGCTGGTACGCGCTTAGCATTTTCACGTTCAATCACTGGTAATAACATGGCACAGCAGACACCGTGTGGTAAATGATAAACTGCCCCTAGTTGGTGAGCCATGGAGTGGACATAACCTAAACCGGCGTTGTTGAAGGACATCCCACCTAAGAAGATAGCGTTGACCATACCTTCGCGGGCTTCGATATCATGCCCATCCTTCACTGCTCGTGGCAAGAATTCCTTAATCAATTCAATTGCCCCGATTGAGAGTTTCTTGGTGACGCCATAAGCACCTGGTGTTACCAAGGCTTCTACCGCGTGAGTCAAGGCATCCATCCCGGTTGCAGCTGTTAGAGCTGCTGGTTTAGATACCATTAATTCAGGGTCGTTAACAGAGATCAGCGCCAAACTATTCTTGTCAACCATGACCATCTTAACCTTACGTTCTTCGTCGGTAATAACATAGTTAATGGTAATTTCAGCAGAAGTCCCAGCCGTTGTGTTAATCGCCACAACTGGCAAACCTTTCTTAGCTGATTTGTGCAAACCTTCGTAGTCTTGAGGCTTACCACCATTGGTTGCCATAACCGAGATACAGCTAGCTGCGTCTTGTGGTGAACCACCGCCGAGTGAAATAATGAAGTCGCAGTGGTTTTCTTGCAAGGCCTTGAGACCATCCAAGACATTCTTACAAGAAGGGTTTGGATCCACATCAGAGAAGACGACATAGTCGATGCCTTCTGCATCTAAAGGTTTAGTCACCTTAGGTAAGATATCGCTAGAAGCAATGAAGGTATCCGTTACTAAGAGAGCTTTCTTGTAGCCTAATTCTTTGACGTAAGGACCAACTTCATTAATCACCCCTTTACCGATTAAGTTAATAGCTGGTACATAAAATGTTGACATAATTGTTCACTCCTATTGCAATTTTTGACGTGGCTAGAGTACGCCTTTTTTCAAAATGATATTGCCGTATAGGGCGGTCTCCCCGCTTTGGATCACGAGATAAGCATCTTTGGCTTGTTCATAGAAGGCAAACCGCTCAATTTCTTTGATTTGATAGCCTTGGTCTTGAGTCTGACGATCTAGGATGGCCTTGTATTCTTCCCAAATGACCGGAACCGTTGGGTCCCCTGGCACCACCTGCATTAGACCTGCTTGATAATCACTGTAAGGATCCAAAGGCAGGAGGGTCAGAATGGCATCCAAAAGTTCTGGGACCCCATGACCATCCGCGCGAATGACGCGCTGGCCCAAGCGATGAGCCGGGAAGTTGGCGTCGGCAATGACTAATTCGTCCCCATGCCCCATTTCCATCAAATATTTGACTAAGTCTGGACTCAAAATGGCTGGTATATGTTTAAGCATTTATTGACCACCTTTCGTCAATTCCAGGTAGCGAGCATAGATTTGGTCACGATTAGGCAAATCCGCTACCTCATAATCATGTGTTGTTTCACTGTTTTTAATTAAGGCCTGCGCCTCATGGCGGGTCTTAATCTCACCCAAGGTCAAGAGTTGAGCTAAGATATTGCCCAAGGCACTGCCCTCAATTGGCCCCGTCCGGACAGGACGCCCGGAGAAGTTAGCCGTTAACTGACAGAGCAAGCGATTTTGAATCCCGCCGCCCACCATATGAATGGCGTCGATGCTTTGGCCAGTCAGTTGCTCCAACTGATCCAAGGTCTGCCGATAAGCAAGGGCCAAACTTTCTAAGACTACTCTGACCACATGTCCCTTAGTTTGAGGGACTGCTTGGTTGGTCAGACGACAACGTTCCTTAATCTTAGCTTCCATATCATGAGGCGAAGCAAAAATCGCATCATTTGGATTAATCCAGGTTTGGTTGTCAGTCACTGCTTGGGCTAATTCTGCCATTTGGGCGAAGGAAAGCTCTTCACCCTGCAAGCGCCAGTCACGTTGGAGTTCTTGCAGAATCCACAAGCCGGTGGTGTTCTTAAGCAGACGATAGCGACCGTCGAAGCAGCCTTCATTGGTTAGGCCAGCTTTATAAGCAGCTTCACTCAAGACCGGTTGATCCGACTCCAAGCCTACCAAGGACCAGGTCCCACAAGAGATAAAGGCCGTTGGTTGGTCGCTGGCATAAGGAATAGCCAGCACAGCCGCCGCTGTGTCATGGCCCGCGCCAGCAATCACGTCAAAAGGCTCAATCTTGAGCTCTTGAGTAATGCGTGGCGACAATTGGCGCAAGATGCGCCCGCCTTTGGTCACTTGCCCGAACCAGTCTTTTGGAATCCCCAAGCTGTCTAAGACCTTGTCTTCAAAACTACCCGGGTGACTGGATGATAACAAACCTGAGGTGCTAGCAATGGTATACTCCGTTGCTGCTACTCCACTGAGTAGATAGTTAATCAAATCCGGCATAAAGAGGACCTTTTGGGCGATTTGCTTGAGATGTGGTTTTTCCCGCAAGTCTGCATAGAGTTGGAGGACCGAGTTAATGGTCGCTGGCTGTACCCCCGTCAAGTCAAAGAGCTTTTCTGGCGCCATGGCTTGATAGAAGTCTGCTTCATAGGAACCCATGCGGTTATCACGATAGCAGTGTGGCAGGTAAATCATATCTCCCGCTTGATCCAAGTAGGCATAGTCGACACCCCAAGTATCCACTGAAATAGAACGAATAGGAATGTCATCAACTTGGGTCGCCTTCTTGATGCCGCGTTTGATTTCGTTTTGTAAGTGTAAAATATTCCAGTACAAGCCATCATTGAGGCTGACCGGTTCGTTAGCGAACCGGTGCACCTCAGTGAGTTGGAGGGTCTGTCCATCATAAATGGCTTGCATTACGCGACCTGAGCTCGCCCCCAGGTCAATGGCCAAAAGTTTCATGCGCGTCATGGCATTCGCCTCCACTAGAGTTTACATGGTTTTCTTATTCATATAAGAGGGCTTTGATTTCATCAGAGTCGATGTTCTTAGCGTCATACCACTTGGACCCAGTATCCACGTCTTTTACTTCTTTACCTTGAGCTGCTTCAACCGCTAATTTCACTGCTTGGTAACCGATTTGGATTGGGTCTTGGGTAACAGAACCAACGAAGATACCCTTACGGATAGCATCTTGTTGGAGGGCCCCAGAGTCAAAACCAACTGCTAAGATCTTGTCTGCCCCTAATTTAGATTCAGAGAAACCACCGTTAGCGTTGATGATGGCCTTAGCTGCAAATTCGTTTGAACCGTAGATCGCAATAGTGTCTTCTTTTTCTAAGACAGTAGAAGCTTCTGTCTTACCAGCCGCATCATCTACTTGAGCAGGCACGCGCACTTCGATAATGACTTTAGCATCTGCTTCCGCTACATTGTTCTTGAACTTGTCGTGACCTACAACGGCTACTTTCACGCCTTTCTTCTCAAAGAGTTCGACCATCTTGTCGATGAAACCAGAAGTACGTTGAGTGATAGAGAGTGAGTTGGCTTCTTGAGAGATAACCCCAATACGAACTGGTTTGTCTTTGACCTTACCTTCTAACATTGGGAAGAGGTGTTCAGCTGCATTCCCACCTGCTGCGTGGTTGTCAGTTGAAGCAGTTGCCTTAATCGCCCCTTCTGGTGCCCCTGGAACCCCAGAGTCAAACCCAATGATTGGAATGTTTTTGCTGAGCGCCATGTTGATAGCATCTAATTCAGCTTCTGTATCCAAAGCTGCTAAAGCAATGGCTTTAGGGTTCTTGTTAATGGCGTTGTTCAATTGTTCCAATTGTTCTGCAATCGCTGTTTCGTTTTGTGGCCCAACGAAGTTGATCTTAGCACCTAATTCACTAGCAGCTTTTTCAGCCCCTTTGTTAACAGCTTTCCAGAAGTCATGTTGGAAACCTTTGGCGATAACTTCTACGCGGGTTTCTTCAGCATGTGCTACGAAAGCAGTGCTAGAAACGCCCCCTAAGGTTAATAAGGATGCAAAAGCTGCGATAGCAAGTTTAAATGACTTTTTCATAATAGGTTGCTCCTTTTTTTGTGTATTTTAGAGTTGTGACCCATGACCTCAATCCCTCATAACGACTAGGCCATAGCCATCTGACCCCTTGATCCTATTTTTTCTTGTTTTGACGAATCAAGATATCGGAGTAGACTGCGATAATCACGACGAAACCAGTAATGAATAATTGGTAGTGTGGTTGTAAGTCGATGTATGGCAAACCAATCTTGAGGACTGACATAATGAAGACCCCAATAATGGTCCCAAGTACTGACCCGACCCCACCGGCCAAGGAAGTACCCCCGACCACGACACCGGCGATGGCATCAAGTTCCATCCCGTTCCCGGTACCTGGTAAGATAGTAGAATAAGTCGCTGCATAGGCAATCCCTGCTAGACCTGCGAAGAGACCACTGATGACATAAGCCATGGCTTCCCATTTAATGACGTTAACCCCAGATAAGCGGGTTGCTTCCTTGTTAGACCCGATGGCGAAGATATAACGCCCAATCTTAGTCTTATTAAGGACAATGGCTGCGATGATGGCGATGATAATGAGGACAATCAAACCAGTTGGGAAGTTTTCCTTGGTCCGGAACAAGTCCTTGTACCAGCCTTCGCCTGTACCCCGTAATGGGAAGGTCACACTCTGAACGTTGGAGACGATGGAAGAAAGCCCCCGTGAAATCATCATGGTACCTAAGGTCGCAATAAATGGTGGCAAACCGAATTTGGCAATCAGAATCCCGTTAAATAAACCGAATACACCCCCTATCACTAAGATTGCCAAAAGTGAAAGCCAGAGTGGCCAGCCTAGTTTGGTATGAAGGACCCCACCAATAATGGCCGAGCACATCATCACCGTCCCAATTGATAAGTCAATCCCTGAGGTAATGATAACGAAGGTTACCCCAATGGCTAGGAACCCAATGTAGTAAGATGCATCTAAGATGCTGACCGCTGTATCAAAAGAGCGGAAGGATTCGCTGGAAATTGCGAAGAAGCCAAAGATGACAATCAGGGCAATCAGCGCAATCAGCTTTTGTAAGCCAACTGTTTTTTCTAATTTCATCCATAAGGACTGTTGATCTTTCATGCTTATACACCTCTATCTGCTAGTCTAGCGGTCAGTCGCCAAGGCCAGAATCCGTTCTTGGGTTGCCTGGCTGATGTCGAGCTCACCGGTTTTTCTGCCTTCACACATGACGACAATTCGGTCACTCATCCGCAAAACTTCGGTTAATTCTGAAGAAATCATAATGATGGATTTGCCTTGGGCAACCAAATCATTCATGAGACGGTAGATTTCACTCTTAGCCCCGACGTCAATCCCACGGGTTGGTTCGTCGAAGATCAGGATGTCACTGTTCTGTTCCAACCACTTAGCGATGACGACTTTTTGTTGGTTCCCCCCGGATAGGTTGCGAACCAGCTGCTTGGAGGATGGGGTCTTGGTCTTAAGGGAAGCGACGAAGCGGTCGCTGGCTTTGACGATTTCCCCATCGTTGATTAAGCCTGAGTGAATGTAGGCATCTAGGTTGGTCATGACCGTATTATTGGCAATGGTCATATCCACGATACAGCCATAACGCTTGCGGTCTTCTGACAGATAGCCAATCCCATTGGCAATGGCATCTTGTGGTGACTTGATGGTCACTTCCTTGCCCTTGATGCGAATGGTACCGCTGTCTTTTTGGTCTGCACCAAAGAGCAACCGCGCTACTTCGGTACGCCCTGCCCCCATGAGGCCAGAGAAGCCGAGAATTTCACCCTTGTGTAACTTGAAGCTGACGTCTTTAACACTGGAGCCAGCATTGAGATGTTCTACTTCGAGCACCACTGGCGCATCCGGTGCCACGGTTGAGGCAGCCTTTGGATCTTCGTAAATAGTCCGACCGACCATCATGGCGATGATTTCGTCTTTGGTCGTATCTTTGGTATTAACGGTCCCGACATATTCCCCGTCCCGCATGACGGTTACGCGGTCGGTAATCCGAGCGATTTCGTCCATCCGGTGGGAAATATAGATAATGCCGACGCCTTTGGCCCGCAAATCATCAATAATGACGAAGAGCTCATTGATTTCAGATTCTGTCAAGGCAGCTGTTGGTTCGTCGAAGACAATGACCTTGGCTTCCATGGATAGGGCCTTGGCAATTTCAACCATTTGCTGCTTACCGACGGTCAGGTTACCGACTTTCTCTGAGGGGTTAATGTCTAGCTTCAAGAGGTCGAAGAGTTCCTTGGCCTTCTTAATGCTAGCACCGTCGTCCAAGAAGATGTGATTCTTAACAGTTTCTCGACCGATGAAGATATTTTGGGCCACACTCAGGTGGTTCATCATATTCAATTCTTGGTGGACGATGACAATCCCGGCATCCATGGCATCAATAGGACGAGTGAAGGCAACCTCCTTACCTTGGTAGAGGATGGTGCCTTCGTTGGCACCGTAAATTCCGGTCAAAACCTTCATGAGGGTGGACTTACCAGCCCCATTTTCACCCATTAAGGCATGTACTTCGCCGGCCCGTAAGTCGAAATCGACGCCCTTAAGCGCCTTGACAGGGCCAAAGCTCTTGACGATGCCTTTCATTTCTAATATGACTGGATGACTCATGCAATTTCACCTACTTTTTGTTCCAATTTTTCTAACTTTTCTTCTAGGGTCTTGATGGTCTGAGCTTGGCCAATCAGGATATCGGCGACTTGCACCAATAAGTGGCTGTTCATAAAGTGATCTTGAGCATGAACGGCTAAGAGGCTGACAGGCGCTGCCTGACCTTGAAGCTCTGCTTGAATCAGACCCGTCTGAAGGTTATGCGCCTCAATATTGAGGGCTTGGGCTTGAGTCAACAAGTCTTGACTAGTCGCTGCATCTCCCTCTTGGGCGGCCTGAATGGCGGCCAAGACTTGACCGGTGGCCTTAGAGGATTTGAGAATCAGCTGCATCAAGGCTTGACTTGGGCTTGTTGCTTGGACTTCCTCACTCATGGCTGACGCCCATCAAGGTTTCGGCCTGACGGAGCACCGCTTCCCCTTGCATTAATTCGAAATCTGAATCTGAAATGACCCCTACAGGGACAGATAGATTAGCCTTAGCCTTTTCTTCTAAATAGGCTAATTGTGGGCTGAGGAGTAAGACATCAATATTCTTGAGGTTGTTAATCCCGGTAATCCCAACTGAATAGAAAGAGTAGTCCAGTTGATCCTTGTGGATGGTTTCATTGATGCGTTCAACCAACATAGAAGTGGTCAGCCCACCCACGCAGGCTAAGATAATCGTTTTGGTCATGGTGACCCTCCTTTTCTTAAGGTAGCGTCCTGGGGGCTAGCTTGCTGAAACCCAGCCCCACTGACGCCAAGTGCTTAACTACTTATGAATTGGGCCTAAGGTTTGGCAAGCGCGATAGTCCGCTGCTTCCAAATCTTCTGTACCGAAGAGACTCCAGTTCTTAGGACGGAAGATATCTTCTTCTGCTACGTTGTGCATGTTGACTGGAATCCGTAACATGGATGCTAAGGTGATGAGGTCTGCCCCAATGTGTCCGTAAGAGATCGCCCCGTGGTTAGCCCCCCAGTTATTCATGACATCATAGACAGAAGTGAAGGCACCCTTGCCAGTCAAGCGTGGTGCGAACCAAGTGGTTGGCCAGCCTGGATCGGTCCGGTTATCTAAGGTATGGTGTACTTGGTCTGGCAATTCTAAGGTGTAACCTTCCGCAATTTGCAAGACTGGTCCTACGCCCTTGAGGAGGTTGAGGCGAACCATGGTCACTGGCATGCCACCCTTAGTCAAGAAGCGAGTTGAGAAGCCACCGCCACGGAAGTATTCGCGGTTAGCTGGTGGGAAGTCTGTATTCGCCAACATGGCATCGACTTCGCTTTGTTCCAATTCCCAGAATGGCTTAATCACGGCTTGCCCATCACGACTTGCTTGGCCGGTACCATCGAGAGTACATGAGCCAGAGTTAATCAAATGAAGGAAACCATTCGCTGCATGACCTTCTAACTTATGACCGGTTACCCGTTCTACTGCTTCAGGACTCCAGTAAGTCCGTACGTCAGCAAAGATTTGTGGCGTATTGGTCAAGAGATAGTTGAAGAGCATGGACACGCCGTTGAGGGCATCATTTTCAGTGGCGAAGATATAAGGCTTACGGATACCGTTCCAGTCAAATTGAGTGTTAAGGAAGGTTTCCATGAAGTCCCCGTTAGGGAAGTGGTCAGTCCATTGACGTTGACCTTGGAAACCAGCCACTAGGGCGTGGTGGCCCACCGCTTCTTCTTCAAAACCTAGTTCTGCTAAGCGAGGGTTGCCTTGCATGAGGTCGCGACCAATCATGAACATCTTAACGACGAATTCCCATTGTTTCGCTTTTTCTTCTGGTGAAAGAACTAAGTCTTGACGGTTGCGGTCTTGGCCTTCTTTGATGTTGGCCTTCACCCAAGTCATGGCACGTTCAAATTCTTCTGGATCATAGATACCACGGTCAATCCGACGGGTGAATTCAGTCATGTCGACCGATTCATTACGCATACCCAAGTACTCTTGGAAGAAGTCTGGGTCAACGATAGACCCGCCAATCCCCATGGAGACACTCCCCATTGACAGATAAGCCGTGTCGCGCATATGGCCGGTTGCTAAAGCAGCCCGTGCATAACGGAGAATCTTTTCCTTAACGTCAGCAGGAATTTCAGTATCATCGGCTTCTTGTACGTCGTGACCGTAAATACCGAAGGCTGGGATCCCCTTTTGCGCATGAGAAGCTAACACAGCAGCTAAGTAAACAGCGCCCGGACGTTCCGTCCCATTGAAGCCCCAGATGGCATGTGGAATATCTGGTGACATATCCATAGTCTCACTCCCGTAGCACCAGCAAGGGGTCACGGTAAGGGTTGCACAGACATTGGATTTCTTGAAGAGTTCGTGAGAAGCGGCTGCTTCTGGCACCCGTCCAATGGTTGAAGGTGAGATAACACATTCAACTGGTTGGCCGTCCGGATATTTGAGCGTGCTGCTGATTAAGTCAGCCACACTCTTGGCCATGTTCATGGTTTGGACTTCTAGGGATTCCCGTACGCCTTGGCGACGACCGTCAATTGTAGGGCGAATCCCAATACGTGGATGTTGACTCATGATTATTCCTCCAATTCTCTAACTGTTCCATCCGCATTGTATTTCTTATAGCCCGGATGGCGGCCTGTTACCTTATAGTTAGCCCGCATAGCGAAGAGTCGCTCTAGGGTTGGACGGGCGATTTCGTCTTCTTCAATCCCCTTGGTTGAGATTAAGAGACGTGCATGGAAGGTAGACTTAGCAACCAGTTCTAGTGTTTCCATGCGGTAGTAAGCGGTGATGACGTCACTCCCTACTGTTAAAGCCCCATGGTTTTCTAAGAGCATGACATCATGTTCTGGTAGGTATGGGGTGATGGCATCTGGCACTTCCATGGTCGATGGCACCCCGAATGGTGTGATTGGAATAGAACCGATGACAATGGCTGATTCGATCAGTGAGTAGCTATCTAGCGGAATGTGAGCCAAGGCAAAAGCCGTGGCAATTGGTGGATGGGCATGCACGACTGCTTTGACGTCGTCACGCTCTTGATAGCAACGAATGTGCATCTTAATCTCACTGGATGGACGATAGCCTTCATTGGCTTCCAAAATCTCACCTTGCAAATTAAGCTTGACTAGCTTCTCTGGTGTAATAAAGCTCTTGCTCATGCCAGTTGGGGTCGCGATAATCGTGTCGTCAGATAAGCGAACTGAGACATTCCCGTCGTTGGCGGCTACCCAACCTAGTTGCCACATTTTGTGGCACACGTCACAAATTTGGTCTCTGACCAAACGTTCTTCTTGATTCATACAATCATCCCTTTCTTTAAGATAATGATACCTCGTTGTAAAATCGCTTACAATAGATGAAAGCGCTATTGGTAAATGGTCAAAAATAATGCTATAATATAGTCAGAAGTGTTCAAATTTGTTCATCAAGGAGGGATACTGGATGGTTTCTTTTGAACGGATGAGCCGTATTATGGATATTCTCGGCAAAAAGAAAGTCATCTCCACCACGCAACTTGAGTCACTCGTCTACTGCTCCACTTCTACTCTCAGACGCGACTTGATTGCGCTCGAGCGCGACGGCAAGATTCTCCGCAGTCACGGGGAAGTGCGCCTAGCCAACAGCAACAACATTGAGTACACCTATTCTGCGCGTGCTCATGAGGAACAAAGAAGTAAGGAAATTATCGCCGATATTGCCTCTACCTTTATCACCGATAATCTCTCCATCTTCATCGACAGCTCTACCACTGCTGCCAGTCTCATTCCCTATCTATCCCCCCACCAGAATCTGCGCGTCATTACCAATGGGATTGAGGCGGCGCGTCTACTCAACAACTTCGAAAATGTCACCCTCTTCCTATCGGGTGGCCATATCGACTTTGGCACCAACTCCGCCTTGGGTGACTTTGCCACCCAGTTCATTAATAACTTTCATGCCGACCTGGCCTTCTTCTCCTGCCGCGGGCTTGATCGCTATGCTGCCTACGAGGCCAACCACAATCAGGCCATGATTAAACAGCAGATGATTGCCAATGCCGACAAGGCCATCTTGCTGGCTGACCACTCCAAGTTCAATACCAGCCACTATTTCAAGCTCAGTAACTACTCTGCTCTGGATTACATTGTGACCGACCAGCCCCCTATTGAGTCCTTCCAGGACACAGTTGGCCCCCACTGCGAAATCCTCTGGGGCTCCTGAAAAGTCAAAAAGCGCGTCTCTATGGCGCGCTTTTTATCTTAGAAATAATTATTAAACTTAGTTTGTTTTTTCTTCATATTGAAAAGTCACTTTTCTCCACTTACTTATAAGTTAAAAGCGTCGACTTTCAAATTCAGACGACCACAAGGCAAGCCAGCTGCTGAGCATGACACCAAGCAAAAAAGAGGCTAGATAGTCTAGCCTCTCTGTTCTTTGATTTATTTAGTTTGTGACTTTTACGGACGGAAATTTCACCTCAAAACGAGCGCCTGCCCCCAGCTGACTCTTAAGGCTTAGCTGGGCTCCATGCTGGTCGGCAATGGCTTTGACCAAGGCCAGGCCTAGACCGGTACCACTTGAGGCCGACTTAGTACGGGCACGATCCACCTGATAGAATCGTTGCCAAATGTGCGCCTGTTCTGACTCCGCAATGCCTGGGCCATCGTCAGCAATCGACAGGACTACCCCATCTTCCTGATTAGCCGTCAAGCTAAGCGTGACCTGACTTTGGGCGAACTTGAGGGCATTGCTAAGCAGATTATCCACCAGTCGGCCTAAGAGGACTTCATCAGCCTCAACCTGCAAGTTAGGCGCAAGGTCATACCTAAGCTCTTTGCCTGCTGCTTGAGCTAAGGTCTGGTCATCTTCCTGGCGCTTAGCCAAGAATTCGCTAAGATTAAGTGGCTCCAAAGCTAAGCTGTCCTGGCCTTCTAACTTGGACAATTCTAAAATCTGGTTAATTAAAGCTTTCATACGGAGCGCCTGGCGTTGGATGGTGGCGTGCGATTCCTGAGCTTCGGCCAATGAATCCGCATAGTGCAGGCCATACTCACTCTCTGATAGAATGACCGTGACGGGTGTCCGTAAATCATGGGAGACATCATGGCTGAACTGCTTCTCACGCTGGAAGGAAGTTTCCACCGTCTCTAGCATGCCATTCATGGTCTGGGCCAAGAAGTAGAGTTCATCTTGGGGCCCTTTTAGGGGAATTCTTTGGGACAAATCCCCACTGGTCTGAATAGCAAGAGCTGTTTGGTCCAAGACCTTGATAGGTTTTAGGGCTCGCTTCAAGACCCAGTAGCCACCCAGAACCATTAGCACCAGTAATACTGGACCGGCAATGGCCAAGACTCTGAGTAGATTGTTGAGCTCCCGGCTAGAAGCGCTGAGGGCAATGACCCCCCGCACCCATCCCTGGCCATTCTCTAGAGGCAGGTCATAGTAGAGAAAGGACTGATCCCCCTCCTGGTAGCTAGACACTGTGCCCCCATTCTGGGGCAAGTCCCACTTAAAGAAGCCGGGCAAGTGCTGGCGACTGACATTCTGCTGATTGTAATAGGCCAGGATAACCCCTTGCTCGAAGGAATGACGATCCATATCAGGGCGACCATACTCCTGACCTTGTGGCGAGTCAGCGTGACGGCTGGCCATTTGGACCACCTCGACTAAGCTTTCCTTGCGATCAGCATCCACAAAGCGGGCCGAAATCCATAAGGTGGCCCCAAACATAGCCAAGAGGATGATAATCATAAAGCCGGTGTACCAAATGGTTACACGACTGGCAATACTAGTTAGAAATTGCTTGAATCCTTGGAACCACATAGCCTAACCCCCGTTTGGTTTGAATCAGTGAGGGTTGCCCCTCGCTATCGAGTTTGCGCCGAATATTTTTGATGAGGACATCAATGGTGTTGGACTCTGCTTCTTGCTCATAATCCCAGACATGATGGCGAATCTGCTCCCGTGACAGAACTTGGTTCTGGTTGCGGACCAAGTACTCCAAGACCTCATATTCTTTGGCCGTTAAATTCACGGCCTGACCATCCTTGAGGACACGTTTCTGGGAAAGAATTAAACGAATAGACCCAATTTCCACCTGATCACTTAGGATATGACGTTGTGGCCG
The DNA here is from genome assembly GCF_001815865.1 of Abiotrophia sp. HMSC24B09. Classification (GTDB taxonomy): domain Bacteria; phylum Bacillota; class Bacilli; order Lactobacillales; family Aerococcaceae; genus Abiotrophia. Next base: position 213,833 of record NZ_KV822203.1, read on the forward strand.
GCGGAGTAGAACCCGTAGGCGAGCTAGTAGCTCCCCAAATTCAAAGGGCTTGACCATATAATCATCTGCACCCAAATCCAGGCCCCGAATCTTATCAGTGACAGCATCCCGGGCTGTTAACAAGAGAACAGGCACTGGGTTTTCTTGCGATCTGATGCGCTCTAGAAATTCAAAACCGTCCATGTGAGGCATCATGATATCTAAGATAATGAGGTCATAGCTAGCTACCGCCAAAAAATCCAAGGCTTCTTGACCATCAAAAGCTGCGTCCACACTATATTGTTGCTTCTTTAGCAACTTAGTTAGACTGGCATTCAAGTCACGTTCGTCTTCCACTAGCAGTAATTTCATATGATCACCTCTTCTCATCAAGTTGCATTGTATCAATATTTCTACACAAAGGCAAATCAGGGCACCCAAAGGCACCCTGATGTGGGGGAGTGGCAGGCTCTACAAGTGGCAGCTTGTCTGAGAATGCCACCTGCCCGCTCACTGGCTACCTATTGTGACACGACAGCAGCCAGTAGGTAAATAGTTGGTTAGCCACTTTAACTTAGTTAAGTAGACTAGCGCTTATTGGATTCAGCTGGTGCTCCTTGCCCTTGTGGGCCACCTTCTTGCTTATTAGGACCTTGACCAGGACCTGCTTGATTTTGGTTAGGCCCTTGATGCTGACCACGGACGCCCTCTTGGCCTGGACCTTGCGCTTGACCTACTTGATGGTCAGCTGGCCCATGATGACCCTCTTCTCGGTCTTCAATTTCTGTCACCGCAGCCGTCTCGCCATCAACGCTCACTTGCTTGAAAGTTTGGTTGCTTTCCAAGGTGACGGTGTAAGTAGCCGCCTTATCTTGTTCATGACTTGGATCCAGTTCAATATCATAGACTTTAGCATCCGCATACTTAGCCAAGACAGCGTCTAAGGCAGCTTGCGCGCTGACACTTGGCGCCTTAAAGTCTGGTTTAGCCTCCTGACCTTGAGCCTGAGTACCCTCTTGGCCTGGTGCAGGTTTTTGGCCTTGATTTTGATTTGACCCCTGACCTTGAGCGTTATCTGGGCCATGGTTTTGATTTGGTGCTTGACCTTGACCGGGAGCTTGACCCTGCCCCGGACCTTGCTCATGGCCAGGCCCATGGTTTTGATTTCCACCTTGGCCTTGGTTGGCACCCTGCTCTTGACTAGGGCCTTGGCGATCGTGACCATGACCTTGTGCCTGATTAGTCTCTTCTTCTGTCACTTTACCTGTCTGGGCATCTACAAAGACAAAACGAAAGTCCTTATCTGCCTTGACGACAACCGAATAGGCGGCTTGATCACCTTGCTCATACAAACTAGCGCCTAAGACTTGGCTATTAGGCACTTGAGTCGCAGCCTTCTCCAGAGCTTGCTTCATGGTAACATTAATTTGAACATTCTGAGCGGTCTGCCCTTCTTTCTTTTCCTGACCATGTCCATGTCCGCCAGGACCTTGCTCATGGCCATGATGATGACCACCTGGGCCGCGGTCATGGCCTTGACAATGGTCGCCAGCTTGCTGTCTTGGGCCATCTTGGCCTTGTTCTTTATCAGGGGCTGCCTGATAGGCCTTGGACTGGGAGGCTTGATTGGACTGGCCCGCTTCACCTGCAAAGACGCTCAACGTCGGTAGGGCTACACTAGCTGCCAGGGATGCGGCTAAGGCTCCGCTTAAGAGAATATGTTTTGATACTTTCATGTTATTGACTCCTTTAGCTTCTATAATTTTCAGGTAAGTAGGGGTTGCTTACCTGATAAACTTAGTCTAAGGGGCAAAAATGAATGAAAGATGAATGAATTATCGTTGAGGAAAAAAATTTTTTCCTACTATCTCTGTATAAGAAAAAGCGTCCCCTAAGGGACGCTTGAAAACTTTCACCCAGCATGGCAACGACCTACTCTCAC
>NZ_KV822204.1 GCF_001815865.1 Abiotrophia sp. HMSC24B09
GTACATCTACCAAGCCATTCCAAAACCACGTGGAACAGTCAATGTCTTATATGTGGACGAAGCGGATCAGCCTGTGGCTGATGCCGAGACCTTAGAAGGTGAAGTAGACACTGCCTATACAGCTACTCAGAAAGAAGTGAGAGAATATAACTTCTTGAGAGTTGAGGGAGATCGCCAAGGGACATTCGCAACGGAAGCCAAGATCGTTAAGTTTGTCTACCAACCAGCCAATTTACCGCCAAATAATGGTGCAGTAAATGTCCGCTATGTTGATGAAACAAATGATGATTTACTTCCTCCAGTGGATATGGCAGGGTTATTGGGAGATAACTACCAGACTGAAGAGAAGGCAGTTGAAGGCTATCGTCTATCTTATGTGTCTGGGGAGACCCAAGGGACCTATGCTAGCCAAAAACACTACGTCACTTATGTCTATGCTAGTCCTCGCACCAAGGCTCGAGGGAAAGTCGTTGTACGATATAAGACCGTCAAGGGTGAAACCCTACACCCTGATGTCGTGACAACAGGATATGTGGGGACTGATGCTCCGATCGAGGTCAAAAAATTTGAAAACTACTTCTATCAAGGTCGAGAAGAATATCCTCCTCGTGTCACTTACCAAGAAGGAACACAGGTCGTCATTCTCTTATACTCAACTAAAGAATATAAGAAGGAAGAAAGTGGCTGGGGGGATGCTTATGCAAGATATGTCGATGAAAATGGCAAGGAGATTAATCCAAGTGTTTACACTCACGGACGACCAGGAGCATCCTATGAATTCGATACATTAGATATTGAAAACTATATTCTCATTCGTACCGAAGGTGAGAAAAAAGGGAAGTATATCTCAGGCCAGACTCGAAGGGTGGACTTTGTTTATCGCCGGATTGCAAAAGTCGTGACCTCTAAAGTGATTGTCTATTATCGCAACGAGGCTGATGTTGATTTAGGACCAGCTGAAGAAATCAAAGGGGCCGTTGGCGATTACTATACTACCACTCAGAAACACTTTGTAAATCATCGTTTTACTAGAGTTGAAGGTGAAACAGAGGGGCAAATAACCGAAGAGCCTCAGAAGGTTACCTACTATTATGAAAGACTTCGAGGAGATTTGACTGTCAAGTATGAAGATGAAGCGGGTGAAGAACTTGCACAGACGAAGTATCTGACAGACTATGTGGGACTACCTTATCAAGAAAAGGCGAGAAGCTTTGACAACTATGAACTCGTTCGAGTTGATGGGCCAGAGATGGGCTTCTATACAGAAGAGGCACAAACGATTACCTATGTCTATCGGAAGTCAATTGGCTATGTTAAGGTGAATTACCAAGATACGGATGGGCATAGCCTCTGGCCAAGCATTAATCTCTCTGGTCAGGTAGATACTGCCTATAGCACAGAGAAAAAGGAAATCGAAGGTTATGTCTTTGATCATGTCGATGGTTCTGAGACAGGTAACTATAGCCTAGAAACGCAAACGGTGACTTATGTCTATCGCAAAGGTACTGACCAGGAGTTGCCAGGGATTGTGCGGGTACGTTATCAGGATGACCAAGGAACGCTAATCATCCCAGAAATTGTGATGAAAGGCGAGCTCGGTAAGAACTACTATACTCGTAAAAAAGAATTCCGCAATTACATATTCCGAAAGGTTGAAGGTGAAGAATTCGGACAATATAGTGAGCAAGAGCAAGTAGTTACTTATATTTATGAAGGACTACGTGACTCACGAATTAATGAGGGTATATTAGTAGTACGATATGTAGATGAGGCTAATGAGGATTTGGCACCGCCGATTCGTAGCTATAAGCCTTTTGGGACACCATATCAGACAGAGCAGAAGCAGTTTGATAACTTTACTTTCCTCACTGTCCTAGGGAATACGACGGGGACTTATCAACTAGAAGAGCAGGTTGTCACTTATGTCTATCGCTCTGTTTATCCAGATCCGGGTAAGGTAATCGTGGATTATGTAGATAACAGAGGGAATTATCTGGCTGAGCGTGTCATTTTACGTGGAACTGTCGGGACGCAATATGTGACGGAGAAGAAGAATATTGAAAACTATCAATATGTTGGTGTCCAAGGTGAGGTAACAGGCAAATATGCTGGCTATGAAAAACACGTCATCTATTACTATCAACCAATAGCCCCAGGACTTGAGTTATATGGTATAGTAGGAAATAATATTCCAGAAGACCCTCGGCAAACAGAGAGACAGTTTACTATTGGGGGGACAGTGGGCTTACCTATTTCTACTTTGATACCTCGGAATCCTTATCCTGACCTCTATGATTTCTTAGGTCATGGTGTGAGTTATGACAATTTGAGGTCGCAACCTAATGTATTTGAAATTAGAAATTCTAGGAATGAACGTGGAGAAGTGTGGGTTTACTATCGTCGTCGGATTCTGCCAGGTATCATCCGAGTTAACTTCTTGGACGAGGCTGGCGAAAAGCTCGAAGTTAGTGAGATACACGATGGTTTAGTTGGGGAGACTTATGATCTAAGTTCCAAGCACTACATCTCTAAGGACGACAAAAAATACGAACTTGCTAGTGATGAAAGTGAGTTCAAAGGTCAATTTGAAGACAGTCCAAAAGTTGTCAATTTGAGATATAAACGAACTACCGCAACCGTCACCTTGAAGTATGTAGATGAGGCAGGACAAGACCTTGACCAGTATGTTGCTGAATATCAGAAACACATTGAAGTACCTAAGGGAGTAGAGACTACCATCCGACCAGCTGATCTTTCTCAGCAACAGTATACTCTGAAGAGAACTGGACAGTCTTTGTTTGCTGCATTCAATGAAGATACAACCATTACTCTAACCTATCATCATTTTGATAAGTTCCATACGGCGACAGCACGCTATGTCGACGAAGAGGGGCATGAGATTGGGAGCGAAACAGTGAAAGGGCATGCTGAGACCCCTTACTACTTAGTGCCTGAGCCAGTCCCTGGCTATGTCTACAGTCACACCCAAGGACAACCGTCTGGCTTCTTAGAGGCAGAAGAAACGATTGTAACCTTCGTCTATAACTCTAATCCTAAGCATCGAGTTATCCAGCGGCATTTCAATAATGAAACGAAAGAACTCATGCTGTCTATTGAGAAGGTGGCCTTAGAAGGCAAGAAGTTCACATTTAGATATGAAAAAGCTGTTAGAGTAGAAGGAGACTACTTTGAACACGAGGATTATCGAAATGTAGAGCGTGATTATAATTATGAAGACTACACCTTCAGCAGTGAAGATCCCGAAACGGTTTATATGGATTACTACTACAATCCAATTCATCGAGTGACAAAAACTGTTAAACATGTAACCGTGTCAGGTGAAGAGTTAGCACAAACAAGGACAGACAGGGTAGAGGTTGGAACAGAGTATGAGAAGGAAACTCAGGGTGACTTTCCTGACTATGAACTGACGTCCGTTCCAGAAAATGCTCAGGGCACGGTACCTAATCATGACTTTGAAATAGTCTTTGTCTATCGCCGAGTAACGAAGCTGTACATTGAATACTATAACGATGATTCTATCGAAGGCTTCCCAGTGCGAGTTCATCTAGAGGAACGTACCGTCACCCAAGGTGAGCCATACACGGTAACACCTGAAGAGAATTTATGGAGCTGGCTTGTGTACGACTACAGTGATGATCCGCTATCTGGGACAGTTGGCGATAAACCAATCGTCGTAAAATTACATTACCGAGTTCCAAGTTATGAAGAGAAGACGGTTATCACCTTGCGGCATGTCACGGAGGATGGCCAGGAGATTCACGAGCCAACGACTTTAAGTGCGTGGCCAAATCGTTACGTCATTCCAAAACCAGTGACGGTTGCTAACTACAAGTATAGCTACCTACGCAAGAATGGGGAGACGCTAGACGGTATTAACGTTTATGAAGAAGCGGAGACTTACGAGTTGGTTTACACCAGAGAAGAGACGGTCGTGCCAGTGATGCCAGCGGAGGCTGCCAATCAGGCTTCGTCAGTATCGAGTGCTCAGGGAACAGAATCAACAGCTAGTCGCAAAGATGAGACGCATGACTAAGCATGCACATATACATACCTAAGTTGGTCCCTGATTCACTAGGACCAGAATAGGGTATATATAATAGAAGGAAACGTGTGAGTTTCGCCAGATATAGGCGATTCTCACGCGTTTTTCTTATGTTAGGGAAGGGGGAGGTGTTATCGATTTGTAATGACATTTCGATTTTATGAGATAGAGAGGAAATGAAACTTTTCTTTTGTGATTGAGTGTGATAAAATAGTCTTGGTATAGTAATATACACAATATCAAGCGTTAAGAAAGTCAGGGCATATGTAGCGGTAGGCCTGGCTTTTGTAGCGTGAGAGAGGGGAAGCAAAGTGAAAAAGCAGAAGCTAGCGAACTTGCTAATCGCACTCTTATTAGTGCTGCAAGTTTTTATTAGCCCGCTATCTACCTTTGCGCAAGAAGCGAATGCTGGTGTAGCAACACCTGCTACTGAGCAAACGCAAGAAGCCAAAGAGACAGGGGGACAAGAAGCTGATGGTGGGCAAGCGGCCCAGCCGGCAGCAGAGGAGGATCGGGCGGCTAAGCCCAATGCGGATGGTCAAGACTCAGCGAATACTGATAAAGCTGAGGCAACTCAGCACTATCCACAAGCGCCGATTCAAGAAGCGCAATATACCATGACAACGGACTTCAAGATTAATAACAACCCAGTCCAAAACCCTGGTAAATATGGGGAAGGGAAATTCTATATTATCCCAACCTATAAATTTGCGGATAACGCTACACTCCAAAATGGCGACACCTTGACCTATACAGTGCCAAGTGTCTTCCGAGTGGAACAAAGTGGTCCGGTTGAAATTAAAGCGGGGGACAATGTCACAACTGTTGCATCTTTAACAACTAACCCAGCGAATAATACAGCCACCATCACGATCACCAACGCAGAGTACTATGCTCGTTTGAATGAGAACAAGTCATTGACAGCACTCTTCACGGCGGTATGGGCTGATAGCACACCTAAGAACATCGAGCAGACTTTCGATTTGCCAGGTGCTGGGGAATACAAGTTAATGCGTATCGTACCTGACGTAGACCCAACGGGTTATACTAAATGGGGGAACCAAGACCGGGACAACCCTGAGTTGGTTAACTGGCGTATTCGTATTAACCGTTATGCTAAACCAGGTATAGTCAACGCTATGGTGAGAGATACTATTCCAGAGGGGCAAGAAGTTGTACCTGATTCATTTAGTGGTTACTACTTTACTGACTGGGAAGCGGCTCAAAACGGTGGGACAGCCGGTGGCCGTGTGGCTTATACGGGCGGCGAAGTTAACATTGAAGATGACAACCACTTCACCATTACGCCAAGCAATGGTGGGAGCCTAGATGGGCGTGGTTTGTTAATCATCTTCCAAACCCGTATCACTGCGCCTGTTGACTTAGTAACTAAAAAAGTCTTCAACAATTATACATTTACTTCCGCTACACATACTGAAGACGTTAATGGTTTTGCTGCCTTGACTACCACTGATGGGGTCGGGACAGGGGCTCGTCCTGATGAGATTATCTTTGAAGTGAACAAGACATTGAATGGACGTTCATTGAATCAAGGTGAGTTCAGCTTTGAATTAGTTGACAGTAGCAATCAGGTAGTAGCAACTGCTACTAACGATGAGAACGGTGTTGTTAAGTTTAAGAAGATGAAGTTCCGTACAGCGGGGAACTTTACTTATAAGATTCGCGAAGTTAACAACAACTTGCCAGGTGTTACCTATGACAAGAACATCATTACAGCGACTGTTACGGTAACCGATAATGGTGGGGCTAAGACTGCAGCCGTTACCTATACTAAGCCTGGCTTTACCAACACTTATAAGGCAGCTTCAGTCACTAAGGTCTTGAAGGCAACTAAAGCCTTGGTAGGTGCTAACCTAGTAGACGACCAATTCACTTTCGAGTTGGTAAACAAGGAAACAGGTCAAGTTGCC
>NZ_KV822205.1 GCF_001815865.1 Abiotrophia sp. HMSC24B09
ACGTTGCGTTTCCGCCGCGCGTTCAATCGCGTCCTTCGCTTCCGTCTTAGTCGCTGGGGTCTCGGCCACATTCTTGATCGCCGCAATCCCCTTGGTTTGTTCACCGGTCACGTCGGCTTGCTTAGCTGCGTCTTGGATCGCTTGCTTAGCCTTGGCTAATTCGCTTTCGACCTCCGCGATGGCGGTCTTGCGTTCTTCCTCGGTTAAGCCACCATTCGCTTGAATGTGTTGCTTCTTCTCATCCGCCGCTGCTTGCACTGCTGCGATGGCTGCTGGCTTCGCCACGGCCGTCACTGGCACTGCTTGAATCGCTTGCGTTCCATCGTTTTGCTTATCCGTTACCGCTTGGTTGGTCGTTGCCTCATCAATCGCCTGGTTGGCTTTCGTTACGGCTTCGTCTACTTTCCCAATCGCTTCGGCTTTCTCTTCATCGGTCAAGTTGCCATTGTTCCGGATTTCAGCCTTCTTCAATTCGGCTGCTGCTTGGATGGCTGCTTTCGCCGCATTCTTCGCTGCTGGTGTTTCTGCCACGCCTGCGATGTCGGCTTTCCCTTGCACTTCTTGAGCTTGAACATCCGCCAATTTCTTGGCTGCGTCAATCGCATTACGCGCTGCGTCTGCTTTCGCTTCGACCGCGCTGATTGCGTCGTTCTTCTCTTCGCGAGTTAATTGAGTGTTATTCTCAATTTGTCGCTTCTTATCTTGCTCAGCTTGCGTAATCGCTGCTTTCGCTAAGTCCTTCGTGCTTTGGGCTTGGTCCTCAATCGCTTTAATCGCTTCGATTGCTGCCTTGCCGGCTTCACCTTTAGCTGCTACGTCGGCACTGCTTTCGGCTTGCTTGATCTCTTCCTTAGCCGCTGCTAAGGCTGCGTCAACCTTCGCTAGCGCTGCTTTCTGCTCTTCCTCGGTTAACTTGCCATTCGATTCAATCTCTTGGCGCTTAGCCGCTGCCGCTGCTTCCACTACACGGTCTGCTGCTGGACGAGCTACTGGTGTTTCGGCTACACCGCTAATCGCGATGCTTCCCTTGCCTTGTTCATTCGTCACCGCTTCATCGTTCGCTGCGTCCTTG
>NZ_KV822206.1:0-63730 GCF_001815865.1 Abiotrophia sp. HMSC24B09
TGATGCTAAGACAGCAGCTAAGGCAGCCATTGATCAAGCGGTAGCTGATAAGGCTAAGGAAATCGACGCACGCACCGACTTAACGCAAGAAGAGAAGGATGCAGCTAAGGCTAAGTTAGCTGATACAGCTAACAAGGCAAAAGCAGCCATCGATGCGGCAACCACCAATGCAGAAGTAGACGCAGCGGTAGCAGCAGGCACTAAGTCCATCAAGGACCAAAGCCCAACAGCTGACGCTAAGACAGCAGCTAAGGCAGCTATCGACCAAGCAGTCGCTGATAAGGCCAAGGAAATCGACGCACGTACTGACTTAACGCAAGAAGAGAAGGACGCAGCTAAGGCTAAGTTGGCAGACGCAGCTAAGCAAGCTAAAGCAGCGATTGATGCAGCAACCACCAACGCAGAAGTAGACGCAGCTCTAGCAGCAGGTACTAAGTCTATTGCGAATCAAAGCCCAACAGCCGATGCTAAGAATGCAGCCAAAGCAGCCATCGACCAAGCAGTAGCAGACAAGGCTAAGGAAATCGATGCCCGTACCGACTTGACGCAAGAAGAGAAGGACGCAGCTAAGGCTAAGTTGGCAGACGTAGCTAACAAGGCTAAGGCAGCGATCGATGCAGCAAGCACCAATGCAGAAGTAGACGCAGCTCTAGCAGCAGGTACTAAGTCCATTGCGGACCAAAGCCCAAGCGCTGATGCTAAGACAGCAGCTAAGGCAGCCATCGATCAAGCAGTGGTAGACAAGGCCAAGGAAATCGACGCCCGTACCGACTTGACGCAAGAAGAGAAGGACGCAGCTAAGGCTAAGTTGGCAGACGCAGCTAACAAGGCTAAGGCAGCAATCGATGCTGCGACCACCAACGCTGATGTGGCTGCAGTTGTTAAGCAGGCCCAAGCTAGCCTCAAAGATTTCAGCCCAAGTTCTGACAGTAAGTCGGATAGTAAGCTAGCAATCGATCAGGCAGGCCAAGCTAAGATTGACGCCCTCAAGGCTCGTAAGGATCTGAATGACGCGGACAAGGCTAAGGCTATTGCTCAAGTCCAAGACCTAGCTCAAAAAGCTAAGGACGCGATTGACCAAGCAAGCAGTCAAGACCAAGTCAAAGCCATCTTAGACCAAGCACTAGCAGACATTGCTGCGCTTAACCCAGCGCCAAGTCAAGTGCCATGTCCAGATTGCCAAACTCAAGCGCCATGTCCAGATTGCGATGCTAAGAAACAAGGTCTCTTACCAGCGACCGGGGAAACCAGCAACCAGACCTTCTTCTCTGCAGCAGCACTTGCTGTATTAGCAGGTCTAGGTCTAGTCGCAGCTGGCAAACGCAAGGATGAAGAAGAGCAAGTGAGCTAATCTCATCAAGGCTAAGAAACCTAAAAACTGTCCTGGTGACAGCCTAACAAGAGCTTGGGATTTAATCCCAAGCTCTTGTTTTTGTCATTCATTAAAAATTCATAGTTTATTCTTGCTAAACTCCTTCCGTTTGGCGGATTTTATGATAGAATAAGAGAGTAAAGTAGTAGCATTGTCGAAAAGGGGGAAGTACGATGCGGAAGAAGCAATCAATAGCGCGTCGTGGCTGGGCCATCTTAGGCCTGCTAGCCGTATTCCTATTGGGAATGGGGCAGCCAGTCTATGCCAAACCAGACTGGTCCGAGAGTGCTCCCTATATCCATTTCGTCAATTACCACTATGTGGGCAATGGGGTAGAGGGTGGCGCCCGGGATGTCATTATGGAATATTCGCCAGATGCTAACGGGATTTTCCAAATCTCTGTCCTGGAAGGGACTAGCTCTAACTGTTATATCTACCAGATTAGACAGGACGGTCTCTACGAACTCGCGCACTTTGACACCTATAGTGATGTGGAAGACAAGCGGACCACAGACGCGGCCAAGGACGACAAGCAGGCTTTGATTCTGCCAGCGGATTTGACGGTGGGTAAGGTCTACTATACCGGCTATGATAAGTCGGTTAAGAACACAGTGGTGGCTAATCCTATGACCTATGTCATCAATGGCAAGCGCTACGAGAACACCGTCAAGGTATCGCGTGAATTGCCAAGTGGCACGATCTACCTCTACTACGCACCAAAAGCAGGCCTCATTGCAGTCGAAGATCAGGCAGGCAACCCTGAGTTTGTTCTGACTGAAACCTACGGCAATGTCGCCAATACCCGTTAAGTCAACTTCAAGATTCAGTTGCTCGCAACTGAATCTTTTGGTATATATAGGAAGTAAAAATTAAAGGAGTGACCTTATGACCCGACACCATACCTATCCCATGATTTGTCCTAACTGTAACCATACACAAGATTTCCTGGCCTATGACAGCATTAATATTAGTGCCAACCCTGAACTCAAGCCCCTAGTCATGTCGACTGATCTCTTGAGTTTCCACTGCGAGAATTGTGGCTATGACACCTTCGTCAACTATGGCTATCTCTACCATGACCCTAAGCGTGTCTTCATGGTCTACTATGAACCTCAACCTGAAAAGCATGTCCAGATTGCCCATGACTTACGGACCATTTATTTCCGCGAGGAAGGTTATGTCCAACGTAAGGCGGGCTATCGTTTCCGCATTGTGCCGGAATTGCGTGATTTGTGGGAGAAGATTTTTATTTTCGAGGCGGGCCTGGATGACCGGGTAATCGAGCTCTTGAAATACTACCTTCAGGCCACCTTCCTGGAGCAGTATCCGACTGCCCAAGTGGAGCGGGTCCAGTTCTATGTGGATGGGGAGACAGGGCAGAAGCAATTCATTCTCATGCATGAGGATGACATTGTAGCCTTTATTGCCTTTGATCGGGACCACTACGATTTGATCTTAGAGCGCTGGGGTGACCGCATGACCCAGCATGAGTCCAACCTACAACTCATGGTCAATGCCGAGTGGGTTGAGAAGTTAGTTTCGGAAGAATAATAGGTTTATAGGTTGACATTCTACAATTGTCGTGCTATCATATAGACAAGTTAAAAGTATAGGAGGTCTTTACTATGATACTGAAGAAAAAATTGACAATAGCCTTGGTGGCCCTCTCCCTAACTGCTAGCTTAGCACCGACCGTATTGGCTCAATCCTCAGACTCAAGTGCCAGCTCAACAGCGGCAACTGCTAACAGCAATGAGGCTAATAAGCCAAATGCAACGACTTATGATCAAGTAACCAAGACTGCAGAAGAATTCATCAAATTCTATCGCGATGCTCATCCTAAGCAAGATTTAACCAATGTTGAATTGAAGTTTGACGATGATTTGAGATTCTATGTGGTAGAATATGATGCAGTTGATGATAATAATGAATACGAACTTAAGATTAATGCTGCAACTAATGCCGAAGTAGCTAAGTCTGAACAAAGCTTAGTTAAGGCTAAACAAGGGGGCGTTGAGCGTCGCGAAGAAGGCCTTAACTTAGAGAAGATGAAGGACTTCAAGGACATTAAGGCAGCTGCCGAAGCGGGGGCCGATGTTAAGGACTTGAAGCTAGATCATTGGGAGTTAGACCGTGAAGGGGCTGCGACTGTATGGAGCCTGACTTACAAGAAAGGTGACATCGATGTTGAAGTCAAAGTAGATGCTCAGTCTGGTCAAGTGGTAGGTATCGATGATGATCGTTTGGATGATTAGACGCTGTCATCCGGAAGTAGCAGGGACTAAGTCCCTGCTTTTTTGTTGTGAGTGAGAGGGGTAAATTCTTTTTTATGTTGACATCATGAAAGGAAAAGAATATATGTATATACATCTTCTTGATTATTATGATAAAGTTATGTGGATATGCTAAAACTCTCATAATAAGCGCCAAAAAACCTTTGTGAATGTGAGTAGTTTCTGATATACTGAAACTACATTAAAATAGAACGATAGGTGAAGTAATGAAGCAAATTCAATACGAAAAAAGGCAACGTTTTTCTTTGCGAAAATATGCCATAGGGACTTGTTCCGTATTAATAGGAGCGAGTTTATTTTTTGTAGGACTAGGTTCTCAGCCAGTAGCAGCTGCAGAAGCTAACATTAAAGAAATAAGTAACCACTATGTCGATGAGCAGGATTTAAGCCATATGCTTAAGACAGAATTACAGTGGTTCGAAGAAAACAAGGTTCAGATAAAAGAGGGAAAAGAATACTACTTTGTCTATCGAAAGCTTGCTAACAAATTGCCAGAAACAGGGTCTCTGTCCAATGATAGCATGCTCTTTTTGGGTGCCAGTTTCTTGCTAGTGTCTTTAACTTTAATCAAGAAGAAAAAGAAAACAGCCTACTTCCTTGTGACGGTTTTCGCTTTGGGGGCTGGGGGAGCAAGTATCCAGGCTTTAGAGCATATTATTGAATTGCAAGCAGCTCAGATTAAAAGGGTAGAGGGTGATTTTTTACCTAGTCCGGAAAAAATTCAAGGCTATGAATTTACCGGCTATTATTTTGAGAGAGAGGCTGCAAAGGCCTATTCTAGTAATACCTTAGTCTCTCCAGTTTTTGCCCAGGATGTTCAAAATGCGGAAGTTCCGTCTAGAGATAGCAAGCCTGACTTAGAGCTTCCACTAGTTCCACCGACAGTTCAAGAAGTCCCAACTGGAGACACAGGAGCCCAGGCAAGCCAACCAACGGCTCAAGAAACTCCTGCCGCAGATACAGGAGCCCAGCCAAGCCAACCGTCGGTTCAAGAAACTCCAGCCGCAGATACAGGAGTTCAGCCAAGTCAACCGCCGGTTCAAGAAGTCCCATCTGGAGACACAGGAGCTCAGCCAAGCCAACCGCCGGTTCAAGAAACTCCAGCCACAGATACAGGAGTTCAGCCAAGTCAACCGCCGGTTCAAGAAATCCCATCTGGAGACACAGGAGTTCAGCCAAGCCAACCGCCGGTTCAAGAAGCTCCGGCCGGAGACACAGGAGTTCCAGCAACGCCACCGACCAATCAATCCACTCCAACTGGAGACACAGGGGCGCAAGCAAGTCCTCCAAGCAATGAAGGGCAAGTAGGCCAAGCAGTAGTTCAACCAGAGCCTCCAGCCTTTGAAGGCGGGGTAGCGGGTGAGCCCGAGATTCAAGAGGAACTTCCTGTCTATCAAGTAGCCACGCCAATTCCGCAGCCTAGAGTCGAAACTAGAAGGCTTGCTTATGAGACCATTTATCAAGCCAATGACAGCTTGGAACGGGGTATCAGCAGGGTAAAAGTTCAAGGCCAAGAAGGGCAAGAGCAAGTGACGACTACTTACAGTCTTGATCAAGCCACTGGTAGTATGAGTGAGACTAGGACCGTCAATGTCCTAGTCAATAAAGTTGATCAGCTAGTTGAAGTAGGGACTAAGCCGACTGTTGAACGCACTCCACTCCCAGCCAAAACAATCTATCAAGCCGATTCGAGTTTGGCCTTTGGGCAAAAGGTATTAGCGCAAGCTGGCCATGATGGGGAACTAGTCACTACTACAAGTTATCAAGTAGATGGGACGACTGGTCAGGTGACGGCAGATAGTCCAAGTAGACAAGTAAGTCCAGCCCTTAACAAGGTGATGAAAGTTGGTAACATTGAAAAAGTAGTCCAAGCCATTCCGATTGCTGAAGAAAGAAGAAACGATCCATCACTAGCTAAAAATACGGAGAAAGTAGAATTTGCCGGTCAAGCTGGGGAAGAGACAGTAATCAGAAGCTATGCTGTCAATGAAGCAACAGGTGACTTGCTCAATCCTCAAGAAAGCCGTCAAATCACTAAGCAAATGCAACCAAGAGTTATTTTAGTGGGCACCCAGGAGGATAGACCTCATTTGCTTCCAGCAAATCCTAGCTTAGAAAATGCGGTAGACGTGTCAGCCCTAGCTGAAAGTCTCAAATCACTGGATTTCTTAAATAGCCCTGTGATCCAAGCACAGTTAGAGCCGCACTATGATCCGCGCGATATTGCCTTGCGTAAAATTTTACTCAAGAAAACACGGCCTAATATTAGCGACCAAGAAGTCAAAGACTTGCTCCGTCCAGAGTATCTGCAAAAACTGTCGCTTCAAGAGGCTTTTGATCAGACTAAGGCCCAGGCAGAGGCTAGCTTCAAGAAGATTGCCGCTCATACCTTAGGTATTCTAGGCGATACAAGCGAGAATAGACGCAAGGTTAAGCAGGACTTGGAAGCCAATAAAGAGCAGATTCTATTAGGGCTTGCCTACATTCAACGTTTTTATAATATTCAATTTGGCGAAACCAATATTCGAGATATTCTGGCCTTTAATCCAAGTTCATTCACTAATAAAAAAGTGACAGCTTTAGATAGCTTGAAGAAATTAGGCTCCATGTCTTATGAAGAGATGAAGTTGACCAATAGTCCTCAGACCTATAAGAAGTACCTAGCGGATCTTACAGGTAAGGCCAGTCTAAAAGAATTTTTCGATAGCAACCGCCAGCTCTTTACATCCGATGATGCCGAGACTTGGCTTAAGAAAGCAAGTAAAGCCATGATTGTGGCCACACCATCCAAGGAAAATCCTGCTGCCCCTGTTGGACTTTATCGTAAGTTAACAGAAGGGGAGCCAGATCCTCGCAAACAAGATGCCAATATGGCGGCCATTTTGGGGCTCTTGAATCTGACCGAGCCAAGTGTCTATGTGATAAGCAACATGGCCACCATTAGCTATGGGAATGTAGGCACCTATCTGGATGCCTCACTTGCCCAGTCTAACCCAAGCCAATACAAGGCAGAAGTTGCTAGGGTCAAGGCCTTAATTGACAAGGCCGCCCAACAGCAGGCTAACTATGTAGATACTCTCTATCGGATCACCAAGCCAGAAAATCGTGATAAGTTAGTAAGCAATCGCTTGATTATTGATACGATGAAGCAATATTCAAGTAGGCAAGATGCTCAGATTGAGACCACTTGGTCGCCAGCTTTTGGTAGCAGTGCTGATAGGGGTGTTGCCCAATTTATGACGCCTATGAATTACTATTCTCCGGTAAGTAAAGTGGGGGCTGAGGCTAATGGTTTAGGCGTACGTTATTTCATTGATCGAGTATTAGACGATCGGGGCTCTGCCACATACTCTCATGAAATGACCCACTTATTGGATTGGACCGTCTTATTCAATAATCAGGGGCGTCGTGATGGGACAGGGGCAGAATTCTATGCCCGTGGGATGTTTGAAAATTCCTATACACCAGAATCAGACACCTACTTGAACTTGAATTTTGTCTATGATCAGAGTGACAAAGACGGCTTTTATAATAAGAAGCCTGACAGATTCCAATCACCAGAAGACTTGAAGACCTACATGCAAAGAAGTTTTGATGTCCTCTACACGCTCGATTACCTAGAGGCGGAGGCAAGTAAAGATATGTCTCCACAAGATAAGATCAAATACTTCAAAAAGATTATTCCGGTCGGTACAAAGGGTTCTAGAACCTGGGTAGACTACCGCAATGCGTCAGTAAAACCAAGTCATATGAGTGAAGAGATTCAAGCGCTTAGCTTGGAAGAGGCTAATCAACTATCCAATATCGATAGCTTGATTGACCACCATATCCTAGTCAATCGTTACATTATTGCTGGATTTAGAGATAGAGGCCTGATCGAGGCCAATGGCTACTATACGATTGATATGTTTGACACCATTTATGGCGTTAGCCAGAATGATTCGGGTATGAGCGGTGATATTAGCTTCAGAAAACAGGCCTTTGAATTGATGGCTGCCTTAGGCTACTATGAAGGTTTTGTCCCTTATGTATCCAATCAATACAAGCAGGCAGCTGAAGCTGAGGGTAGACCTTTATCTGATACTTATATCTTCAATAAGATTTTAAAGGGCAAGACCTATGCTGATTTCAAAAAGGATCAGATTAAGGAAAGAGTCGCTAAACTTGGCCAATTGAAACCTGTGACCATCCAATATGAGGGTCAGGAGATAGCCTTGACTAGTCAGAAAGTCAGTGACTTTATGAAGAAGGCTGTTCTGCAAGAACTAGAGCAGATAAAGGCAGGCCACACCAAGGCGCTAAAATATGACTTTATCGAAAGCCCTGTTCAAAAGCTGAAAAAAGCCATCTATAAGGCTTACCTCAAAGCGACAGATGATTTTAGCTCTTCAATTTACAAATAGTTGATGGACAAAATCAAAACTAATCAACCCTCTCTGCTCATTGCAGCAGAGAGGGTTTTCTGATGAAGTCATGAGGAAGTAGGGATATGCCTGGATTTTAGTTTAAATCAGCGGGAGAAAGAGATTGCGATAAAGTGTTTATTATGATAAAATTAGGATAAAGGAGTGATAGATATGATTAATATTCGACCAGTATCTGATTTACGTAATAAGTATCCTGAAATCGAAGCGATCGTACAAGAATCTCAGGCTCCAGTCTACTTGACTAAGAATGGGTATGGTTCTATGGTCGTCATGAGTATCGAACACTATGCTAGTTTAACTGAGTCAGTAGAATCAGCTCTTGATATGGCTGATCAAATGGCTGCCCAAACGGATACCCGACTAGAACATGATCAAGTCTTTTCGGACATAAGAAAGCGGATCGATGGAAAATAAGACTTATCGCATACAATATCTTAAACGAGATATCAAGCATTTGCTATAAATAGACTAGTTAATTAACCCGCCTCCAAGGAGAGGCGGGTCTTTGTATGTTTAATAATAGTGAATAGGAAATTAAGTATGCCTCAGTAGTCAATCCTACAGTCTAAAATCCCCCCTTAGGACTAGCTCGACTTGATACCGGTAACCGCTTTCCTTGTTCTTGTAATCGAACCTCAATTCTGCTAGCATGAGAGTGACAAGGAGTGACTTTATGGAATTAAGCAGTATTTATCATCGTCCTGAGTCGGAGTTTGCCTATCTCTACGACCAGGAACAGATTCACCTGCGTTTGCGCAGCAAAAGAGGCGACCTAAGCAAGGTGCGAGTGGTCTTTCAGGATCCCTTCCTAACCGATCAGGAAGAGGCCCAAATGACTCGAGTGGCTCAGACTTCGATCATTGATTTCTGGCAGGTCCAAGTGACGGTGCCTTACCGTCGTCTTATGTATTACTTTGTCTTGGAGGACAGTCAGGGTCAGACCATGGTCTACGGCGATGATGGCTTCCATGAATCGGAGTCTGATCAGGATATTAACTTTGATTCTTTCTTCCGCTTGGCTTATCTGCATGAGAGCGAGCGGGCTAAGGTGCCGGAATGGGTCAAGTCTACTGTCTGGTATCAAATTTTCCCGGAACGCTTCAAGAATGGCCGACCTGAACTCAGTCCTGAGCAGACCCAGCCTTGGGATGCTAAGATTAGGCCGACCTCTGAGGATTTCTTCGGCGGTGACTTAGAGGGCATTATTCAGGAGCTAGATTATCTGGCAGACTTGGGCATTAGGGGGCTCTATCTCTGTCCTATCTTTGAGGCGCCGACCAACCACAAGTATGACACCATCGACTATCTCAGCGTGGACCCGCATTTTGGCGATAAGGAAACCTTCAAACGCCTGGTCCAAGGCTGCCATGCCCGTGGCATTCGGGTCATGTTAGACGCTGTCTTCAACCATATCGGGGCCCACTCCAAGCAATGGCAGGATGTCAGGGAGCTAGGGGCGGATTCTCCTTACACAGACTGGTTCCACATCCACAAGTATCCAGTGGTGGATCCCCTGACGCCTAAGGAGGTTCACCGGGCCCAGGGCTTGAGCTATGAGATGTTTGCCTTTGAAGGACGTATGCCTAAGCTCAACACCCAGAATCCAGAAGTCCAGCGTTACCTCTTAGATATTGCCAGCTACTGGATTCGCGAATTCGACATTGACGGTTGGCGTCTGGATGTGGCCAATGAAATTGACCATGACTTCTGGCGGGCCTTCGCCCAGCAAGTTCGAAGCATCAAGCCGGACCTCTATATCCTGGGTGAAATCTGGCATAACTCCCAACCTTGGTTGGCGGGCGACCAATTTGATGCGGTTATGAACTACTTGGGCACCACCCAGACTACCCGATATTTCCTAGAGCATCGTGGGTCTTCCCAGAAATTAGTGGACGCGGTCTTGAGCCAGCAAATGCTCTACCGTCGTCAGCACAATGAGGTCATGTTCAATCTCTTGGATTCCCATGACACCTGGCGGATTCTCAGCCTAGCCAAGGGTAATAAGGACCGGGTCAAGGCGGCCCTGGCCTTCAACTTCTTGCAGTTGGGCAGTCCCTGCCTCTACTACGGCACCGAGTATGGCTTAGATGGCGACCACGATCCAGGCTGCCGCAAGGTCATGCCATGGGATCCGGCTCAGCAGGACCAAGACATGCATGCCTTTGTTAAGGCCCTGATTGCCTTACGTCACCGCTACAATGACTGGATTATTCAAGGACAAATTGACTATGAGGCCTTGGACAATGGGATCAAGATTAGCCTGACCCACCAGGGCTCACGTTTGGTGGCCTATTTCAACCATGAGGGAAATGTAAAATTCGACCAGCCGGCTAAGCTCTGTCTGGCTAATGGTTACTATGACAACTGTCTGGGACCTGATGGTCTCATCATCTATGAGGAGGAAGTATAATGGCACTTGATACAGCTTATGATTTACGTCGCAGCGTTATTTACTGCGTCTATGTTCGCAACTTCAGCCAGGAAGGGACCTTTGCAGGGGTGATTCCCCAACTTGACCGGCTTAAGGCCCTAGGTGTGGACTATATTTGGCTGCTACCTATTCATCCGCTGGGGGTGGATAAGCGCAAGGGCAAGCTAGGCTCGCCTTATGCCATTCAAGACTATCGAGCAGTCAACCCTGAGTATGGGACTCTGACTGACTTCGAGGCCCTCTGCCAAGCCATCCATGAGCGGGGCATGAAGGTCATGATTGACGTGGTCTATAACCACACATCACCTGACTCTGTCTTGGTCAAGACTCATCCCGAATGGTTTTACTATAAGCCTGATGGCAAGCGGGGCAACCGGGTAGGAGAGTGGACCGACATTGTGGACTTGGACTACCAGGACCGGGGTCTCTGGGACTACCAAATTGAAAGCCTGAAATACTGGGCCCATTACGTGGACGGCTACCGGTGTGATGTGGCCTCCATGGTACCCGTTGACTTTTGGCGGGAAGCCCGCCAGGCGGTGGCTCAAGTCAAGGAGGACTTCCTTTGGTTGGCAGAGTCCGTCCATGCAGAATTTGTTAAGGCCCTGCGCCAGGAAGGGGTAGAGGCGGCTAGCGACAGCCAACTCTATGAGGTCTTTGACCTGACTTATGATTATGATATTTGGACGGCCTATGAGCGATATGTCCGCGGGGAAATTCCGCTGGACTGGTATCTGGAGCGTCTGTCCCTACAGGACATGATTTATCCTGACAACTATGTTAAGTTGCGTAACCTGGAGAATCATGACCAGCCACGCTTTGCTAGCGTCATGCCAGAGGGCGCTTCGCTGCGCCACTGGTTGACCTTTAGCTTGATGCAGCGGGGGACTAGCCTGATCTATAACGGTCAGGAAATTGGCGCCAGCCATCTGCCTAATCTCTTTGATCGGGATCCCATTGACTGGCAAGGAGGGCAGGAAGACTTAAGCGACTGCCTAAGTCGCCTGATTGAAATCAAGAAGTCGGCCCTGCCAGTCCAAGGGGCTTATGACTTATCAGGAGACAGTGACTTAGACTTAGTGCAAATCGCCTACAAGCGTCCGGGATCCCAAGACCTAGCCTTGTTAGCGGCGGTATCGCTCAAGGGCAAGTCAGGCAAGCTAGCCGTGGCCCTGCCAGACGGGGACTATGTCAATGCCTTGACTTCAAGTCCTGTGACCGTCAAGGAGGGTAAGCTGACGGTGGATCAGGATCCAATTGTGATTATCTTATAATAGGAAAGAGCCTAGCGAGGTTGGACTTGCTTGGCTCTTTATTTACTAGAATTAAGGCATCAAATTAGCCATAAACTAGGAGCCTTTACAAGCTAAGACTGGTCATATTTTCATGATATAAGTTGTTATCGGTAACACCGAAATTTAACTTGAAAGCCGTTTCGTTTTATTGCATAATAAACTTGTAACGTTTGACGAAAGCGTCAACATACTATCTTTAAGGAGGATTTCGTAATGAAATTTAACTGGAAAAAACTTGCAATCGGGACCATGTCTGCAGCTATGGCTTTAGCAGCATTCCCATTCGGCGCAGTGAAAGTTGCGACTGCCCAAGAAGCTAAATTGGTGATCTCTGGTGGGGGCTTAACTGACTACCTCAAAGCAAACATCAAAGACTTCGAAGAGAAAAACAACGTGAAGGTTGAAATCTCTGACAACACTGACATGTTCGGTATGTTAGATGCTTTAGCTTTAGACGGCCCTGCTGGGAACGGTGCAGACGTTTATGTCGCACCTAACGACCGTGTAGGTGCTTTAGCAAAAGCTGGTCACTTATCAGAAGTGAAATTATTAGACGACGCTAAGTACGATGACAAAGACAAACAAGGTGTATCCATCGACGGTAAAGTATACGGTGCGCCAGCTGTTATCGAAACCATCATCATGTACTACAACAAAGACTTATTGAAAGAAGCTCCAAAATCTTTCGATGACTTAATGGCTTTATCTAAAGACGACAAGTACAAGTTCGCAGGTGAAGAAGGTAAGAACGTTGCCTTCCTCGGTCAATTGACTAACTTCTACTTCAGCTACGGTATCTTAGCTGGTTACGGCGGTTATGTATTTGGCCAAAACGGTACAGATCCTAAAGACATCGGTTTGAACAACGACAAGTCTGTTGAAGCCATCAACTACATCAGCGACTGGTACAAGAATGTATGGCCAAAAGGGATGTTAGACGTTAAGTCTTCTTACGACTTCATGAAACAATCCTTCATCGAAGGTAAGACTGCTGCTATCATCACTGGTCCTTGGGAAGCTAAAGCTTTGAAAGATGCTAAAGTTAACTTAGGTGCTGCTAAATTACCTTCATTACCTGGCGGTAACGAGTACAAACCATTTGCCGGCGGTAAAGCATGGGTTATCTCAGAATACTCAGAAAACAAAGAATTGGCTCAAAAATTCTTAGACTGGGCATCTTCTGAAGAACAACAAAACAAATTGTACAAAGGCTTCGGCGAAGTTCCTGCTAACCACGTTGCACGTGAAGCAGCAGCTAAAGACAGTAACGAAATTACCAAAGCGGTAATCGATACCTTCGCTAACGCAGTTCCAATGCCAAACATCCCACAAATGGCTGAAGTATGGCCGGGTGCTGAAAACTTAATCTTCGACGCAGCTTCAGGTAACAAGTCTGCTAAAGAAGCAGCTGACGCAGCGGTAGAATTGATCAAACAAGCGATCGAACAAAAACACGGCGAATAAGCTGATAACTAACCACTCAAGCTGAATGATCTGGTAGCCTTCGGCTACCAGGTCTTTTTGCAAGAGGAGAGCAACTATTAGTATATTGAAATGGAGGTATTATTATGGCAGACACGGTTGCACCGCGTCAAGATGAGCGTAAAGCCATGAGCCTGTCTCTGATTCCAGGTCTGGGACAATTCTATAATGGCCAAACCCTCAAAGGGATTATTTTCCTGGCTTTGACTGCACTCTTTATCTTTGAAATGTTTACCTTCGGTTATGACGCCCTCGTAGGCTTTGTGACCTTGGGTTCCGTTCCTAAGCAAGACCACTCCCTCTTCCTCTTAATTCGTGGGAGCTTGCAAATCATCATTACCATTATCTTCTTGGCCTTCTATGGGGCTAACATCTTAGACGCACGTTCCATCGCTCGTAAAATCAACAAGGGCGAGAAAATCTCTAAGACCTTGAAGGAAATGATTCACAACATCTATGCGGATGGTTTCCCTTATCTCTTAATTATTCCATCTTATATCTTTATGGCCTTTGCCATTGTCTTCCCAGTATTGGTGACGGTATGTACAGCCTTTATTAACTATGACTTCAAACACACGCCGCCTGCTAAACTCTTAGACTGGGTAGGGATTGAGAACTTCTGGAACATCTTCAACCTCTCAACCTTCCGTGATGCCTTCATGGCGGTCTTCAACTGGACCCTGATTTGGACCATCTGTGCGACCACCTTACAAATCGTGATTGGGGTATTCACTGCCATTGTGGCTCACCAACCCTTTATCAAGGGTAAACGTATCTTCGGGGTTATCTTCCTCTTGCCTTGGGCGGTACCAGCCTTCATCACGATCATGACCTTCTCTAACATGTTCAATGACTCCATCGGGGCCATTAACACGCAGGTTATTCCATTCTTGAACCACTTGATTCCATTTGTGGATCTGCCAACCTTGGCTTGGAAGACCGATCCAAACTGGACTAAGGTAGCCATCATCATGATTCAAGCTTGGTTAGGTTTCCCATATGTCTATGTCATGACCACTTCTATCCTACAATCTATTCCTGAAACCCTCTATGAGGCAGCGAAAATTGATGGGGCAGGGGCTGTCAAACGCTTCACCGCCATTACCTTACCGGTTATCTTGTCGGTGGCAGCACCAATCTTCATGACCCAATACACCTTCAACTTCAACAACTTCACCATGATCTACCTCTTCAACGATGGGGGTCCGGGTTCTGTTGGGGGCGGTGCCGGGTCAACCGACATCTTGATTTCTTGGATCTATAAGATTACCACCGGCCAATCACCACAATTCTCCATTGCCGCGGCCTTGACCTTGATCATCTCCTTGATCATCATCTCGGTATCCTTATTCGTCTTCAAGAAGACCAACGCCTTTAACATTGAGGAGGCCTAATCATGAAAAATTTGACTAAATCAGCGAAATTTTCCCGTTATGTAGGCCAATTTCTGACCTACTTCTACATGGTTGTCCTCTCTATCATCATCATTTACCCGCTCTTAATCACCGTGAGTTCGGCCTTTAAGGCAGGGAACGTGACCGCCTTCTCCCTAGACTTGGGGATGCAATGGTCCTTGGACAACTTCACCCGTCTCTTCAACGAGACCAAGTACCTATCTTGGTACCGTAACACCTTGTTCGTCGCGACGACTACCATGGTGGTACAAGTCTTCGTTGTCACCTTGGCAGGTTATGCTTACAGCCGTTACAACTTCATGGGCCGTAAGAAATCCTTGCTCTTCTTCTTAATCGTGCAAATGGTGCCAACCATGGCTGCCTTGACTGCCTTCTACGTTATGGCCGTCTTGCTCAACGCCCTCAACCAATTCTGGTTCCTCTCTCTGATCTATATCGGGGGTGGGATTCCAATGAATACCTGGTTGATGAAGGGTTACTTCGATACCGTACCTTACGACTTGGATGAATCTGCTAACCTTGACGGGGCAGGTCACTTCCGGATCTTCTGGCAAATCGTCTTGCCATTGGTTCGCCCAATGATCGCCGTGCAAGCCCTCTGGGCCTTCATGGGACCATTCGGGGACTACCTCTTGGCTAAGTTCTTGCTGCGTAAGGAAGAGTCTTATACTGTCGCAGCCGGTCTGCAAACTCTGATTGCGGACCAACGTAACCAACGGGTTGCGCTCTTCGCAGCCGGTGCTATCTTAATCGCCGTGCCAATCTCAGCCCTCTTCTTCATGTTACAGAAGAACTTCGTGACCGGTTTGGTCAACGGGGGGACCAAGGGCTAACATTAGCACTTTACGGGGCAGGAAGCTTTTCCTGTCCTTTTTGTTTAGAGGGGGAATTCTTCCCTCATGACCTCTCGGCCTGGTTTTCCAGCGGGTGCCTTTATGGTATACTAGAGAGGTAGAATTCAATGAAAGTAGGAACCCGGATGTCCACAAAAGCATTTCCCCTTAATTACTTTGCCGCCATGGCAGGGCCAGTGTCGGCCTTCAAGGAGCGGCAACCCCTCAAACTCAGACAGACCCTAGCTGTGATTCTCTTGATTATTAGCGTCATGATTCTGCCCATTGCGGTTAAAATTGGCCAGCTCAAGATTGTCAGCCTAGATCAATTTGCTTCTCAGTCTATGGCCCTGCTAGACGACCAAGTAGCGGAGCAACTGTCTCATTATGCGACAGGTCCCCAAGGTCAGCTGGTCATGCCTAGCCAAGACATCAGTCTGCGTGACGATGACCAAGGCCGTGTCCTACTCCTGGCTCAAGATGATAGCCAGCAGCTAGAAGCTAGCCTGGCAGGCAAGGCGGGGGTAGCCTTCACACCTGAACGTTTCGTGGTCACGGCGGCAGGCAATCGCTTCTTGTCCCAGCCTTATGACCCAGAAGCTGACTTTAGACCGGCTACTAGCGCCGACAGTCTCAACCGGCTCCTATCTGGCCAGTGGTTCCAAAATAATCGCCTAGCCATTATTCTGACCATCTTCATTAATTCCTGGCTTTTGCTAGCGGTCAGCTTCCTAATCATGCTCTTTGGTGTGGCGGGCTTCCTGTCCTTTATGAAATTCACGGATATCTTCTCCATTAAGTCTTATGGCCAGGCCTTCCGGGTCTGCCTCAACTGCTTCGGTTGGCCAACCTTGGTGGCCGTCCTGGTAGGCTTTGTGACGGGCAACCCGGCCCATGTCCTCACTGGATTGGGCATTGCCTTTATGGCCATGATTATGTGGGTTTACTGGACGACGCATTTCCAAGATGCCTATGTAGAAGCCAAATTGGCGGCCCAGGAGGATAAGTAGATGCGGATTCTGCTGGATGGGGACGCCTGTCCTGTTAAGGCCGAGGCTATTAGCCTAGCCGCCAAATGGGGTTTGCCTGTCATTATCGTGGCCTCCTATAACCATGTCAGCAAGACCGACTATCCGGCCCATGTCCAGACGGTTTATGTGGAGCGGGGCGCCGACCAGGCCGACTATAAGATTGTGGCCTTGGTCCAAGCAGGTGATATTGTGGTCACCCAGGATTATGGTCTGGCGACCATTCTCCTTAACAAGGCCATTGTCTTACATCACATGGGCTGGCGCTACCGGCCAGAAGCCATGGACCAGCTCCTGACCCAACGCTATATGGGTCAGGTCAGCCGGCGCAAGACGGGACGCTACGGAGGCAAGGGGCCTAAGCCCTTTAGTCGCCAGGACCGGGAGCGTTTCTCAGCTTGCCTAGAAACCATCATTAGACAAGAAATAAGACAAGAAAAGGGAGCCAGCCTGTGAGCTAGCTCCCTTTTGTTATAGAAAAAATCAAGCCCCACTTGCTTAAGACTGGCAAGTGGGGCTTGGGCTTTAGATGGCTTCGTCAATTTGGATGACGGTCACGCCGGCCTCTTCGATTTCCTTGAGGAGGGTAGGGTCGCCATAGGTGTCGGTAATGAGGATGTCAATCTTTTGAATGCCGGCTACCTGGAAATTGGAGGTAACACCAATCTTGCGGTAGTCAGCTACCACGATGACCAGGCCGTGGGAGTTCTGAACCATGAGTTGGTTGACCTTGGACTCGCGGAAGTCGCCAGTGGTAATGCCAACCTGGGCGTTAATGCCGGAGCAGCCCATAATGCAGATATTGGCATTGATATGGCGCAGGGAGTCAGCCGCCAGTTCGCCAACCAGGGCCGCTTTAGGAAAATGAATCTCCCCCCCTGACAGGATAATGGTCGAACTTGGGTGCATTTCCTGTTCGCTCATGCGCAGGTTGTTGGTGACAACCGTGACAGGCGTCTCCTTGACATAGTCCATGACATGCATGGCGGTGGTGGAAGTGTTCATATAAATGGTCATCTTTTCTTCTATATAAGTAGCGGCTTTTTCGGCGATAGCCTGTTTGATTTGTTCGATATGGGGGTTTTGGGTGTCGCCTTCGAAAAAGGGCACCTCATTGAGGATGGCATAACCATGGTGGCGTTCGATAATGCCCATCTTAGCCAGCAGGTTCAAATCGCGCCGCACCGTCATAGTAGACACCTTGGCCAGTTGGGCTAGGATTTCGACGGTTAGACTCTTGCTGGGTGATTGGTTGAGGGCCTGAATCATCAAATCACGCCGTTGACGAACATCTTGGACGGAACGTTTCATGGTGGACACTTCTTTCTGGTAATCTATAAAGACATTTTACCACAAAACAAGCATAAAACAAACATCAAACATACTAAAAGCACATTAAATGTTAAATCGAACATAAAATTAGCTTGTAAGCGGTGTCTGGTTGCGTTATCATAGATATGTAAACATCGATAGACACAAGTTAATGGAGGTAATAATGATGAGAACAATCCAAGATGTAACAAAGGATACCTGGTTGCGCGAGACCTTCCCAGAGTGGGGAACTTGGCTCAACGAAGAAATTCGTGACAAACAAGTAGAGCCAAATTCTTTCGCTATGTGGTGGTTAGGCTGTACCGGGATTTGGATCAAATCCGATCAAGGCACTAACATCCTTTGCGATCTCTGGACCGGTACAGGTAAACGCAGTCACGGGGCCGGCAACATGAAGAAGGGCCACCAAATGATGCGTATGTCTGGGGTAGAAAAACTCCAACCAAACTTACGTAACCAACCATTCGTCCTGGATCCATTCGAAATCGAAGGCGTGGACGCTTTAGTGGTCACTCACATCCACTCAGATCACTTAGACATTAATACGGCAGCGGCTGTGGCTAAGAACTGCCCAGAGGCTAAATTCGTGGGGCCTAAAGCCGTGGTCGATACTTGGCTCAAATGGGGTGTCCCAGCAGAACGTACCGTGGTAGTGCGTCCTAACGAATCCGTTAAGATTAAGGACATCGAAGTCGTGGCTTTAGAAGCCTTCGACCGGACCGCCTTAGTGACTTGGGATGGTGACCCTGAATATGAACTCAAGGGTAAAATGCCACAAGACATGGACCAAATCGCCGTCAACTACCTCTTCAAAACTTCAGGTGGTAACATCTACCATGCCGGCGACTCTCACTTCTCTAACATGTTCGCTAAACACGGTAACGAACACAAGATTGATGTCTGCTTAGGGGCCTTCGGTGAAAACCCTCGTGGGATTACTGACAAGATGACCTCTGTTGATATCTTGCGTATGGCTGAGTGCTTGAATGCCCGCGTAGTCATCCCAGTTCACCACGATATCTGGACTAACTTCATGGCGGACACCGATGAAATCTTAGCCCTCTGGAACATGAAGAAAGATCGCTTGCAATATGACTTCCAACCATTTATCTGGCAAGTAGGGGGGCAATACAACTACCCACAAGACTTGAACAAGTTAGAATTTAACTTCTACCGTGGCTTCGACGATGCCTTCAGCAAGGAAAACGACGTGCCATTCCCATCCTTCTTATAAGACTGAGCTAGAGGAGACTGACTAATGTTAAGAGAAATTATTGACGGCAATCGTTTCAGCTTCCAAGCTGGATACGATTCTTGGGAAGATGCCATTCGCGCTGCCTGTGAGCCCTTAGTGGCTCAGGGCGTGATTGAGCCAGAATATCCAGGTTACATCATTGCTAATGTCCACGAATTTGGACCTTACATCGTGATTGCGCCGGACATCTGCATTCCCCATGCTCAAGAGGGAAGAGGGGTGAATGAAACCGCCGTTGCCTTTATGAACACAGACAAGCCAGTTGACTTCGGTCCTGGCGCTGATTTCCAACCTCGCCTTTTCTTCGTCTTGGCATCTACAGACAATGACAAGCACTTGGAAAACCTCTCTGAACTCGTGACCTTGCTCGATTCAGAAGAAGTGGTGGAGGCCTTTGTTAAGGCCCGCAGCAAGGAAGACTTACAATCTATTTTAGAGGGATTAGGTGAATAATATGGAATTTTTATTCGGTTTCTGGCAATTTTTCTATGCCAACATCTTTACCAAGCCTGAATACTTTGTCGGGCTGATTGTCTTAGTTGGTTATTTACTCTTGGGCCGCAAATGGTATGATGCCCTAGCTGGTTTCATCAAAGCCGTGGTCGGTTATATGATCTTGAACGTGGCAGCCGGCGGTTTGGTTTCAAACTTCCGTCCAATCTTGGTCGCTTTGGCTGACCGTTTCCAATTACAAGCAGCCGTTATCGACCCTTACTTCGGGCAAGCTGCGGCTGAAGCAGCCTTGAAAGAAGCAGGTCACGCCACTGGTTTGACCGTGCAAGTGCTCTTAGTAGCCTTCTTGGCTAACTTAGCCTTGGTCATCTTCCGTCGTTTTACCAAGGTGCGTACCGTCTTCATTACCGGTCACATCATGGTCCAACAATCTGCAACGGCTACCTGGCTCTTAGCTTTGGCTTTGGGCAATGACGTCAACCAATTACAATTTGTGGTGGTTTTAGGGATTGTCCTTGGGGTTTACTGGGCAGTGGCTTCTAACCTTACGGTTGAAGCAACTCAAGAACTCACTGAAGGTGGCGGCTTCGCTATCGGTCACCAACAAATGTTTGGTATTTGGTTAACTGACAAGTTAGCGCCAAAACTCTCTGGTAAGAATGACCGTAAGATTGAAGATTTGGAATTGCCTGGTTTCTTATCTATCTTCAAGGAATCTATCGTGGCAACTTCTATCTTGATGATTGTCTTCTTCGGTGCCATCCTCTTAATCTTAGGTAAAGACTACTTAGTCAGC
Source organism: Abiotrophia sp. HMSC24B09 (assembly GCF_001815865.1). Classification (GTDB taxonomy): domain Bacteria; phylum Bacillota; class Bacilli; order Lactobacillales; family Aerococcaceae; genus Abiotrophia. The sequence goes on from NZ_KV822206.1 coordinate 20,414, forward strand.
GTCAATGGGCAAGAAATTCTCAAGCTCAAGATGACCACTCTCAAGGAAACAGACGACTTCTTCTTCTACATCATGAAGGTTGCCTTGACCTTCACCGTTTACATCCAAGTATTGCAACTTGGGGTGCGCATGTTCGTGGCTGAATTGTCTGAAGCCTTCCAAGGGATCTCTAACAAACTCTTGCCAGGTTCTATGCCAGCGGTTGACTGTGCGGCTGTCTACGGTTTTGGTTCACCAAACGCCGTGACCATCGGTTTCCTCTTCGGGGTATTAGGTCAATTAGTGGCCATCATCGGTTTGATTGTCTTCAAGAGCCCTGTCTTCATCATCACTGGGTTCGTACCTGTCTTCTTCGACAACGCGACCTTCGCTGTCTATGCTAACCACAAGGGTGGCTTGCGTGCCGCTTCTATCTTAACCTTCGCTTCTGGGGTCATCCAAGTATTGGGTGGGGCCTTGGCAGCAGGTGCCTTCGGCTTAGCTAAATACGGCGGTTGGCACGGTAACTTCGACTGGGACACTGTCTGGGTTGGGTTCGGTTTCTTAATGCAAAACTTACACTATGTAGGTTTGGGCGTCGTATTGGTGATCCTCTTGGCAATTCCTCAATTGCAATACCTCAAGAACAAGGAACACTACTTCACTATTGCAGAAGATTACGAAGCCTATTTAGAAGCAAAAGAAGCTTAATCGTAGTATAATAAAAACGTGGATGGCTTGACTGCGCTTACACCGGTCAAGCCATACCAATTTAAGAATGAAAAAGGAGCGAATAAAAAATGAAAGTATTAGCAGCATGTGGTTCAGGGATGGGTTCAAGCCAAATTATTAAAATGAAGATTACCAATGTCTTCCGCAAAATCGGAGTGCCTTTGGAAATCCACCACTGTGCGATCGCCGAAGCTAAATCCTTGGCTAAGGGCTATGATGTGGTTATCTGCTCCAAAGCCTTAATCGATGTCTTCGATGGCTTAGACTTACCAAACACTAAAGTCATTGGCTTACAAAACCTCTTATCTGAAAAAGAAATCACTGAGAAATTAGCTGAAAACGGCATTGGTGCCTAAGGAGGTTAAGCATGGGAATTCCTAATTTACAAGTTGCCTTAGACCATTCTAATCGTCCTGATGCCGTAGCGGCTGCCGTATCGGTTGGCCATGAAGTCGACATTATCGAAGCAGGGACCGTGCTCTTACTGGAAGTAGGGGGCGAAGTGGTTCAAACCCTGCGCAACATCTTCCCTGACAAAATCATCGTCGCTGACACCAAGTGTGCCGATGCGGGTGGGACTGTGGCTAAGAACGTGGCTAAGTACGGAGCTGACTGGATGACCTGTATCTGTAGCGCCACCATTCCAACCATGAAGGCCGCAGCCAAAGAAGTTAAGGAAATCCAAGTCGAACTATATGGTGACTGGACTTATGAGCAGGCTCAACAGTGGTTAGACGCTGGTATCAGCCAAGCCATCTACCACCAAAGCCGTGACGCCCTCCTAGCAGGTGAAACCTGGGGTGAGCGCGACCTAAGCAAGGTTAAGAAATTAATCGAAATGGGCTTCCGTGTCTCTGTAACGGGTGGCCTCAACGTGGACACCTTGGAACTCTTCCGTGGCGTCGATGTCTACACCTTCATTGCCGGTCGTGGCATTACGGAAGCAGCAGATCCTGCTGCTGCAGCCCGCGAGTTCAAGGACAAGATCCGCGAGATCTGGGGTTAGGCTATGACAACATTTGGTATTTATGAGAAGGCCCTACCTAAGGGAATTTCCTGGCAGGAGCGGCTAGAGTTAGCGGCCTCCTTGGGCTTCGACTTCGTTGAAATGTCCATTGACGAGACCGACGAGCGTCTGGCCCGCCTGCAATGGACCGATCAAGAGATTGAAGCCGTCAACCAAGCTCAACGCTCAACAGGTGTTCGCATCTATTCCATCTGCTTATCCGGTCATCGCCGCTATCCATTTGGGTCGGCTGATCCCGCTAAGCGCCAAAAGGCCTTGGAAATGATGCAGGAATGTGTGGACTTAGCGGTTAAGTTAGGCGTCCGCAACATCCAATTGGCCGGCTATGATGTCTACTATGAAGACAAGACCGTGCTCTCGCGTGAGCTCTTTATCCAGAACCTAGACAAGGCGGTTAAGATGGCGGCTGCTAAACAAGTCATGCTGTCCATTGAGATTATGGATGATCCCTTCATTAACTCTCTGTCTAAATTCATGGAAATCAAGCAACAAATCAAGTCACCATGGCTGCAAGCCTATCCTGACTTGGGTAACTTGTCTGCTTGGCCAGAAAACAATCCAGGTTACGAACTAGAGAAGGGGATTGACCACATTGTGGCTGTCCATGTTAAGGACACCAAGAATGTGACGCCAGACTTCCCAGGCCAATTCAAGTGTGTGCCATGGGGTGAGGGTGATGTCGACTTCTTAGGCTGCCTTAAGACCCTTAAGCGCTTAGGTTATGAAGGGACCTTCCTCTTCGAAATGTGGAGTGAGACCGACGACCAGCCAGCAGAACGTATCAAGGAAGCACAGGCCTTCCTAAAACCAATCTTTGAGGAGGCAGGATATTAATGAATCGTGAAGAAATCATTGCCAAAATGAAAGAACGCGTCTTCAATGCCAACTTACAATTGCCTGAATGGGGTTTGGTCCAATTAACTTGGGGTAATGCCTCTGAAGTTAACCGCGACTTAGGCGTTATTGTCATCAAGCCAAGTGGTGTTGACTACAAGCAGATGACGCCTGACCAAATGGTGGTGACCGACTTAGACGGTAAGCCACTGGAGGCTGATGGCTATCGCCCATCATCTGACCTGCCAACCCATGTGGTGCTGTATAAGGCCTTTCCTGGCGTCAATGCCGTGGTCCACACCCACAGTAAGTATGCGGTTTGTTGGGCTCAAGCAGGGCGTGATTTGCCTTGCTACGGGACGACACATGCGGATACCTTCTATGGGCCAGTGCCATTAACCCGGCATTTGACTGAGACAGAAGTGGCGGAAGCCTACGAAGTCAATACTGGGGTAGTCATCGCGGACACCTTCAAGGAACGCAACTTGGATCCATTGGCAGTTCCAGGCGTCTTGGTTCAAGGACATGGACCTTTCACTTGGGGGCCAAGTATTCAAAAGGCCATCGAGAACAGCTTGGTATTGGATGAAGTCTGCCATATGGCCCTGGAAACAGAAGACATTAACCCAGACATTCAACCTCTACCACAATATGTGCTAGACAAACATTATTTCCGTAAACACGGAGCCAATGCCTACTACGGACAAAAATAAGCAAAACAAGGCTAGGGCGGGGGCCCTAGCCTTTTGTATGAATCTCATCTTGTATTATGATTCTCAATAAGATATAATTAAATTATCAATATGTAAAGGTGGTCATTGAATGAAAAAAGTTCTTCTATCTGCAGCTTTTGCCTTAAGCTTAGTTGGCGCCCTAGCTCCAACCGTCTTGGTAACAGCAGAAAGTTCATCAAGTTCCTCCAGCGCTTCTAGCGAGGCTGCTTCCTCTAGCTCAGAAGAATCTTCCAGCAAGAAAAAATCTCATTCAGAAGCAGACAAGGCTAACTGGGGTAAACGCAGCACACCAGTCCCTTTAGGCCAAGAAAAGGAAGTTCAATATAAAGACTATATTGGAGGTAAAAAGGTTGATGTAAAGGCTAAGCTTTCCGTCTTAGAAGTTCTCAAGGGCAAAGAAGCGGAAGCTAAACTATTAGAGTTTGAAAGCTATAACAAAGAAGCCATCAAAAAATTGGACAGTAATTATGAGTTAAACTTGATTAAACTCAAATTTGTTTATGAAAAGGGCGACGAAGATGAGCCTTTAAAAACGCCTTACCGACCAAAAGTATTTGATGCCAAGGGTAAGGAAGTTAAGGTGGATTTCTATGCCGATGTTCCAAACGAGAAGAAGTTCTCCGATATTGAACTCTATCCAGGTAGTGACCATGAAGGGTATGTGGTAGTAGCTGTTCCTAAAGGTGGCGACTATTCAATTTCCTATGACTTGGATAAGCCTGTTTTCTTCAGTACGACCAAGTAATAAGATGATTCAGTCCGGATGAGGTCATGCCTCGTCCGGGCTCTTCTTATGCCAAAATTCATGGGAAAGACCTTGCCAAAAAACACCTTCTGTGGTAAGATAATCAAGTACTGTCGCCGTAGTGTAAAGGATATCACACAAGATTCCGGTTCTTGTAATGGGGGTTCGATTCCCTCCGGCGATGTATTTTCTTGATTATAGGCGCTTATAGGTAATTAAAAACACCGATAAATCGATATTCTTGATTATAGGTGCTTATAGGTAATTAAAATTCTGTGCACACTTTGTGCACACTGAGTGTACACAAAAGCTCCGCTAACCTTAATGGCTGGCGGAGCTTTTTTGTATTTCCAGAAGGTGGATGACTTTGTCATCAGACTTGGCTTTAAGTTCATCCAAGACGTGTCCATAGACACGCCGTATCATAGTTGTATCAGCATGACCTACACGCTCTGAGACGTACTGCTCATAGACGTCATTGTTAAGCAGGTAGCTAATATGCGTGTGCCTGAATGCGTGAGTGGTGATGCGTGGTACCCCGGCACGTTCACAGTGACGAGTTAGCACCTTATTAACCATAGACCAACTGATAGGCTTAAAGGAGTTCCTGTTGACGAATATAAATCCATCCTCATTCTTGTTAGATGTCCTGCACAAGCTTGGCCGGTCATCCACAATCTCAGCTAGGTATGAGCAGGTTACTTTATCGACTTTGACTTGGCGAACACTGGACTCCGTCTTAGTGGCCTTGGCCTTATGGGTGAGGACATAGTCATAGGATTGCCTAATCGATATGACCTGATTGGCAATGTCGATATCGTCAAAGGTAAGACCCAGAATCTCACCAATCCGCATACCGGTCGCATTGGCCAGTATCAAGATGTAGTTGACCGTATTATCGATCGTGGTAGTCTCCAATACCTGGTGCATCAACTTAATCATATCAGCCTCAGACAGGTATTTAACCTTCTTCTCAGACTGTTTGCCAACTACTTTAGCAGAATAGGTAGGGTCTTTCTGAATGACCCCATTTCTAAAGGCATAGTCAAAGCAAGCCTTAAGGTGATGGTGAAACTTACAAACCGGTTGTTCAAGGTATTTCGGTTATTGACACGAATGAGAAAGTCAAAGCCTTGTTAAATAACAAATTATTTTTAAAGGGATTGTCGATTATCCGAGCGTTTCCACTCGGAATCATGTTGGCTCCAGGGGCCGGTGTCGTTAGTTTCGTTGCTAGAGTTAAGGAAAAGCCAGAAATATCTGTGACGAGTACCGATGGAAACCTTATTTCCCGATTTTCAACTTCCCGGACCGAGGAAGCCAACAGGTAACTATTCAGGTGGCCGCTGTCGATAGCCGTGGGCGTCAATCTGAATGGGTTGAGCGTACAATCGATGTAATGTACTATCAATCACCATCAATCGGAGCCATGATCCTGGACTTTGCCAGTGGCACATTGGCCGCATGGGTCAATCCAGATATCGAATTCAAATCAAAAATGGGCATTAACGGCATTATTCGCAAGATTGCGAGCATTGTCCTGTTGGTGTTCTTTATCCCTGTATCGGCCTTAATTCCGGCTGAAATTGGGGCGGCAACACTTTATACACTATACCTTGGGTATCTAGGGATGGAAGTCCGTTCTGTATTCGAGAATTACAAGAAATTCGGCTTCGAGACCGGTCCATTGCAAACCATTGTAAACCAACTGTTGGGTAAAAAAGGGGACGAGTAAAGATGTTACGATATGGTGATTATACGTTAAGCGATGATTTCATTACGAAAATCACCGCGGTAGCTAGGCACTATGATTTAGTGCCTAGCTTCGTTATCTGTCAATTATGCCACGAGACAGCGTGGGGCCAACATCCTAACTCTATCTCAGCACGAGAGGACAATAACTGGGGTGGCATGACCTGGGGGTATGATGATCTTGACCCTAAGACTCGCAAGAGCGGTGTACAGGTTACACCAGGTCGCAAACGTCCAGCCGTAGAAGGTGGGTATTATATCCATTATGCCACTGTCGAGGATTTCCTTAAGGACTACGGTTATCTACTCCGCAACGGTGGCTTCTACAAGACATCTGGAGCTAAGACGCTATGGGACTACGCTCGTAGGCTGTTCCGTTTAGGTGGCGCACAGTACGACTACGCAGGTGACGGAAGCAACTCCGAAAAGGTCTTCAATTCTTATTACACTAGCATGAAAACTATCCATGACGCGCTAAATGCAGATGGCTCATTGGATAGAATCGACAAGGGGGAATCTAGTAATATGGCTGGACTACAATCATTATTTAGCATTGCTCGACAATATCTAAATGAGCAAATGTATGGTTCTGGACATCGCCGTATCGTAGACACTTACAACGGCCAGAATCCGTTACCGGTTGGCTACAAGCTCAAGATTGACGATGACTGGTGCGCGGCATTCGTGACTGCAATGTCTATCTTATCTGGAAACTACGCTCTGACCGGCGGTGAATGTGGCGTCGAGCGTTTTGTTCGGGATGTATTCCAAAAGAAAGGAATCTGGTTGGGTAAGGTACGCCCACAAGCAGGCGATATCATCATCTTCGACTGGGACGCTAACTACTGGGCTGACCATATCGGATATGTAGAAAGCGTATCGGGCGATACAGTCTACACAATAGAAGGTAACTCCGGTAGTCCTAGTGCTGTCCGCCGGCAATCCTACACTTGGAATATGTGGCAAATCAAAGGATACGATCGCCCTAAATGGGACGATGCGAGCCCTGCTCCGCTTTCAGTAGGTGGTAAATCAATAGACGCTATCGCTCAAGAAGTACTAACTGGCGCCCGGAGTTATAGAATTAAGAAGAACACTTCATCACAATTTGAGTGAAAGATGTTTTGCTTAATTCTTTGTTTATTGTTTGAAAGGAGTGTTTTATGATAAAAGGCTTGGAAAAACTAAATGACAGACAAAAAGAAATCCTATTCAAAACCAATGAACCACATAAAAATGCAGTCGGTAATGATTACAAAGATGGGATCAGCATTGTAGAGGTATGGTTGGAAAAAGGAGTTGTTTGCGCAAGGCTGAAAAATGGAGAATGGTATCACTATACCTATTCCTATACTTGGTATTAAGAATCCCGGCGAAAGGAGGGTATCGTGAGAAACTACGAGAAAATAACCGCCTTGTATGAAAGGTTAAGCCGAGATGATGAACTACAAGGCGAGAGCAATTCGATTGTCAATCAGAAAAAAATATTGGAAGAATACGCAAGCAAAAATAATTTGTCAAACATCATTCACTTTACAGATGACGGAATCAGCGGAACACAGTTTGACAGACCGGGATTTATGGCAATGATGAACGGAGTCAATCAAGGCAATATCGGTTGTATCATTGTAAAAGATATGAGTAGACTCGGCAGAGATTATCTAAAAGTCGGTCAATGTATGGAGATATTAAGACAAAAGGGCGTAAGACTAATTGCTATCAACGACAATGTAGACAGTTTTTACAGAGAAGATGATTTTACCCCTTTTAGAAATATTATGAATGAATGGTATGCAAGAGATACATCAAGAAAAATACAATCGACGTTCAAATCAAAAGGAGAAAGTGGAAAGCATACGGCAAGTTCTCCACCTTATGGCTATATCAAAGCGGAAAACAGAAAGAGTATGAGGATAAATATAAGGCAAGGAGAGAGCAGAAGAAAAGGGAGAAAATAAAGGTTTTGAAAAGGGTTGGGATACCTTTAAGTGAGTATAAAGAGTTAAATACAAAAGAAGCCCTCAATTAGGCTTCTTTATGTATTTAATCAGAAAGATTATTTTTCGCATATTTTTTTATGTCTTTGGGATAAAATCCCTTATATTTTTTGAAGCATGTACTAAATTTACTGTGAGAGGAATATCCTACAGCCTCTGCTATATCTTGAATTTTAAGGGTAGAGTTCAGTAGGAGTAATTCCGCCATATTCATTCGCCGTCTTTGAGTATATTCTGTAATTGTACATTGATATTTTTGCTTGAATAATTTTTTTAGTTTTGTGCCGCTCATAGTGGATATTTTTTCTAAAGTATCCTGTGAGATAGATGTTGCATAATGATCGTCTATATAATTGGCGACATTTTTCAAAGCCTCATCATCGGCAATAGATAGTGGATTGCTGTACTTATTTAAAAAAGAGTCTATTGTAATACTTAACCATTCCTTTGCCTTTGACTCAAAAAAGATTTCAGCAGCAGGAGATGCCATCTTGCAATTAAGGATATCTTTTGCGATTCTTTCTAAAGGCTTGTTTATTATAGTGCTGGTATTAAAAAATAAATCTTCATAGTTACAGACTTTATTCTTATAAGAGGACAGGCATTCCTCTATCATGGACTGATTAAAATTTATACCGATTCCTAAATAAGGAGAGTTTTTGTGAAGTATAAACCTATAGTCTTTAGAATTTTTTGTATTTATAATATAAAGTGAATTTGAAGAAAGATTTTGATAAGGATTAAAACATTCACCGTTTGCTGTAACTAAATAAGATGAATAAAGGGAATAGAAATTATCCAAACCAGAAAAACCTGTATGGATAATTTCTTTTTTTATGAAAGCATCATGAATATCAATAGTGAAATTATCGCCCTCGTAAAACCAATATATGCCTTCTGCATTATCCGTGCTAAAACGGAATTCATGTCCTACAGTGGAGTATTTTGTATTATCGATAGATTCATCTGTAGAAAAAAAGTTTTTAACAAAGTTATAAAAACCACTCATATTATACCTCCGTGCTTTATATTTTATCCCGAATAGACATTATCCCGAATAGACTTAGTTAGCCATATCTAATTGATTTAAATCCTCATTTATTATATAATAAATAACAGATAAAAACAAGAAAAAAACTATGCGTATTGCAAAAGAGTTTGAAAACAAGCCTCTAAAATCAGTCTGAAAAGGCTATTTATAGGGTTTGCTAATTTTAAGAAAAAGGAGGAGTTGTTCAGTGAAGAATAAGAAGAAATCAATACTGAAAAGACTAATGCCTTACGGTGGTAAAAAGAGTTTTTTACTCTATATTGCTATGGTTATGTCTGCTGTATCAGGTGTCATGGTTTTGATGCCTATGGTATATATTCATAGAATTGTAAATAACTTAATTTTAAATGGGATGGTGAATTTTGATTATGTAAAGGAAAATTCAATTTATGCAGCAGTCTTTGCCGGTCTGGGGCTATTCATATACCTAATAGGTTTAATTTTATCCCATATTTTTGCATTTGAAGTGGAAGATAACATTATTAAGACTTCCGTAACAAAACTAATAAACAAACCGCTTGGGTATTTCGATGACAAAGAAAGCGGAAGGATAAGAAATGTAATTGTGTCCGGAGCGTCTGAAACCCATTCTTTTTTAGCACATCAACTTCCTGATATGGCGATGACCATTATATCGCCAATCGTCCTGCTTGTATTTTTCTTCGTGTTTAACTGGAAGTTAGGACTTGCCAGTATGATACCGATGATTATCGGTATGACATTGATGTCATCTATGATGACAGCCGAAACAAAAAAAATGAAAGATGAGTATTATGCAGGACTTTCCAATTTATCTTCTCAGACAGTTGAATATGTTCGAGGAATTCCTGTTGTTAAAACATTTGCACAAAGTGTTGAGAGCTTTGATAAGTTATATTCGTTAATCATAAAAGTAAAAGACAATGTACTTAAGCTTACTATGAGTTATACGAATAAAATGTCGTGGTTTGAAACTGTTTCTACATCGACGGCATTTTTCTTGGTACCTGTGGCATTACTCTTAATAAAATTTAATGGAAACTTATCTAATGTAGTTGCAGATTCTGTTATTTACTTCCTAATAGGACCGGCATTTGCTACTTTTATTATGAGAACTGCGACGATTACACAATCCAGTTATTTTGCGGAACTTGCTTTAGATAAAATTGAAAATATACTTGAGTTTGATGATTTTGCTTATGGAAATAAAACAAGTTCTGATGTTGGGATAGAGTTTAAAAATGTAAGCTTTTCTTATGAAGATGAAAATGTATTAGACGATATTTCATTTAAGGTGAATAAAGGAGAACGAGTTGCTTTAGTCGGATCGTCAGGCAGTGGTAAAACTACTATAGCAAGGCTTGCTGCACGATTTTACGATATTAAAACAGGTGAAATTTATATTGGAGGAATTAATATAAAAGATTTTGAAAAAGAGGCTTTAATGAGAAAAATTGCTTTTGTTTTTCAAAACTCTAAACTATTTAAAATGAGTTTAAGAGATAATCTTTTAATCGGAAAGCCTGATGCAACTAATGAAGAAATTGACAATGCCTTAATCAATTCAGGGTCTAAAGATATTATTGAAAATTTAGATAAAGGACTTGATACTGTTTACGGAACTAAAGGCACATATTTTTCAGGAGGAGAAGCTCAAAGGATTTCTATAGCGAGAGCTTTTTTGAAAGATGCAGATATTATCATTTTAGATGAAGCTACAGCCTTTGCAGATCCTGAAAATGAACATTTGATTCAAGAGTCTTTTAAGAAGCTATCAAAAAGCAAGACAACATTGATGATTGCTCATAGATTATCTACAGTAATAGATGCGGACAAGATTCTCGTTATTGATAAAGGGAAAATTGTAGAAGAAGGCAAGCATGCAGATTTAATAGATATAAATGGGCATTATAAAAAGCTTTGGGATGAATATCAGAAATCCGTAAATTGGAAGATAGGAGGTTAAAATATGGTTTCTTATTTTATGAAACGCTATGCTATGTCGGAAAAAGGAGCGATTAACTTAAAAAAAGCCATCCTTTCTCACACTCTTGTTAATTTAACAAAATTATTTGCACCATTCATTGCTTTTGTGTTTCTATTCCAGTATATAGGCATTTTAACAGGCATTGAGAGCTACAATTTTACTTCTGTTCATTATATTGCACTAATTGTAGTAATGATGATTGTGATGTTCTTAGTAGCGAGGTGGGATTATGTAAGACTTTACACCAATGTGTACAACGAGAGTGCAAATTCAAGAATTGAGTTAGCGGAAAGGTTAAAGAAATTACCTCTTTCTTATTTTGGTAAAAGAGATTTGGCAGACCTTGCGGAAACCATGATGAATGACATGAACTTATATGAAACAATTTTCTCTCATGCTGTACCTCAGATATATTCAACGGCTATATCCACAAGTATTATTGCTTTAATGCTTATCTTCTATAATTGGAAACTTGCACTTGCAGCCCTTTGGGTAATTCCCATTTCTATTTTGATTATATTTTTATCAAAGAAAAGTCAGAAAAAAATAGTACAGGGCTGGATAGATGATAATCGTAAGGTTTTCGATAATCTACAGGAAAATATAGAGCAGATAGAGCAAATAAAATCTTACAACTTAGAAGATAGGGTGTTAAATGATTTTTTTGAAAAATTAAATGCATCCACAAAACAGAAAACGAAAGGTGAAGTTGTTGCCGGAACACTTACAGGAATAGCTGCTGCAATTTTAAAGCTTGGAATTATAAGTGTTGCCGTTATCGGCGTCAACATGCTTATGGCAGGGGAGGTAAGTGTGCTGGTTTATATCGCATTTTTAATGCTTACAGCAAGTATTTATCTTACTATAGAAGGAATAATCACCTTTATGTCAATGATAGTTATTCTTGATGCGGTTGTAGGGAGAATAAAGGAAATAAAGACCATGCCTGTTCAAGAAGGCAAAAAAGATATTGAAATTAAAAATTACGATATTGAGTTCAAGGATGTTTATTTTGGATATGATGATTATTCTGTAATAAATTCTGTGAGCTTTACTGCAAAACAGGGTGAAATCACTGCGCTAATCGGTTCAAGCGGAAGCGGAAAAACAACTCTCACCAAGCTTGCTGCAAGATTTTGGGATATAGATAAAGGAAAGATTTTGATAGGGGGAGAGGACATCGGTAAAATTGATCCGGAAACACTCCTTAAAAACTTCTCTATCGTTTTCCAAGATGTTACTCTTTTTAATTCAAGCATAAAAGATAATATAAAAATCGGTAAAAAAGATGCTACAGATGAAGAGATTATAAGAGCGGCTAAAATAGCAAGATGTTATGAATTTATAGACAAAATGCCGGACGGAATAGATACAGTAATAGGTGAAAACGGACAAAGACTTTCAGGCGGAGAAAGACAAAGAATCTCAATAGCAAGGGCAATACTAAAAGACGCACCAATCATATTGCTTGATGAGGCTACAGCATCTCTGGATGTTGAAAATGAAAGTTTAATTCAAGAGGCTTTATCTGAACTTATAAAAGAAAAAACGGCAATTGTTATTGCTCATAGATTAAGAACAATAAGAAATGCAAACAAAATCGTTTTATTAAATGCCGGAAAAATAGAAGCGATAGGGACAGATGAAGAACTTTGTAAAAGCTCGGAATTTTATAAAGCAATGCTTAGAAAATCAAATATTCAGTGAAGACTTATTTAGGAGGAAAATATGAAAACGGAAAAATTAAGAATTAAAGATTTAGTTACGATAGGTGTATTTACAGTAATATATTTTGTACTTATGTTTGCTTCGGGAATGATTGGTATTGTACCGATTTTATACTTGGCATACCCTACACTGGCAGGCATTATAACAGGTATAGTTATAATGCTCTTTATGGCAAAAGTTCAAAAATCATGGGGATTATTTATACTTGGGTTGATTTGTAGTCTTGTAGCAATTGCAATGGGAAATACATATGTAATATTGATACATGCTGTAATCAGTATGGCAATTGCGGAACTTTTAAGAAAAAAAGGAGAATATAAATCATTTAAATTTAATATGCTCTCATTTGCCGTATTCAACACTTGGATTTGTGGTTTCCTTACGCAAGTTTTGTTGGCTAAAGACAAGGTTATTAAACTGGCTGAAACAGGCGGTATGGGTCACGATTATATAATGAAGCTCATAGCACTTTTGAATTATCGCAGTATGGTATTAGTATATATCGGTGCTGTTGTCGGCGGGATACTCGGCGCATATATCGGTAAAGTCTTTTTGAAAAAGCATTTCGAAAAAGCGGGTATTGTATAATGCTCGTTTCTTTAGACAATCCATATAATCCCAATCCAATTAGTAAAATTTTAGTAAGTTTTTTACTTGGGTTTGTTGTATTTTTTAAAGTAAATACCTATTTTGAATGGGGAATTGTGCTTCTTATTTCATTTCTTTTTTTAATGAATGGATTTAAGAAAGAAGCCTTAAAAAACATATCATTTTTTGGGGTTCTTTCTTTGATACCTAATCTTGATGTAATTAGAAATATGAATGCGATTTTAATGATGTTTTTTATGCTATTTGCTGTATGTAAGATGTTTTATCTTCCATTCAGTGCAGGTAGTTTTTTTGTAAAAACTTCCGATGTAGGAAGTGTAATATCCTCAATGGATAAAATGAATTTGCCTCGTACTGTTTCTATACCAATTGCTGTAATGTTTCGATTTTTTCCGTCATTTAGAGAAGAAAGCCGGAATATAAAACTTGCGATGAGGATAAGAGGTATTACATTTAAAAATCCAATTTCATACATCGAGTATGTAATTGTGCCTTTACTTGTTATATCTTCTAATGTTTCTGATGATATTGCAAAGGCAGCAGAAACAAAATGTATTGAAAATCCTGTTAAAAAAACAAGGTACATATCCGTCAAAACGAAAATAGTTGATTTTGTTTATGTGCTTTCAATACTGATTATGGTTATAGGAGGAGCTTTATGGTAGAAATTGAAAATTTATCTCTATCTTATGGAAATTCTCCTAAAGTGTTAAAAAACATTTCTTTAGATGTAAAAAAAGGCGAATGTGTATTATTTACCGGGAAAAGTGGTAGCGGAAAATCTTCAATTATAAATTCTATCAATGGGTTAGCTGTACGATATGATGGAGCTTCTATGGGTGGAACCATCAGGATTGATAATAAAGATATTAAAAACCTCGAATTATACGAAATATCGCTCTTAGTATCAAATGTATTTCAAAATCCAAAGACACATTTTTTCAATATAAATACTACTCTTGAATTACTTTTCTATTTGGAGAATATAGGACTTTCAAAAAAACAAATGGATGAAAGACTAAATGATATGTTGGATTTGTTTCCGATAGAACATCTTTTAAATAGAGATATTTTTAAGCTTTCGGGTGGAGAAAAGCAGATTTTATGTATTGCTGCAAGTTATATATCTGGAACGGAAATCATTGTTTTAGATGAGCCTTCATCAAATCTTGATGAAGAAAACATTTTAATCATAAAAGAAATGCTTATAAAACTTAAAGATAAGGGGAAAACTCTTATAATCTCAGAACATAGAATATTTTATCTAATGGATATTGTAGATAGAGTTTTTTTGATTAAAGATGGGGAAATACAAAAGGAATATACTCAAATAGATTTTATGAAAATACCGTCTGAAAAGCTAAAGAAGTTAGGTTTAAGAAATAAGAATAGAGTAAAACTTACAGTACCCGAAAATCAAAATAAGGGAAATTTAGAAGTAAAAAACATTGAATTTAAGTTTAATGGCATAGATAAAAAATTGCATTTAAAAGACCTCTCTTTTGAAATGGGAAAAATTTACGGCATAGTAGGAACAAACGGACTTGGTAAATCCACTTTGCTCAGATGCCTTATAGGCTTAGAAAGAAAATCGAAGGATGAAATCTATTTGGACGGCAAAAGACTTTCAAAATCAGATAGGCTAAAAATATCATCCCTTGTAATGCAGGATGTTAATCATCAGCTTTTTACCGATTCTATTGCAAGTGAAGTAAGTCTTGGAATAAAAAATATTGAAAGTAGTTATGTTGAAAATATTCTGAAAAAACTTGATTTATATGAATCAAAAGATCGTCATCCAATGAGCTTGTCAGGTGGACAAAAGCAAAGGGTAGCAATTGCATCTGTACTATGTAAAAAATCTAAACTTATGTTTTTTGATGAGCCTACCAGTGGAATGGATTATTGCAATATGATGAACATATCCAATCTGGTCAACGAATGTAAAAGCGATAAGAAAATAATATTCATTGTTTCGCATGACCAAGAATTTTTAAATTCGATAGCTGACAATGTTATATATTTGTAAATATCCATAGAGATACTCATATTTGAAAAATCAAAATAAAGGAGATTTAAAGATGTAAGGAGATAAAAATATGAAATATCATGATATGATAATAGAAAATATAAGTGTATGTGAATTTCTTTTATCGTGTGAAAGTAAGATATTTTGTTTAGGAAAATTTTTATGCGTTATTAAATAATATAATAGAAAAAGAATACATTTCTAAAAGAGGACTTTTTACGCCAAAGTGTAGAAGTCCTCCTTTTTTATTCTCAAAAAGCAAA
The DNA here is from genome assembly GCF_001815865.1 of Abiotrophia sp. HMSC24B09. Classification (GTDB taxonomy): domain Bacteria; phylum Bacillota; class Bacilli; order Lactobacillales; family Aerococcaceae; genus Abiotrophia. The sequence goes on from NZ_KV822206.1 coordinate 35,860, forward strand.
ACAGAGAACTTAAAGAGGAACAAGAACGTAAAAGTAAGAAGCCTAGAAAGCTTAGCCCATCAGAATATCGAATCACAGGTATGAAAACAAAACTAGCAGTAAAAAATAAGAAAAGTCATAAGGCACGTTTACAATTAGTAGATAGATTGCAAGCAATGGATAAGCCAGAGCCTGTTACCGAGCAGTATGATGTCTCTTTCTTAACTTATTCGCAAAAGAATATCAATCGAACGCTTTATATCCCGCCAAAAAGATGTACCGTTCAAGGAAAAGTACTTTGGGATTTACCTGCGCTTACCTTGATGAGTGGGCAAAAACTTGCTATTACAGGGAATAACGGAACTGGGAAGACTAGCTATCTTAATTATGTTAATTCAATTATCCCTAGCCACTATCGAAAGGGCTACTTTCAACAGCAGAACTCAGATAGTCAAGATGATGATCTTACCCTCTACCAAATGGTTCGTGATGTGTCTTCATTAAGCCAGCATGAATTGCGAACTATGATGGCAGTGTTAAATTTTAAAACATATAATATTGAGACTAGGGTGAATCAGCTTAGTAGTGGAGAGAGAGCTAAGTGTCACTTACTCTGCTTACTGATTCAAGATTTAGATGTTCTACTTGTCGATGAAGCAACAAACTTTTTAGATATAAAGGCGCTTGAAGCATTAGAACACATACTTAAGAAGTTTCCAGGTATCCTACTCTTTGTAAGTCATGATACTACTTTTGTCTCATCCCTTGCGACTTCTGAGCTAAGTTTAGATCATCAGGTATTATCAAGTAGTCGGATCGATAGTTGTGAACACGATGCAAGAAATAAGAAAAGTGGTCGTAAAGATGAGCTGACAATACTAGAATTCAGAATTAGTTCGCTATTGAGTCAGTTATCAGTCAATCCAAATACAGAGTTAGAAGAAGAATATCAAAAGTTGTTAGCTGAAAGAAATAAGTTAAGTAAACTAAGATAGAGTAAACCGCCCTTATTAGGGCGGTTTTTAATATTCAGGATAGAAAGTCCACACACTGCTTTAACAGTCAATGCCAATCCTTTTCCATACACTTTCACCTACATTTATGGTAGACTAGCATCATAGAATGTGAGGAGGCGACTGCCATGACAGATTGTATTTTTTGCAAGATAATTGAAGGCCAGATTCCCAGTGCCAAGGTCTATGAAGATGAGGATGTCTACGCCTTTTTAGATATTACCCAGGTGACGCCGGGCCATACCCTGGTGATTCCTAAGACCCATGTGGCTAATATTTTTGAATATGATGAGGACCTGGTTGCTAAGGTCATGACTAAGTTGCCTAAGATTAGCCGGGCAGTGCGCCGTGCCTTTCCTGATATGCTGGGGCTTAATATCCTCAATAACAATGGTCAGGCGGCCGGCCAGACGGTTTTCCACTCCCATATTCACTTAATTCCCCGCTATCAAGGGGATGGCGATGGCTTTGGTTGGTCCTTCGCCGACAACAGCAAGTCTTACACATCAGAAGAATTTAGCGCTCGGGCGGCTGCTATTGCCAGCGCCTTAGCACAAGAGGAGGAAGCATAATGGGTAAATTTACACGCGGGTTCGTCTTAGGCGCCTTGGCGGCTGGGGCTTGGACGCTATTTAATGTCAAACAAGATGGGGCGACTACTCGTCGCCAGCTTAAGTCTTATGTCAATGATTTCTGTCAGGATAGCCAACAATTGGGGCAAGATACTTGCCGTATTCGCCGGGCCTTGCACGACGTAACTGACAAGGGCTTGCCGCTTTTACAGTCAACGGTAGGGGAAGTGCAGACGCTCTTCCGTCGTTTTCAGGAAGCCAATGGGCCCCGCATCCGTCGCACCCAGGAGAAAGTTGAAAAACTCAACTCAGATTTAGAATTGGCCCAGGAAAATGTGAATAAATCGTAACCTTTTCGTGGATTTTCGACTTCTTCATACTCATTTCACAGCAAATGTGTTATAGTAGTACAGTAATCAAAAAATTAATGTTATATAAGGGATTGATTGAATGAAAAGAACAACACTTAACCGTATGATGGCTTTTGCCTCTGTCTTAGTTTTATCAGGTGCAGTTGCCAATACTGCCAGCGTGGTTTACGCGCAAGACAACGTTGCCACTGTAGGTGACCAAACCATCACCAAGGAAGATCTCTACAACCAAATGAAAAAAGACGCTGGTTTAGTAACCTTGCGTTCTATGATCTTGCAAAAGGTATTGGAAATGAACGCGCCTAACGCTGCAGACATCAAGAAGCAAGCAGAAGAAGAAGTCGCTAAGCAAATCGAAAAAGTAGGTGGCGAAGAGAAGTTCCAAGAACTCTTAACCTACCAAAAATTAGGTTCAGTTGAAGACTTCAAGAACCAAATCTACATCCGTAACCTCTTCAACGAAGTGGTTTCTAAGCAAATCGACCAATCCGATGCAGCCATCGAAGACTACTACAACAACACTTACCAACCTAAGATGGAAGCTCAACACATCTTGGTTGACACTGAAGAAGAAGCAAAAGACATCATCTCTAAATTAGATGCTGGCGAAAACTTCGATGAATTAGCTAAGACCTACTCTAAAGACGGGTCTGCCCAACAAGGGGGTCTCTTATCACCCTTTACTTCAGGTCAAATGGTCAAGGAATTTGAAGATGGGGTTAAGGGTCAAGCTAATGGCGAATACACCAAGACACCTGTTAAAAGTAAGTTCGGTTACCACATCATCAAGACCATCAACAATGGTGAGAAGAAGCCATTGGCAGATATCAAAGACGATGTGAAAAAAGAATACTTAGACAGCAAGATTAAAGACCAAAAATTCTCTTACAAGATTATTGGTAAATTAATCGAAGCGGCTAAGGTTCAAATTGACGATGCTGACTTGAAGGATGCAGTCAAAGAGTTAGTAGACTTAGCTAACAAACCAGATGATGTATCATCAAGCAGTTCAGAAGCTTCAAGCGAATCTTCCAGCGAGTCTTCAAGCAACTAATTGGCTTTAATTGACTTTTGCGCCTTAGGCTGACTAGGGCGCAATTTTTCTATTTTAATCTCGGCTCAGAAAGGAGGGTGCCCATGCAGCGCCATGGCCATCGAATGTTGGTTTATCTCTCGCTTCTGGTCGCCCAAGGGGTGGTCATTAGCATATTTGAACGTATGTTGCCGTCGCCTTTTGTCTTTGCGCCGGGGGCCAAACTAGGTTTGGCTAATATTGTGACGCTCTTGGCACTTTTCACCTTGACGCCGCGCCAGAGTTTTCAGGTGGTTAGCCTGCGTTTACTGGTCACTCTCCTGGTAGGGGGGACCTTCTCCATGTTCTTCTATTCCTTGGTGGGTTCCTACCTGTCCTTCGGGGCCATGCTCTTAGTCAAGCAGCTGGGGCCTAAGAGGGTTTCGGTCGTTGGACTCTCCATACTGGGAGGCATGCTCTTCAATGTGGGCCAGTTGTCAGTAGCCGCCTGGTTCGCCCGCTCTTGGACCCTCTTCAACTATCTGCCCTGGCTCAGCCTAGGGGGCTGCCTGGCCGGGCTAGCGGTCGGGGTCTTGGGCTACTATCTCTTGGAAAACAACCACACCTTACAATACTACCAGCAGGTCAGCCAGAAGGAGACCTGGTTTTAGCAGGATGGGACTTAGGTCCCGTCCTTTTTTGTTGCTTATATAATATTTGTATATTAGTTAAATAGGAAAAATTAAGTATTCTCTGATTTTGGATTCAAGGAATTCCGCTAAAAATCAGCTGTTCCATCCTCATATTGCCAAACAATATCCCGAATCCCCTGAATTTTTTCGGATAAAAGGGCCCCTTTTTGGGTATTTATAAGTGAGGGGGAAATTCTATGTCCTTAGCAATTGAAGAACAAGCCCATGATCTCATTGTTAAAGCTGTCTCCCAAGGTGTATCCGACATCCACCTGATGCCCAAGCCTGACCACTATGTCCTTTACTTTCGTCTCAATGGCCTCTTGCATGAAGAGGGCCGTCAGGACCTGGACTGGGGCAAGCGGCTCATCAATTACTTCAAGTATCGGGCGGATATGGACGTAGGAGAGAAGCGCAAGCCCCAGTCGGGCGCAAGCCATCTAGAACTAGATGGACAGGCTGTGGAATTGCGTTTTTCGACCATTGGGGATGTCCACCTGCGAGAGTCTCTGGTCATTCGGGTCATACAGTCGCAAGCGCGTCAAGGCGGGCCCTTGCTGACTTATTTTCCCAAGGACCTGGACATTCTGCGGCGCTTAATCCGACGCAAGTCGGGCCTCATCCTCTTCTCGGGGCCAGTCGGTTCGGGCAAGACCACCACCATCTATCACCTGCTTAGAGAGCGACTGCAAGAGGAGTTCATTCAGGTGATTACCATGGAAGATCCGGTGGAAATCTTCGAGCCCCGTTTCCTACAGACCCAGATAAATGAAGCGGCTGGTATCTCTTATGATGTCATGATTAAGGCTAGTCTGCGTCATCATCCGGATGTCTTAATGATTGGCGAAATCCGGGACGAAGAGACGGCCCGCATGGTCATCCGGGGTGCCTTGACCGGGCACTTGATGATCGCGACCGTCCATGCCAAGGATAGCTTGGGCGTCATGGCGCGTTTGGCTGAGCTTAGTATTAGTCAGGCTCAGCTGACCCAGACCTTGATTGGCATTGTCAGTCAACGGCTGATTCCGCGCTACTGTAGCCTCTGCCAGACCAGTTGCCAGCTAGCCTGTCAACATCACCCGGTTGGGGCTAAGCGCTTGGCCTTGCTAGAGATTCTGTCAGGACAGGCCTTGCGCCAACATCTGACCCAGGAGCTAGCAGAGCCTGCCTATCAGACCCTAAACGACAAGCTGAGAAAGGCGTGGTCCTATGGCTTCATCGATGGGAAGGCCTACCTGCAATTTGAAGTGGTTTGAGCGGCTCAACCAACCCAAGAAGCTGCCTCTGGTCCAACAAGCCTATGTCTTGTCGGTCCTGGCGGATTTGTTGGGCCAGGGCTTTGCCTTAAGTACGGCCCTGCAATTTCTGGCCCTCTTAATGCCTAAGTATCAGGCCTTGCTTCTGAAGGTTGATGCGGCATTAGTAGAAGGGCAGAGCCTAGAAAAATCCCTGGCCCAATTAGGCTTTGGGACTAAAATCGTGGCTCAACTCTTCTATGCCAGTCGCCAGAATCGCTTGCAGCAAGCCTTAGTTCAAGCAGCTCAGCGCCTGCATCAGGCCCGGCTCTTCCGTAAGGAAATGGCCAAGCAATTAGCCTATCCGGGCATGATGGGACTCTGTCTAGTGGGCATGCTTTTCGGCATGCGGACCTTTATCTTGCCCCAGGTCACCAGCTTTATTAGCCAGGAGGTATATGAGCGGGAATGGCTAGTCCGCTTCTTAATTGGCTTTTTCACCTATTTGCCCCAACTGTCCTTGGTCTTACTGGCAGTGGGCTTACTAGGTCTGGGGGTAGGGGGACTGCTTCTGCAAAAAGCCACTTACCTCAAGCGCTATGCCTGGCTGAGGCCCATGCCGCTTCTAGGCAAGTGGCTGTCCTGGCAGCTGACCCAGCAGGTAGCTTACGAGTTGGGCTACTTTCTGGCAGGTGGTCTATCCCTCCAACAAATGTTGCAGGTCTGGATGGACTATCCAGTCGATCCTTTCCTGGCTGAACTAGCCCATTATCTGATGGCCGGCTGTCTGGAGGGCAGGCCCCTAACCCAGCAGATGAGCCAGCTAGGTCTCTTCACCCGCCAATTCCCTCTCATTATTGAGCAGGGTGAATTGACTAGCCAGCTATCAGCCAAATGCCTGGTCTATGCGGCCAAGTTAGGTCGGGATTTGCAGGAAGACATGACCAAGAAAATCCACTTTATCCAGCCTATTCTCTTTATCTTTATCGGCTTGCTGGTGGTGGCTATGTACTTGGTCATGATGCTGCCTATGTTGACCATTCAGGGCTTGTAGTTTTGCGCAAGGACAAAAGGAGGTCATAACATGAAAGCAAGGGTGCTGAAGGGTCGGCGGAAGAATGCCTTCACGTTGATCGAAATGTTGATCGTCCTTATTATCGTAGCCCTTCTCATGGCCATTATTATTCCAAACGTGGCCGGTCAGAAGGAAAGAATTGAAAAGCAAGCGCGTCAGAATATGGCGCAAATCATTGAAACCCAAGTCAATACCTATAAATTGGCAGAAAATGATAGCGAGGTAACAGTCAAAGAACTGAAGACTGCTGGCTACTTGACTGATAAGCAGGTAGAGGAAGCCAAGAAGCTCTTGCAGTTGGATGAGAACACGACCATTACCCTGCCAATTAATATTCCTCAACCATGATGGCAAGTCGACCAGCTCGCCAGGCTGGCTTTAGCCTCTGGGAGTCGCTCTTGGTCATGGTCATTCTCAGCCTAGTCTTGTGGTGCTTTTCCAGTCTGCCCATGGGCAATTTTCTGGCAGAATGGCGCTGCCGTCTATTCTGCGACCAATTAGCCCAGGCCTTACTGGTCAGCCAGACTCAGGCCATTAGTCGCCACCAGACCTATCGGGTGGTCTTCGAGACGGGTGGCAATCAAGTGCTAATTGAGCCCTTGGGCCAGGCCCAGGCGCGACAAGTCTATGCCTTGCCCCAAGATTGGCAGTTGGTTACTTTCTTGCAATTTCATTATTTTGGTGATGGACGCACCGAGAAATTCAAGACCGTGACCTTGGTCAATCGGGTAACAGGCCAAAGGCACCATATTCGTTTTCAGTTGGGGAGTGGACGCTTTGAAATGGATTAGTGGTCACCGCCATCCTAAGGGGAGCAGGGGACATGTTGCCCTGGAAGCTTTGGTGGGCTTCCTCCTCTTGGGGGCCATGATGGCCCTCTACCTTCCAACCCTGCATCAGGCTTACCAGCGACTTGAGGACAGTCAAGTGGCTAGTCAGGAGTGGCGGCTCTTTGCCTTGATGGTGGAAGGTTGGATGCGACAAGACCAAGACTGGCTAAGCCAGGCCAGACAAGCCCATCCCCAAATTCTTGATTTTGCTTGTCAGGACAAGAACTGTTGGATTGAGTTTGAGCGGGGGAGTCATTACCATGTTCAAGCGACGGACTAAGCAAGGCTTTACCTTAGTGGAATGTCTCTTTAGCCTCTTAATTTTGGCCTTGCTTTTTGAGGCGGCCGTCCTGACCCTGCAGTCTTACCAGCGTTGGATTAAGGCAGCCGAGACCGACCATGGCTTAGAGTGGCAAAACTTCGTCATGGTCTTCGAGGCCGAGCTCAATCATTTTCAAGTCCAGCAAGTAGGGCTGGACTATCTGGACCTAGTAGACAGGCAAGATGACAAGAAGACTTATCGCATTGTCTTGAACAAGCAACGCCTCTATAAGCAAGCTGGCTACCAGCCCTATCTCTATCAAGTAGCGGAGTGGCGGCTGGCACAATTTGGAGAGAGTTTGCGAGTGGAGGTGAGCTTCACCAATGGACAAGTCTACCAAACTTACTTTTGGCTCAGACCAAGGCAAGATGAAAGTGGGCCCTAGGGGCTTTACCTTTCCCTTGGTGCTAGCCTTCATGCTGATTAGTCAGCTGACCTTAATGGGTGTCCTGTGGCTTTTGGCTGGCCACACGGCCCATTTACATGAAGTTAGTCGTTACTATCAGGCCAATATTCAATGGTCTATGGTCAAATCCCAACTTAGACGTGACAGAGAAGAGCAAGCCAAGGGCTTGCTGGTGCAAATCCAAGACCAGGTGCCCTTCCTCCTGGGACAGGTCTTGGGTCTAAGTGAGCCAGGTGCAATGCGGCAAATTGATGGAGCGCATTACCTGGTTGATTTGACACAAGGCCCCCACAAAGGGGAAAGAATCTTGGTCCGGGTACGGCTGGATCTATCACCCCAGTTAGCGGCCGGCTTAGATAAAAAAGCCTGGCAAGCCTTGGCGGTCTATGAGCCAGGTCCAATGGAGAGAGACTGGCAAAGTGACCTAGCAGCCTTAAAAGAAGTGGCGGCTCAGGCAGACCCAAGCTTAAGTCAGGACAATTTTATCAAGGCAGACTACCAAAGTAGGCAGGGCCACTGGGCGCCGCAGGAGATGGGAGGCCAAGAGTGGCAGTTTGCGGATGGTCAAATTGAGCTTGGGCCAGACGGCAAGACCTACCTCAATCGTGTGGGTGATGATTATGAACGACAGGAGACCTTTGACTCCTGTCAAGGAGACTATGTGTTGCTGTATGAGTTCCTTCACTATGAGCTAAAATAAAAAAAGACCGCAGTTTAGGCTAGGCCTAGACTGCGGTCTTTTGGGTGTCAGAACTAGCTTAGCTAGCCAAGGCCACTGTTCACAGCAGGGACCTTCCTATCCACCATCCGGGTGCGGCCTCTTAAGGAGACCTATGATAGGCTGACGATGGCAACCTACCAGGTTGCACATCGGCTCATCGAGCTCTAAGTATAACATAGGGGAGGGGCTAGCGCAAGGCCTGGATCCAAAGAAAAAGGCCGGGACAAGTCCTAGCCTCACTCACTCTATTAGTTGTTACGCATAACTTCCAAACGGTAGCCATCTGGGTCTGTCACGAAGAAGTAGCGTGGTGGTTTGCCAGGCAAGCCCTTCATTTCAGTTGTGGCATAGCCTGAAGCCAAGCAACGTTCATGAACAGCTTCCAAGTCATCAACGCCCAAGGCCAAGTGGCTGAAGCCATCGCCGACTGTATATGGACCGTGATCGTAGTTATAGGTCAATTCCAATTCGAAGTCGCTGCCTGGAACCGTTAAGTAAACCAAGTCGAAGCCGTGATCAGGATAGCGGCTTTCGCGGCTCACGGTGAAGTCGAAGAGTTGAGTATAGAATTTAAGGGTTGCTTCCAAGTCTTGGACGCGGATGCAAGCATGGAGTAAAGTTTGTGCCATGGGATACCTCCTAAGTATTGATACTTATAGTTTACATTTTTAAGGACTCGAAAGCGAGTGGAACGATTTGGCTGACCGTGGTCTCGTAAATCTGGCCATCGCGACGAGTCAGATAGACGGGCACATCAGGCCGGCAGAATTCCACTAGGACCTGGCGGCAAATGCAGCAAGGCGGTAAGAAATCCTCTGTATCTCCGGCAACGGCGATAGCCTGGATGGATTTAGGACCATAACCTTGGGTGACAGCCGTGAAGATGGCAGTCCGCTCCGCGCAGTTAGTGGCGCCGAAGGAAACATTCTCGACATTGACCCCTTCAATAATTTGGCCATCATCCATTAAAAGGACCGCCCCCACCGGAAAATGAGAATAGGGCGCATAAGCCTTGGGCAGGAGTTGGCGAGCCCGTTCAATCAAGCTTTCTTTGCTATATGTTGCCATGTAAAGTCACCTACTTTTCTTGTGTCTTTCTATTTTACACTAAAAGGACAGAAAAGGAAACGTTTTTAGACAAGATAATAGGAGTTTTTCAAAGCCTATGGCTAGCTTGGGTTTGGTCTCTTACTATGTTATATTATATTTAGAGGTGTTCAGCTTTTTACTTACAAATGACTTCGCTTTTTTGGTATACCTAGTCGATAGAATTTCTGATACGCTATAAGTGTGAGGGTGAGATAAATGAACATGATAGCTAATGATAATAGGTTGCGGCGCCAGGAGATTATGTTACGTTTACTAGATTATGAGACCTTAAGCTACCAAAAACTTTCGGATCAATATTTTGTCTCGCGTAGCAGCTTGTCCAATGACTTCAACCTCATTAAACATTTTTTCCAAAAGGATGGCGCCAGTTTGTCCTTTAATAACTCAGGTACCTTCTTTAGTGGTAGCGAGATTCAAGCCCAGCAGATTTTGAAGCGGCTCATGATTAGTCAGCATCCGCCATTTTATTTGGAAGGTTTTGACAGCGCTTTATATAATCGGATTATCTTGTTACTACAGGAATACAGCGACTCTTTACAGCAGCCCATTCCAGGCGACAATATGGTCCAAATCAGCACGACCATTTGCCTCCTAATCGGTCGGGCTAAGGCAGGCCATCACATTCAATTGTTGGATACTAATTACTTGGAGCCTACACGTTATTACCCTCGTTTGTGGGATTTGATTAGCCGGCTAGAAGCAGTCTGCGACCTGGTTTTTAGTGCCAGCGAATTAGTTTATCTAGTGACCATTTTGTTAGGAAGTGGCTTTTCTCAAGAAGCGGGTCAGGTTCAAGAAAACTTAAAAGATCAGATTCGTGTGCTTATTCAAGATGTGTCACTCATTATCAATCTGGATTTGCAGGATGACCACAAGTTAATGGAAGACATCGCGATCCATATGAATCAGCTCTTCACTCGTCTTCAAGCTAAGATTAGCCTGGTCAATCCACTTCTAGCCGATATTAAAAGTAACTATCATGCTCTCTTTCAAGATGTCAAGTACCTCCTAACCAACGAGGGCAGTCGCTATGGCTTGCCAGCTACATGCCCACTTATATCGGATGACGAGATTGGCTTTCTAGTCTTGCATATCCAGGCGGCCATTGAGCGCAAATTTATCCAGAAAAAGGTGGTGATTGTCTCTCCTAATGGAATTGGTGTTAGCACCTATATTAATGCCAAGATACAAAGGTTCTTGCCAAACTTGCACGACATACAAATTGTGTCCTTGAAGCAACTGGAGAAATTAGAGGTAGAAGATATTTCCTTCATTATCTCGACGGTTCCTATTGAAGGCCTTAAGCGCCCAGTGATTACCATTAGCCCCTTATGTACGGAAGAAGACATGCGGCAAATTATGACGGCCTATGCCGAAGTAGTGGCCCGGCAGTCCACGCTTAACCAGTACCAAATGATGAATCATGGTAGGGGACTGATTAATGGCATCTATAAGGGGAATTTCAAGACGCAAGAAGAGGCGCTCAGCTTCTTGTTAGATCAGCAGAAGGACTTGAAGGAGGCCAAGAAGACGCAAGTGCTAGCCTCCATACTAGAAAGAGAAGCTCAACAATCCACCTATCTGGATAAGGGCATCGCGATCCCTCACGCTAATCCCCAATTAGTCGAGACTAGCAATATTTCGGTCTTACTCTTAGATAAGGCCATTGCCTGGGGTTACGACAAGGTGGATGTGATTGTCTTGCTTTTGGTAGCAAAAGAAGAAACCTCAAAGGTAGGGGATGTCATGTACTTTATTGTGGAAGGTGTCCGCAATAAACCTTGGTTACTAAAACAATTGGAGAACGACTATGGAATGTGTGAATGAACTACTAGAGAATGCCCAAGTGGTAGAGCGGGTAGAGGATTGGCAGTCAGCCCTTAGGTTGGCGGCACAGCCACTCCTGCTAAAGGGCAATATTAGCAAGGACTATGTGACCGCCATGATGGATTCAGTCATTCAAAACGGTCCTTATATGGTGATCGGAGATGAATTTGCCTTAATGCATGCAAGACCAGGGGAAGGGGTGAAGCAAATCGGAGTGTCCTTATTAATCGTTAAGCAAGCAGTCGATGTCTGTGGCAAGCCAGCTAAGGTCTTCTTAGTTCTAGCAGCCGTCGATAACACCAGTCATCTGGCTCTCTTGCAGGAACTCATGACCGTGTTCATGGATGAGGACAAATTCCAATTAATTAAGTCAGGGCAATTAGCACAAATCAAAGACAGCTTAAAGGAGGAAGTCAAATGAAAATTCTAGCAGTATGTGGATTTGGTGTCGGGAGCTCCTTGGTCTTAAGAATGACCGTCGAAAAAGTAGTCAAGGAACTGGGAATTGATGCGGAGGTCGAAAATACTGACTTATCAACAGCCAAAGCGACGCCAGCGGATGTCTACTTCACCAGTTTTGAATTACAACAAGAATTAGAAAAAACCATTAAAGCTCCTATCTATCCAATTAAGAAATACATGGATGTCAATGAAGTAAGGGAACAATTTAAACGCTACCTAGCATCTAAAGGAGAATAACCATGGATATTATTACGGATAACATATTACGAAATCCCCCTGTATTACTTGGCTTAATCGCCATGTTCGGGCTTTTGGTTCAACACAAGCCTATCTCTGATGTTATCAAGGGGAGTTTGACAGCTGCCTTCGGGATGGTTATCTTGTCGACAGGGGTCAACATGTTGTTGGGTTCTATTGCGCCAATCAATACGGCTGTTCAAACCAGCCTAGGAGTCAGTGTGTCAGAAGGCTTGTCTGATGCTTCATTTACGGCTGAGTATGGTGGGACCGTGGGTGTCACTATGTTCGTAGCGCTTGCGCTGCACCTTGCGATTGCCAGATTCACACCGATTAAGACCATTTTCTTAACAGGTAACATGCTCTGGTGGTTCCCATTCGTGATTGTGGCTGGTCTGGTGGAAGCCAAGGTATCGGGTACTATATTAATTATTGTGGGGGCCGTCTTATCTGCTCTCTACTGGTCATTGGGCCCATGGATTACACGTCGCTTTGTCTGGGATGCCACAGGGGATGATTCCTTCTTAATTGGTCACCCAACTGGTATTCTCTGTATCATAGCAGGGAGTGTAGCCCGTGTGGTAGGGGACAAGAAAAAATCAACCGAAGATCTTGATCTCCCTGCTGGGCTATCCTTCTTCCGCGAAATTTCCATCACCGGTGGCTTGGTCATGTTAGTCATGAACCTGATTGTAGGTTGCTTCATTCCAAGTCTAGTACCAGCTAAGAACAACCTCATTAGCTACTCCATTCAATCTTCCTTAGAATTTGCTGGTGGGCTTTTGGTCTTACTCTATGGGGTTCGCTTATTGATTAACCAAATCATGCCAGCCTTCCAAGGGATTGCTGAAAAAGTGGTACCTGGTGCCAAAATGGCTTTTGATGTGCCAATTTTATTCAACTATCGGCCAAATGCCGTTTTAATCGGTTTTATTATCGCCATGATTAGTTCTACTGCTATGATTCTGATTGTGAACGCGACCAATGTCTTCGGGGTCTTGTTAGTACCGCTAGTCATCACCAGCTTCTTTGAATGTGGTGGGGCGGCCGTCATTGCTGAAGGGCAGGGTGGTCTGCGTGGGGCCATCATAGGGACCGCAGTCGCTGCCGCGGTCATGGTTATCTTGGTAGCCATTTCTGGGACCATGATGTCTACCACCATTCAAAACTGGCTCTTCGTCTTTGGTGGGAACGACCTATCCGTTATGTCTATGATTGGTAAGTTACTGGGGATGCTCTTTGGAGGTGCTTAGAAAGTGTTTGCCTATTTCCAAAGAATTAGGGAGATTCTAAGCCAGGTTGAGGAGCTGGAGGCTACTAGTCTGGCCCAGGCGGTAGAGATTCTGTCGGATGCAATTAAGAAGAAGCAAGCAATCTTCATCTTTGGTGCCAGCCATGCCGGGATCTTGGCTGAGGAAATGTTCTACCGAGCAGGTGGCTTAGTATCTATCAACCCTATCTTTGGGAGGGAACTAATGCTAGATACGCGGCCCATTAGCGCCACTAGCCAGATGGAACGCCTAGTGGGCTATGGCCAGCTATTGGCCGAGAAAACCCCTTTTAAGGCTGGTGATGTTCTAATCGTCCATTCAGTCTCGGGACGAAATCCGGTTGCGGTGGACTTAGCCCTAGCTGCCAAAGAAAAGGGCGTTTATGTCATGGCATTGACCAATCTCACCTATTCTCGAGCAACTAAGAGTCGCCATCCCAGTGGCCATCGCTTATGTGAGGTAGCAGACTTAGTGCTAGATAATCACGGCCATATAGGTGATGGGGCTTGTCAGGTTCCGGGTATCGAGCAGCCGGTAGGACCTAGTTCAACGGTGATTGGCGCCTGCATTCTTAACCATCTAGTAGTAGAAGTGAGTCGGAACTTAGCCCAATCAGGATTGAGTCCTGTCCCTGTCTTTTACTCAGCTAATTTGGATGGCGGAGATGACAAGAACCGTCAGATTTATGAGAGCTACCGAGAGGCCATTCATTATGACTTGTAGGCCCAGATTTTAAGTAAGATATACCCTGACTTCTGCCTGAAAAGTCAGGGTATTTTGCTTGTTAAAGAGTTCTAAATTTTCTTCTTTAAAGTCAGATACTCTAGGGTATTTTTTCTTGTTTGGGTGTATAATAAGAATGAGTGCAGCTTAGCTTTTTCATAAAAAAGGCGAATGATTACACAAAAATGATGGTGGAACTTATGACTTTTTGTGGAAAAAGCTAGGGAAGTCTGATAAAATTGAGTAAATTTAGACTAGGCACAGGATAATCGAAAGACTAGGAACTGGAGCTGGTTATATGGCAAAACGAAAAGTATATTTAATCTCTTTTGACGCATTTGGCTATGAGGATGTTGCCTTTGCGAGTAAATTACCTAACTTTAAGCGTCTCTTAGATAAGGGGACTTGGGTTAAGAAGGTCCAATCGACCTATCCTTCACTGACCTATGTGGCCCACACCAGTATTATGACAGGTTTGTTGCCTCTGCATCACCAAATTGTCAATAATACCAAGATTCAGCCAGAGCGTCATAGCCCTGACTGGCACTGGTATGCTAAGGAAGTCCAAGGGGAAACCCTCTACGATGTTTTCAAGCGGGCCGGCTATAAGACGGCTTCCTTGCTCTGGCCGGTCATGGGGCGTAACAAGTCCATCGACTATAATTTAGCGGAAATTATTCCCAACCGACCTTGGCAGAATCAGGCAATGGTCTCACTAGCTGCTTCCAGCATTCCTTTCTTGCTCAAAATGGAAGCCCGCCATGGTCACAAACGGGACGGCATTCAGCAACCGGCTCTAGATTATTTCCTAGAAGGAGTCTTGCTGGATACCATTCGTGATTACAATCCCGATTTCGTGACGGCGCACTTCCTGCAGCTGGATAGCATGCGCCACTACTACGGGGTCAACTCGGAGCAAGCCAAGCAAGCCATTATCGACTTCGATGGTCGCTTAGGGCGTATTATTCGACTCTTAGAAGACATGGGCCAATGGGAAGATTGCCTCTTCGTCTTGGTGGGGGACCACTACCAACTCAACACTCATACCGTGGTGCGGCCTAACCACCTGCTCAGCCGCCAACCTGGTTGGCAAACGCTGGGACGTGACGGTACCATCAAGTCTTGGCAGGTTTACTGCAAAGGCGCGGATGGCTGTGCCTATATCTATCGCAAGCCGGGCGCTAAGATTACGGTCAAAGAAATTTTGGACACTTTACGGCCTATGATGCCTATGATTGAGACAGTTTACACAGCTCAAGAAGCGGCTGACTTTGGGGCGGACCCTAACTGCCTCTTCATGATTGAAGCCAAGAAAGGCTACTATTTCTTAGATGATTTGGCGGGTGATTTCCAAGAATCAGTGGATAATCCAACTTCGGATGCCAAGCTCTTACATGCCACCCATGGCTATCATCCAGCGCGTAATCACTATGCGACAACGGCCTTTTACCACGGGCCAGATGTTAAAGTGGGGCATGCCGTAGAGACGGGCAGATTGATTGATCATGCGCCAACCATTTTATCGGCGCTCAAACTTAATTTCCATCAATATGTGGACGGGAATATTTTGTACGATATTTTCAGGTAAATAAAATAGCAAATTGTCTAGTCGTATGCGTTTACATGAAACGCTTTCAGTGCTATAATAAATGTATAAACAAACAAAGGGAGGGATAGAATGACTTTCGCAGCATTACAAGAGCAACTTTCTGAACACATCTATCATTTCAACCATGGCAACCATGAAGCAGCCTACCAATTTTTAGGCTGTCACAAGGTGGACCAAGATGGAGTGACGGGTTATCGCTTCGCCATTTGGGCCCCTCATGCCGCCAATGTCTACATTCAAGGTGATTTTAATCACTGGCAGAATGAGCCACTCAGCCATATTGAAGGTGGGGTATGGGCTGGCATCATCCAAGGAGTTGAGCGAAGTCAGTGTTACAAGGTTGGGATTGACCATGGCAATGGTCATATCGAATATAAGATTGATCCCTTTGGTTTTAACTTTGAGATTGCCCCTAAGGATGCTACGGTGGTTTGGGGCTTGGAGGACTTTGAATGGTCTGACCAGGTTTGGATGAACCAGCAATGGCGTAAGAATAGCGTTCATTCGCCTCTCAACATTTATGAAGTGCACGCCAGTTCTTGGCGCCGCCACCCTGACGGCCGCACCTATACCTTTGCGGAACTGGCAGACAGCCTGATTCCTTATGTTAAGGAAATGGGCTACACCCATATTGAAATGATGCCGCTTATGGATCATCCGCTGGATGCTTCTTGGGGTTATCAGATTACCGGTTACTATGCGGTTTGTGGCCGCTACGGGACCTTGGAAGAGTTCAAGGACTTCGTTAACCAAGCCCACCAAGCAGGCATCGGGGTCATCATGGACTGGGTGCCTGGTCACTTCTGCCGTAATGCCAATGCCTTGGCTTACTATGACGGGACCCCAACCTTTGAATATCAAGATGTCAACCGCGCTAACAATGTGGGGTGGGGGACGCTCAACTTCGACTTAGGTAAGAACCAAGTCCAAAGCTTCCTCATTTCTAACGCCATGTTCTGGCTTAAGGAATGTCACTTGGATGGTTTGCGGGTGGATGCCGTGTCCAACATGCTTTACTTGGACTTTGACCAAGGGCCTTGGACGCCTAACGAAGACGGCAGCAACCACAACCGCCAAGGGGTGGCCTTCCTCCAAAAACTCAATACCACAATCAAAGATCACCTGCCGCATGTCCTCATGATTGCGGAAGAAAGTACCGACTGGAAGGGCATCACGCATGCTGTTTCAGAAGGGGGTTTGGGCTTTGACTACAAATGGAATATGGGCTGGATGAATGATACCCTGCGTTTCTTCGAGACCGATCCTTACTACCGACCACAGAATTTCCGCTTAATAACCTTCGTCTTTATGTACCAATACAATGAACGTTATGTCTTGCCATTTTCTCATGACGAAGTGGTCCACGGTAAGAAGTCGCTCTTAGATAAGATTCCTGGCAGCCGCGAAACCCAGTTTGAGACCTTACGTCTCTTGCATGGTTACATGATGGCCCAGCCTGGTAAGAAGTTGCACTTTATGGGTAACGAGCTAGGCCAATACCTGGAATGGCGTTACTACTCCGAGTTGGAATGGAAGGACTTGAGTTTCGAGTTCAACCGCGAGTACCAACACTATATGAAGACCCTCAATCATATCGGTAAGGACTACAAGGCCCTGCATTATTATGATACTGAGCCAGCAGGTCTGACCGTCTTAGATGCTGACAATGTGGAACAGGCTGTCCTGACCATGATGCGGCAGGGTAAGGCCAAGCGTGATTTCTTAATCATTGCCTTGAACTTTATCCCAGTTGAACGTCAGGAATACCGAATTGGGGTGCCTTATAAAGGAGAGTACGAAGTCCTGCTCAACTCGCAAATGCAAGAGTTTGGCGGACGGTGGACCGAGAATCTGCCGGTCATGAAGACAGAAGAAGTGCCTCATGATGGACAACCTTACTCCATTGTCACAACAGTTCCTAGTCTGGGTGTGCTCTATATCAAACCCAAACGTATTTACGGCGCTAAATAAAAGCTAAGAAAGGAGATGAAATTAACTGACTTCTTACGCCGAGTTAGTCAGCTAGTTTCGCATGTGTGTATATGAAACAAGATATGATCGCGATGATTTTAGCCGGTGGTCAAGGGACCCGTCTGGGTGTCTTAACCAAACAAACGGCTAAGCCAGCCGTTCCCTTTGGAGGGAAATACCGCATTATTGACTTTGCTTTAAGTAACTGCGCCAACTCTGGGATTAAGAATATTGGGGTAGTAACCCAGTATCAACCTCTAGAGCTTAACGAACACATTGGCAAAGGGGCAGCCTGGGGCTTAACCAGCCGTTCAGGTGGGGCTACCATCCTCCAACCTTACTCTAGCTCAGATGGCGAGAAATGGTTCAAGGGGACTGCCAATGCCATCTACCAAAACATCAGCTATATTGATTCCTTGGATCCTAAGTATGTCCTCATTCTATCAGGTGACCACATCTACAAGATGGACTATGCAGCCATGTTAGAAGACCACATCAAGAACAAAGCTAGCTTGACCGTTGGGGTTATCCCAGTGCCGATGAAGGAAGCTTCACGGTTCGGGATTATGAACACGGACCAAAATAGTCGTATCATCGAGTTCGAAGAAAAACCAGCGCAACCTAAGAGCAACCTAGCATCCATGGGGATCTATATCTTCAATTGGGAAACCTTGCGTCGCTACTTAGTGGAAGACCAAGCTAAGAACCGCGAGATGGAAGACTTCGGTAAGAACGTGATTCCAGCCTACCTAAGCAATGCTGAAAACTGCTTTGCCTACTCATTTGAAGGCTACTGGAAAGACGTGGGTACTATCGAATCTCTCTGGGAAGCTAACATGGAATTCTTGGACCCAGAACATCCACTCAACATTAGTGAGGATACTTGGCGGATTTATACCTCCAACCCTGTGACCCCACCACAATTCTTAACAGAGGACGCGCAAATTAAGCACTCGCTAGTTGTGGATGGCTGTTACATTGCCGGCCAAGTGGACAACTCACTCCTGTCGCGTGATGTCAAGGTAGGGCCTAATAGCCAGGTTGACCATTCTGTGGTCATGTCCAGTGCCACCATCGGTAAAGGCTGTCGCGTTGAATATGCTATTATCGGTGAACAAGCCGTGATTGCGGACGGGGCAAGTGTCATCGGGACCCCAGACCAAATTGCCACTGTAGGATATGCTGAAGTAGTAGGAGGACCAAAAAATGATGGTGAAGAATAAGTTATGTGCGATTCTCAATTTGACCGAAGATGATCAATTATTAAAACCATTGACCCAAAACCGGCCCATTGCCGCCTTACCATTTGCTGACCGCTATCGGGTGATTGACT
The DNA here is from genome assembly GCF_001815865.1 of Abiotrophia sp. HMSC24B09. Taxonomy (GTDB): domain Bacteria; phylum Bacillota; class Bacilli; order Lactobacillales; family Aerococcaceae; genus Abiotrophia. Next base: position 54,631 of record NZ_KV822206.1, read on the forward strand.
TCGCCTTATCCAGCATTTGCCATGCGGAAATTGATTCGGTAGCCCTCTTCATCGCTGAATCAGGTCGTTCAATCTATGACCACATCCGTTCCGGGGCAGCTTGGGACTTGGATTCTCAAGTATCAGGTGGGATTTTCACCTTCTCTCAACAGAACTGGAAGCTCCGCCACCACCAAGAAAACCTCTACGAAGATTACTACTACAACCATCGGGTCTTCATGTCTCGGGCTAAGGCTGAGTACGTCTTTGTAGCCGGTTCTAAGATTATTGCCAACGTGGATATCCGCGGCGTCTTCCGCCACCATGTGGCTGAAGGTAAGGATATTACCCTTATCTACAAACAATTAGACAAAGAAAAATTAGGCGATCAAAACCCTAAATCTCGTGCCCTTAAATTCGATGCCAACCGCCAAGTCATGGGATTGGTTGAGTACGGTGATTTAGGGGAGGAAGAGAAGGTAGATGCTTCCCTCAGCATGTACTTCCTCAGCGTTAAGACCCTTAACGATATCATTGACCGGGCGGTGGACGAAGAAGTCTACATGGAAGTGGATGAATTGATTCAACACTATCTCTTAGACTACACTGTCAACCCATACAAGTATACAGGCTATATGGCCAACATTGACTCCATTCAACGTTACTACAAGGCTAATATGGACATGTTAGACCGTCAAAACTTCACTTCCTTGTTCTACTCAAGCCAACCAATCTTGACTAAGACCAAGAACGGGGTACCGTCCTACTATGCGCCAAGTTCTGATGTGCGTTCATCTGTCGTGGCCTCTGGTTCTTACCTAGCAGGTAAGGTGGAACGCTCACTCATTTCCCGTAAGGTACATGTATCGGAAGGGGCTCATGTCAAGGATTCCATCATCCTACAAGGAACTAAGATTGGCGATGGGGCACGTGTTGAATACGCCATCCTGGACAAGGGCTGTGTCGTTGAACCAGGCGCTCACGTCATTGGGACACCTGACAATGTGGTCGTGATTAGCAAGAACACCGTCATTCCAGCAGAATAAAGGAGTCGCCATGAAAGTTTTATTTGCTTCCGCAGAAGCGGCACCCTTTTTCAAGACGGGCGGGCTAGGTGACGTTGCCTATGCCTTGCCTAAGGAATTAGCTAAGCAGGGTGTAGACATTCGCGTGGTCCTGCCTTACTACACCCAAACGCCTCAGCAATACAAGGACCAAATCCAAGAAATTGCCCATTTCCGTTTCCAATTAGGAGGCCGGAATGTCTACTGCGGTATTAAGTATTTGGAAATGGACGGGGTCAAGTACTACTTCATCGATAACTTGGCATACTTTGACCGTCCGGCCCTCTATGGCCAATGGGATGATGGCGAACGCTTCGGCTACTTCTCAACGGCTATTATTGAGATGCTGGAAGTCATTGACTGGATTCCAGACATTATTCACTGTAATGACTGGCACACCGCTATGGTGCCCGTGCTCTTGGTGGACCGTTATCACTGGAAAGACCGCTTGCGTCATATCCGCAAGGTCTTGACCATTCACAACCTACGTTTCCAAGGGGTCTATGATCCAGCCATCCTAGGTCAAGTCTTCGGGACTGGCTATAATGTCTATACCGAAGATGGGGTCAAGTACTATGACCGGGTCAACTATCTCAAGGGCGGCATTAACTTCTCTGACCGTATTACGACGGTGAGTCCAACCTATGCCCATGAGATTACTACCCAAGCCTTTGGTGAGAACCTAGAAGGGGTCCTCAAGTACAATGAATGGAAACTAAGCGGGATTATTAACGGTATTGACTATGACCTCAATAATCCTGAGACAGATCCACTCATTCCTCATCACTTTAATGTCTCGGACTTAAGTGGTAAGGCAGCTAACAAGGCGGCCTTGCAAGAACGCTTAGGCTTGCCAGTCAATCCAGATGTGGCCATTATTGGTATGGTCTCTCGCTTGACCGACCAGAAGGGCTTCCAGTTAGTGGAAGAACGCATGGAAGAATTACTGCAAGCAGAAGTTCAGGTAGTCCTCTTAGGGACTGGGGAGCCGCAATTCGAGCACTCCTTCCGTTACTTCGAGTCACGTTATCCTGACAAGATGAAGAGTCTCATTACCTTTGACTTGGGCCTAGCCCAACAAATCTATGCTAGCTGTGACTTCTTCTTGATGCCAAGTGCCTTCGAGCCTTGCGGTCTGTCACAACTCATGGCCATGCGCTATGGGACCTTGCCAATTGTCCATGAGACAGGGGGCTTGCGTGACACCGTTCAACCTTACAACCAATATACCGGGGAGGGGACAGGTTATTCCTTTAATCGTTTCGACGGTTGGACCATGCTCCAAACCATCTACTATGCGCTAGATGTCTACTATAACCGACCTGGCGCTCACAAGCAATTGGTAGAACAGGCCATGACCCGAGACTTCTCTTGGACCGGGCCAACCAAAGAATACTTAGCCCTCTACCATTCGCTACTTCAAGGATAGTTAGCTCAGAAGAGACCAAGCGCTTGCTTGCGTCTCTTTCTTGGGCTTATGCCACAATTATTTAGGAGGAAATCAATGAAGGTCGATGCATTCAAAGACGCCTATAAGAAGAAGTTTGAAGACATGTTCGCCGTGCCTTATACCTCTGGTAGCACCACCGAACAATTCCAAGCCTTAGGCCAATTATTACGCTCTATCTATACTGACAAATGGGTCCACTACAACCAAGGAAAACTAGACAGCAAGCAGAAGCAAGTCTTCTACTTCTCCATGGAGTTCTTGCCAGGTCGCCAGCTCAAGCGTTATTTGCTTAACTTAGACTTGTTAGACACGGCGCGGACTGCCCTAGAAGAATTGGGCTTGGACTTTGAAGCCGTAGCGGCGGCGGAAGTCGATCCAGCCTTAGGGAACGGGGGCTTGGGCCGTTTGGCTTCTTGCTTCATGGATTCCATGGCAGCCACTGGCGTGCCGGGCAATGGTTGCGGTATTCGCTACCGTTATGGGCTCTTCAAGCAGAAATTCATCGACGGCTACCAAATTGAATTGCCAGAAAACTGGTTGCGTAACCCTAACTCCTGGGAAGTTCGCAAGGAATCCAAGTCGGTCATTGTCCGCTTTGGTGGTAATGTCTGGTTGGAAGCCAATCAGTATGGGGACTTGAAGCCAGTCTATGAGAATACCTTTGATGTCTTGGCGGTGCCTTACGATACGCCACAAATCGGCTATCGTAATGACGTGGTCAACAACCTACGTCTCTTCACGGCCGAAATTCCGCCAGGCCACGAGTCTTATTTCACGACCCCTGAACAACGCAAGGAAATTCAAGAGATCACCGAAGTCCTCTATCCAGATGACTCCAACTATGAAGGCCGACTCTTACGCCTCAAGCAAGAATACTTCATGTGTTCAGCTGGGATTCAAAGCATTGTTCGTTACTTTAAGAGCTTGGACTTGCCTTGGAGCGTCTTCCCTGATAAGGTGGCTATCCACATTAACGATACCCATCCAACCCTCTGTATTCCAGAATTGATGCGGATTCTGGTCGACGAAGAGAGCCTGACTTGGGGGCAAGCTTGGAATATCGTTAAGAAATCAACTTCCTATACCAACCACACCATCTTGGCGGAAGCCATGGAACGTTGGCCAATCTACATGATTGAGGGCCTCTTGCCACGGATTATGCAGATTATCTATGAAATCAACCGACGTCACTTGGTTAACAAGACCGCCCTCTACGGGGCGGAACTAGCCCACCGTACGGCGCCAATCGACGGGGACCAAGTTCTCATGGCTAACCTGGCCATTATTGCCAGCCACAGTGTTAACGGGGTCGCCAAGCTCCATACCGAGATTTTGGAACACTACACCTTGCGGGACTTCAAGACCATCTATCCATTCCGCTTCAACAACAAGACCAATGGGGTGACCCACCGCCGTTGGGTGCAACTAGCCAATGAAGGCCTCAGCAAGGTCTTAGACCAATATATTGGCGACCGGTGGCGCTTCAAGCCACGGGAAATGAACATTCTCCAAGCCTTCCGTGACAATGATGAGGTATTAGAAAAACTACAAGAAGTCAAGCTATCCAATAAGGAACGCTTTGCTCGTTTCGTTAAGGAAGAGATGAAGCTAGACATTGATCCGACTGCCTTATTTGACGTGCAAATCAAGCGACTCCATGCCTACAAGCGCCAACTCCTGCAAGTCATGCATATTGTAGATCGCTACTTGACCCTCAAGGAGAATCCTAAGGCTGACTTTGCTAAGCGGGTCTTCATTTTCGGGGCCAAGGCGGCGCCAAGCTACCACTATGCTAAGTCTGTCATCAAGATTATTAATGAATTGGCTAATTTGGTTAACAATGACCCAGCTATTGGCGACAAGATCAAGATTGTCTTTGTAGAAAACTATGGGGTTTCCCTAGCCGAATTGATTATTCCTGCTGCTAACTTATCGGAACAAATTTCCTTGGCGGGTAAGGAAGCGTCCGGGACTTCTAACATGAAGTTAATGGCTAACGGGGCTTTAACCATGGCGACCTTGGACGGTGCCAATGTCGAAATCTACGACCTAGTCGGTGACGACAACATCTTCCTCTTTGGTATGACGGCCGACGATGTCCAAAAATTGCGTGAGGCTAATAACTACTACTCACGGGGCATCTATGAGGAAAATCCACAGATTAAGCGTGTGCTCAATGCCTTCATTGACGGGACCATACCTAATATCGAAGCAGAAGGGCGCGAAATCTTCGATTCCTTGGTCCTCTACAATGATGAGTACTTCCTCTTGCAAGACTACCCAAGCTTCTATGAGGCGCAAATGGCTGCTGACAAGCTCTATCAAGAGCCTAAGGAATGGGCTAAACGTGCCCTGACCAATATTGCCTACTCGGGCAAATTCTCGTCAGACTACACCATCTTGCGCTACGCCGAAAGCATCTGGAATGTGTCGCCTGAGACCAACTTGCTTGGCGAAGGCTTCAGCAATCTAGACTAATCAGCACACAAGACCGAGATCCAGTCTCGGTCTTTTTTTGTGCGGTTTGAAAGTACTAGGCCTTATGTGGTCCTAAACACTAAATATAGTTAGTGAAATTCGCCTATCGTTCGCTATTAAGTAATGTGATGATTGCTTGTTTAGTCAAGAAGCACTTGCATGTGCAATAGTAAAATTTTGTTGCTGAAATACTGAAAAATACCGTGCATTTTACTAGTAGATGTATTATAATTAGCTACGGAATTAAATAGGTGGCTATTCACAATGAAGCTTTATCCTAACGAAGTGCTGGTGTTTTCTTTTTCATGGGGGAGGATGAGCATCAAGGTGATCATCTATTTGCTAGAATTAAGGTTAAGGGGGACAAGAGTCAATGTTCAGTAAGAATAATAAACTGATGAATGACCAAGGCAAGGGCGAGAAGATTACTCGCTACAGTATTAAAAAGTATAGCTTCGGCGCTGTCTCAGTTGCGGTGGCTTTCGGTATTTATTTTGCCAATGGGCCGGTGGTGTCGGCTCAAGAGCTAAGCAATAGCAGTGACTTGGTAAGCGCTAGTCAAGTACCAGTAGCGCCGGAGAGCCAAGCACCTGATCAGGAGCAGTCGCAAGCAGCTAGCCAAGCTGCAGAGTCAAGCGCTAAGGAGCTGGAGTCTTCAAGTCAAGCATCAGAATCATCTAGCCAAGCAGACCAACAAAGTCAGGCCAGTGAGACGAGTCAAGAAGCGGCACAGGAGCTTTCAGACTCCGCGCAGCCTGAAGCAAAAGCAGAAGTTGCACCTCAAGCGGACAAGCCAGTGCTGAAAACACCAGGCTATCCAGTCAAGCCAGTAGCCAAACCTACTAGCTCAGCTATGCCACGGCCAAGCAGCCAAGGCCAAGCCATTCCTAAGGGGACAGGTTTCCGCGATAGTGGGGCGACTGGGATTCCTATCGGGACAGGTCCTGCCGGAGCAGACGATGCAACTTCTACGCCTCGGGTTGATAAACCAAGCTTGGATGAATCAGTTAAGAAAGACAGTGTTCAGTTAGCTAAGCAAATTAGTTGGCTTGATTTTTCAGATAGCGCAAGTTGGAAAAACTTGGATCCACGTGGCGGTCTTCAAGTAGGGACTACCTTCACCAAGGAAATTTCACCTGGCTATGTAGTGACCTTAACGGTCAAAGAGCTCAAGCCTTTTAACTCAACTGAAATCTATAGAAAACGGGTCGCAGGTACTGCAACAGAGGGGACCTATAACCCCAACGCTGAGAATGGTTTCTTACAATCTGCGCGAGATTATGGTAAAACACCACCTCCTTCAGTTACAGGGGCAGCCCAGAACCAATGGACGACCATACGTGACCAAGGCTTCAATACTCAGAATCGAAAGACTCAATTGGTTTATCCAAAAAACTCTACCAACTGGGGGGTAAAATTCGATATTGAGGCTACCTATCTTGGTAAGCGGGTGGCCCCTACGGTGGTTATGGCCGATGGTGAAGATGCCAACCCAGGTGAATTCGCAATCTTTACTACTAATGGTTCGGGTTGGGAATACATGGGTGAATGGAAGAAGAGCAGTCCGGCCAAAGAAGCTTATACGGTTATCACCAAAAAAATGTTGGATGATGAGGACGTTAGGTTAAGGGGTCTTTTAATCTTAAAAGATAAGAGCGTAGACTGGTATAAATATCTCAGTCCAGATACTGTGACAGGAGGTCTGGGTACTCAGGTCTTCGGACCAAACCGTTCTAACGAACGGACGGTTCCTGTCGTGATGACGCGTGGGGCCTCTGAAGTAGGATTTTATGTTGCATCATCTGGGCAACAAGCCATGATGATGGGCTTCCTCGTGGTAGATGGGAGTGATGCGCCTGAGAGTTATGGCGAAGCCTTCCATACCATTTCAGGACGTGACTCAGTGACCAACGCCCCTATTAATCAACCTTATTTAGGGACAACACCAGCTGATATTGATGTTGAGTCAGCTAATGACTGGCTTCTGGATGATAAAAAGGAACACAATGACGAAGGCGCGAGTCAATTACTTGCGGATGATCAATTAAGCAAGTCTAACGATCTCTTAGACTTGGATAAGGCCAAAAATGGGACCTATACAATTAAAATTAAGGCTAATCCAAATGGTAATGCTAAATCCTATGTCAAGGCATGGATTGACTTCAATAAAAATGGAGTTTTCGATGAGGATGAAGCAAGTAACTTACAAGAGGTTACGACTGCTGGAGACTATACCTTGACCTTTAAGGCCAATCCAGCCATTAATGGAGGTCAAGTTGATGAATTGGGCATGCGCTTCCGTATTGCCACTAACGCGGGAGATATTGAGAAGCCAACAGGTATTGCCTTTAGTGGTGAAGTAGAAGATATGCTCTTGCACCGCATCTTCCCACCAAAAGGCGAGAAGCAAACAACGGATGGCTTCACGGGTGAAACTCAGAATGCGACCCTACACTTTACTACAAGTGGGGGGAGCAGAGATGATAATAATGCCACGACTATCATGAGTAGCCAAGCGCCTCAAGTCTTAGACAATCAGGGCAATGTTTTGCAGTCAGCGGATGGCACGACTTATATTCGTCCAGAAGGGACCTATGTGGTGACCAGCAATGGCAATGACGTGCAAGTAGCCTTCACGCCAAATGCGGCCTTTTCTGGAACTGCTGAGGGAATCAACATTCGTTGGACTGACAGCAACGGCACCTCGACTGGTTGGAATTCTACTGATGCGTCTGACCCTAATAAGAATGACCAATTATCCACTATGGACGGTCGTTATGTGCCAACCGTTCGGAAGATTCCTAACTATGAAACGACTGGCATTCAAGGGCTAGATCAAAACAAAATGCTAGTCTTTAACGATGATGATACCAGTGCGACTCCTGTCACACCAGACGCGTCCCGTCCTGCTAGCTTTGTGAATGCCAGTGGTCAGCCAGTAGTTGGTAACACAGTGCCTGCCATGGCCAATGGCCAGCAAGTCGGGACCTATGAATTGGATCCAAACACCGGCCAAGTGACTTTCAAGCCTAACAAAAACTTTTATGGCACGCCAGACCCAGTGGTGGTTCAAGTCAATGATACAGATGGTAAACCACACCGGGCGCGTTACCAACCTAAGGTAACCCAGGTGACGCCAACCAGCACCAATGCGGAGTCAACCGGCCTTCAAGGTCAGCCACAAAGTGGTAAGCCAAGCTTCAACCCAGGTGACCAAGCCGTGCCGATTGATATGGCTAAACCAATGACCTTTGAAAATGGGACTGACACCTTGGTAGTAGCAGATCAAGGGACCTATACCATTAATGCAGATGGTTCCATCACCTTTAATCCAGAGAAACAATTCACTGGTAAGGCGACTCCAGTGACGGTTAAACGTGTAGATGCTAATGGTACCGAAGTGACCGCTACTTATACACCTAACGTGACCAAGGTCACACCAAGTAGCACACCAGCCACTTCATCAGGTCCTCAAGGTGTCCCACAAACAGGGACACCAGTCTTCAAGGAAGGCGATCCAGCGGTCCCAATCGACTACAGCAAGCAAATGACCTTTAACGATGGTCAAACTAAGAAGACGGTTGCCGGAGTTGGGGAATATACCATCAATTCGGATGGCTCCATTACCTTTACACCAGATAAGAAATATGTAGGAACCCCTGCTGCAGTGACGGTCAAACGTGTTGACGAGAATGGTACCGAAGTGACGGCGACCTATACGCCAACTGTGACGGAAGTGACGCCAAAAAGTACCAATGCAGTCTCAAGCGGCCTGCAAGGTCAACCACAAAGTGGCAAGCCGACCTTCACCCCAGGTGATCAGGCTGTGCCAATTGATATGACCAAAGACATGACTTTTGACGATGGTCAAACAACTAAGAAAGTGGATAAAGTCGGGACTTATGTCATTGAGTCAGACGGCACGATTACTTTCACGCCAGACAAGCAATATGTGGGGACACCAGCTCCAGTAACGGTCAAACGTGTCGATACCAATGGCACCGAAGTGACGGCCACTTACACCCCAACAGTTACGCGAGTAACCCCAACCAGCACCAATGCTGAGTCAACTGGCCTGCAAGGTCAGCCACAAAGTGGTAAGCCGACCTTCACCCCAGGTGATCAGGCT
>NZ_KV822206.1:63750-64646 GCF_001815865.1 Abiotrophia sp. HMSC24B09
GACCTTCACCCCAGGTGATCAGGCTGTGCCGATTGATATGGCAAAACCAATGACCTTTGAAAATGGGACGGATACTTTAGTTGTAGCCAATGAAGGAACTTATACCATCAATTCAGATGGCACCATTGCCTTCCAACCACTTAAGCAATTTACTGGCAAGGCGACTCCAGTGAAGGTTAAACGTGTCGATACCAATGGCACGGAAGTGACTGCTACTTATACACCTAACGTGACCAAGGTCACTCCAAGCAGCAGCCCAGCTACCTCAACAGGTCCTCAAGGTGTGCCACAAACAGGAACGCCAGTCTTCAAGGAAGGGGATCCTGCGGTTCCAATTGATATGGATTCGCCAATGACTTTTGAAGATGGTCAGCCTAAGAAGACAGTTCAAGGTGTAGGGGAATATTCAATCAACCCAGATGGGACCATTACCTTTACCCCAGACAAGCAGTATGTGGGAACACCAGCCCCAGTTACTGTTAAACGTGTGGATAAGAACGGTACGGAAGTGACTGCTACTTACACACCAACAGTTACGCGAGTAACGCCAACAAGTACCGATGCCACATCGAACGGTGTTCAAGGCCAACCACAAAAGGGTAAGCCAACATTCACCGAGGGTGATCCGTTGGTACCACTTGATGACGCTAAGCCAATGACTTTCGAGGATGGCTCAAGCACCAAGAAAGTCCCAAATGTCGGGACCTATGTCATTGAGTCAGATGGCTCTATTACCTTTACGCCAGACAAGCAATACGTTGGAACACCAGATCCTGTAGTTGTAAAACGTGTTGACAAGAATGGGACGGAAGTGACGGCTACTTACACGCCAACCGTAACGAAAGTGACGCCAACTAGCACTGATACCACATCGAACGGTGTTCAAGGCCAACCAC
>NZ_KV822206.1:64666-65447 GCF_001815865.1 Abiotrophia sp. HMSC24B09
TGACTCAGCCGTGCCAATCGACTTGGATAGTCCAATGACTTTCGAAGATGGCCAGCCAACTAAGACGGTGCCAGGTGTCGGGGTCTACACCATTAACCCAGATGGTTCGATTACCTTTACCCCAGATAAGCAATACGTTGGGACCCCAGCACCAGTCACTGTTAAACGCGTGGACAAGAACGGTACTGAAGTCACCGCTAAGTACACCCCAACTGTGACCAAGGTAACGCCAACAAGTACTGATGCCACATCGAATGGTGTTCAAGGCCAGCCACAAAAGGGCAAGCCAACATTCACCGAGGGTGATCCATTGGTGCCACTTGATGATACCAAGCCAATGACCTTCGAGGATGGCACAAGTACTAAGAAAGTTCCAAATGTTGGGACCTACGTCATTGAATCAGATGGTACGATTACCTTTACGCCAGACAAGCAATACGTTGGGACCCCAGACCCAGTTACTGTTAAGCGTGTGGACAAGAACGGTACTGAAGTCACTGCTAAGTACACGCCAACTGTGACGAAAGTAACACCAACAAGCACTGACGCTACGTCGAACGGCGTTCAAGGCGTTCCACAAACAGGAACTCCAGTCTTCACACCAGGTGACTCAGCCGTGCCAATCGACTTGGATAGCCCAATGACCTTTGAAGATGGGCAGCCAACTAAGACTGTGCCAGGTGTCGGTGTCTACACCATCAACTCAGATGGCTCTGTCACCTTTACACCAGACAAACAATATGTCGGGACCCCAGATCCAGTGACAGTTAAACGTGTAGAC
>NZ_KV822206.1:65467-66191 GCF_001815865.1 Abiotrophia sp. HMSC24B09
CAAGAACGGTACGGAAGTAACGGCTAAGTACACTCCAACCGTAACAAGAGTCACCCCAACCAGCACGCCAGCCACTTCAACTGGTGTCCAAGGTGTGCCACAAACCGGCAGTCCAGTCTTCACCCCAGGTGATCCAGCAGTGCCAATCGATGTGGATAGTCCAATGACTTTCCAAGACGGCTCAAGCACGAAGAAGGTTCCAGGTGTAGGTGAGTACTCCATCAACCCAGATGGCTCCATTACCTTCACCCCAGACAAGCAATATGTTGGGACCCCAGATCCGGTGACAGTTAAACGTGTAGACAAGAACGGCACGGAAGTAACGGCTACCTATACTCCAACCGTAACCAAGGTAACGCCAACCAGCACCAACGCTGAATCCAATGGTGTACAAGGGCAACCACAAAAGGGCACACCAACCTTTACTGAAGGGAACCCATTAGTACCACTTGATGACACGAAACCAATGACTTTCGAAGACGGTTCAAGCACGAAGAAGGTTCCAGGTGTAGGTGAGTACTCCATCAACCCAGATGGCTCCATTACCTTCACCCCAGACAAGCAATATGTTGGGACCCCAGATCCGGTGACAGTTAAACGTGTCGACAAGAACGGTACGGAAGTAACGGCTAAGTATACTCCAACCGTGACTAAGGTAACACCAACTAGCACACCAGCGACTTCTACAGGTGTCCAAGGTCAACCACAGACAGCGACGCCAGTC
>NZ_KV822206.1:66211-66818 GCF_001815865.1 Abiotrophia sp. HMSC24B09
TCAACCACAGACAGCGACGCCAGTCTTCACTCCAGGTGACCCAGCAGTGCCAATCGATGTAGATAGTCCAATGACCTTCGAGGATGGCTCAAGCACTAAGACTGTGCCAAACGTCGGTGTCTACACCATCAACCCAGATGGTTCCATTACTTTCACGCCAGACAAGCAATTTGTTGGGACTCCAGATCCAGTGACAGTTAAACGTGTAGACAAGAACGGTACACCAGTCACCGCGACTTACACTCCATCTGTGACCAAGGTAACGCCAACTAGCACGCCAGCCACTTCAACTGGAGTGCAGGGCAAGAAACAAACAGCTCGTCCAGTCTTTACGCCAGGGAATTCATCGGTGCCAATGGATGATACCGTGCCAATGACCTTCGAAGACGGCACCACCACTAAGACCGTCATCGGCGAAGGGGCCTACACCATCCAAGCAGATGGCTCCATCGAGTTTGTGCCAGAGAAGACCTTCACGGGCCAAGGTTCGCCATTGACGGTTAAACGCGTCGATAAGAACGGCACCCCAGTGACGGCTACTTACCAAGCGACTGTTATCCCAGTTAAACCAGGTGCCAACAACGACTACTCTTCAGGCGTGGTTAAC
>NZ_KV822206.1:66838-67226 GCF_001815865.1 Abiotrophia sp. HMSC24B09
CTCTTCAGGCGTGGTTAACCAAGCCCAAACAGGTCAAGTTAAGTTTGTACCAGGTTCTGCCAATATTGACGGCACTGAACAAAGCGTGGACTTAGTCCCAGGCAGCCTCAAATTTGTGGTCAATGGCCAAGCAGTGGCTGACACGACTATTCCAGCTTTGGACCAAGCAGGCAAGCAAGTCGGGACCTACAGCCTAGCCCAAGACGGAACCGTGACCTTCACACCAAATCCAGGTTACGTGGGTCAACCAGTCCCAGCCCGCATTCAAGCCACTGACGTCAACGGGACAACTGCTGAAGCGACTTATTCACCAGTTGTCAACGCTAGCGTGACTAGCGAGGGCATGAAGGGTCAAAGCCAAAGCAAGTTACCAGACTTCAAGGGCCAA
>NZ_KV822207.1 GCF_001815865.1 Abiotrophia sp. HMSC24B09
TCACCCAGCATGGCAACGACCTACTCTCACAGGACCAAAGGTCCAACTACCATCGGCGCTAAGAAGCTTAACTGCTGTGTTCGGAATGGGAACAGGTGTGTCCTTCTTGCCATTATCACCACACTTGGGTGTTGTCTTATATGAGTGCTTGCACACTCAAAACTGAATAACCTCAAACCTAACCTCAAATCTTGTGGTTAAGACCTCGACCGATTAGTACTAGTCCGCTCCATGGATCACTCCACTTCCACTTCTAGCCTATCTACCTGATCGTCTCTCAGGGGTCTTACTTCTTTCGAATGGGAAATCTCATCTTGAAGCTGGCTTCACGCTTAGATGCTTTCAGCGCTTATCCATCCCGCACATAGCTACCCAGCGATGCCCTTGGCAGAACAACTGGTACACCAGCGGTGCGTCCATCCCGGTCCTCTCGTACTAAGGATAGCTCTTCTCAAATTTCCTACGCCCGCGACGGATAGGGACCGAACTGTCTCACGACGTTCTGAACCCAGCTCGCGTACCGCTTTAATGGGCGAACAGCCCAACCCTTGGGACCGACTTCAGCCCCAGGATGCGATGAGCCGACATCGAGGTGCCAAACCTCCCCGTCGATGTGAACTCTTGGGGGAGATAAGCCTGTTATCCCCAGGGTAGCTTTTATCCGTTGAGCGATGGCCCTTCCATACGGTACCACCGGATCACTAAGCCCGACTTTCGTCCCTGCTCGACTTGTAGGTCTCGCAGTCAAGCTCCCTTCTGCCTTTACACTCTACGAATGATTTCCAACCATTCTGAGGGAACCTTTGGGCGCCTCCGTTACTCTTTAGGAGGCGACCGCCCCAGTCAAACTGCCCACCTGACACTGTCTCCCGTGCTGTTACACGTGGGTTAGAGGGTCCGCATCACAAGGGTAGTATCCCACCAGCGCCTCCGTGTAGACTGGCGTCCACACTTCTTCAGCTCCTACCTATCCTGTACATGCCATACAAACACTCAATATCAAGCTACAGTAAAGCTCCATGGGGTCTTTCCGTCCTGTCGCGGGTAACCTGCATCTTCACAGGTACTATAATTTCACCGAGTCTCTCGTTGAGACAGTGCCCAGATCGTTACGCCTTTCGTGCGGGTCGGAACTTACCCGACAAGGAATTTCGCTACCTTAGGACCGTTATAGTTACGGCCGCCGTTTACTGGGGCTTCAATTCGTACCTTCGGATTGCTCCTAAGCACTCCTCTTAACCTTCCAGCACCGGGCAGGCGTCAGCCCCTATACGTCATCTTTCGATTTTGCAGAGACCTGTGTTTTTGATAAACAGTCGCCTGGGCCTATTCACTGCGGCTGACATCTCTGTCAGCACCCCTTCTCCCGAAGTTACGGGGTCATTTTGCCGAGTTCCTTAACGAGAGTTCTCTCGCTCACCTTAGTGTTCTCCACTTGACTACCTGTGTCGGTTTGCGGTACGGGTTGTTAACAACTCACTAGAAGCTTTTCTCGGCAGTTTGATTAGCCACCTTCGCTACTTAAATTTCGCTCCAGGTCACACGTCACAGTTATAGGTATAAGCATTTGACTCATACCACCACTTCGTGCTTCTACAGACACTTCCATCCGTCTGCGTGGCGTCGCCTCCTGCGTCCCTCCATCGCTCAAACATTGTTAACAAGTACAGGAATCTCTACCTGTTGTCCATCGCCTACGCCTATCGGCCTCGGCTTAGGTCCCGACTAACCCTGGGCGGACGAGCCTTCCCCAGGAAACCTTAGTCTATCGGTGGACGGGATTCTCACCCGTCTTTCGCTACTCATACCGGCATTCTCACTTCTAAGCGCTCCAACACTCCTTTCGGTATGCCTTCACCGCCCTTAGAACGCTCTCCTACCACTCAATATAAAATTGAATCCACAGCTTCGGTGTACTGTTTAGCCCCGGTACATTTTCGGCGCGGAGTCACTCGACTAGTGAGCTATTACGCACTCTTTAAATGGTGGCTGCTTCTAAGCCAACATCCTAGTTGTCTATGCAACTCCACATCCTTTTCCACTTAACAGTTACTTTGGGACCTTAGCTGGTGGTCTGGGCTGTTTCCCTTTCGACTACGGATCTTATCACTCGCAGTCTGACTCCCAGAGATGAGTCCTTGGCATTCGGAGTTTATCTGGATTCGGTAAAGCGTGAGCCCCCCTAGTCCAAACAGTGCTCTACCTCCATGACTCTTACTCTGAGGCTAGCCCTAAAGCTATTTCGGAGAGAACCAGCTATCTCCAAGTTCGATTGGAATTTCTCCGCTACCCACACGTCATCCAAACACTTTTCAACGTGTCCTGGTTCGGTCCTCCAGTGCGTCTTACCGCACCTTCAACCTGCACATGGGTAGGTCACTTGGTTTCGGGTCGACGACACCTGACTTTCGCCCTATTCAGACTCGCTTTCGCTACGGCTCCGTTTCTTCAACTTAACCTCGCCAACTATCGTCACTCGCCGGTCCATTCTACAAAAGGTACGCCATCACCCCTTAACGGGCTCTGACTACTTGTAAGCACACGGTTTCAGGTACTCTTTCACTCCCCTCCCGGGGTGCTTTTCACCTTTCCCTCACGGTACTGGTTCACTATCGGTCACTAGGGAGTATTTAGCCTTGCCAGATGGTCCTGGCGGATTCCGACGGAATTCCACGTGTTCCGCCGTACTCAGGATACTCTTAGGTACAAATCAGTTTTCGTATACGGGGCTCTCACCCTCTTTGGCGCTGTTTCCCACCAGCTTCTACTAACTCATTTGAGTCCACGTTAGAGTCCTACAACCCCAGTGTGCTTGCACACTGGTTTGGGCTCTTCCCGTTTCGCTCGCCGCTACTCAGGGAATCGATTTTTCTTTCTCTTCCTGCAGGTACTTAGATGTTTCAGTTCTCTGCGTCTACCTCACCCGTAGGTGTGACTAGCCATTACGCTAGCCGGGTTCCCCCATTCGGATATCTCTGGATCTTAGCTCACTTACAGCTCCCCAAAGCATTTCGTCGTTCGTCACGTCCTTCTTCGGCTCCTAGTGCCAAGGCATTCACCGTGCGCCCTTTGTTTCTTAACCACGATCATACTTGATGCATGATACTTTCGCGCTATTTTTTTCTTACTCTGTAATTTCTTACAGACTCGGTCAATTCTCGGTTCATTATTTTAGAAATAATGTGTTTTACCATCCATCCTGTCGGATGATAAAACGGTTTGTTTGGTTATTCAGTTTTCAATGTGCAAGTT
>NZ_KV822208.1 GCF_001815865.1 Abiotrophia sp. HMSC24B09
AAGGAGGATAAGGGATTCGAACCCTTGCACGCTTTTACACGCCTGACGGTTTTCAAGACCGTTCCCTTCAGCCGGACTTGGGTAATCCTCCGAGATATTAAAATGATCCGTACGGGATTCGAACCCGTGTTACCGCCGTGAAAGGGCGGTGTCTTAACCACTTGACCAACGGACCAGCTAAGTTAAGGCAATAAAAAGAACGGAGAAGGAGGGATTTGAACCCTCGCGCCGGTTTACCCGACCTACACCCTTAGCAGGGGCGCCTCTTCAGCCTCTTGAGTACTTCCCCACCATTCTAATATTTTATTGCAATGGGCCTAAATGGACTCGAACCATCGACCTCACCCTTATCAGGGGTGCGCTCTAACCAGCTGAGCTATAGGCCCTTCATTATATAAAGTTAAGCGGGTGACGAGAATCGAACTCGCGACAACAGCTTGGAAGGCTGTGGTTTTACCACTAAACTACACCCGCAATATTGCGGAGGCAGGACTCGAACCTGCGACCTTCGGGTTATGAGCCCGACGAGATGCCAACTTCTCCACTCCGCGATAATGGAAAGGAGGATAAGGGATTCGAACCCTTGCACGCTTTTACACGCCTGACGGTTTTCAAGACCGTTCCCTTCAGCCGGACTTGGGTAATCCTCCATTATGCCCAAACTGGCAAGAGAATGGACCTTGTAGGACTCGAACCTACGACCGGGCGGTTATGAGCCGCCTGCTCTAACCACCTGAGCTAAAGGTCCATGTCTATAGCGGCGAAGGGGATCGAACCCCTGACCTCCCGGGTATGAACCGGACGCTCTAGCCAGCTGAGCTACACCGCCAATATATAAAAAAATGGAGCCTAGCGGGATCGAACCGCTGACCTCCTGCGTGCAAAGCAGGCGCTCTCCCAGCTGAGCTAAGGCCCCATTATAATATAATCGGGAAGACAGGATTCGAACCTGCGACCCCTTGGTCCCAAACCAAGTGCTCTACCAAGCTGAGCTACTTCCCGTTTATATAATACACCCAGCAGGAGTCGAACCTGCAACCGCTTGATTCGTAGTCAAGTACTCTATCCAATTGAGCTATGGGTGCCTATTCAGTTATTTCCAAGCCTAAGCTTGAATGCCGAGGACCGGGGTCGAACCGGTACGGGTATCACTACCCGCAGGATTTTAAGTCCTGTGCGTCTGCCAATTCCGCCACCCCGGCAAGGGCCATTATTGGCTAAGCGGAAAACGGGATTCGAACCCGCGACCCCCACCTTGGCAAGGTGATGTTCTACCTCTGAACTATTTCCGCGTGGTGCCGGCTAAAGGACTTGAACCCTCGACCCTCTGATTACAAATCAGATGCTCTACCAACTGAGCTAAGCCGGCTATTAAGTTGTTAATGCGGATGAAGGGACTTGAACCCCCACGCCCTAAGGCGCCAGATCCTAAATCTGGTGCGTCTGCCAATTCCGCCACATCCGCTGGCTTTTCATTCTCTAAGACGCATTTAATAGAGAATGAGTCATACAGGGCTCGAACCTGTG
>NZ_KV822209.1 GCF_001815865.1 Abiotrophia sp. HMSC24B09
GCGATTGAACGCGCGGCGGAAACGCAACGTCAAGCGATCCAAAATCGTCAAGACTTAACGCAAGACGAGAAAGACGCAGCCAAGGCGAAAGTGACTCAAGCAGCAGCAACCGCAACGAAAGCAGTGGAAGATGCGGCAGACCAAAACGCGGTGACCCAAGCTAAGACGAATGGTACGACCGCGATTGCGGGTATCACGCCAGAAGCGAAGGTACGTCCAGATGCGATCAAGGAAGTGGAAGCAGCGGCGGAAGCTAAGAAGGATCAAATCAGCAAGAACAAGGAATTGACCGCAGAAGAGCAAGCGAAAGCGATCCAAGCAGTCACCGAGGCAGTCCAAAACGCGCGCAACGCGATTAACGGTTCCGACACCAATGCGTTAGTGGGCACAGCCAAGGAAGCGGGCCTAGCGGCCATTGGCGCTATCCAGGGCGAAGCCAAGTCTAAACCAGCAGCCTTAGCAGCGGTAGCGCAAGCAGCCGAGACTAAGAAGCAAGGGATTGAGCGCAACGCGGCGTTAACGAGCGATGAGAAAGCGGAAGCCGTTCGTAAGGTCAACGAAGAGTTAGCGAAAGCGCAGCAAGCGATCAAGGACGCAGCGAACGATGAAGCGGTGAC
>NZ_KV822210.1:0-51473 GCF_001815865.1 Abiotrophia sp. HMSC24B09
GTTAAAGAACAAAATGGTAAGCTTGGTGGGATTACTTACGATGAGAAGGCCTACAAGGTTAAAGTTACTGTCACAGACAACGCAGGTCAATTAGAAGCTGCGGTAGAATACCCAGATGGTCAAGAGATTACTAACGTTTACCAAGCGGGATCAGTAAGCAAAGTCTTGAAAGCTAACAAGGCGCTGACAGGTGCTAACTTAGCAGATGACCAATTCACTTTTGAATTGGTTAACAAAGCTACTGACAAAGTGGTTCAAACCGCTAAGAATAAGGCAGACGGGACTGTAACCTTCCCAGCTGAAACCTATACAGCTGTGGGCAACTACACTTACACCATCCGTGAGAAGAATGATGGTTCTAAGGGCTACACCTATGACGCTAAGGAAGTTGAAGTCACTGTAGCGGTAACTGACAACGGCCAAGGTCAATTGGTAGCGACTGAAACTTATGCTACGCCAGCTGAGTTTACTAACAACTACCAAGCTTTATCAACAAGCGCAGCCATTAGTGTGACAAAAGCCTTAACTGGCCGTCCACAAAAGGCAGGCGAATTCAGCTTCGACTTAATCGAAGAAGGAGCTACAAGTGCAGCGCAAACTAAAGTCAACGCTGAGAACGGTAGTGTGGCCTTCGACGCGATTACTTACACCAAACCAGGTACTTATAAGTACACGGTTAAGGAGAAAGCGGGGACTGTTGCTGGGGTGACTTACAGCACTCAAGTATTGAACGTAACCGTAAAAGTAACTGACAATGCCGGCCAATTAGAAGCTACGGTAGAATACCCAGACGGGCAAACCATTACCAACGCTTATAAAGCAGCCGCTGCTGATGTCACCATCAAAGCTAAGAAAGTCTTGAAAGGTAAAGCGTTAGTAGCTAATGCCTTCACCTTCGAATTAGTAGATGCTTCAACCAACAAAGTTGTTGACACTGCTAAGAACGATGCAAATGGGGATGTTACCTTCAAGGCGCAAAGTCTCTCAAGCGCTGGTGCCTACACTTACTCTGTTCGTGAAAAACTAGACGCTAATGATAAAGGGATGACCTATGACTCAAGCAATATCTTGGTACACGTCCGTGTAACAGATAACCTTGCGGGTCAATTAGAAGCAACTGTAACGCCAGATAAGGAATTAACATTCACCAACAGCTACAAGCCATTGGATCAAAATGTTACCCTTATGGCAACTAAACGCATGGAAGGTCGCGCTCTTCAAGCTAACGAATTTAACTTCGTCTTGAAAGACGCTGACGGCAAAGAACTACAACGTGTCGCTAACGATGCGACAGGTAAGGTAAGCTTTGAACCAATTACTTATTCAGCAGTTGGGACTTACACTTACACTATCGCAGAAGTTTCAGGCGATGCTAAAGGTGTTACTTATGACGCTAAAGAAGTGAAAGTAACTGTTGAGGTCAAAGACGACAATGGCCAATTAGTAGCGACACCAAGCTATGAACAAGAGCCAGTCTTTACTAACCGTTACGCAGCAGCTTCAACCAAGCAAGCATTAAGCGTTAAGAAAGTTTTAGAAGGTCGTGCTTTAGAAGCAGGCGAGTTCGAGTTCGAATTATTAGACGAACAAGGCACTAAGTTGGCAAGTGCTAAGAACGACGCAGAGGGCAATGTAACCTTCGAAGAACAAACTTATAGCAAAGTAGGGACTAGCAAGTATCGTATTCAAGAAGTGAATAACGGCTTGAAGAACGTTACTTACGATACCAAAGTAGTAGAAGCAACTGTTGAAGTAGTTGATAACCAAGCACAATTAACCCCTTCAGTTACTTACACTCACGATGCTACCTTCACTAACACCTATAAGGCAGTGGACCCAGGGCAACCAAGCTTCAGCGTAGACGCTATGAAAGAATTGGAAGGCCGTGAAATGAAGGCAGATGAATTCCAATTCAATCTCCTCGATTCAAATGGCAACCTGGTTGCTACCGCTAAAAACGATGCATCAGGTAAGATTCATTTGGAACATACCATCACAAACCCAAGTGAAGGTACCTTTACTTACAAAGTCGTGGAAAAAGACTTGGGCGACAAAGAAATCACTTATGACAAAACTGTTCATGAGGTTTCTGTAACTGTAAGTAAGGACAGCGAAGGCAAGTTCCAAGCAAAAGTGGATAGTGCCAAATCTATTGTCTTTAAGAACACTTACAAACCAGTGAAAGAAGAGAAAAAATTACCTAAGACCGGTGAAGCTGAAGTTATTTGGTTGACTGCTTTGGCTAGCATGATGGTAATGGGCGCAATTGCAGTTCTCCTTCTTGACAAAAAAGCAAGATCTTAGGCTACTTTATTAGTAGTTGGCAAAGCCTAAAGTATGCAGAAAAGTCCCAGAGTTTATAAACTCTGGGGCTTTTCTCTATCAAAAAAAGAGGCTGAATGGTAGAATTCAGCCTCTTTGTCCTAGGGAGCATTAAGTAGCGGCTAGCTCCCTAGCCAGATCCTATAAAAAATAGGATGGACGACTATTACTATATTATCCAGAAAATAGTAGGCCGTCAGAGTTATTTTCTAAATATAGAGGGGAAGTCTAATTTGAAAATAAATCAATAAGCTCTAGGAAAATTACTAATTATCCTAGCGGAGGTCCGACCTCCAGACTATAGTATACAATAATCATCTGAAATTGTCACTACAAAAAAACGATATTATGGGCTTTTTTGGGCAAATGACTGGTCAAATCCAATCAATAGTATCAATAATTAGCAAAAATTATCTTCAATTAAGTTTGGAAATTAGGTGTTAAACTTGATTCCACTAAAAGAACTGTACAAATAGCAAGTGGTGTGATATACTATATATGGTATTAAATTGCCGATATCCAGAAAATTAGGGTGCTATTTAGTAGCGCAAAAGATAGTGGCACCCGAAACTAAGGAGGGGAAATTTTATGAATAAGCGTAAGTTTTTTAACTTGCTTATTTCACTCTTAATGGTTCTGAGCATTTTTGTCGGACCGATCAATGCATTAGCTCAAGAAGCGCCTGCAGGCGCAGAGCCAGCGACAGCGGCACCCGCGGTTGCATCAGAATCAAGTACTAGTGACAACGCAGGTGGGGTAGCAGCACCAGCAAGTCCTAGTGAGAACCAGCCGGCAGCTAATCCAGAAGCAGCCGCAACATCAGCCAGTCAAGCAGCCCAGTTGGTATCAACTGAGTTCTTGATTAATAACAACCCGGTTGTTGACGGGGCTAAATATGGTGAGGGTAAATTCTATATTAAGCCAACTTACCAAATTCCGGATTCAGCAACAGTAAAAAATGGGGATACTTTTGTCTACCAAGTGCCAGCACAATTGGCGGTAGAGAAAACTGAACCAAAAGAAATTAAAGCACCTAATGACACGACAGTTGCTACGTTGACTACTGATCCAGCTACTAACACCGCAACTATTACAATCACTAACGAAGCCTACTATCGCTTCATGAACGAAAGTCGTACTGTCAGTGCTTTGTTCACAGCAGTATGGGCTGACTCTGTTGCAGTTGATGAGACAGTAACTATGACGTTACCTGGCGCAGGCTCTTATACACTTACCCGTATTGTACCGATGGAAGATTCCACTGGGTACTTCAAGTGGGGCGTTCAAGATAAAGACGACCCAAGCATGATCAGATGGCAAGTGTTGGTTAACCGTTTGGCCGCTAAGGACGTAACGGGCGTAAGTATTGCTGACACTATTCCAGAAGGTCAAGAATTAGTTGGCGAAGTAACAGGTTACTACTTTACTGAATGGGGTAAG
This sequence comes from Abiotrophia sp. HMSC24B09, assembly GCF_001815865.1. Taxonomy (GTDB): domain Bacteria; phylum Bacillota; class Bacilli; order Lactobacillales; family Aerococcaceae; genus Abiotrophia. Next base: position 3,763 of record NZ_KV822210.1, read on the forward strand.
GAAGAAGGCCATCCAGCACTTGATAGTGCAGGTGTCAAAGTAACAGACAAAAACCACTTCACGGTTACGCCAGAAAATGGTGATTTGAGTGGTCGTGGTTTGTACTTGCGTTATTCTACAAAATTAACAAGTCCTGTTGACAACGCAACTAAAAAAGTATTCAACTCTATCGTTGTAAAAACTGCTAAAGAAGTTCATAATGTTGATGGTTTTGCTCCACTAACCACTACTGAGGGTGGCGCATCAGCTAGCCGTTCAGACGAAGTGATTTTCAAAGTGACCAAGAAATTAGATGGCCGCGCTTTGAAAGCTGGCGAATTCCAATTCCAATTAATCAACACAGCTGATAACTCTGTTGTCCAAACTGTAAGTAACGATGCTCAAGGCAATGTAACTTTTGCTAAAGTGAAATTCTCTCAAGCTGGCGACTTTGTTTACAAAATTAAAGAAGTAAACAATGCTGTCCCAGGTGTTACTTACGATGAAGCAGAGCTAACTGCCAACGTTAAAGTAGTAGACGAGAACGGTGAGAAGAAAGCAACTGTTACCTATGATCAAGCTCAGTTTGCTAACAGCTATAAAGCTGCTAAAACTAGCCAAGAAATCGTAGTGAAGAAGCAATTAGAAGGCCGTGCACTTAAGGCAGACGAGTTCGAGTTCCAATTGCAAGATGCACAAGGTAAAGTATTACAAACCGTGAAGAATGCCCAAGATGGAACTGTTAAGTTCGCTTCAGTTGAATTCGAACAAGCCGGCACTTACAACTATAAAGTTGTAGAAAAAGCAGGTAGCGATGAAACCGTAACCTACGATACCAAAGCGGTTGATGTAGTGGTAACTGTTGTGGACAATGGCGCAGGCCAATTAGAATCAAGCGCTAGTTACACTAACCAAGCGACCTTTGTTAACAAAGCAGCGACTAACTTACCAAACTCTTCTGACCCTGCACCTGCTGCAGTTGACTTCACAGTAGCAGCTAAGAAAGTATTAGTTGGTCGTCAACTAAAAGATAAAGAGTTCAAATTTGAATTAGTAGACAGCATGGGCAAAGTCTTAGCAACGGCAAGCAATGACGCTTCAGGTGCGATTAGCTTAACTTCTTCTTATGCACAAGAAGGGACCTATAAGTTAACCGTACGCGAAGTTGCTGGGCAAGATTCAGCTATCAGCTACGACAAGACTAAGTTCAACGTAACGGTTGCTGTAACGAAGGATGCTAATGGCAAGCTTAAAGCAGAAGTTGCGACAGAGAAGGAACTTGTATTCTACAATGCCTTCAATGCTAAGAATCCATCTTTACCAAGCACTGGTGAAATGAACTTCATCTGGTTGGCTCTTGTCTTAGCCTTAATTTCTGTAGTACTACTCTTGGCTAACAAGCCACATCATGTAGACTAATTTAGTTTTACACCTCAAAAATAGACTGGTGCTAGCCTCTGGCTGGCGCCAGTTTTTTCTATCTTGTGTACCTTGCTTAACAAGTTTGCCATTCCTACTGTCAGGGGCCTACAATTATGTTATAATAGAAGTAATTTGAAGAAATAGAAAGGGGCACTCATTCGTGACCACGCAAAAACCTACCTATTATATTACAACGCCGATCTACTACCCAAGTGGTAAGTTACATATCGGTAACTCCTACTCTACCCTAGCCTGTGACGCTATGACGCGTTATAAGCGTCTACAAGGCTTTGATGCTTTCTTCCTAACTGGGACCGATGAGCACGGTCAGAAGATTGAACGGACAGCTGAGGGGCTAGGAGTAAGTCCTAAGCAATATGTCGACGAGATGGCCGACATCATTAAGAAGCTTTGGGATTTATTAGATATCGACTATTCACACTTTATCCGGACTACAGATGACTACCATGAGAAGGCTGTGCAAGATGCCTTTGAGCAACTCCTAGCCCAAGATGACATCTATCTAGGCGAGTATAGCGGATGGTATTCCGTCAGTGACGAAGAATTCTTCACCGAGAGCCAATTAGTTGAAGTTTACCGCGATGCGGATGGTAATGTGACAGGTGGGGTTGCCCCAACTGGCAACGAAGTAACCTTGGTCAAGGAAGAGTCTTACTTCTTCCGTATGAGCAAATATGCTGACCGTTTGGTGCAATACTATGAAGACCACGCTGACTTCTTAGAGCCAGCCTTCCGTAAGACCGAAATGATCAATAACTTCATCAAGCCTGGCTTGGAAGATTTGGCGGTGTCTCGGACCACCTTCACTTGGGGTGTGCCGGTTAAGTCCAATCCTAAGCATGTCATCTATGTCTGGATTGATGCACTCTTAAACTATATTACTGCGCTAGGCTACGGTTCTGACGATACCAGTCGCTACAACAAATACTGGCCAGCAGATGCTCATGTCATCGGTAAGGATATTTCCCGTTTCCACATGATTTACTGGCCAACTATTCTCATGGCCTTGGGCTTGCCATTGCCTAAGAAGATTTTCGCTCATGGCTGGTACCTCATGAAGGAAGGTAAGATGTCCAAGTCTAAGGGGAATGTCATCTACCCAGAAACCTTGGTAGAACGCTATGGCTTGGATGCCACTCGTTTCTATCTCTTGCATGAAATGGGTGTCGGCAACGATGCGGTCTTCACACCAGAAGGCTTTGTCCAATTAGTCAACTCCGAATTAGCCAATGACTTGGGTAACTTGCTCAACCGGACCGTTGCCATGATGAACAAGTATTTCCAAGGCCAAGTGCCAACCGAAGGCTTAGAGGCGACTGCAGTGGATGCTGACTATGATGCTTATGTTAAGGAGCAAATGGCGGCCTACTATCAAGCTATGGATGCCATGAGCTTGAGTGCAGCCTTGAGCCATGTTATGGCCATTGTCTCCCGTACCAACAAGTACATTGATGAAACCATGCCTTGGGTCTTAGTTAAAGAAGAAGCGACCCTAGGTCAACTGCGTTCTGTCATGAACCATTTAGCAGAGGCTTTACGCCTGGTGGCCCATCTGTCACGTCCATTCATGACCCAAGCGCCAGCTAAGATTTTCGAACAACTAGGGCTGAATGATCAAATGGGCCTAGACTTTACTCAATTAGTCTATGGGGCCTTCCCTGCAGGCGCAAGTGTAGTGGCTAAGGGGACCCCAATCTTCCCACGTTTGGATGCAGAGCTAGAAGTGACCTATATTCAAGAAGCTATGGCAGCTGGTAAACCAGGTGCTAGCCAAGCCAAGGTTGACGACCCTAACTGGGATCCAGAAGCCACTGAATTAGTTCACCGTGAAGTAGCCGAAGCTGAATTCGATGACTTCTTGAAGATTGAGATGAAGGTGGCAGAGGTCTTGGATGTTCAACCAGTCAAGGGCTCTAATAAACTATTACGTTTCCGCCTGGATGCGGGCGATAAGGGTCACCGTCAAATTCTGTCCGGGATTGCTAAATTCTATCCAAATCCGGAAGAACTAATCGGTCGTAAGGTCTGCATCGTCTCTAACCTCAAGCCACGTAAGATGATGGGCTATGTCAGCCAGGGCATGATTTTATCCTCTGAACAGGACGGCCAACTCCATCTCTTAGCAGCAGATCCAAATGCAGCAAATGGCGCTTGGATTGGCTAGACGAGGTGACCAAGATGCCTTTATTTGATACGCACACGCACTTGAACGCCCAGCAATTTGCGGGCCAGGAGGCAGATTATATTGCCCGAGCCCTAGCGGCGGACGTGGGCTATCTAGCAGTGGTGGGATTTGATGATCCCACCATTGAGCGTAGTTTGGCCTTAAGTGCGGCCTACGATAACATTATTTCGGTAGTGGGTTGGCATCCGACTGAGGCCCACACCTACAATGACCAGGTGGAGCGTCGCCTGGAGGAATGGCTAGAATTGCCTAAGGTTAGGATGCTAGGCGAGATTGGCTTGGACTACTATTGGGATACTGCCCCTTGGGATGTGCAAGCCCAGGTCTTCCGGCGTCAGATTGCCATTGCCAAGTCACACGGTCTGCCCATTACCATCCATAATCGTGATGCAACTGAAGACACCTATCGGATTCTCAAGCAAGAAGGCCTGCCGGCTGCGGGTGGCATTATGCATAGCTTTGGCGGGACAGCTGAAGAAGCCATGCGTTTTGTAGACCTTGGCATGCATATCAGCTTCAGTGGGGTCTTGACCTTTAAAAAATCCGAGGCAGTCCGCCAAGCGGCGGCCCTAGTACCGGCAGAGCGTCTCTTGGTTGAGACCGATGCCCCCTATTTGGCGCCAGTGCCTAAGCGTGGTAAGCAAAATGAGCCAGCCTATGTCCGCTATGTGGCAGAGTGCCTGGCTCAGGTGCGAGACATGAGTCTGGAAGAGCTAGCCAAATTGACGACGGGCAATGCCTGCCGTCTCTTCCAGTGGTGGCCTGAGGGGTGGGACCAATGAGTCAAGCCATGCCCCAAGAGGTTATTGTGGTGGAAGGGCGCGATGATACCAAACGCCTGATTGAGACCTTTGGCCCGACGGTTAAGACCATTGAGACAGGGGGCTCTGCCCTAGAAGCGCCGGTCTTGGCTCAGATTGTAGAAGCAGCTAAGACTCATGGCATTATCGTCTTGACGGACCCCGACTACCAAGGGGAGCGTCTCAGACGACTGGTGACCCAGGCGGTGCCAAGCGCTAAGCAAGCCCATATTAGTCGGACGGCAGCCTTTGGTGGCCAAGGCAAGAGCCTGGGGGTGGAACATGCGAGTCCCCAAGAGATTCGTCAAGCCCTAAATCAGGTTATGACGCCGGCTGAGGGAGACTTAGTGGCTTTAATTCCCATGGGCAGCCTGGCCCAGTGGGGGCTGACCGCAGGTCCGGGCTCCAAGGCGCGTCGTCAGGCCGTCAGTCAGCACTTTAATTTAGGTTATACCAACGCCAAGCAATTGCAGCGCCAACTGCAACGCTATGGCATCGACCAGGCTGGCTTGGGTGAATTCGTCCAAGTCCTAGATCAAGCCCAAGGAGGGACCCGAGAATGAGAGAATTCCGGCCAATTGCGACGCCGACCCGTACGGTTGAGATTATGCGTCGCTTCGATATTCAAATGAAAAAGAGTCTGGGTCAGAACTTTCTAATCGAGCCCCGGATGTTAGAGAAGATGATTGAAGCTGGCCAAGTCGATGCAGATACCACAGTCATCGAGATTGGCCCTGGCATCGGTGCCTTGACCCAATACCTAGCTCACCATGCTAAGCAAGTCTTGGCCTTCGAAATTGACCAGCGTTTTGTGGGCATCCTGCAGGAAACCCTAGCAGACTGTGATAATGTCCAAGTGGTCCATCAAGATATCCTGTCTGTGGATTTCTCTAGCCCAGAATATGCCTGGCTACACGACCAGTCCCGACTAGTCGTGGTGGCAAATCTTCCTTATTATATAACCACGCCTATCATCATGCGCCTGATTGAGAGCAATCTGCCCTTCCAGTCGCTCGTGATGATGATGCAAAAGGAAGTCGCAGAGCGGATGACGGCGGCTGTGGGCACCAAGGCCTATGGTTCCCTGTCAGTGGCCATTCAATTGGATATGGAGAGCGAGATTGCCTTCATTGTGCCTAAGAATGTCTTTATCCCTAAGCCAAATGTGGATTCTGCCGTGCTCAAGTTGACTCGCCGGCCAGCGCCCTTGGTCCAAGTCAACGATAAGGAAGCCTTTCAAGCCTTTGTCCAAGCGGGCTTCAAGCAACGCCGCAAGACCTTATGGAACAACCTTAAGTCGGCCTATGTGCCGGGCCTGCTCAGCGAAGAGGGCTTGCGTCAGGTCTTCGACCAGGCGGGCATTGAGCCTAATCGCCGAGCTGAGAGCCTCAGCCTTATGGATTTCGCTGACTTAGAGGCCGCCTTTGAGGCTCATAAGGCTAAAAATTAGCAAAAGGCGAACGTTGTCAGCTTTTTCAGGATAAGTTGCCGACCTTTCCTAGGTTAGTCTACCTAACTGTGTTATAATAGTAGGAAAGAGGTGAGGCTTATGCCAAAAGAAATTGCCGAGATCAAATCCCTCATGGATCAAAATATTGGCGAAAAAGTAATTATCACCGTCCAACTCGGTCGTAACAAGAAGCGTACGCGCCGAGGCGTCCTGAAAGAAACCTATCGTTCTGTCTTCGTTGTTGATTTAGAGCAAGAGGCCAACACCTTAGCGTGTGTCTCCTATAGCTACTGCGATGTTCTGACCAAGGCCATCGACGTAGATTTTGCGGAATAGCCATTATTATTTTTAGCCAAGTGCCCCTGAGAGGGCCTTGGCTATTTTTGTGTCCAAAAGGCCAAAAAATCAGTCGAAACATCACCTAAAAGGTGAAGTTTTATCGACCGGGTAACAGAGAAATCGTCATCATCCGACATGAAAACGAAAACATACAAAAAGCCCAAAAAAACTTGAGAAAAGCCTTGATTTACAAGTATTCCTACGCTATAATAATGATTGTGCCTTAATGGGTACCAGTGTGCCCATCGCAGGACATGCCCCCTCTTAGAGGTGGGGAAGACAGCTATGAAGCGAGAGGTTGCGACACACCCGGACGCTTTGCCACGGGCGGGTGAGGTTGGAAATTCTTGTGGAGCAAGTCATTTTATCAAAATTGACGAAGGAGGAAATCTAAATGGCAAACAAAAAAATTCGGATTCGCTTGAAGGCTTACGAGCATCGTGCATTGGATTTAGCAGCAAGCAAAATCGTAGAATCAGCACAAAGAACAGGAGCGAAGACAGCGGGGCCAATCCCATTGCCAACTGAGCGTTCTTTATATACCGTGATTCGTGCGACTCACAAATACAAAGACTCTCGCGAACAATTCGAAATGCGTACACACAAACGTTTAATCGACATCTTAGAACCAACTAACAAAACAGTTGATGCTTTGATGAAATTAGACTTACCTAGCGGTGTAGACGTAGAAATCAAATTATAATTTTAGAAAAATGGAGGTGTACTCATGACCAAAGGAATCTTAGGTAAAAAAGTAGGGATGACTCAATTCTTCACTGAGAACGGTGAATTGGTACCTGTAACTGTTATCGAAGCTACTCCAAACGTGGTATTACAAGTTAAAACCATGGAAAACGATGGCTACGAAGCGGTTCAATTAGGTTTCCAAGACTTGCGTGAAGTATTGTCAAACAAACCTGCTAAAGGTCATGTAGCAAAAGCAAATGCTACTCCTAAGCGCTTCATTCGCGAGTTCCGCGAAGTTGAGCTTGGAGAATATCAAGTAGGACAAGAAATCACAGTGGAAACTTTCGCAGCTGGCGACATCGTCGATGTGACGGGTACATCCAAGGGTAAAGGATTCCAAGGTGCGATCAAGCGTCATGGCCAATCACGTGGTCCAATGGCTCACGGTTCTCGTTACCACCGTCGTCCAGGTTCGATGGGTGGGGCTTCGTTCCCATCACGCGTCTTCAAGGGTAAAGGCCTTCCAGGTCAAACCGGTGGCGAACGCGTAACCATCCAAAACTTGGAAGTTGTAGCGGTTGACGTAGAAAACAACGTAATCTTGATTAAGGGTAATGTCCCAGGTGCCAAGAAATCACTCGTTGAAATCAAACAAGCAATTAAAACAGTTAAATAATTCGAGGAAGGAGGAACGAGTAAATGACAAAAGTAAGTTTATTTAAACAAGACGGTTCACAAATCGGCGAAATCGAATTGAATGCAGCTGTATTTGGGGTTGAACCTAACGAAGACGTAATCTTCGACGCAGTAATCATGCAACGTGCATCTTTACGTCAAGGGACTCACGCGGTGAAGAACCGTTCCGCTGTACGCGGTGGTGGCCGTAAGCCATGGAGACAAAAAGGGACTGGCCGTGCACGTCAAGGTTCTATCCGTTCACCACAATGGGTTGGTGGGGGTACCGTATTTGGTCCAACACCTCGTTCATACAGTTATAAATTACCAAAGAAAGTACGCCGCTTAGCGTTACAATCTGTATTATCTCAGAAAGTATTAGAAGGCAAGTTAGTAGTTGTTGATGAACTCAGCTTTGCAGCTCCATCAACTAAGGAATTCAAGTCAGTATTGAACAACCTTAAAGTAGATGCGAAAACTCTCTTAGTATTAGAAGGGACTAACGCCAACGCTTACTTCTCAGCACGTAACTTAGCTAACGTGAAAGTGATCGACGAAGGCAACGTGAACGTATTAGACGTTGTAAACTACGACACACTTGTCATCACTAAAGCAGCACTTTCAACCGTAGAGGAGGCTTTAGCATAATGCAATTATCAGAAGTAGTATTACGCCCAGTCATCACTGAACAATCAGTTGCTGGTTTAGACGAGAAAAAATACACGTTCGAAGTAGACCGTCGTGCTAACAAAACTCACATCAAACAAGCGGTTGAAGCAATGTTTGAAGGGGTTAAAGTTAAGAAAGTTAACACGATCAACGTTGACGGCAAAGCAAAACGCATGGGCCGTTACGCTGGTTTCACTCGTAAGTACAAGAAAGCAGTCGTAACCTTGACTGCTGAATCAAAAGACATCGAATTATTCGCTAACGAAGCTGAATAATCACCTAGAAAATGAGTAAGTAGGAGGGAATAAGAGTGGCGATTAAAAAGTACAAACCAACCTCTAACGGTCGTCGTAACATGACTGGTTATGATTTCAGCGAAATCACTGCATCAAAACCAGAGAAGACATTGTTATCTTCACAAAAACAAAAAGCCGGCCGTAACAACCAAGGTAAAATCACTGTTCGTCATCAAGGTGGCGGTAACAAACGCGCTTACCGTATCATCGATTTCAAACGTAACAAAGACAACGTAGTAGGGACTATCGCAACCATCGAGTACGATCCAAACCGTACCGCTAACATCGCGTTGGTACACTACGAAGACGGGATCAAGACTTACATCTTGGCACCAAAAGGCTTGAAAGTAGGCCAAAAAATTGAATCTGGTGAACATGCCGACATCCAAATCGGGAATGCATTGCCATTAGCAAACATCCCTGAAGGTACTGTGATCCACAACATCGAATTAAAACCAGGTAAAGGCGGTCAATTAATCCGTTCTGCTGGTACTAGCGCTCAAGTATTGGGTCACGAAGGTAAATACACTTTAGTTCGTTTGAACTCTGGTGAAGTTCGTATGATCTTATCAACTTGCCGTGCAACTATCGGGGTTGTTGGTAACGAACAACACGAATTAGTAAACATCGGTAAAGCCGGTCGTGCACGTTGGATGAGCAAACGTCCTGAAGTTCGTGGTTCCGTAATGAACCCTAACGATCACCCACACGGTGGTGGTGAAGGTCGTGCACCAATCGGGCGTAAATCTCCGATGTCTCCATGGGGTAAACCAACACTTGGTAAGAAAACCCGCTCTAAGAAAGCTAAATCTAGCAAGTTAATCATCCGCGGCCGTAAGAAATAATAGGCGCCGGTAACAAATAATCGAAGGGAGGCTTCATTGTGAGTCGTAGTTTGAAAAAAGGACCTTTCTGTGATGCGCACTTAATGAAAAAAGTGGAAGAGCAAGCAGAAAGCACAAAGAAACAAGTTATTAAAACCTGGTCACGTCGTTCAACCATCTTCCCTAACTTCATTGGTTTAACCATTGCCGTTTATGATGGCCGCAAGCACGTGCCTGTATATGTTCAAGAAGATATGGTAGGTCACAAATTAGGTGAATTCGTACCAACTCGTACTTATAAAGGTCACGCAGCTGACGACAAGAAATCTAAGAAACGCTAATTTATAGGAGGAAAACAAGATGTCTAACCAAGTTACATCTGCAAAAGCAGTTGCAAGAACAGTTCGCATTGCGCCTCGTAAAGTTCGCTTAGTCTTAGATCTTATCCGAGGTAAAAAAGTTGGCGAAGCAATTGCCATCTTAAAATTCACACCTAAAGCAGGTGCCCCAATCGTTGAGAAAGTGTTGATGTCTGCTATCGCTAACGCGGACCACAACTACGATCTTGACTTGGAAAACTTATACGTGAGTGAAGCATTCGCTAACGAAGGCCCAACCATGAAACGGTTCCGCCCACGTGCGAAAGGTTCAGCTTCCCCAATCAACAAACGTACAAGCCACATCACTGTTGTGGTATCTGAGAAAGAGGAGGCTTAATCAATGGGTCAAAAAGTACATCCAATTGGTATGCGTGTCGGCGTCATCCGCGACTGGGACGCTAAATGGTATGCAGACAAGAACTTTGCTGAATACTTACACGAAGATTTAGCTATCCGCAAATTCTTATACAAGAAATTAAAAGAAGCATCAGTTTCTAACATCCAAATCGAACGTGCTGCTAACCGTGTGATTGTATCTGTTCACACTGCTAAGCCAGGTATGGTCATCGGTAAAGGTGGTTCCGAAATCGATGCAGTCCGTGCGGAATTAAGCAAATTAACCGGCAAGAAAGTCTTTATCAACGTTGTAGAAATCAAAGAACCAAGCTTAGACGCTAAATTGGTTGCTGAAGATATCGCACGTCAATTAGAAAACCGTGTGGCTTTCCGCCGTGCTCAAAAGCAAGCTATCCAACGTACTATGAAAGCTGGCGCTCAAGGGATTAAAACCATGGTATCTGGCCGTTTGAACGGTGCTGATATTGCGCGTAGCGAAGCATACTCTGAAGGTACTGTGCCACTCCATACCTTACGTAGCGATATCGACTACGCATGGGAAGAAGCGGACACTACTTACGGTAAGTTAGGAGTTAAAGTTTGGATCTGCCGTGGCCAAGTATTGCCACAAAAGAAAAACTCTGAGAAAGGAGGGAACTAATCAATGTTAGTACCAAAACGTGTAAAACACCGTCGTGAATTCCGTGGTAAAATGCGCGGAGAAGCTAAAGGTGGTAAACAAGTTGATTTCGGTGAATACGGCTTACGAGCTACTGAATCTCACTGGATCACAAACCGTCAAATCGAAGCAGCCCGTATTGCGATGACTCGTTATATGAAACGTGGTGGGAAAGTATGGATTAAAATCTTCCCTCACAAATCATATACTGCAAAAGCTATCGGGGTTCGTATGGGTTCTGGTAAAGGGGCACCTGAAGGTTGGGTAGCACCAGTTAAGCGTGGCAAGATTATGTTTGAAGTAGCGGGTGTATCTGAAGAAATCGCACGTGAAGCATTACGTTTAGCATCGCATAAACTACCAGTTAAGACCAAGTTCGTAAAACGTGAAGAATATGGTGGTGAATCGAATGAAAACTAATGAATTTAAAGCGTTAATCAAAGGGTTATCCACTGCTGAGTTGCTTGAACGTGAAGCTGAGTTGAAGAAAGAACTCTTCAACCTTCGATTCCAATTAGCAACAGGACAATTAGAAGATACAGCACGTTTACGCACTGTACGTAAATCTATCGCACGTATCAAAACTGCTTTACGCGAGCAAGAATTGTCTAAATAAACCAGCAAAGGAGGCTAACATCAATGACGACAGAACGCAACCAACGTAAAGTTTACCAAGGTCGTGTCGTGAGCGACAAAATGGACAAAACCATCACGGTTTTAGTCGAAACTCGTAAGACTCACCCTAAATACGGTAAACGCGTTAAATATTCTAAGAAATATAAAGCACATGATGAAGAAAACCGTGCAAAAGAAGGCGACATCGTGCGCATTATGGAAACTCGTCCATTATCAGCTACGAAACGCTTCCGTTTATTAGAGATTGTTGAAGAAGCAGTCATTATCTAATTAACCAAGTATATCTCGGAAGGAGGACATCGAAATGATTCAAACAGAAAGTCGATTAAAAGTTGCTGACAACTCTGGCGCACGTGAAGTATTAACAATCCGTGTATTAGGTGGTTCTAACCGCAAAACTGCTAACATCGGGGATGTTATCGTTGCAACGGTTAAACAAGCAACGCCAGGTGGAGTTGTTAAAAAAGGTGACGTCGTAAAAGCAGTAATCGTACGTTCTAAATCAGGAGCTCGCCGTAAAGATGGTTCTTATATCAAGTTTGACGAAAATGCTTGCGTCATCATCCGTGACGATAAGAGCCCTCGTGGTACGCGTATCTTTGGACCAGTTGCACGTGAATTGCGTGATAACAACTACATGAAGATTGTTTCATTAGCTCCAGAAGTTTTATAAGAAATATTAACGAAGGAGGAAACTATTCATGCGTATCAAAACAGGCGATACAGTTAAAGTAATTACAGGTAAAGATAAAGGTAAAACAGGGACTGTTTTACGTACTTTACCAAAAGAAGACCGCGTAGTCGTAGAAGGCTTGAACATTGCCAAAAAGCACGTTAAACCTTCTCAAGCAGGTCAAGGCGGGATCGAAGAATTCCCAGCACCAATCCACGTGTCTAACGTTAAACTCGTTGATCCTAAATCAGGGGAAGCAACACGTGTGGGTTATCGTTTCGAAGACGGCAAGAAAGTCCGTTTCGCGAAGAAATCTAACGAAACCATCTAATCAATAGCGAGAGGAGGATTAACACTACATGGAAAATCGTTTAAAAGCTAAATACTCAAACGAAGTAACTAAAAAATTGATCGAGCAATTCAACTACACTTCTGTAATGCAAGTACCTAAAGTTGAAAAGATCGTCATCAACATGGGTGTGGGTGACGCAGTAGCTAACGCTAAGAACTTAGAAAAAGCTGTTGACGAACTCACTTTATTATCTGGTCAAAAGCCAGTGATTACCAAAGCTAAGAAATCCATCGCGGGCTTCCGTCTCCGTGAAGGTATGCCAATCGGGTGTAAAGTGACCCTACGTGGTGCGCGTATGTACGACTTCTTAGACAAGTTAGTCACTGTATCTTTACCGCGTGTTCGTGACTTCCACGGTGTCAGCAACAAAGCCTTCGATGGCCGCGGGAACTACACCTTAGGGATCAAAGAACAACTTATCTTCCCTGAAGTGAACTATGATAACGTTGATAAAGTCCGCGGGATGGACATCGTTATCGTAACAACTGCGAAATCTGACGAAGAGGCACATGCTTTACTTAAAGAATTAGGCATGCCTTTCCAAAAATAAGACAAGGAGGCGAATGAACATTGGCTAAAAAATCAATGATTGCAAAAAACAAGCGGTCACCTAAATTCAAAGTTCAAGAGTATACGCGCTGCGAGCGTTGCGGACGTCCACACTCCGTATATCGTAAATTCAAACTTTGCCGTATTTGCTTCCGCGAACTTGCTTACAAAGGACAAATCCCTGGCGTGAAGAAAGCCAGCTGGTAATCCATACTGAACAAAGAGGAGGTAAATACAACATGGTTATGACAGATCCAATTGCTGATTTCTTAACTCGTATCCGTAACGCTAACAGCGTAGGACACAAGACTGTATCAGCACCATCTTCAAAAATCAAAGTAGCGATTGCTGAAATCTTGAAACAAGAAGGTTTCATCAAAAACTATGAAGTCGCAGAAGACGACAAACAAGGTGAAATCACCATCTTCTTGAAGTACGGCCGTAACAACGAAAAAGTTATCACTGGCATCAAGCGTATTTCAAAACCTGGTTTGCGTATCTACACCAAATCAGAAGACCTACCTAAGGTATTAAACGGCTTAGGGATCGCCATCATCTCAACTTCTAACGGTGTTGTGACTGACAAACAAGCTCGTCAAGCTGGTGTCGGTGGCGAAGTATTAGCTTACGTTTGGTAATCTAATCTACTCATAATTAAGATAACTAGAAATAAGAAAGAGGAGGTGCAGCCCTGTGAGTCGTATCGGTAAAAAACCAGTCGTGATTCCAGCAGGCGTAACCGTCGAAGTAAAAGGTCATACAGTGACTGTAAAAGGCCCTAAAGGTACTTTGACACGTGAATTCCACCCAAACATTGCGTTGGAAGTTCAAGAGAATGAAGTAGTCTTCACTCGTCCAAATGATTCAAAAGAAAACCGTTCATTACACGGGACTATGCGTTCTGTCTTCAGCAACATGGTTGAAGGTGTAGCGAATGGCTTCAAGAAAGAATTAGACCTTATCGGGGTCGGTTACCGTGCTCAAAAACAAGGTAACAAATTAGTATTGAACGTGGGTCTTTCTCACCCAGTTGAATTCGAACCACTTGAAGGTGCTAACTTTGAAGTTCCTTCTAACACTAAGATTATCGTAGAAGGTTACGATAAAGAGAAAGTCGGCGCATTAGCAGCCAACATCCGTGGCGTACGTCCACCAGAACCATATAAAGGTAAAGGGATTCGTTACACTGACGAATATGTACGTCGTAAAGAAGGTAAGACTGGTAAGTAATAGACCGGTCCTGATCTTCTCCTATAACTTAAACTTAAAGAGGTGAAAATTGTGATTACAAAACCAGATAAAAACAAAGTACGTCGTAAAAGACATGCTCGCGTAAGAAACAAAATCTCTGGTACTGCTGAGTGCCCACGCTTGAACGTGTTCCGTTCCAACACGCACATCTACGCTCAATTAATTGATGACGTAGCGGGTGTGACGCTTGCAAGTGCCTCTAGTAATGACAAATCAGTAACAGGGACCAAAGTTGAACAAGCTTCAGCTGTAGGTAAATTAGTTGCTGAACGTGCGGTAGCAAAAGGCTTCAAGAAAGTTGTCTTCGACCGCGGTGGGTACCTATATCACGGTCGTGTGAAAGCTTTGGCTGAAGCAGCTCGTGAAAACGGCCTAGAATTTTAATAGAAGGAGGACACTAGTTCATGGTTCACATCAATCCAAATACCTTGGAAAACATCGAAGAACGCGTTGTGACGATTAACCGTGTTACCAAAGTTGTTAAGGGTGGACGTCGTCTACGTTTCTCAGCTTTAGTAGTTGTCGGTGACAAGAACGGTCACGTTGGCTTTGGTACTGGTAAAGCTCAAGAAGTTCCAGAAGCAATCCGTAAAGCTATCGAAGATGCGAAGAAAAACTTAATCGAAGTACCATTGACCGGAACCACAATTCCTCACGAAGCAATTGGCGAATTCTGTGGTGGTCGTGTCTTAATCAAACCAGCACCAGCCGGTTCTGGGGTTGCAGCAGGTGGTCCTGTTCGTGCCGTAATGGAATTAGCAGGGGTAGCTGACGTAACAAGTAAGTCTCTTGGTTCTAACACACCAATCAACATGGTGCGTGCGACTGTAGAAGGCTTGAAACAATTGAAAGTAGCTGAAGAAGTTGCTGCTTTACGTGGCAAATCAGTCGAAGAAATTTTAGGCTAAGGAGGACAATCAAATGGCGAACTTACAAATCCAATTGAAACGCAGCTTGATCGGTCGTCCTAAAAATCAAATCCAAACTGCTAAGGCGTTAGGTTTAACTAAGACTTACAAGACCGTTGTTAAACCAGACAACGAAGCGGTTCGTGGGATGATCAATACGATCAGTCACTTAGTTGAAGTAAAAGAAGCATAAAAATTAGAGACTAATACAAGGAGGTGCCACAGGAATGAAACTTCATACATTAAAACCTGCTGAAGGTTCACGTCAAGAACGTAACCGTGTCGGTCGTGGTCAAGGTTCCGGTAACGGTAAAACTGCTGGTCGCGGTCAAAAAGGTCAAAAAGCCCGTTCTGGCGGTGGCGTACGTTTAGGTTTCGAAGGTGGACAAACTCAATTGTTCCGTCGTTTACCAAAACGTGGATTCAACAACATCAACCGTAAAGAATATGCAGTCGTTAACTTGGAAGCTCTCAACCGCTTCGAAGACGGTACGACAGTTACACCAGCTCTCTTAGTTGAAGCAGGTGTCGTTAAGAAAGAATTATCAGGAGTAAAAATCTTAGGTAATGGTCAACTTGAAAGAAAATTAACTGTTCAAGCAGCCAAATTCTCTAAAGGTGCAGAGCAAGCAATTACTGCAGCTGGTGGATCAATCGAGGTGATCTAATGTTTACCTTCATTAAAAATGCATTTGCGGATAAAGATACGCGTCGTCGCATCTTTTTCACGCTCTTCGTTTTTGCGGTATTCCGATTAGGCTCACATATTCCTGTACCTGGGGTTCGGGTTTCAGCGATTAATACTTTCGCTGAGAGCGGCCTCTTAGGCTTATTAAACACTTTCGGTGGCGGGGCCTTGAAGCGCTTCTCGCTCTTCGCCATGGGGGTTTCTCCATACATTACCGCCTCAATCATCATTCAGTTATTACAAATGGACATCGTGCCTAAGTTTACTGAATGGGCTAAGCAAGGGGAAGTTGGGCGTCGTAAGCTCAACCAATGGACCACTTATGTTGCCATTGCCCTTGGTTTAGTACAATCTTACGGTATCGCCCTCGGTTTTAACCGGATGGCGCGTCTGGGCTTGATTGCCAACCCAACGACAATGCGTTACCTGACGATTGCCCTTATCTTAACAGCTGGTTCCATGTTCTTGGTCTGGTTGGGTGAGATGATTACCCGAAGCGGTGTCGGTAACGGCTTGTCCATGATTATCATGGCCGGGATTGTTGCGGAAGTGCCTAAGGAATTGATGGGTTATCTCCAACGCCATCTGGTAAATGGTGGAGATCATGCTATGACCAACATGCTGTCATTGGCAGCCATTATCTTGGTCATCGTCATCTTAATTGTGATTATCGTTTTAATGGAACGGGCTCAATTGCGTATCCCAATCCATTATTCCAAGAAAGCGTCAGGGGCGCGCTACTCAGCTCACCTCCCGCTTAAAATTAACTCAGCTGGGGTTATTCCAGTAATTTTCGCTAGTTCGTTCATTACAACACCTCAGATGATATTCTCGTTTGTGACAGTCGATCGGACTAACCCATGGATGGACTTCCTGGTACAACTCTTCGACTACCAAACACTCTACGGTGTAATCTTCTACACTGTCCTATTAATTGCGTTTACTTATTTCTATTCATTGATTCAAGTGAATCCGGAGAAAGTTGCCGAGAACTTGCAGAAGTCGAGCGGGTACATTCCAAGCGTACGTCCTGGGAAAGATACCGAAACTTACTTAACCAAAGTTATCAACCGCTTGAGCGGAGTAGGCGCACTTTACTTGACTTTGATTGCGGTATTACCGATTGTGGCAGGGTTCTTCTGGAACTTAACGTCACGTATCTCACTCAGCGGGACTAGCTTGCTGATTGTGGTCGGGGTTGCCATTGAGACTGCTAAGCAGGTCGAAGGGCGCGTTATCAAACGCCGTTATCAAGGATTCATTCAATAATCATGTGTCAAATAGAAGTAAAGGGAAGATACAAGATGAATATTTTATTAATGGGTTTGCCTGGTGCCGGTAAAGGGACACAGAGTGAACGTCTAGTAAAAGATTATCAAATCGTACATATTGCAACTGGGGATATTTTCCGTGCTGCGATTCAGAACGAAACCCCACTTGGGCTCCAAGCCAAGGCTTACACTGACAACGGGAACCTAGTTCCTGATGAAGTGACCAACGCCATTGTACGTGAACGTTTAGCCCAAGACGACGTGAAAGCCCAAGGCTTCATGTTGGATGGCTATCCACGTACCAGCGCTCAAGCTCAGGCGCTTGATCAAAACTTGGTGGAGTTAAACTCTCCAATCCATGCCGTTATCTATATCGATGTAGATCCAGAAGTCCTCAAGGATCGCTTGAGTGGCCGAATCATCTGCCGCAACTGTGGGGCAACCTACCACAAACTCTACAACCCACCGAAGGTTGAAGGTGTCTGTGACAATTGTGGTGCCAGTGATTTCTATCAACGTGAAGATGACAAGCCTGAGAAAGTTGCATATCGTATCAATCTCCAAATGGAATCAATTCGACCAATACTGGATTATTATGAGGAACGTGGGCTTCTTCACCGAGTGGATGGTCAACAAGCCATCGACAAGGTCTACGAAGATATCCGCCAGATTTTGTCCTCAGTGGCACAATAGCCTAACAGTAAGTTGGTAAGAGGAGGAAGTATGAATGGCTAAAGATGATGTAATTGAAGTTGAAGGTACAGTCATTGAAACTTTACCAAATGCAATGTTTAAGGTTGAATTAGAGAATGGGCATGAAATACTGGCTCACGTTTCAGGTAAAATCCGGATGAACTACATCCGCATCTTACCAGGAGATAAGGTAACGATTGAATTATCTCCTTACGATTTGACACGTGGTCGTATTACCTACCGCTTTAAGTAAACCGTTCCGTTTCGAATTTAAGGAGGGAATTAGTTAAGATGAAAGTTAGAGCATCTGTAAAGCCAATTTGCGAAAAATGTAAAATCATTCGTCGCAACGGCAATGTGATGGTAATTTGCGAAAATCCAAAACATAAACAACGTCAAGGTTAATAAGAAGGAGGTGCCAGATAAATGGCTCGTATTGCTGGAGTAGATATTCCGCGTGAAAAACGTGTAGTAATCTCATTAACATACATCTACGGTATTGGTTTGAAAACTGCACAACAAGTATTAAAACAAGCAAACGTTTCTGAAGACACTCGCGTTAAGGACTTATCAAACGATGAGCTCGACCGTATCCGTGAAATCATTGACGGCCTCAAAGTTGAAGGGGACTTACGTCGTGAAATTAGCTTGAACATCAAGCGTCTCCAAGAAATCGGTTCTTACCGTGGCTTACGTCACCGTCGTGGCTTGCCAGTTCGTGGTCAAAACACCAAGAACAACGCTCGTACACGTAAAGGACCTAAGAAAATGGTCACTGGTAAAAAATAATACTCGAATATAGAATGAAGGAGGTATAAACTTCATGGCAAAGAAAAAACAAGTTGCACGTCGTCGCCGTCGTGTTAGAAAAAATGTCGAGAAAGGTGTAGCACACATTCGCTCTACATTCAACAACACTATTGTTATGATCACTGACGTGAATGGTAATGCTATTTCATGGTCATCCGCAGGTTCATTAGGTTTCCGTGGTTCTAAGAAATCTACCCCATTCGCTGCACAAATGGCTTCAGAAGTGGCTGCTAAAGGTGCTATGGATCACGGGATGAAGACTGTTGAAGTAACAGTAAAAGGCCCAGGTTCAGGTCGTGAGTCAGCAATTCGTTCATTGCAAGCTACAGGTTTAGAAGTAACCGCCATCCGCGACGTTACCCCTATTCCTCACAACGGTTGCCGTCCTCCAAAACGTCGCCGCGTATAATCTAGATGACTCAAGCAACTGTGAAGCGCGTTATTACCAAGACTAACGTTTTGAAAGGGGAATATAATCGATGATCGAAATTGAAAAGCCAGAAATTAAAACGATTGAAGTCAGTGACGATGCCAAGTTTGGTAAAATTGTCGTTGAACCACTTGAACGTGGATATGGAACAACCCTTGGAAATTCATTACGTCGTATTTTATTATCTTCATTACCTGGTTCCGCTGTTACTAGCATCCAGATTGATGGAGTACTGCATGAATTTGCTACAGTTGAAGGTGTCGTGGAAGATGTTCCAACGATTATCTTGAACTTGAAGAAATTAGCATTGAAACTTCACACTCAAGAGTCAAAAGTAATTGAATTAAACGTCACCGGTCCAAAAGTTGTGACCGCAGCTGATATTATGCACGATAACGATGTGCAAATCCTCAACCCTGAGCTCTACATTTGCACCCTGGCTGATGGCGCTGAATTGAAGATGCGTCTCAACGTAGCCAACGGTCGTGGTTATGTACGGAGCGAACACAACAAACGGGAAGACATGCCAATCGGCGTCTTGCCAATCGATTCGATCTATACCCCAATTAAGAAGGTAAACTATCAAGTCGAAAACACCCGTATCGGGCAAAAGAACGTTTATGATAAATTAACTTTAGATATTTGGACCGACGGTTCAATTAGTCCTGAAAAATCATTAAGTTTAGCCGCTAAAATCTTAACGGAGCACTTGAATATCTTCGTTAACCTCAACGATGAAGCGCGTCAAACTGAAATTATGGTTGAGAAGGAAGAAGCTGAAAAAGAGAAAATGTTAATCATGACGATTGAAGAGTTAGACTTATCCGTTCGTTCATACAACTGTTTGAAACGCGCGGGCATCAACACGATTCAAGAGTTGACTAACAAATCAGAAGCAGAAATGATTAAAGTACGTAACCTTGGCCGTAAATCATTAGAGGAAGTCAAACAAAAATTGGCTAACCTTGAGTTGAGCTTACGCCAAGACGACTAGTATAGGATATTTCATATTCAAAGCAAAGGAGGAAACTGAATAATGGCATACCGCAAATTAGGACGTAAGAGCGCACAACGTAACGCATTATTGCGTGACTTAACTACTGATGTGATCGTATACGGCCGTATCGAAACCACAGAAACTCGTGCCAAAGAAGTACGTAAATTCGTTGATCAAATGATTACCTTAGGTAAAAAAGGTGACTTAGCATCACGCCGTCGTGCTGCAGCATTCTTGCGTAACGAGATTGCTAGCGCAACCGTTGAAGGGGATCAAGTCGTTGTTGAACGTGTCTTGACTCGTTTGTTCGGTGAGTACGCTGAGCGCTACGCTGACCGCCAAGGTGGCTACACCCGTGTCTTGAAGACCGGCCCACGTCGTGGTGATGGCGCCCCAATGGCAATCATCGAATTAGTATAATAGAGTGAGAATTCGCTTTATGATGAGGAGTGTGACGATTCTGTAGCCTTGCTAACCAACTACAGGGTCTAGCTCTATAGCACGATTGGGGGAGCCCTGCTTCCCCAATCGCTAGCTATCATCGTAAAAGTGATTTTTTTTTGGACTTATACTCAAATTCTTGAAAGTGACGCCCCCAGGTGGTAGAGTAAGGGGGTGAGTTGCTTTCATAGCTAAGGCCAGGTAGGAAACTGGCTTTAGCTATGAAAGTAGCAAGGAGGCCCCAGAGGCAGAGAGGATGAAACAGACATGGCAGCAAGCGTTGTAAAACTATCGCATATCGATTTTCGTTACTATGGTAGCGAGGTCAATTCCCTGACCGATGTCTCCCTAGAAATCAAGGAAGGCGAATGGGTGGCTATTATTGGGCCAAACGGCTCAGGCAAGTCTACCCTAGCCAAAATTATGAATGGCCTCCTCGTGCCTGCGGCAGGCCAGGTAACCATTAAGGATTTAACCATTGACGAAGAGACCGTTTGGGAGGCTCGTCGCTCAGTTGGCATGGTCTTCCAGAACCCAGACAACCAATTTGTTGGTTCGACGGTAGAAGATGATGTGGCCTTTGGCTTGGAGAATAATGGAGTGCCACGTCAGGAGATGATTAGCCGGATTGAAGAGGCGCTGGCTGAGGTTCGAATGTCAGAATTTAAGGACAAGGAGCCTGCCCGCCTATCAGGGGGCCAGAAGCAACGGGTAGCCCTGGCTAGCATCTTGGCTTTGCGACCTGACATTATTATCTTGGATGAAGCGACTTCTATGTTGGACCCTAACGGTCGTCAAGAAGTGATTGCCGCCATCCGTAAGATTAAGGAACGCTTCAACCTGACGGTTATTTCCATTACCCATGATTTGGACGAAGCTAGCTTGGCTGACCGTATCCTCATGATGCAGGGCGGCCGCCTAGTTCAAGACAAGAAACCGGAAGAAATCTTCCTAATGGGTGAGCAATTAGTGGAACAAGGCTTGGATGTGCCTTTTTCACAGAAACTTAAGGACGCTCTAGCTGCCCGCGGACTGGATGTGCCGGATAACTATCTCGATGAGGAGGCCTTATTGACATGGATCACACCATTGTATTCGACCAAGTAAGTTACCATTACAATGCCAATACGCCTTTTGAGGTAGCGGCCCTCTTCGACGTTAATTTAACCATTCCAGCCCACCAAGTGACTGCCGTCATCGGCCATACGGGTTCAGGCAAGTCGACTCTGATTCAACACCTTAATGTTTTGATTAAGCCAACCAAGGGCTCAGTACGTCTAGGGGATGTCTTGGTTACATCTACGGCTAAGTTACCTTCCCTCAAGCCCTTGCGTAAGCAGGTCGGTGTCGTCTTCCAATTCCCGGAAGCCCAGCTCTTTGAAGAGACGGTCCTCAAGGATGTCATGTTTGGACCTTTGAATTTTGGTGTCTCGGAAGAGGACGCGCTCGCCATTGCTAAGGAAAAATTATCCCTGGTCGGCATCAGTCCGGACCTCTATGAGCGCTCGCCTTTCGATCTCAGTGGAGGCCAAATGCGACGGGTGGCCATTGCGGGTGTTTTGGCCTTAGAACCGCAAGTGTTGGTCTTAGACGAGCCAACTGCCGGCTTAGACCCACTGGGTCAAGCCCAAATGCTGGACATGTTCATGCGCCTCCAAAAAGAGGATAAGTTGACCCTAGTCTTAATCAGTCACCAAATGGATGACGTTGCCCGTTATGCCGACCATGTCATTGTCATGGAAGGGGGCACGGTGGCTAAGACAGGGACGCCTGAACAGGTCTTCAGCCAGACGGATTGGTTGCGCCAACGGCGCTTAGATGTGCCACGCTCCATGCAGTTTCTGGAGAAATTACAGGAGCGCTTAGGGGACCAGGCCCTAGCTATCGACCAGGCGCCCCTGACCGTTGAAGCCTTAGCCGACTTGCTCATGGCCCATCTTCCAGCTAAGGAGGGGACCGGCCATGTTGGATAAAATGTTACTGGGACGCTATATCAATATGGATTCCTGGGTCCATCGACTGGATCCACGGACCAAGTTGCTAGCTTCTTTCTACTTTATTTTTGCGGTCTTCTTAGCCGATTCCTGGTTGGGTTACGCCATTTTGGCGCTCTTTACCCTCTTGGCTATTAAGTTGACCGGTCTTTCCTTTAAGTTCTTTATTAATGGGGTCAAGCCCATGATTTGGCTGATTCTCTTTACCGTGGTCTTTCAGATTCTCTTCACTAATGGGGGCCATGTCTTCTGGCAGTGGGGACCCTTTGTCCTCT
Source organism: Abiotrophia sp. HMSC24B09 (assembly GCF_001815865.1). Taxonomy (GTDB): domain Bacteria; phylum Bacillota; class Bacilli; order Lactobacillales; family Aerococcaceae; genus Abiotrophia. Next base: position 26,473 of record NZ_KV822210.1, read on the forward strand.
CGACTGGTGGTTTGGAGAGTGGGGCCTTTATCTTCATGCGTCTGGTCCTCATTATTATGATGTCCACTATTCTAACCTTAACGACAGCGCCCCTGGAGCTAACGGACGGGATTGAACATCTCTTGCGGCCCCTGACTCGCTTTGGCTTCCCTGCCCACGAGTTGGCCCTTATGCTGGCTATCGCCTTGCGCTATGTGCCAACCCTCATGGATGAAGCCCAGAAAATCATGAACGCCCAACGCTCGCGTGGGGTAGAGTTCGATCAAGGTAGCCTCATGCAGAGAATGAAGGCTGTCGTGCCGATTTTGGTGCCCCTTTTCATCTCTGCCTTCAACCGGGCCGAAGAAATGGCAACCGCCATGGAAGCGAGGGGCTATCGCGGAGCAGAAGGCCGTACCAAGTATCGCCAGTTGGCCTACAGCCCAGCTGATAGACAAGTGCGTTGGGCCTTGCTAGTCCTGGCCTTAGCCTTGTTAGCTAGCCGTTTCTGGCCAGTGGGGTGAGGCCATGCCACGTTATGCCATTCAACTCGCTTATGACGGTAGTCGCTTTGTCGGCTACCAAGTTCAGCCCAATGGCCCTTCTATTCAGGCCAATCTAGACGCGGCTCTAATCAAAATGGCAAAGTGCCCAGAAGGCGTGACCATTCCCACAGTGGCGTCAGGCCGGACTGATTCGGGTGTCCATTCCTTGGGCCAGGTAGTACATTTTGATTATCCTGCCCCTATGCCTCAACAAGCCATGCAAAGAGCTCTCAATGCCCTCTTGGACCCGGCTATTAAGGTAGTGGCAGTGGCTCGGGTGGCCGATGATTTCCATGCCCGCTACCATGCTGTGGGTAAGGAGTACCGTTATCGGGTAGATGTGGGGCCCTATGCCAATCCCTTCAAACGCCTCTACAGTCTCCACCATCCCTATCGCTATGACTTAGACCGAATCAATCAAGCCTTGGAGGCCGTGGTGGGAACCCATGACTTCACCAGCTTCTGTTCGACTAAGACCGATAAGGAAGACAAGGTGCGGACCGTTCATATGGCCCGAGTTTGGGAAGATAAGGACCAACAGGAACTGGTCTTCCAGTTCCAGGGGACAGGTTTCCTCTATAATATGATTCGGATTCTAGTCGGCACTAGCCTGCAAATCGGGGATGGGCTGCGTCCTGTCAATGAGCTGGAACGTTTAATCCAGGTTCAAAACCGCAAGGAAGCAGGTCCAACGGCGCCGCCACAGGGACTTTATCTCCACCAGGTTTTCTATGAGCCATCGCCATTTAACAACTAATTGATCAAGCTCTCTTGCCTAGCAAGGGGGCTTGATCTTTGCTATTAAAAAAGCATTGACATTTATTCAGAGTTCCCTTAAAATTAACTCATGTGATTTTAATTTTACTAAGGGGGATACTTATGAAACAAGTACTCAAGAAATCCTTGTTAGCCGGCGCTGCCTTTTTAGCCTTGGCTGCAAGCTTACCAACACCTTTACCGGCACACGCTCAAGGTAAAGAAGTCAACACCGTTGTGTCTTCAGAAATGGCAAGCATCGACCCAGCCAAAGCGTCTGATGCGCCAAGCGGCAACATCATCCATAACGTCTTCGAAGGCTTGACCCGTGAATCGCAAGACTTCAAGAGCCAAGTGCCTGGTGTGGCCGAATCTTGGCAAGTCAGCGAAGATGGCAAGACCTATACTTTCAAATTACGTTCAGACGCTAAATGGTCTAACGGCGACCCTGTTACTGCAGGTGACTTTGAATATGCCTGGAAACGTGTCATCAACCCTGAAACAGGGGCTGACTACGCAGGGCTCTTCTTCGTTATCGAAGGGGCGCAAGCCTACAACGAGGGCAAAGGTAGCGCAGACCAAGTTGGGGTCAAAGCAATCGACGACACTACCTTAGAAGTTAAGTTGGTCAACCCAACTGCCTACTTCTTAAGCTTAACTTCTTTTTATGCATTTGCACCTGTTAACAAGAAGGTGGTAGAAGCTAACGCTGACTGGGCTGACGACTTAAGCGACAAGTATGTCACTAACGGGGCCTTCAAGTTAGCTGAGTGGAACCACAATGCAGACCTAGCCTTAGAAAAGAACGACCAATACTGGGATAAGGACAATGTTAAGGTTGACCGTGTCAACGCTCAAATCGTTGAGTCTGACTCAACCGTCACTAAGATGTTCCAATCTGGTGAAATTGACTTTGTCAGCGCACCATTCGGGACCTTGTCGTTAGATTCTTTTGAAGGCTTCAAGAAACAAGGGATTCTTAAAGTTACACCACAGTCAGCTATCTACGTCTACAAAATCAACACCAAGGACTCTGTAATGTCTAATGTCAATATCCGTAAGGCCTTGGCTTTAGCTATTGACCGTCAAGGTTTGGTAACTAACATTACCAAGGCTGAACAAAAACCTGCTAAGGGTATTGTGCCAGCTTCAGTTACTGGCTTCGAAGCAGACGCTAACTACTTCAAGGATGCTGACTATGAAGGCGCCAAAGAATACTTGGCTAAAGGTTTACAAGAATTAGGCCTCAAAGATCCAAGTGAATTGACTGTTAAGATTTCTATGAACACCAGTGAAGCTCACGCAGCCATTGCTCAATACATCCAAGAAGGTTGGTCTAAGAACTTAGGTATCAAGGTAGAATTGGACAACTCTGAGTTCCAAGTTTACTTAGATCGTCTTAAGACCGGTGACTTCCAAGTAGCGCGTTTAGGTTGGTCTGGTGACTTCAACGATGCCTTAACCTTCTTAGATCAATACCGTAGCGCTGATGCGGGTAACAACTACACTGGTTGGGAAAATGCAGACTACGCTAAGTACTTAGAAGAAGCTGCCAAAGAAACTGACGCTAACAAACGTTTAGAAATTCTGAAGAAGGCTGAAAAAGTCTTAATGGACGAAATGCCAGTTATTCCAATCTATGACTACACTCAAGTAAGTGTTAAGAAAGACAACATCAAGGGCCTAGCAACATCGCCTCTTGGTAAGATTGACTTGAAATACTTAGAGGTAGAATAGTCCTCCAAGAATTAAGGCTATTCCTAATATCCCCTTGCTTAGCAAGGGGATATTTTTATGTTATGAAAACGCTCATTGTCAGAAAAAATATTGACAAATGGTGAATTAAAGATTAAAATTAATTCATGTGTTTTTAATCTTTCGGATGATTTTTGGTCAGCTATGGGGGCAAAAAAGCTGACAGAAGGTCATCCTCACGCTTAGTAAGTCAAATCGTAAGCCGTGATTTTAATGAGAGAATAGAAGTAGCAAATAAGAGGTCGGGTTTCAGACCCGCCCTTAAATTATTAGAGGAGGAGTAGACATGCGCAAATATATCTTCAAGCGCCTAATTTATATGGTCATTGCCTTATTCTGTATTATCACTTTGACCTTCTTCCTGATGCGAATTGCACCAGGGAACCCATTTGCCAGCGAGAAGGCCTTGCCGGCTAACATTCAAGCCCAGCTCAACAAGCAGTATGGCCTGAGCAACCCATGGTATATCCAGTTCAAGGATTACCTAGTGGGAATTCTCAAGTTCGACTTCGGTTATTCCATGAAGTACCGGGGCCGTTCAACCAACGACATCATCTTTTCTAGTTTCCCAGTATCCTTGGCCCTAGGGATGCAAGCCTTGGTCATCGCCGTTGGTTTGGGGACGACTTTAGGGGTTATTTCCGCCACCTACCATAACAAGGTGCGCGACTATGCCGCGACTGTAGTGGCGGTGCTAGGGATTTCTGTGCCTTCCTTTATCTTGGCGGGCTTAATCCAATACCTCTTCGCCGTACAATTAGGCTGGTTCCCAGTGTCTGGTTGGAAAGGATTCAACTACACCATTCTGCCATCCTTGGCTCTCGGCTTAGGTTTCATGGGGAATATTGCCAAATTAACCCGGTCTAGTATGCTGGAACAGAATACCTCCGAGTATGTCAAGCTAGCCAAGGCCAAAGGCCTCAGCAAGTGGAAGATTGTCTTCAAGCACACCTTGCGTAATGCCCTCTTGCCAGTTGTGTCCTACTTAGGGCCACTCTTGGCTGGGGTTGTCACAGGTTCCTTCATTGTCGAAAACATCTTCGCCATTCCAGGTTTGGGTGGCCAGTTCGTTAAGTCCATTACCAACCGTGACTACACGGTCATTATGGGGACCACGGTCTTTTATTCCATCCTGCTCTTGTTTGCAGTTTTAGTGGTGGATATTGTCTATATGTGGATTGATCCACGCATTAAGTTAGAAGGAGGCGAGTCAGCGTGAGCCAAGTAGAATATACAGCCCAAGATTTTGAGTTGGTCGGGATCAAAGAAGACCAGACTGACGTCTTAAGCCAGAAGACCACTTCCTTCTGGGGCCAAGTCTTCCATACCTTTGCCCGCAACAAGCTGGCCCTCTTCAGTGTGGCCTTGCTAGCGGTCATTGCCCTCTTGGCCATTTTTGTCCCTATGTTCTGGCCGATTAGCTTTAGTGATCAAACAGGGTCCTACAATACGGCACCAAATGCTACCTATCTCTTCGGGACTGACAACCTGGGACGGGATGTCTTCGTCCGTGTCTGGGTGGGTGCTCGCATCTCCCTCTTCATCGGCTTGATTGCGGCGGTCATTGACCTAGTAATCGGCGTCCTCTGGGGTGCAACAGCTGGCGTCTTAGGTGGACGTGTGGACGATGTCATGATGCGGATTGCCGATGTCTTAACCGCGCTACCTTATCTCTTGGTCGTAGTCCTGGTCATGGTGGTCCTGGACAAGGGCTTGCTGCCAATGATTGTAGCTCTATCCTTGACTGGTTGGGTACGTATGGCCCGGATTGTGCGGGGGGAAGTTCTATCTATTAAGAACCAGGAGTATGTCTTAGCTTCTCGGACTTTGGGGGCTAGCACCTGGCACTTAATCCGTCGCCACTTGATTCCAAATGCCTTGGGTGGCATCATCGTCACCATGACCTTATCAATTCCGGGGGCAATCTTTACCGAGTCCTTCCTAAGCTATCTTGGTTTGGGGGTTACCCAACCTATGGCCAGCTGGGGGACCATGGCCTCCGAAGGGAACGAAGCCTTGGCAACAGCCCCATGGCGTCTTATCTTCCCAGCCTTGCTCATCTCCATTACCATCTTCGCCTTCAATACCATTGGCGATGGCTTGCGGGATGCCTTGGATCCAAAATTAAGAAAGTAGGGAGATCTCATGACTGAACCATTGTTAGAAGTAAAGAATCTCCGCATTAATTTCAAGACTTATGCCGGCCTGGTACAGGCAGTACGGGGTGTCGACTTCACCTTGGCCAAGGGTGAGACCCTGGCTATTGTAGGGGAGTCTGGCTCAGGTAAGAGTGTAACCTCTAATGCCTTGATGCGCCTTATTCCGCAGCCTGCTGGTCGTTATGAAGATGGCCAAATCCTCTTCGAGGGCAAGGACCTGCTCAAATTATCTGAACGGGAAATGGAAAGTATCCGCGGTAATGAAATCGCCATGATTTTCCAAGACCCTATGACGGCCCTTAACCCTACCATGCGAGTAGGTAAGCAAATCATGGAAGTGATTCTGACTCACAAGAAAGGGGTCAGCAAGGAAGCTGCTAAGCAACGGGCTATTGAGCTCCTAGCAGAAGTAGGGATTCCAGATCCAGAACGTCGCTTTAAGCAGTATCCTCACGAGTTTTCTGGTGGGATGCGGCAGCGGGTGGTCATCGCTATTGCCTTGGCCGCTGAGCCTAAAATCTTGATTGCGGATGAACCAACCACTGCCTTAGACGTGACCATCCAGGCGCAAATCCTGGAACTTATGAAGAAAATTCAAGAGAAGAACGGCAATGCCATTATCTTTATCACCCACGACTTGGGTGTAGTAGCCAATGTGGCTGACCGCGTGGCGGTTATGTATGCCGGCCAAATCGTCGAGTATGGCTCTTCTCATGACATTTTCTATAATCCTAAACATCCTTATACTTGGGGCCTGTTGGGCTCTATGCCAGACTTGGATAGTGAAGATAGCGAGGAGCTCTATACCATTCCAGGTGCGCCGCCTAACTTGATTAATCCACCAGTAGGGGACGCTTTTGCGCCACGTAACCCTTACGCCTTGGCAATTGATTACAAGGCAGAACCACCTTTTTATGAGGTGAGTCCTGGCCACTATGCCAAAACATGGCTACTCCATCCTGAGGCGCCTAAGGTAGAACTACCTGAGGTGATTCGCCACCGGATTGAATCTTATCAAGCGCGTAGAGAAGAGGTGCCACATGCCTAAGAAGTTATTAGAAGTTCAAAACCTAGTCCAACACTTTGGCAAGAAGTCAGCGCCTATTAAGGCCGTTGACGGCATTAGCTTCGATGTCTATGAAGGGGAGACCCTAGGCTTGGTTGGGGAATCAGGTTGTGGTAAGTCGACGACGGGGCGTTCCATTATTGGTCTCTATGACATCACCGATGGTCAAATCATCTTCGACGGCAAGCCAGTATCAGACCTTAAGTCCCAGGCTCAACGTCAAGCCTTCGCTCGCGATGTGCAAATGATCTTCCAAGATCCTTATGCTTCCCTCAACCCGCGGATGACCGCCGGGGAAATTATTGCCGAAGGTTTCGATATTCATGGCCTCTATCGTAATAAGCAGGAGCGGGCAGACCGCATTGCTGAATTACTGGAAGCAGTGGGTCTCAACCGCGAGCATGCCAACCGTTATGCCCATGAGTTTTCAGGGGGCCAACGCCAACGGCTAGGGATTGCCCGGGCCTTGGCGCTCAAGCCACGCTTCATCATTGCCGATGAGCCCATTTCGGCCTTGGACGTGTCCATTCAAGCCCAAGTAGTTAACCTGCTCAAACGCCTGCAGAAGGAACGTGGCCTGACCTATCTCTTCATCGCCCACGACCTGTCCATGGTTAAGTACATCAGTGACCGCATTGCGGTGATGTACGCAGGTAAAATCGTCGAAGTAGGCCCAGCCCACGATCTCTATCATTCACCTGTCCACCCTTATACCCGCTCTCTCCTATCAGCGGTTCCTCAACCGGACCCAATTAGTGAGAGTACACGTGTGCGTCAGCCTTATCAACATGAGGCAACCGATGCACCCCTAAGTCAACATAAAGTAGCAGAGGGCCACTATGTCTATGCCAGCGATGAGCAATTCCAACGCTGGATGCAAGCCCGTTAAGCTAGCTTTTAAGGCTGAGATTGAAATCTCAGCCTTTTTTGGTTACAGCCAGGTTACTATTGTGTAAGATGAGGCCACCTGGCTTGCATTTAGGAGGCTTGGATGGCACAATAGAAGGAACTTTAGCCAGAGAGCGCAGAGAGGATGTCCGCCATGTCAATCGTTATTCGGTCCGCCAACCCACAAGATGCCCCAAGCCTGAGAGCCATTTACCGGCCTTATGTGGAGCGGACGGTGATTTCCTTCGAGTATGAAGTACCCTCTGTGTCAGATTTTCGTCAGCGGATTAAGCAGACCCTGGCCCACTATCCCTACTTGGTGGCGGAATTGGAGGGGGAAGTAGTAGGCTATGCCTATGGCTCGGCCTTCCACCCCAGAGCAGCCTACCAGTATGTGGCCGAAGTCTCTGTCTATCTCAAGCGCTCAGTCCGGGGTCAGGGCATCGGGGCCAAGCTCTATGCAGCTTTAGAAGAGGCCTTACGCCAACAGGGCATTCGGCGGGTGACCGCCTGTGTGGCCTATCCTGGTGAGGGTAGTGTGGAGTTCCACCTCAAGCAAGGCTATCACCAAGTGGCCTTATTCGAGAAGGTGGGTTATAAATTTGATGCTTGGCAGGATGTGGCCTGGTTCCAGAAAGACCTTTAAGCGGCACCCTTATGTTAGATAATCTGACATAACTTGTTACCTCTTCCTTGCAATGTCTGGGACCGTCCTCTATACTGTTGGAGTATATAAAAGGAGTGAACCAGTTTATGAAAGATATGATTAAAAGGCTCATGCTGGTCTTGGTGGTCTTCTTAGGCCTACAAGTACCAAGTGTCAAGGCCGCTGAACATTATGTGATTGCGACAGATACCACCTTTGCGCCCTTCGAATTCCAAGACTCTTCAGGCAACTATGTTGGGATTGATATGGACTTGTTAGCAGCCATTGCGGAAGCAGAAGGCTTCACCTATGAAATCAAACCTCTGGGCTTTGCTGCGGCTGTTCAAGCCTTGGAGAGCGACCAAGTAGATGGCGCCATAGCCGGTATGACCATTACCGATGCGCGTAAGGCCAGCTTCGACTTCTCGGATAACTACTATGAGTCCGGTCTCCAATTCGCGGTAGCCGCTGACAGCAAGATCACGGATTTAGAAGGCTTGCGTGGCAAGAAAATCGCGGTTAAAACCGGGACTGCCGGAGCCGACTTGGCTAACAAGCTGAAGGATGACTACAAGTTTACCGTGGTGACCTTCAAGGATTCGGCTAATATGTATGAAGATGTCTTAACGGGTAACAGTGACGCGACCATCGAAGATGCGCCCGTCATTGCCTATGCCATTAAGAACGGGAATCTCCGCCTCAAGCTTATTGGCGAAAAATTAGAAACCAGCCAAACCGGTTTTGCGGTTAAAAAAGGCAAGAATGCTGATCTCTTGGCAGCCTTCAACCGTGGCTTGGCTAGCCTCAAATCTTCTGGTAAATACCAAAGTATTTTAGATAAGTATATTGGGGAGGATGCGGAAGCTAGCACTCAAAATTCCTTCTTCGGCCAACTGGCTGAGAATGGGCCAGCCCTCTTGTCAGGTTTAGGCACCACCTTGTGGATTGCCTTCATCTCAGTGGCCCTAGCCCTGATCTTAGGGATTATCCTGGGCCTCTTGCGAGTCCAAGCCAACCCTTGGTTGAGTGGGATTGCCGCAGTTTATGTCGACCTCATGCGTGGGGTGCCCTTGATTGTCCTATCCTTCTTCATCTACTTCGGGATTCCGCAAATGACTGGCGTGCGTTTCAGTTCGGCGGCAGCAGGGATCATGACTCTTAGCTTGAACGCGGCGGCCTATGTAGCGGAAATTGTCCGCGGGGGGATTCAAGCCATTGACAAGGGCCAGATGGAAGCCAGCCGCAGTCTGGGGCTCTCCTATGGTAAGACTATGCAGAAGATTATCTTGCCTCAAGCCATTAAGCTCATGATTCCATCCTTCATCAACCAATTCGTCATTACCCTGAAGGATACCTCGATTCTGTCGGTTATCGGCTTAGTCGAATTGACCCAAACCGGGAGCGTCATTATCGCCCGTACCTACCAGTCTGGTTCTATGTGGTTGATTGTCGGCCTCATCTACCTGATTGTCATTACGGCCTTAACACGCCTATCCAAACGTCTAGAAGGAGGGAAGTAAGATGACAGAACTAAGCCAAGAAATGCCAAAAGTCCTGGTTCGCGGACTTAAGAAACAATACGGCGATAATGTGGTGCTTAAGTCTATCGACTTAACCATTCAACCGGGGGAAGTAGTCTGTGTCATCGGACCTTCCGGTTCCGGTAAGTCTACCATGTTACGCTGCCTCAACCGAATGGAAGAAATTAACGGGGGCAAGGTCTTCGTGGATGGGGTGGACATTACCAATCCTAAGGAAGACATCAACAAGATTCGCCAGAATATTGGCATGGTCTTCCAACACTTCAACCTCTTCCCACACTTAAGTGTCTTGGACAATATCACCCTAGCGCCTATGGAGCTCAAAGGCCTATCCAAGGTTGAAGCCGAGTCCCTAGCTCTCTATCTCTTGGAGTCAGTTGGCTTGGCCGACAAGGCCCATGTAGCGCCTAACTCCCTGTCTGGGGGGCAAAAGCAACGGGTGGCCATTGCCCGGGCCCTGGCCATGCAACCAGATGTCCTGCTCTTCGATGAGCCAACTTCCGCCCTTGACCCTGAGATGGTCGGCGATGTCCTAGATGTTATGAAGCGATTAGCCGAAGACGGCATGACCATGATTGTGGTCACACACGAAATGGGCTTCGCCCGTGAAGTAGCCGACCGCGTCATCTTCATGGATGGTGGCTTCATCGTCGAAGAAAACGTGCCTGAAGAACTCTTCAGCCATCCAAGCCATGAACGGACCCAAAGCTTCCTGAATAAGGTGCTTCATTAATTAAGCTAACTAGTAAAACCTAGCCACTGCATGGCTAGGTTTTTGCTTACCCTATTTATCTATTACATAGATAAATAGGGTCTGAGTCAGCAAAATTACGTGCTCAGTTAGAAACAAATTGTAGGTCAAGAAGACTTAGGAGCCAAACATGGCCTGCCCTTAGTCCCTTAATAAGGCGATTGACCGGCCTTTTTAGTCAAAAATCCTTGCTAAATCCGGGAAAATTTGCCACAATGGTAAAGTGAATTCAGAACAGAGGAGACTTAGCCATGAACCAAGTCAGTCATTACCTGCCAATCACTGCCTTGCAGGTGCCAGACTATTACTTTGATATCCATTTACCTTCTTGGGAAGAGGTGGCCCGCGTCTTTATCCATCAAGTCGCCAAGCAAGCCTATCCTGAACTAGATCAACCAGAGGCTAACCTGACGGATGAGCAGGTGGCGGCACTGGGCTTACAAGGGGTCAGTAACCTGACCGATCTTAAGCACTATGCCATGGACCTCTTCCGCCAAAGCCAGATCCAGACCCGCTTCTACCAACATATTCTGCCTTTCCTGGCCTCTTATATTGCGGAGACGGCCCAGTATGTTCTAGACGCTGAAGATATGGCCACCGTGGTCTACAGCCAACTCAAGGAAATGAACCAAGAAGATCCCCAGCTTGATCAAGATGCCCTTCGGGAAAGCCTAGAGGAAGACTATATCTTCCGCCTAGTAGCTGGCCAGTGGTATGCTGACCAAGGGGGCGGCTTGACCGAGTTAGACTATGACGCCTATATCGTGTCCAGTGCGGTCAATCAAGGGGCGGATGAGATTGCCCTGCGGGAACGCTTCTCCTATCCGGACTTCCAAGTCATGATGCCGACTTTAGCCTACACCGAGGCCCTCTTCCAGCACTTCCTGCCGCGCTTCCGATTTGTGATTGCGCCGGCTAATCAAGAAGGGGGGCAGCCAGCTTGAGTCAACCAACACGAGCTCAGTACCGTTCCAATCATAAGGGCCAGAAAGCGCCTAAGAAGACGCGGACAGAGCAGGCGCCTGGCTCCTATAAACCTTACTACCTATTAGCTCTGGGCTTGGTGGCAGGTCTGGTGCTAGTGGCAGCAGCCTTTTTCCTCTGGCTCATGCCACAAATGAAGCAATCGACCGAGCGCTCGCACTTGGCGCGGGCAGCCAACTGGGTGGACACCTATACGGTAGACCTGGATCCCCAGCGGGAGGTATTGGTTGAGGACCTGCGTCAGGTCGACATTCAACCGGAAAACCAAGCGCCTAGCGCCCAGTACTTTACTAAGCAAGAATTAGATAAGCGTACCGAGACTTCCTTCGCCCGGCGGGTTCGCCAGGTGACTGATACGGATGCCAATGGCTTTGCCTGGTATTGGGGCCAGCAGCAGGAGGAATACCTCTATCGCCATGGCCGGCCTTATACGGGCTGGTTTGGCCAACCTGGTAGTGAGTGGACCTACTATAAGGATGGCCGCCTAGACCAGCAGGCAACCATCGACAAGGAAACGGCTCGCCTACGGGCTGATGAGGCGACCTTTATCCAGTCCTTCGTGCCGAGTTACCAAGCCCGCTTTGTCTACCTCAAGGCTAAGAGTGAACCCATGTATTACGTGGACCGCCAGTCCATTCGTTATTCCATTCTCAACCGCGGTCGGGATGGGCTCTTACTGTCCAACTTCCCAGGCCAGCCTAACTCCTACTTCCTAGCCAATACCAACAAGTATGCGGACATTCCTATGGAAGTGACTGAGGAAGCCGTAGTCGATAACCAGACCTGGCTCCATGTGGCCATTGGCTACCAAGACTTGGGCTGGATTCGTCAGGATTTGACCTATCAAAACTATGTCTTAACCAACTATAGCGAACGTAAGCTCATTGACACCGTCCAGCAAATCATGCGCGAGGAAATTGACAGCATGGGCATTATGGCGGGGGCTTCCTTCGTTGATAATGAGACTATGGCCCAAGTGGATGTCGATAATCAAATCTTCTTCCCAGCCAGCACCCAGAAAATCTATGTCTTGACCGAGTTGTACCGCCAGTACAAGGAAGGCAAGCTCCAGCCAAGCCAGATCATGGCCATGGAAGGCTCGAACATTGTGCCGGGTGCCGGTCATATTAATGAGTCACCGGCGGGGACGGTTTATAGCCTGGACGAGCTGGTCGATTATGTGGCCATCTATAGTGATAACACGGCGGCTAATATGCTGATTGAAGCCGTAGGTGGTGGGGGCATCGTGACCCAGCACGCCCATGAGTTGGGCATGTTGGATACCTATCTGGAAGGTAAGTACTACCAGAATGATAATGGCCGCTTCCAGACTACCCCAGATAATGCGGCCCGGCTTTTCGCCAAACTAGCCAACCATGAACTCAACGGCGAGCCATGGGATTCCATGTTGATTGACAAGTTGCGACTCAACAGCCATTCCTTCCTGCGGACCTATCTCTATGAGACAGATTCCTGGAACAAGTCAGGTCTAGGTGCTCCAGAGCAAAATGACGTGGCCACCTTCGTGACCCAGTACGGTAGCTATTCCATTGCCGTCTACACTAACTCCTGGAGTGACTATGATGCGCGCTTCGACCAAGTAGGCCGCCTGTCCCAACGGGTTTACGAGGCCTTCAACCAGATTCGTTCCGACCTCTGGCACCCTTATGACCCAGAGCAAGGCTTCTATCGTTAGAAATAAAAAGTCCCAATATATCATATATGATATATTGGGACTTTTCTTTGTGGGGAGAAGAAGAGGGCAGTTAGGCGTGACTAGTTAATTTTGACACTGTATGATAAATGTGTATTGCATATAGACGATTGTGTGGCTAAGATTGATAGATATAACCTTAACAGGTATAATTAAACCGAGCTCTTTTCTAGTAGACATTTTGACTGGTTAAATATAAAAAACTATGCCTCATATATTTTAGTTAACCAAAGTGATAAAATATTATGCGGTATATTAGATTGGGAGAGAGAATTAAACTCAGTGGGTCTTACCACAAAAAATATCTGCCACCTGATACATCGAGCCATCACAAGAGGGGGACAAAATGAAACATAAGTATTTATGGTCGACCTTAGTTTGTATCACATTAGTAGCAGTGCTTAATATTGTATTCAATTACCGTATTCAGTACATTCTTAATGCAATAGTCGCGCAAGATTACGGGCAGTTCTCTTATCAGATAATGGTGACAGCCATCATTATTTTGGGGATGTTATTGGTTGAATATGGGAGACAAGTTTTGAACGCTCGCTACCTAAATAGTCAAGGATTTAGATTGCATGGAACCTTGCTATCACGCATTTTGGCTTTGAGACCACGAGCGGTTGAACAAGATGTGGGCCACTACCTCTCACAAGTGACGAATGATATTGAAGAGGTCAAGAGCCTACATTATGATACGCTCTTAGCTGTTTACCAAGGGACAATCTCATTTTTGATTGCTGCTGTCGCTTTGATCAGTCTAAACTGGGTGACGGCTTTATGGATTTTCATTGCTTCTGTGCTTCCACTGGTGCTACCGCTGTTGTTCAAACGGCTAAGAGCCAGAATAGAACAAGACTATCTGTTCCGTAAATCAGCTTATAGCCGGCGATTCGTTAATTATTTACAGAATTTCGGCCTCCTGCGTAACCACCAAAGCGAACGGGAATATGCAGAAGATCTGACCCGTGACTACGCTGACATAAATCGTATGTCTAATACGAAAGCATCCTATAGTGCACTCGTGAATGTCTTAGCAGGATTAGGGTTTTACGCAACGACCTTGGTAATCTTGTGGATTGGTGGGCTTCAAGTGTTGGAGGGGAAGTTGACTGTAGGCGGGCTGACGTCCATATATAGTATTTCGCTCGAATTAGTATTACCCATTCAGCTGTTGATTAGTGCCTTGAGCGACTTATCAGCGATACAAGATACCAAGCATCAGCTCGAGCAGGAACCTGTCATGGAAACGGTCGTGGTTGAATGCTCAGCTGATCAACCTGTGGTGGCAGTGCGCCAGCTTGAACAGCCGCCGCTCTTCCAAGGGATTAACCTAACCCTTCAACCGGGTAAGCGCTACTTATTAACGGGGAAAAGCGGTATTGGAAAGACCAGCTTAGTGGCTCTTTTGACAGGGGACGTAATCGCTCCTACAGGGACGGTCTTGTTAGATAAGTGTTCCTTAGACCAGTTGACCTACGAGCAAATTCAACATTACATTGCCTATGTACCACAAAAAGCTCAGATGTTATGGGGAAGTATGTGGGATAATATTACACTACGTCAGATGTGTGATGAAGGAGAAGTCATGCGACTCATTCAAGCATTCGGGTTAGGCGACCGCTTCCCTGACGTGAGCCATCTTAAGCAAGAGCAATATAATGAAGAAAGTGCCTTGTCGGGCGGACAGAAGCAACGTATCGCCTTAATACGAGCACTTTTGCAACATAAGCCGATCTTAATTGTGGATGAGGGCCTATCCGCCTTGGATCCAGAGTCATTTAAGCAAGCAGAAAATCTCTTGTTAGGCTGGCCCACGCTCACCTTGTTACACATCTCTCATCACTCAGATGAAGCGAGTGCTCATCGCTATGATGCGGTATTTGTGCTAGAGGATGGGCAGATTGTGCGCTCTAGATAAGGTATTGAGTTATTAAGGCGTATGATGGGTAATCAGTGGCTCTGGTTGGGCGCCTTCGAGATGACAAGCAAGCCCTGCTGACACAGTGTGTCAGCCGGGCTTCTATCGTTAAAAATGAAAAAGTCCCAATATATCATATATGATATATTGGGACTTTTCTTTGTGGGGAAAAGAAGAGGGCTAGAACAATGTAGTTATCTATTAGGTTAATGTGGTGAATCCGATTTTAGAGAGACTGGGACTTAAGGCGGGGGAAAACAAGTATATAAATCAATGCAATCAACATATAGGATAGGCCAAATAGCACGAAAAAGGTGTGACTTGGAATATAGTTTGCTAAAGTCCCCCACGCTAGAGAGGCTAGCGGCATGATGCCCACTGCTATAGTACTTTTTGCCGACAAGACTCGTCCCAAGAATTGTTCAGGAACAAACTCTAAAATTAATGGGTTATGGACGGTGTAGTTAAATCCTAAGAAGATAGAAGCTAAGCCCACCATAAAGAGTAGCGCGATAGGGTTTCTTGTTAGGAGACTTGCTAAGAACATAAAAATGCCATAGAATAGGGATCCTAAAATCATCTTAGTTGAACGCGAATAGGAGTCCCATACTTTTGTGGTGATTAAAGCACTACCGATTACGACTCCTATGGAGGTGCAGACCCCGAAAAAACCTAAGAAAACAGGGTCATTCCATTCTTCTGCAAGCTGCACTATGTAAATAGATAAACCAGAAAACATAATATTAGCAATTGTCTCACCGAGCATAAGCCAGAGAGGCATCTGATATTTCTTGAGTAGTTTAAAACCTTCTAGCCAATCGATTTTTGATTCAGAATCTACTTTTGGGATTTCTTCATCAATAGCGATACTATTAAAAATACTTGCAGATCCTATAAAGGAGGCAACAGAAGTAGCGATTAGGAATAAAGGATGAATAACTTTGAGAGCAAATCCTATCAAACCATTAAATAAGTAATCAGACATTTGATAAGCCATTATCATGTATGATTGAGACTTATCCATATCTTCTTTAGCAACCAGGAGCGGTAAAAATGCGTCTTGCGTCGTATAGGTATTCATCCCAAATAAGCTGCATAGAAAGGCAGAAATACATAATAATAGAGGGAAGTCTATATTAAGTAGTAACAATAAAAAGAGTAACAAAGAGCCAAAGGCTTGCCCGATTTCTAATGCGATAAGAAGAGCCTTTTTCTTATGGCGGTCAACAATATGTCCAACTAGGAATTCGAAGAGTGTAGGTAAGTATATGAGGGCATTTAATACCCCCACCCAGAAAATCTCATGAGTGGCTTGTATGAGATACCATGATACAGTTAGTGAGTATATACTATCGCCAAAATTACTTAATAGTCGGCCTGCCCATAGCTTCTTGAAATTACGATTCATGAGGCGCCTCCAGTATCTATGAATTAGTACTAATAGGATTGATTTTCCCATCATATTTCTTAGGTTTCCTATTTTATGATTAAATAGTTTTAAGTGATAGAAACAGTATACTGAAGGTCTTAGGAGAAGAGGGAATTTTTTGCCTATATGATAAACGAAAGAAAAACGCTAAGGTATTTTTATCTCTCAATGTATTGACCTAGGAAATCCTTGTATTCACGTGCTAAATCCGGTCTCCGCATCTGATTAAGAATGGAAATAGCCTGTTGAGAAATAGAGAGTCCTTTATCGTAGTTGCCTTGAACTAGTAGGTAGATTCCCTTATAAAAATTAATGCGATTAATTTCTGCAAAGCTGTCCGTCCCACTTAATAGGTTTTCTGCTTGGATAAATAAATTATTTAGGCCGTCAAAGTGTTCATTTTCGATGAGCGTATGGATGATATTGCCCATGATAATACTTAGTTCATTAACGTGCTTTGGAGATTTGGAAAACATAGCTGAGCGATTAATAGCAATTTTGCTCAGATTATACATTTTCTCAATAGGAATAAAATTTAGGCTATTGCCAAATAAGACAAGCTCATATTCTCCCCACTCCTCCACCCGGTAAAGATAATCAGTGATTTTCTTAATTTTATGTGGCTCAAATGGTAAGCCGTTCAAGAGATTGATGTACTGGCTAATTATAATGAGATTATGTTCGAATCGACTATCACTATACTGCTTCAAAAGTATCTTTTGGTCATCGTATAGTTGATTGAGTAGTGCGAGATCATTATTTACTAGAGCGGTGCTTAATTGTTGAAGAAATGCCGTCTGAGAATATCCCTCTAAATGGCCTAATATTAATTCGAATTCTCGGTAGGAAATGTTGAGGCGAGATAGTAAACGTATGAACTTGTTAGAAGTAATTTCGTGTTCACCGCGCTCAAACTTTGATAAGAAGGGCAAAGATACAATCCCTTTAGATGCTTCTTCAAGGGTCATTCCTTTCGATAGTCTTAGTTCTCTAAAGATAGTTCCTAGTTGCTGAGGGCAAACATTTTTCTTCATTATTCTCATCACCTTATTTTGATTTAATGTAAACGAAAATATACAGAACTTGCTTGAATATATTATAAGCCAAAAAGAGTGCGGTTTCAACGAAGTGAAGATGATATTCTTTTTTGATTTTGCGTGTTTGGGACCTATATTTTTGCGATTAAAAAAGGGCTGGCATCACGCCAGCCCTCTTTTAAATTGCTTATTTACCTTGGTACAAGTCATTAACGCGTTGTTGCACGTCTTTGTTTTCCAAGTATTCTTCATAAGTGGTGTCAATGCGGTCGAAGGCCCCGTTAGGCGTCAACTCGATGACCCGGTTACAGGTGGTGTTGAGGACCTCGTAGTCGTGGGAAGCCATGAGGATGGCGCCCTTGAACTTAATTAGGCCGTCGTTAAGTGCGGTAATAGATTCCAAGTCCAAGTGGTTGGTTGGTTGGTCCAATACCAAGACGTTAGCCTTGGACAGCATCATCTTAGACAGCATGCAGCGAACCTTTTCGCCCCCGGATAGGACATTGACTTCCTTCATCACGTCTTCACCAGAGAAGAGCATACGACCCAAGAAGCTACGCAAGAAGGTGTTGTCGCTCTCTTCCTTGCTAGCGTATTGACGGAGCCAGTCCACAATGGTTAAGTGCACGCCGTCAAATTCGTCGCCAGAGTTCTTAGGCAGGTAGGTTTGACTGGTGGTCACGCCCCACTCGAAGCTACCGCTGTCTGCTTCCATCTTGCCCATGATAATGTCGAAGAAGGCAGAGAGGGCGATGTCGTTACGGCTGAGGAAGGCTACTTTGTCATCGCGACGGAGGGTGAAGGTAATGTTGTCTAAGACCTTCTCGCCATCGATGGTTTTACTGAGGCCTTCTACCCGTAGTAAGTCATTGCCGATTTCGCGTTCTGGCGTGAAGCCTACGAATGGGTAACGACGGGAGGATGGTTGAATGTCATCCAGGGTAATCTTATCCAGCATCTTCTTACGGGAAGTTGCTTGTTTGGATTTAGAAGCGTTAGCTGAGAAGCGGGCGATGAAGGCTTGGAGTTCCTTAATCTTCTCTTCCTTCTTAGCGTTTTGGTCAGCGGCCATCTTAGCAGCCAATTGGCTGGATTGGAGCCAGAAGTCGTAGTTACCGACATAGAGCTTGATTTTCCCGAAGTCCACATCGGCCATGTGGGTGCAGACCGTGTTCAAGAAGTGACGGTCGTGGGAAACCACGATGACGGTGTTAGGGAAGTTCAAGATGAAGTCGCTCAGCCACTCAATAGCGGCTGCGTCCAGACCGTTAGTCGGCTCGTCTAAGAGCAAGTTGTCTGGCTTGCCAAAGAGGGCTTGGGCTAAGAGCACCTTAATCTTGTCGGCTTCAATCAGCTCACGCATGTAGCTGTAGTGAAGATCCTTGCCAAGACCTAAGCCTTGCAGCATGTTGCTAGCTTCGGCTTCGGCTTCCCAACCGCCCATTTCAGCAAAGGCAGCTTCGAGTTCGCCGGCGCGGACACCGTCTTCGTCGCTGAAGTCTTCCTTAGCGTAAATGGCGTCTTTTTCTTTCATAATGTCATAGAGTTCCTTGTGGCCCATCATCACGGTTTCGATAACAGTGAAGTCTTCGAAACCATAGTGGTTCTGGCTGAGGACTGCCAGGCGCTCATGGGGATCCATGGAGACATTCCCGGTAGTTGGCGCGATATCGCCGGCCAAGATTTTCAGGAAGGTAGATTTACCTGCCCCGTTGGCCCCAATAACCCCGTAGCAGTTGCCAGGGGTGAAGGTAATATTCACATCGTCGAATAATTTACGATCTGAAAAGAGTAAGCTCACGTTTGAAACGTTGATCATTTAAGTGTTTCCTCCTTGGTTCATGTTGGGTCAAGTCAGCTTGACGCATACCCTACTATCATACCATATTTTAGCGGACTTGGCTCATTTATTTGGCAACTTGAGCCAGTTGACGTTGGACAGCGGCCGGTAGGTCAGCAGAAGCCGTCACAATCTCGCCTCTTAGCTTAATGAGGCCGGTCGTGTAGAGGTTGACATAGCTAAATTGAGACTCGGCGACGTCTTGTAAGGCCTTGAGTTTTTCAGGATGACTGCCCCCTTGTTGGCGGACATCGGTATAGAGGCCCACAACCGGGATGCCGGCTTGGTAGGCAATGCCGATTTCAGAGGCTACGCCTGGGTCGATAATCTGACCATCTAGGACGGCCACCAGGACGTCGCTCTTGAGGACGGCTTCCGTATCGTAGCGGGCAATCATTTGGGAATCGGCGTAGGCATTCTTGTCGTTAATGGCTTCTTGCTCCTGGGGTAGGAAGACGGTTAGGTCAGGAACTTGAGCACGTAGATTAGCAACCACTTGGGCGTTGAAGGCACGCTCCATTTCGGTGAAGAGGGGGCTGGCAAAGTATAGATGGGGCATAATGACTCCTCCTTGGGCATTGATACCTACATTATAACGGAGATTGTGTCAATTAGCTATTGCAAAATCACCAGAAAATGGTAGACTAGATAAGGTCGCTGTCATGATGGGACAGCCCCCTGCGACACTTAGCATCCTTTGGTCGCAGTAAGTACTAGTCGGCCTGAGCCGGACTACAAAGGAGGAACTTATATGAATAACCATCTTAAACCTAGTTGGCTAAGTTGGCCCAACTGGAAGGACAGTCGTGAGCTGACCCGCGCAGGCTTAGTTGCCGGCCTCTATATCGTTTTGACTTTCCTGACCCTGCCATATTCTTTTGGCCCGGTTCAGTTCCGCTTGGCAGAGACGCTTAACTTCACCAGTCTCTATAACAAGCGCTATGTTTACGCCGTGACCTTAGGGGTCTTCATCGTCAATGCCTATCAATATGGACCGGTTGACATGGTCGTAGGGACCTTGCAGACCTTACTCTTCCTCTGGCTAGCACGCTGGATTGGGGACTTGGCTGTCGCAGCCCTTGCCAAAGGGACATCCGCTAAGACACAAACTATTGTACGTTACGCTGTCTTGACCCTGGTCTTCTCCTTATCCATGTTTGTCATTGCCTTAGAGCTACTAGTTTTAGGCGCAGCAGAAGCTGGCTTCTGGGCAACCTATCTGTCACTCTTCATCAGTGAATTTGTTATGTTGACACTAGGCTCTGTTATCATGTACTATGTCAGCCAACGTGTAGACCTTGAACGCTAATTAATTTTAAGACGAGGACTTGTCCTCGTCTTTTTTGTGTAAATAGTGCTCTTTTGGACACGTAATTTGGCAGCCCTGCCCCCTATTTATCTATGTAATAGATAAATAGGGGAGTGGCAACAAGGCTAAGAGGCTAGCACCCGAAAGCTACTAAAACAGAGCCTAAGCCGCGAGCTAGTGGTCCACTCCGCCAAGTGGACCACTAGCTGGCTTGGTAAGTGCCCAAAAACGACTAAAATGGCGCAAAAGTCGCGAGCCAGTGGCCCACTCCGCCGAGTGGACCACTAGCTGGCATGGCAAGTGCCCAAAAGCGACTAAAAGAGCGCAAAAGTCGTGAGCCAGTGGCCCACTCCGTCGAGTGGACCACTAGCTGGCTAGGTAAGTGCCCAAAAACGGCTAAAAGGGCGCAAAAGTCGTGAGCCAGTGGCCCACTCGGTCGAGTGGACCACTAGCTCCTCCGGCCTCCGCACCCCCTACCTAGCCACCTCACTTAATATCAGCCCCAAAATATGTTACAATATGGAAAACCCTACCAAACTCAGAGAAAGGACGTGCTAAGATGACCATGCAAACGACCATTGTTTACGCCCACCCCTATGAGGGCAGTCTCAACCATGCTATTTTGGAGCGCCTAGTCGCCACCCTAGAAGCCAAGGGCCACCCGGTGACCGTACTCGACCTCTATGCTGACCAGTTCAATCCGGTTCTGTCGGCCGCGGACTTAGCCGTCTACGGGGAAGGCAAAACGACCGATCCCCAGGTAGAGCGCTATGTCCAAATTTTGGACCAGACAGAGCAAATTATCTTCATCTATCCTATTTGGTGGTATGACATGCCCGCCATTATGCGGGGCTTCCTGGATAAGGTGCTGCTACCTAAGTCGGCTTTCGAGACCGAAAATCAACGCCTCCTAGCCAGCCGCCAGGTGCGTAAGACCTACATTTTCACGACTTCAGCCGCTTCTACAGAAGACCTGGAGCAGGTCTTTGGCGACCCCATTCGGGGCACGACCATGGCCGGCACCTTCAAGGATGTGGGCTTCCTCAACCCTATTTGGTACAACCTGGGCGGCATCGGCCATATCAGCCAGGAGGAGATTGACGTCTATCTGGCAACCTTGTCCAGTCGCGTTTAAGAAGGAGAGGTCTGGCCCTCTCTTTTTTTGCTGGAATGTGCTAAAATAAGAAGGAAAATGATTGGAGGTGGCTCCGCGTGTTAGAAAATGTAAAAATCGGTGTCTTTGTCATGGGGGGCATCGCGGCCTATAAGGCACCAGAACTGGTACGCCAGCTAATCAAAAAGGGTGCCCAAGTTCAGGTGGCCATGACCCAGTCGGCCCAGGAATTTGTGACGCCACTGACCTTGCAGGTCCTGACCAAACGCCAGGTCCTCACCCATACTTTTGACGAGCGGGAGCCAAGCCAAGTCCAACATGTGGCCATGGCTGACTGGTGCGACCTAGCCCTGGTGGTGCCAGCCACAGCCAATGGCCTGGCCAAGATGGCGCACGGCTTGGCAGATGATGTGGTGATCACTACCCTCTTGGCAGTGACGGCCCCCGTTCTGGTGGTGCCGGCCATGAATGTCCATATGTACGAGAACCCCGCGACCCAGCGCAACCTAGCCCAACTGCGAGCAGATGGTCTGACCATTATGGAGCCTGACACAGGTTTCTTAGCGGAAGGCTATGAAGGCAAAGGCCGCCTGCCTGAACTCCATCGCATTGTGGCCCAAGTCGAGCGCCTCTATGCCCGGACCCATTTGCCTCAAAGTTTAGCCGGCAAGCAGGTCATTGTCTCGGCCGGGGGCACTCGCGAGCGCATTGACCCAGTCCGTTACATCAGCAACGATTCGTCTGGCAAAATGGGCTATGCCATGGCCCAGGCGGCTGACTGGTTAGGGGCGACTGTCACCCTGGTCTCCACCACCCAAAGCCTCCTGCCACCAGAAGGCGTCCAAGTCCATGAGGTGGCGTCAGCCCAAGAGTTGGCTCAGGCCATGACCGCTCACTATGACCAAATGGACTATGTCGTCATGGCTGCAGCCGTCAGCGACTATCGGGTCAAGCAGCCCCATGATCAGAAGATTAAGAAAGTGGCCGGTCAGACGGACTGGCAACTAGACCTAGTCCAAAACCCAGATATTTTGGCCCAACTAGGCCAGACCAAGCGCCAACAAGTCCTGATCGGCTTTGCGGCGGAAACCCAGAATTTGCTAGAACATGCCCGAGCTAAGTTAAGCAAGAAAGGGGCCGACTGGCTCATCGCCAATGATGTGTCCAACCCGGCTATCGGCTTCAACTCTGACAAGAACCAGGTCTATGTCCTGGGGGCTCAGGGTCAGGAAGTTCTCCTGCCCCAACAGTCCAAGACCAGCCTAGCCTTGGCAGCCTGGCAAGTGATTCTAGCTGAAGGAGAAGAGACACTATGACAATTCGTGTAGCCGGATTGGCCAGTGGTTACCGCCAGGTGCCGGTCATCCAAGACATTAACTTCCAGATTGAGTGGGGCCAAATTGTAGCCCTAATTGGGCTCAATGGGGCGGGTAAATCCACCCTGCTCAAGACCATCTTGGGTCTGCTCAAGCCCCAGGCTGGGACGGTTACCCTGGATGGCCTCAGCCTGCAGGAAAACCACCAGGCCTTTGCCAGTCAGCTAGCCTATGTGCCTGAGACGCCCATTCTCTATGAAGCGCTGACCTTGCGCGAGCATCTGGAACTGACGGCCCTGGGCTATGGCCTGGACCCGACAGTCGTGATGGAGCGGGCTCAACCCCTACTCAAGCTCTTCCGTTTGGACAAGCAGTTGGATTGGTTCCCGACCCATTTTTCTAAGGGTATGAAGCAAAAGGTCATGATTGTCTGCGCCTTGGTCTCCGATGCCAAATTCCTGATTATTGACGAGCCTTTCTTGGGGTTAGACCCCTTGGCTATTCAACAATTCAAGGACATCCTCCAGGCCCGCGCTCAAGCCGGCTGCGCCATCCTCTTGACCACTCACGTATTGGGCTTGGTGGAAAATCTAGCCGACTCCTACCTTATGATGCAGGCGGGTCGCCTCTATGCTCAGGGTACCCTGGCGGACTTGCAAGAAGCCCTAGAAGCGCCCGGTGCTAGTCTGGATCAACTCTATATCCAAATGGCCAGCCGCGAGGTGACGGCATGAAGGATTTGAACAGTCTCTGGCAGGGGCGCTTGCGCGACTTTGCCAAGACCATGAGTCGCTACAGCCGGCTCATTCTCAACGACCACATGGCCCTCATTCTCTTAGTGGCCTTCGGTTTCTTCAGTATCTATTACCAACAATTACTGGTCTCCCTGCAAAGTCAGCGGCCCCAAGGCTTGGCTCTCATGATGACGGCGGTCTGCTTGCTAGTCTGGTGGGCAGGCCTTGCTTGGGGCCGGCCCTTGCTCCTGACCTACGAGCCGGACAAGAGCTATCTCTTCGCCCGGGGTTATCAATGGCATGCTGTCTGGAAATGGGGCGTCTGGTTGGGTGCTCTGGCTCCCAGCCTAGTCTTGGCTGTCTTGACCTTGTTGTTGGCGCCCCTGATTAGTTTGGGCTTTGGTTGGTCCTTGGGTCAGGCCCTCTGTCTGATTGTCTATGTAGTGGCCGCCAAGTTCCTAGTGGCTTGGGCCGGCTATCTGAGCTTTTATAGCGGCTTGCTGCCAAAAGCTTTGTCTGCTTCTTTGTTAGCTCTGGCCTTGGCAGGACTGGGAGCGGGGAGCTTGTGGCTGCCGGCTAACCTGGCTTTGGGACTTTTAGCCTTACTGCTGATTCTAGGCGCTGCCTTTCTCTGCTGGACCTGCCGCAAACTAGACCAACATTGGATTGAGTTTGAAGCCTTAGTAGCCCAAGAGCAAGCCCGGCGCGCCAGCCTCTACCGTTGGTTGGCCCTCTTTGCAGAAGTGCCCCAACAGATTCCACCCATTAAGCGGCGAGCTTATCTGGATGGTGTCCTCAAGAGTCTGTCTGGCCGTTTGGGCAACCGCTACGCCTACCTCTACCTGCGCCATCTAGTGCGCAATACCGCCTATTCAGGAATCTGGCTACGGGTGCTGATTTTCTTCAGCCTGGTCATCGTCAGCAGTCAACAAGTCTGGCTCTGGGCAGCAGCCGGTGCGCTGAGCACAGTCTTGACCCTAGTTCAGCTCATGCCCCTAGCCCTAGAGCCCCTGCGCCACCCGCTAGAGCGCCTCTATCCGGTTGGCCAGCAGTCTCTAGTGCCAGCCTTGCGCCCGGTACTGGCCATGATTCTAGCCTTACAGTTGCTAGTCTATAGCCTCTTGCTTGCTGTTCTAGCTCAGGGTAATTGGTCTCACTTAGGCCTCTGCCTCTTGATTTGGCTAGCCGTCGCAGCACTAGGCCTCCTAGTTTACCTACCATTTTGGATTGGCCGCCATAGCCGATTACATTAATGAAGTTTAACCCCTCTTTCAATAATCGATTGAAAGAGGGATTTTTGTATAGCACGAATTTTCCTATGAGCCAGTGGTCCACTCCGCCGAGTGGACCACTAGCTCGGTGCGAAAGGACGGAAAAGGGCCAAAACCAGGGAGTTCAAGGGTAGCTAGTGGTCCACTTTGGAGAGTGGACCACTGGCTCAGGGTGAAAGTTCGGAAAGAGGCCGAAAACCAGGGAATCAAGGGTAGCCAGTGGTCCACTCTGGAGAGTGGACC
>NZ_KV822210.1:51493-56117 GCF_001815865.1 Abiotrophia sp. HMSC24B09
AAAACACCCTGCCCTCAGGCAAGGTGCTTAAGAGATTATTCCTTAACAAAGGAAACCTGATCCAACTTAAAGCCCTTTTCTGAGACCTCAGTCAAGGTCAGGACTTCTTCACCCAGTAAGCGAACCCGAATAGTGCCTTCTGACTGGCTCAGTTCTGGCTTAGTTAGCCGCAGATAGATGGTCCCTGTCTCTCTAACATGGGCGTAGAGACCGGACACTTGATTCTCCAGGACTTCTACCATCTTATCTGGTTCTACTTCTTGGCCTAGGGCTTTCTGATAGGCGGCCACATCCAGCCCCAGTTCTTGGCGCGTTTTCTCGATTTCCTGGCTAGTCATGCCGGGTTTAATCTTCTTAGCTAGCGCTCGCTGGTTGACGGTCATTAAAGTTTGGAAGGCTTGACTTTGCTTAGCTAGTTGCTCAGCATCAATCTCAAGCTCCATACCGGTGTCCGTGACACTTACCTTCTTAACGAGATGGGCAGATTGCGCTTGATAAGTCCCTGACAAGGCATTAGACTGAGCCAGGGCTAGACTAGGCGTGAGAAAGGATAGGACTAGCAGGAAAGTTGCTACTATATTACTCACTAACTTCCGTTTGGTTCGGCAAGAGATGCCAACCTGTTGAAACAACTCCGTTGTAAACTGCATACCATGCATAATTTCTTCCTCCTAATCCTGGTCGCCGCTCTAAATATCTAAAGGACAGCGTTCCTTGATAAACTCCGTCATTATAACTGTAATAGTATTGATATGAATATGGATATTCACCATACCCAAGTAGAACTTCAACTGTTTTGTATTTAGTATATGACAATACTTGCTCGTCGGTTTGACTAGGTGTTTGCGCATAAACATTCTGGGCAAAAAACATTGAGAACACGGTCAACCCTAAGAAGATGAATTTTAATCGTTTCATTTTATTGCACCTCACTCATCCAATAAATCAGTTCTTGTTGGCATAGGCAATGGACTTCTGACAGGGTAAACCCATCCCTCGTATTCAGACCAATTGCCTAGGCTTGCTGCTGCGACATAAGATTTTCTTTGCAAGTAGCCATGGAAATACCCATCATTAAAATAGATAGTATATGGCCCATAGCCCCAAACTAAATAGCCGGTTTTCCACATTCTTCGAATATTTTGAGTAGTAACATTAAGAGAAGCATCTTCGTTTGGTAGAGCTTCTGCTGAAGCTGTTAGAGAATGATTAGATGTAATAAGGGCTAATAAGCAAAACGATAGATATAATACTTTTTTCAATTTAAACACCCTTTCTTCAGCGAAACATGGAAAGCAACATGGTTGAACAACTACAAACATTTAGAAATTTATCATCTATAGCTCATTTTAATCACCTCTTGATTTAATTTTGTTTTCATTATATACTAGGAGTAATATTTTGAGGTGCTTTTTTTCCTGAACGTAATATTTTACGTCCTAAACGTTATCAAATTAAGCATTCTTCACTTGAAATAACATAGGGGGTAAACCTATGAAGCAAACTAAAATCCCTATCTTTATATGTGAACCAGATATTAAAGACCGTCAGAGGCTTACTTCACTATTATCGCATTTCTTCATGATATCAGATCCACCCTTAACAATTGCGTATGAAGGTGATCAACCGCATGAATTGCTTAGGACTATGAATGATTATTCGATTTCTGGGATTTTCTTTTTATCTATTGATATATTGAAAGATTTCGATGGTGTTCTTTTAGGTAAAGAAATACGAGACAAAGACGATTTAGCCAAAATTATTTATATCTCTAAACACCCAAACGGTATTTATAAGGTAGCAAGTAATAAGATTCAAGCCCTAGATTTTATCATAAAGGACTGCACAGAATCGTATTTAGCCCCTTATTCTGCCTTGGCTACCCGAATAATCGATGCCCTCACCGTCGCTTATCAAAGATTGTTAACGAATCATCCTGGAAAAATAGCTTTCACGTATAAGCAAAATGGGAATGTTTATTCTATCCCGTTTCCTAAGATAATCTCATTTGAAACAGGTCCCGAAGCGCATCAAATTACAATGTGGACCACAGAAAGAAAATACAGTTTTTATGGTACGCTAAGCGGTGTATTGTCAAAAATGCCCCAGCAGTTTATACGTATTAGTCGCTCTGAAGTTGTAAATCTTCATCATGTGTCTACCGCGCAATTGGGTGGCAAATTATTGACTCTCTCTGATAGTCGTAGTGCTTATATCGCAACGCGATACCTGCTCTCTGTAAAACGAGCACTCCAGTCGTGAATGATGAGTAGTTGAAATTCGGCAAGGAGCGACTAATCTGAACTTTACGGTTAATACGGATAAAGTTGCACACATCCCCTGATTACCCGGAGCGATGCCAAGAAGTGCCACTTATATGAAGATTAAGGGTAGTAGCTGCTAGCTAAGCATACTCTGAATAAGCACAAAGAAGAATACAAACATGTGATTGCTATGGGTTTGGTAGTTTGGGGTAGGTTAGCAATTTTCCTGCCCGGAGGTATTAGCGATAATGCGGAGAGGGTTAGTTATAGGACTTAAAAAGTAAAATTGTAAAACACATTAAACTTTAATCGCACTGATTGGATGGGTGTGGTATAATAAAATGTACTAGGAGGGGAGATAACTATGAGTGAGGAAACTGTAAAAGAGTATTTTTTTGAGAATGTAAATGACTTAATTAAAATGATTTATGCATCGAATCAAAATATATCTGTTATCCGACTTCAGAAAGCATTATATTTCTTGTTTGCATATTATGGAGCGACATATGGTAGCCTTGAAAGTGATTCAGAAAATGGGGAAAACTTAACTGGGGTAGATAAGAAATATCCAAAATATTTATTTGATGAACAGTTTGAGGCATGGAGATATGGCCCTGTAATCAAAAGAATATATGCGGCAGAGAAAAATGGTGAGTATGACGAGTACGGTAAAGACAGTGAACTCGAAGGTGCTGACTATGATAGGGATGTCCTGAAATTTCTAGATGAGGTACTTGTACAAATTAACGACATGAGTGATTTTGCTCTTGTTAATCGTTCGCATCAAGATGAGGCATGGAAGAGTAAGTTCGTAGAAGGTACCAAGTTCATTAAGATGAATCGGGATGCTATCATAGAAGAATACAAGAAAAACTATGAGTAATTTTAGTGTTCCAGGATTAAAACAAGAAAGCAAAGTTCAGAGCCCGGGGTTAGCCGCTGGGGTTACCAACGTTGGTGAAAAGCGAGTTGCAAATAATTTAAACATACCTGAAAAAGATTATTCAGTTGAATGGTATGATAGTGGCGCTAAGAATTCTGTAAATTTACCTAACGAATTTTTTATAAATTTCGTAAAAGATGATAAAATAGATAGAGATTTCTATGCTCAAACAATGATTGAGAGATTTAATGAGGATGCTAGTTTTGAATTTTTAAAAGACCCTAGCCCAGTAAAACTTCGTAATAAGCATGTCAGAGAAAAGGAAATTTTAAGTCACTACTTTGGGCTGGATGATACTCAAGAGCTAGATCACCTAGTAAAGTACAGGGTAGTAAGTAATTTTGCGGACTCTATTCAAGATACTTCTGGTGCAGCGAGAGTTGTTGCATACAGAGATACTAATGAGCATGCGTTTAAGATTATTTTTTTAGATCCATATCACTTGTTCTTACCAAGTAAGCACAAGGGAGTAGATAAAGCTGTGATGATGAAACAAACTTACCAAAAGCATAGTGGCTGTCATCTGTGCCTAAGTAAATGTATCAAGAACTGATAAGAAGGTGGTTACCACCTTCTTTTATTGTTTATCTTAGTAGTTGGCGATTACTATTGGCTTTAATAAGACAAGTTTGAGGTGGGCAAAGTACTGAATTCATTGATTCGAGGGAGGCCAACTATTCAATGAACACGGGAACGATTAATAACGTGTGGACGGGGCAGGTACTTTATAGCGGTGGAGTCTTAGTTTTAGTATGCCGAAAGGAGAGTTATTTCCCTGAAATTATAAAAGACACTCAATTCCAGAACAAATAGGGAGTAGATTTGGGTAATTAAGTGTTTGAAGGTGAGAGTTAGTACAAAAGTATAATACGGTATAGCGATTAAAATAATGAGAAACAAAATGGACACGTACTCATCATGGCGCTCACTAAATCTGATTTGTCGCCATTCCCCTCAGCGCAGCCGGGCATTGGTGGTCGAGCGTAATTGCGCTAGCAATGAAGCCGGGAACGCGCCGATGACCGGCTGCGCTGAGGGGAATGAGTTGGAGCCAAAACAAAAAGGCGCCACGAATGTGGCACCTAGAGTAAGTCTTCTTTTCTAGCCTAGCGGATGGCTTAGTATATTGCAGTTGAGATTATATTGTTTGTTAGACGGTATGTCTTACGACTAAGTGCTTGCTTACCTTACCATTTACCTTACCTGACTGCCAATAACAGGTGGTAAATAGCGATTACTTTGAAGATATAATGTAGATATGATGCGGGTAAAACCGCATGACAACGCATGATAAATTGGCACATAAGAAACCAGGTCTTAAGAAAGCTCGTAAAGCTAGCCAATTCTCAAAACGTTAATTATCAGCGATATATCAACGTTTGTGGAACACCCTACACTCTGTGTGGGGTGTTTTTTT
>NZ_KV822210.1:56137-186573 GCF_001815865.1 Abiotrophia sp. HMSC24B09
CACTCTGTGTGGGGTGTTTTTTTGTGCTTAGAAATAGGGAATGACTTACCGTTTTCCTTACCACTAAGTTAGTGAATGATGGTGGTATCGGTAAGGAATTTCCTTTTTCCTTACTTATTTTTCTACAAAATTTGCGAAGTCTGAGCCGATAGCGTCTATAGTTCATAAAAAGAATCTAATTCTTAGTATAAGCGCCACAACCTTAATGCCAGAGACAAGAAAAAAGCCATCAAGTTTATAAACTTGATGGCTTTAACTTTTACACTCTACCCTACATCCTTCCGCCCAAACCACCAATAAGCCAGGCCCAGCGAGCAGGCTGACAAGACCAGCCCTACGCCGACATAGCCTAGGTTTAGGTTGTCGCCATGGATGCCTTCGGCGTCGTATACGTAAGCAAAGGGTGTAAGCCATTTGAGGCCACCTAGGCCGGGGGGCGATATTGGCTACTAGTTAGACTAGTAAGAAGCCAAGTGTTAGGTCGATTCCTAGTAGAGATTGGATACTGGGGAGGGAGCCACTTATGCTAGTTTCTTAGCTT
The DNA here is from genome assembly GCF_001815865.1 of Abiotrophia sp. HMSC24B09. Taxonomy (GTDB): domain Bacteria; phylum Bacillota; class Bacilli; order Lactobacillales; family Aerococcaceae; genus Abiotrophia. Next base: position 56,679 of record NZ_KV822210.1, read on the forward strand.
ATTTTTAAAATTCATCCGAGAATCGAATTTTATCCATGCCTTCAATCTCCTTATAGAAGTCGAAATCTGTCCGATTCAGTCTATCGCATATTTGCTTAATCATATATTTTCCGCGCTCCTCGATCCGCTCATTCACTGCCTTTAGAAAAATAGGGACATCTTGATTGCTTGGAAATAGGTTATCGTAACCGTAACTATGCTTATCCCAGAATAGCTCGGTTTGATAGTCCTTATTTACATAGGGTTGTAGATAAAACATCTCAACGAAATTTATCCATGCTTTAGAGGTTGGGGTTGTCGGATTCAGCCATTCTTGCAGTGATAGAAGGGTGATGTCCCAGTAATCTTTTGAGAAGTTGTATCGCGCAGTATTCATCCAATGAGGGAGTACGGTGAAGTTTCCAATTGTATGAGTGAGTGTAGCGAATGTTTGAAATGCGGGTCGGTTGTTTTTTACAACGTCAAAAGCCATATAAGGTTGTTCTTTAATATTCTTTTTTTCGTCATACAGATTAGAATAAGGTAATTTTTTTCCAGATTTTATTCCTAACTTATCAGATTGCGTATCGTAGTCAGAACTCTGCTCAAGTGCACATTTAAAAGTAGTAAGAAAGGAGTTCATAGTTTCGCCTCTAGTAATAGCGGTATCCGAATTTTGCCAGCCCAAAACTTTATATAGCCTTATCGCTTCCTTGTCACAGTCAGCATTGAAACCAGTATTTTTTGTAATATTAAAGTCACTAGTATTATCTTTGAACCCGCCATTTTTATATTTCAAGAAAGCTGTAATACTATCTTTGGATAACAAATCTTTAGGTTCCGAATCTTTAGGTTCCGAATCTTTAGATGGTGGAACTTTATAGCAATTCTTGAAATCCCATAACCAAGGCTTTTCTTGGATCCTATCGCATTCTTCTAGCCACTCGATAACTTTTTCGTGTTCTTCTTGGTCCATAATGATGCTCCTTAATATCTTCTTTATTCTGTTAGGTAACTATAGCTTTATTATAATTCTTCGATTTTAAAATACAAGGATGTGTTTTAATCATAATAAATGACGGCGGGACACCTAGAACTTTCGAGTAAGAAAGTCAATCTCGGAATAAGTCCCACAGCCTTAATGCCAGAGACAAGAAAAAAGCCATCAAGTTTATAAACTTGACGGCTTTTTCATTTGAGCTCTACCCTACATCCTTCCGACCAAACCACCAATAAGCCACTGCTAGCGAGCAGGATGACAAGACCAGCCCTACTCCGACATAGCCTAGGTTTAGGCTGCCATTAGGAATGATTTCGGCGCCGTCCACGTAAGCGAAGGGTGTGAGCCATTTGAGGGCGCCCAGGCCAGGGGCAATATTGGCGACTAGGTTGGCTAGGTAGAAGGCAAGTACCAGACCGATGCCGGCGCCTAGGCCAGTGCCGCGGCGTTTGCCGGACAAGGCTGACAGGCTTAGGCAGAGGGCGATGAACTCGAGGTGTAAGATTAGATAGGCCAAGTGCAAGAGTAGGAGTTGGCCCATAGGCGCGGACTCACCCGTCAGGGTCAGACTTAAGAGAACAACGGCCAGGGTCACCGCGTTGAGTATCAGAAGCTGGCTGACTAGGGCCAAGGCTTTGCTGGTGACAACAGAAGCCCGACTAAGGGGATGGGTCAGCAGGAATTCGGCGGTGCCGGCTTGCTCTTCTTTGGCTAGGGAATTGCTGGCCAGAATGGCGGCATAGAGGGCGCCACCCAGGCCTAGGACGCTCTGACATTCAACGGTATAGAAGCCGATGAAGCTGCCCATGTTGAGCTTGCCCAGGCCGAAGGCGTCGGAGAAGGCGCCCATGGTGCTGATTAGGCCGTTGATACTAGCCATCTGGTCCTTAACTTGAGGGAAAAGCAGGGAAATCAGGGCCATAAAACCCGCGATGGCCGCCGTCCACAGGATTAGGCTACGCCAACCTTGGCGTAATTCGTGGCGGAATAGAATCATGACAAATCGCCTCCTTCTTGGTAGTAGTGGCGGAAGATTTCTTCCAGACTTGGCTCGGCTAGGCTGAAATCGCGGACTTGGCCACCTGCCAAACAGGCTAGTAAGGCATTGAGGTCTCCTTGATAGAGGAAGCTGGCTTGGTCTTTGCCCTTTGTTTGCCAGTTGGAGACGCCTGCTAGGTCTGCTAGGCCAGGTACTTGGCCGGACAGGCTGACACGTTTGGCTTGGTGTTGCATGAGGCTGGCGACATCTTCGGTGGCTACGATTTGTCCTTGGCGGATAATAGCCGCTCGGTCGCAGTGGTTTTGGACTTCGGACAGGACATGGCTGGATAGGAAGACGGTCCCGCCGGCTTGGCGACGTTCCTCTAGGAGGGCGAAGAATTCTTCTTGGATGAGGGGATCCAAGCCACTAGTAGGCTCGTCCAGAATCAAGAGGTCAGGTTGGTGCTGGAGGGCCGCTACAATGCCCACCTTCTTGCGGTTACCCAGAGATAGTTGATCTGCCGCAATCCCCAGGTCTAGCTGCAGCCGGTCGCTGAGGCGGCGGCATTCGGCTTGGCAGTCCAGCCCTCTTAAATCAGCAGATAATTTGAGCAGGTCGCGGGCAGTCATGCCGGCATAGAATTGGGTTTCAGATGGCAGGTAGCCCACCCGGCGTAGGATTTGGCCTTGTTGGCGTCCAACTTCTAAGCCCAGGACCTGGGCGCTACCACTGGTAGGCTTAATCAGCCCCAACAGGGTGCGGATAGTGGTGGATTTGCCGGCCCCGTTAGGCCCGATAAAGCCAAAGAGCTCGCCCTCTCGGACGGTCAAGTTGAGCTTGTCGATGCCCCGGTGTTGGCCGTAAGTTTTGGTCAGTTGATGTGTTTGAATAGCGTACATGAGATCACTCCTTTCTAAGATAGAGAGACTTCCAGAAGTCAATCAGTTGGTTGAATTCCGCCTCGATGGTTTCGGGATCAACGGACCCTCGCTGGACATGCTCCCAGAGATAACCCTGGGCGGCCCAGGTCATATCCTTATACATGAGCTGAAAATCGATATCGGGCCGAAAGCAGCTCATATCTAGCTTGTCCATGAGCTGGACCTGTTTGGCCTTGACTTGTTTCATGCGTTGGGCCAATTCTGGCATAATCTCGGGATCCTGCTCGTAGTAGGTCTTAAGGCTAAAGGCCAACCAATCGGGATTGAGCCGGGCTAGTTGCACCTTAGTCTGGGTCACGCTCTTGAAGAGCTCGAAGAAGTCCAAGGTCTCATAGCAGCCTCCTTCTTTTAGGAAATCATCGGTCTGCTGAACTAAGAGGTCGAAGAGGAAGAAGTAAAGTTCCTTTTTATTATGGAAATAATGGAAGAGCAAGGGTTTGGAAATCCCCGCCGCCTCAGCAATGGCGCTCATAGGCGCCTTCTTATAGGTGTGCTGGCCGAAGACTCGGAAGCCGGCTTGGATAATGGCCTCCTGCTTGGCTTGGGGCAGGGCATAAAATTTAGGATTCATGGCTTTCTTGGCTCCTTTCATTAAGAAGTTAACTTCATTATAGACCCGTTGACCGTTTTTGAGAAGGGGGTCAGAAACTTGTGTACCCTATCTACTAGTTCTACTAGTAGATAGGGTGTAAGGTGGGCGAAATTACGTGGTGAGATGGTAACAAAATGTAGGGAAACGTGATATATAGGGGATTTAGCTAGTGAAAGCGATTTTCCCATTATATCATATATGATATAATGGGAAAAAGGAGGTGTGCGTCATGGACGCTCATTACAAGATTCCGGAAGACATTCTTGTCTTGGTAGAAGGCCTGCCTTGCAAGCAAGCAGTCAAGGCAGTTGCAGCATTAGAGATCATAGAGCGGGAAGGGCTGACACCCGCTGTGATTGAAAAATGGGGCCGAGGCAAAGGTCAGGCTAAGACACTGGTCATTCCTTTGGGAGAGACCAAAACAAGAAAGGAAGGTGAAGAGCATGTCAGTCGAGTCCTTAAAGAATCGCTTAGCATCCCAATATCCTGATTTCACTTTGGATTTGGCGGAGGAAGCTGCCCGCCAGGAAGTGGCCTTGAAGTTAGTAGAGTTGCGCCTGGAGCAGGGCCTAAGCCAAGCTCAAATGGCAGAAAAACTAGGCCTGCGCCAAGCCAACCTATCAAGGCTAGAGAGTGGCCAAGCCAATCCAACAGTGGGGATGTTGGGGAGGATAGTCGAGTCATTAAATTATGAATGGAATGTGGTGTTGACTAAGAAGGGCTAAGCTTGCAAAGGGGACGATTCAGTTGGAAGAAATTAAACTTGTTAGATCGAGGAAGTACGAAGACAAAATCAAGGAATACAATCTTCAGGATATTGAAAGGCACGAGCAAGAGATTCTAGAGCAGGCTAGGAAGTATCAGGAATATAAGGATGAGCTGAGTCGGAAAAATCTGATTATAAGACTTTGGCATAGAATACTGCAAGCTCTGCGCGTCAAGCATCCTGAAAGGAATTTCATCAATTCTTCATGGCATACGATTCAAGAGACTGAAAGTGATAAGTGGGAAATAGTGTATTTCTATAATCATAGGAAGAAGACGTTGAATTTCGATAATATCTTTCATTTACAATCAGGCGTTGCGAAAAGCGAATCGGAGGATAAATTTTTAAATGTTACCAATAAAGAGATTGATGTTCTTGATAAAATTGTGTTTTTGATGTCGTTTATGTATGCTTGTCTACTCCCTATTGCATCTACCTGGGAATTTATTCAAGAGCTTAAAAGTGGAACAGGCATATCTAAAGAGACTTGGTGGACTTATCTTTTTGTAATGTTGCTAACTGTTGCGCTAGATTTTTGCTTTTTCTATTTAGCTGTGAGTATTAGTAGGAAAGAAAACATAACACTGTGGAAAGTAGCAAAAGAAGCAAAATGGAATGAAAAGCTATCGATATTTTCAGAAAGCTCCACTAAACAGGCGCGCCAGATTATTTATGAATTTTTGTATTTCGTTGTATTATGGCTGAGTGTCGGTCTTGTTTTTCATGTGGAAGTAATAAAATATACACCATTTGAAGTACTAAAAGATGTGCATATGGAATATTTTATGCTATTCATCAATATCTATTGTGGCATTTCGCTGATATTCATTGTTCTGCGCTTGTTTATAAGTCCATTTGGATTTTTCGTTTGTTCAGTCGTTATAACTGCTTTTTTAATGAACGTCAATCTGTGGACCGGCATTACCTTGTTTGTTACTTTGTGGACCGCTCTACTCACGAAAAAGTTTTGGATGCTGAATCCCTCTAGTGAAGTGCCAGAATACATTATTAACCCTACAGATAAAAGTTCGAGGATAATGGAAGCAAATTTATTGAAGATAAAGGTGTATACTTCTATAGGTGTACTCGTCACTTATTATTTGATAGCTCTAGTTGACAAATACCGACCATATTATCATACGCTTTTATTTCTTGGGCGTTTGTCGGAGGAAGAATTGAATCCTTTCTATTATCAGATCTTCACGTATTTGATAGATAGGCTTATGGTGTTTGGATTTGTAATTATAATTATGTTCTTTGTAAAAGAATCATATACTGCTCGTATGAAAGGGGCTATCCATGACATTATAGATTCGTCGATTTCTAGCCTACATAATTTAATCTATCGTAACGTTAAGGAAGTAGAGACACCTATAATTAAAGAAAAAGTTGGTCTAAGTATAGCCTATCTAGATAAAATCAACCCAATCCAGCTATTAGAAAATAGCGAAGCACTTCCAAAGGGTATACAAGTCTTAGTTGAAGGGACTGATGACCCTCATAAACGTAAGGTCGTAGTTATCATGCCGGATTTAACAGTTCACAGTGGCATTGTAGAATTTGAACCCTAATAGCACCCTAGATTTCTCGCCCCCCAATTCTAGGGCTCCCACCCTTCTTTTCAGCTATACTCAACTTGTCAGGAGGTCATACACATGAATATGATGGAAGCTTTTAACCGGACGCTGGACTATCTAGAGTCGACCCTGGACGGGGAGCTAGATGAGTTGCGGGTGGCGCGACTGTCGGGCTATCCTTATGCTATGTTTAGCCGGCTTTTCTCCATGTTGACAGGGACGTCACTGTCAGAGTATTTGCGGGAACGTCGCTTGACAGAGGCAGCGCTGGCTCTGCGCCGGTCTGAGGCCCGAATCATCGACATCGCCATCCAATATGGCTATGAATCAGCCGATGCCTTCGGGGCAGCTTTCAAGAAATTTCATGGGGCAACTCCGACACAAATTAGGCAGGGGGCGCCTTTGCGCCTAGTCGGGCGACTACAGCTACGGCTGACCCTGCAAGGAGGAGATAGTATGAAAATCAATATCCAACAGAAGCCTGCCTTGACTGTGGCAGGGCTCAATGCCAATCATATCCTCAACAGCCAGTGCCCTCAAATCTGGCAAGACCTCTACAGCAAATTCTCCCATGAGGACTTAGCCAGCCTAGGTAGGGGCCAAAGCCTGGGGGTCTGCCATGACATTGATACGCCAGAACGCCTCAACTATATGGCTGGCTATGAGGTAACTGACCGGGCTAAGGCTGAGACTATGGGGCTCGATATCTTGGAGGTGGCAGCCACTGAATATGCGGTGGTTGAGTTGAATGGGCCAGTGCCAGACTGTATCCACGCGGGTTGGCGCTACCTCATGGAAGTCTTCTTCCCTGAGCAAGGTTTCCAACATTCGGGCGCACCTGACTTCGAGGTTTATGGTGAGGGCAATATGGGGGCCCAAGACTATCGTATGGAACTCTGGGTGCCGATTGTCAAGGTGGACTGAGCTAAGTTGAGTTAAGAGAGATAAGAGGACGGGCACTTTAAGAATAGGGGCTCGTCTTCTTACCTATAAGCAATCTGTTCTTTCCTGTGCATTTTGGACATGAGCCGGCAAGTGGACTATAATAGGAAACATCATTAAATTAGAGAGGTGATCCTATGAATAGACTGAAGCAAATGTTCCGATCCCTAGACCGTGACTGGTTAGTCCGTCATTATCTCTTTGCTTTTGCCTTTTATGCCTTTTTCGTCTTTACATCTATTAGTCAAACGGGAAAATTCGAGACGAAACTTTTATTCTTCTTGCTTTGTGCTCTCCTTTATCCCTTCGCTATGTTTGTCTATGAGAGTCTCATCAACCTGATTGTGGGTGACAATGTCTTCTTGATTGGCGGGTTCTTAATGCTAGCCTGGAAGATTTTCCGTTTTGTCATTATCTGGTTCTTGGCGGTGCCAATTGGCTTGATTGGGTTCATTTATCTCTATTTTGTTTGCGGACGTCAATAATAGTTTGCTGTCTCAAGGCCCCGTCATTTTCGAGTGATGGGGCCTTTTGAAATGCCTTTTGTTACCCTGCAACAAAAGGGCCAAATAATCATTTGCTATGTATATTTGGGGCGACTTATGGTACACTATAAGTGATATGCAAAGAATCATCGAAGATTGAAATTAGGAGTTATATATAATGAAGAAACTAGTCATCCGCGGAGGCAAGCCCCTCACAGGTGAAATTACCATTAACGGGGCCAAGAACTCTACAGTTGCCTTAATTCCAGCTGCTATTTTGGCTGATTCAGAAGTTGTTCTAGAAGGCGTGCCAGATATTGCTGACGTCTATTCTTTAATCGATATTTTGGAAGATTTCAATGTTAAGGCCTCTTTTAAGGATAATGTCTTAACCATTGATCCAAGTGATATTAAATCCATCCCAATGCCAAGTGGGAAAATTCAGAGCCTACGTGCCTCTTATTACTTTATGGGGGCGACTTTGTCGCGCTTTGGTGAAGGGGTCATTGGCTTGCCTGGGGGCTGCTTCTTAGGCCCTCGCCCTATCGACCAACACCTCAAGGCCTTCCGTTCCTTAGGGGCTAAGGTAGAGGACGACTTCGGCGTTGTGACTCTGACGACCGACCAAGAAGGCTTAGTAGGGGCACGTATCTATATGGACGTGGTCAGTGTTGGGGCAACCATCAACTGTATCCTGGCGGCCGTTAAGGCCAAGGGCAAGACCATTATTGAGAATGCCGCTCGCGAACCGGAAATTATTGATGTCGTTAACCTCCTCAACAAGATGGGGGCTAAGATTCGCGGTGCCGGGACTAGCGTCATCCGGGTAGAGGGCGTTGAGCATCTGCATGGCTGTACCCACACCATCATTCCGGACCGGATTGAAGCAGGGACCTATATTACGGCTGCCGTGGCAGCAGGCCAAGGGGTCCGCGTCAACAACGTTATTTTCGAACACATCGAAGGTTTCATTGCTAAGATTGAAGAAATGGGCGCGCAATTGGAGATTGGTGAAGATTCCATCTACGTTCATCCAAGTCCAAACCTCCGTATGGTCAGCGTCAAGACTCAGCCTTATCCAGGTTTTGCCACTGACTTGCAACAACCGCTGACGCCACTCTTGGCGATTGCGGCAGGTAACGGGACCATCATTGACACTATCTACCCAGCCCGTGTCAAGCATATTCCGGAACTCAACCGCATGGGGGCCGATATCAAGGTCGAAGGGGCCATGATTCGGGTCAATGGACCAGCTCAGCTGAGCGGGGCACAAGTTAAGGCCAGTGACCTACGGGCAGGGGCCTGCCTAGTCATTGCCGGCTTGGTGGCGGATGGCGTAACCGAGATTACTGGCGTCGACCATATCTTACGTGGCTACTCTAATATCGTAGGCAAATTGCGCGATTTGGGTGCCGATATTGAAATGATTGAAGTAAGCGAGATGCAAGAGGCCTAAGGGCCTTTTGCTGTTTAGTGGAGGCTCTTAGCCATGAAAATACATAAAACCAATGCTATGCGACTACTCGACCAACACAAGGTGACCTATCAAGTACGAGACTACAGTCAGACGGGCGCCTTATCAGGCTTGGAAGTAGCAGAAACCTTGGGCCAGAATCCTGACCAGGTCTTCAAAACCCTAGTAACCGTGGGTAAATCGGGTGGCCATTATGTCTTTGTCATTCCCGTGGTGGCTAGCCTGGATTTGAAGAAGGCCGCGCGTGCCGTAGGTGAGAAGCATATCGCTATGATTAAGGAACGCGACCTCTTGCCCCTAACGGGTTATGTTCACGGCGGTTGCTCGCCGCTAGGTATGAAGAAGACCTTCCCAACCCATGTTCATGCTAGTGCCTGGGAGCATCCTTCTATCATGGTTTCGGCCGGCAAGATTGGCCTGCAGCTAGAGCTAGACGTTCGGGATCTGGCTTCTGTCTTAGCTCTGAGCGCGGATGATTTAATTGAATAAGTGATGGCAAGCAGCAGTCCTCAGGGGCTTGCTGCTTTTGATTTTCAAAAAAACCTTGCTTTAGCATAGACGCAAGGGGCGTCTTGCGCTATAATAGAATTAAGAAAACGTATACATAGCAGGAGGGGTCAACATGTCAGACTTAAACAAGCAACAACACGTGGTGACCGTCATTCAAGCTAATGGGCAAAGCGAATTTGAAAGTATTCCTATTGAAACCATTGAAGGGGATAGTCAATTGTGGCAGATGCTCGGCTTGAGTGCGGCCCAACTTACTTATTTCCTAGAAGATGAAATTCTAGAGAATCCCTTCATTGAACTAGACTATCCTAAGACCAAGCCCCAGCAAGCATCGGTTACCCTACAAGAACACAGTGCCATTATTGGGGTGGATCCGCAGATGCCGGAAGCACCGCGTAATCTGCCCATGTTTCTCTTCGAACAGATTATGATGTACCGCCATACCATCATTCGGGACGCCATGGTGCGCTTGATTGATTTATTAAATCCTCAAGGTTATCTGCCATACAGCTACCAGGAAGTGGCCAAACAACTAGGCATCGAACCCATTATTGCCTTGGATGCTATTACCCTATTCCAACAATTGGAACCTGCCGGGATTGGGGCCTATGACTTGCGTGAATGCTTGATGTTGCAGACCGAGCAAGATGCGCATGCCCCTAATGTGGCCTACTACCTCTTAGAAGAATATTTTGACCAACTCAAGGCAGAAGATTATCAAGCCATCGTGACAGCTACTGGCCTGTCGCTAGCAGATGTCCTGGCCTGCGTTAGCTACTATCAAACCTTGCGGACCAGTCCAGCCGATCTCTTCCAAGTGGAAGAAGAGGAGGGTCTCCTAGATGACGTGACCGTTCTCCAAGACCAGGAAGGCATGAAGGTACGCTATAACGCCCACTACTATCCAAAAATAATCTTCAATGAGCCCTACTATCAAGAGATGTTAGCGACCCAAGATCCTGAGGTCGTCGCCTTCTCCAAGCCGCAGAAACTCATGTATGATCGTCTAGCACGTAACTTGCGGGTGCGGGAGCAATTGATTCTGAAAGTCGCGCAAGCCATTGCAGCGGTTCAGCACGATTACTTTAGCCAACTTTCAGATTCTAAGGTGCCACTCTTGCTCAAGCAGGTGGCAGAGATTACCGGCTTGCCTGAACCAGTCGTCAACCTCTTGGTGTCTAACAAGAACATGGGCTTTGGCCAATATGTCCTGCCAATGACGGACTTTATCACAGTGGCGACACGAGAAGACCGAGATGGCTTCTCCGCTGAGAAGATTAAGCAAATTATTCATGAGATTCTACATGTTGCGCCAGCTGATTTAAGCGATGAGGAGCTAGTGGAACGCCTAGAAGAACGTAAGATTATGATTAGTCCTTTTATGGTGCGTAACTATCGCCAAGCACTAGGACATTAAAAGTAAACACCCGCTCTAGCCTTGACGCTTGAGCGGGTATTTTATGTTAAATTGAAAAGCAAGATTTTGGTGTGACTTGTGGTTAACTAGAAGTCGCCCTAAAATCGTGATAGGACAAGAAAGTGATAGTTACTCCTGTAATTGCCGTCAAAATAAGATAGGGACTCATTTTATTGTTGAAAATATCGTATTTTAGACAAAAAGAATCCCCCGACTTCCATCAAGGAGTCCGGGGGATTTTACTAAGTTACTATTTAACTTCTGCACGGTTGAAGAGTTTAACTGCAATCCAGAAGAAGAGAAGGAAGTAAGCAAAGGCGACGACTGGCGTCAAGTCGAAGTTTAGGTTGCCCCAGGTCAGCGGCTTGCCTACTTTTAGGAAGGTGAAGAAGAAGGCAAAAGCCTCATTCGCACTCATGAATTTCTGAACCACATTCCCCATGCTATCGCGATTAGTGGTTAAGAAGGTATAGGCTCCGCTTAAGATTGGGTTAATGAAGCTGAGCAGGAGGTAAGTGAAAATCAGTGGTCCCTGGCCAGCGAAGAGGAAGGCAGGAATGCTTAAGAGGGCGATGTATCCTAGGAAGAGAGGGATGCTAGGAATCAAATAGTTGGTGAAAAATTCGAGGATTTCATTGCTTTTGAAAGTAGCTCCCGACATGCTGCTCCCGATTACGAGAGCAACTAGGCCCAAGCATAAAGCCAGTAGGAGGTAGAAGAGTCCTACCAGGATCTTGCTGAGGACGACAGAGCGACGGCGGTGGCCATAACTGATGGTGTTAATCAAGGTCCGGTTCTTAGTCTCGTTGTTAAAGGTCAGGATTTGAGCCACAAAACAAAGAATCAGAGGCATTTCCTTTAGGCCAATGATATAGGAACTCAAAACTTGATTGCCCACAAGAGCCTTTTGCAGTTCAGTGATTTCTACAGTCCTTAGTCCGGCGAAAAGCATGATGGTAGCCAGATAGGCAATACCGAGTGTCGCCAAAAAGCTGAGCAGCAGCATAGTAAAAGGCGCCACCCGATGACGGATTTGATAGAATTCTGCGCGTAATAGCTGGAACATCTTAGTTGCCTCCTTCTGTAAGATTCAAGAAGACGGATTCGAGGTCATTCTTGTGGCTACCCAGGAAGAGAAGTTCGAAGCCTTCATTTACTAGGCGTTTGGCAATTTCAGGTAGGTGCACTTCTAAGTCATAGATGGCAATTAGATCCTTGCCATCTGCTGCCACCTTATCTTGGCCCAGCCATTGACTGAGGAAGTCCAGTGCCTTGGCATTGTCGGTTGTTTGAACTTGATAATAGGTGCTAGCTTGATGGGCGAGTTCTTGAGAGCTAATGTCGGCTACCTTGCGGCCTTTGTTAACGAAGACGAAGCGACTTGCCAAGTGCTCCAATTCCGACAGGATATGGGAAGAAATCAAGATGGTCATGTTCTTTTCCCGGTTGAGTTTCAAGAGTAGCTCCCGCACATGGATAATCCCAGCAGGGTCCAAGCCGTTAATAGGCTCGTCTAGAATTAAGAGGTCGGGATCATGTAAGAGGGTTAAGGCAATGGCCAAACGTTGCTTCATCCCCAGGGAGAAGTTTTTGACTTTCTTATTGCCGGTCTTGTCTAAGCCAACCAAGGCCAAAACTTCGTTGATACGGGCGCCGCGGTCTTTGACCTTGCGTTGCAGGGCATAATGAATCATATTCTCCTTAGCGCTCATATTATCGACAAAGGCAGGAGCCTCAATCAAGGCGCCGACGAAGTGGCGGTTGGTTAAGAGGGCCTCGTAGTCCACCGAGCCAAAGAGCTGAATGTTCTTCTCAGATGCAGGGGTTAGGCCCACGATGCTACGTAGCAGGGTGGATTTACCAGCCCCGTTGGGTCCGATGATGCCGACGATTTCACCGCGCGAGACGGAGAGGTCGAAGGAATCTAGGGCCCGTTGCTTCTTATAAATCTTAGTCAGCTGGCTTACTTCCAAGACAGACTCTAAGACGGATTCGGTCATGTAAATCTTCCTTTCTTAAAGGGAATCGCTATCTATAGTATAGCAAGGATGCCTCTTGATTCCAAGCCAGATGGGTAGTAGGCGGGTGTGCCTGAGGCAAAAAGATAAAGATTACGGTTGACATCCAGTCAGAAAGGCGTATAATAAATTATGGAAAAAGTAACCATTACATATTTTCATAGGAGGAAGATCGAATGAAACGTAAATTATCTGCACTTTTAGCAAGCCTTGTATTGGTAATTGGCTTATTAGCACCATTGGCAAGCACCGTCTCTGCCGCTGGTAAGAAGAAGGTTATGACTACCTTCTATCCAGTCTACTACTTAGCTCAACGCATTGCCGGGGATAAGGCGGAAGTTTCCATGCTCTTAGAAGGCAACCAAGATGCCCATGACTACGAAATGAGCGCCCGCGATGCAGCTAAGGTTCAAACGAGTGACCTCTTTATCTACCAAGATGATGAGATGGAGCACTTTGTTGAAGACTTAACCAAACTCTTGGATACTGACAAGACTAAAGTTCAAAAGACTACCGAAGGTATTGAACTCCTCAAGGGCGATGCCGACCACGAAGATCATGAAGACCACGACCACGATCACGAAGCGGAATCTGGTCAATCTGGGGAAGAGCATCATGAAGAGGGCGAAGAAGGCCATCACCATGAATTTGACCCGCACACATGGATGGACCCAATGACTTACGCTAAGCAAGCTGAAAATGTGAAGAAGGCTTTGGTGGCCTTAGACCCTGAAAATGCGTCCACCTATGAAGCCAATGCTACTAGCTTAACAGAAGATCTTAAGAAATTAGACCAAGAATTTAAGGACGCAACCGCTAAGTTAAGCGACAAGAACTTTGTGGTACAACATGCTGCCTTTGGCTACCTAGCCCACGCTTACGGCTTAGAGCAACATGCCATTACGGGGATCTCTTCTACGGCAGAACCAAGTGCGGCTGCCCTAGCTAAGATGCAAGAATTTGTTAAGGAACACAAGACCAAGGTCATCTTTGTCGACCCATCCTTGGATGATGCCATTGCCAAGACCGTAGCATCTGCGACTGGCGCTGAGCTCCGTCCATTGCGTACCTTGGAAACTGTCAGCGCAGAAGAAATTGCGGCTGGGGCTGACTACTTCAGCCTTATGCGCGAAAACCTAGCTAACTTAACCAAGTAAGCTAGTCAAGATTAAGACACCTCAAGCAAGCGGTGGCACTGGCCACTGCTTGCATTTTTTGTCCTGAGTGGTCTATAATAGGAGAAGCCAAGTGTAGCAATTACTATCCAACTAATTGCAACGCGATCGTTTGCGTCCCGCCTAGCAGGAGGGACCTTTTTAGCCAGCAAATTATCTGCCAAGGAGGCAAGTCATGACCCTAGTCAGTGTCAAAAACCTCTCCTTCTACTATGATCGGGAGAAGGTCCTTAATGAAGTAAACTTTGAAGTCAACCCGGGCGAGTTCGTCATTCTGACCGGGGAAAATGGGGCGGCCAAGTCCACCCTCTTGAAGAATATCCTAGGCCTACTTAAGCCAGCGTCAGGAACGGTCACGATTGCCAAGACTAATGCCCTAGGCAAGCCCTTGTCTATTGGCTATGTGCCACAGAACGTCAACTCTTTTAATGCTGGCTTCCCTAGCCGAGTTCAGGAGTTTGTCGAGTCCGGTCGTTATCCAAAAGGGCGTTGGTTCAAGCGCCTAGATGCCCATGACAAGGAACATGTGGATCGGGCCCTATCGGCTGTCGGCATGAGCCATTTGCGCCATAAGAAAATCGGAGAATTGTCAGGCGGTCAGAAGCAACGTATCTGCCTAGCGCGGGTCTTCGCTACTGATCCGGACTTCTTCGTCTTAGATGAGCCAACCACCGGTATGGATATTGAGTCCCGACGGGCCTTCTACCGGCTCTTACGCCATGCCTGTAAACATCACGGCAAGTCCATCCTCATGGTGACTCATGCCGACCAAGAAATTGAAGGTTTCTATACCCGAGAAATCCGACTAGTGAGAGAGGAGGGAACCCCATGGAGATGTTTCAGCTTGACTTCATCCAACGCGCACTCCTAGCAGGCCTGGCTATTTCTTGCATTACGCCTATTATCGGCCTCTTGCTGATTCTGAAGCGCCAATCCATGATGGCCGATACTTTGTCCCATATCTCCTTAGCGGGGGTAGCCTTGGGAATGATTTTGCGGGTCAGTCCAACGGTGACCACTCTACTAGTCGTCATTGTGGCTTCGGTCTTACTAGAATATTTGCGACTCATTTACCGCGACTTCTCCGAAGTGTCGGTGGCCATTATGATGGCTGGAGGTATGTCGGTGGCCTTGGTGCTTATGAATCTTAACCGCAACGCCTCAAACTTTAAGATTGAGCAGTTCCTTTTCGGTTCTATTATTTTGATTTCACCTCAAGAGGTAATTCTCTTGGCCGTCCTAGCGGGCATTGTCTTGGCCCTCTATCTGCTCTTCCGTCGCCCCCTCTATGTCATGAGTTTTGATGAAGCAACGGCGCATACGGCGGGTCTGCCTGTCAAGTTCATGTCCATTCTACTGTCTGTTGTGACAGGGGTGGCCATTAGTGTCATGATGCCGATTGTGGGGGCCTTACTGGTCTCTGCCCTCATTGTAATCCCGGCGGCCACTGCCATTAAGCTGTCCTCAAGTTTCAGACAGACTATCTTGATTGGCTTTGTTATTAATGTGGTAGGGATTATCGCTGGTTTGATGGCCTCTTACCATCTGAATACACCGCCAGGAGCTTCGATTACCCTGGGCTTTGTTATCTTATTCATGCTTATTTCGCTAGGCCAAGGCATTCTGAGCTGGTGGCGGAATCGTAACTAGTTGTGTGATGCTCCGATTGAGTCAATAGATTCAATCGGATTTTTGTTTTTATTTCACTAAATAGACAACAATGATTTGATAGTCAATATAATGCGCGTAAGTTATATATTGAGAGTATGGCTTGAGTGTTTTAGATGCTTCATGAGCATGTTTTGTATATAGGCGCGCACGCCTAGGCTTTCTAAATGTCTAGACCTATAGCGAAAAAATTCATGAGTAGAACGAATATTGTGAAAAATAACTATGTAAAAGGCTCAAGTATCTGATATAATAGAGTCAAACCAAAAAGGAGTTGTGTATCATGGGTGTAGAAGCCAAGAAATTTAAACGCAATCATCGGATTGTTTTCATATGCCAGTACTTAATGGAACATCCCAATCAGCTAGTCACCTTGTCCTTCTTTGCAGACTACTTTGATTCTGCCAAGTCCTCAATCAGTGAAGATATTAACTTTGTACGTGACGTTTTCCAAGAGAATGATTTAGGGGATATTCGGACTGTAGCAGGGGTGTCCGGCGGCATTATCTTCTACCCCACCATTCAAGATCGTGACTTGAAGGATCTTTTTCAGCGTGTCGCTAAGAAAATGGAGTCCGGCAAGCGGGTCCTGCCTGGCAACTATATTTATATGGGCGATGTCTTGCAAGATTCTGACATTCTTAACCGTTTAGGTAAGTTGATTGCCTCTCGTTACCAACGTAGTGGCGTGGATGCTGTTATGACCATTGAGACCAAGGGGATTGGCTTGGCAGTCGCTGTTGCTCGCTATCTCAATGTCCCTCACGTGGTGGTGCGTCGTGACTCACGTGACGCTGAAGGGTCAACTATTTCTATTAGCTATCTATCTGGCTCTCTGCAAACCGTCAACAAGATGGAGCTATCCAAACTAGCCTTAGCGCCTAGAAGTAAGGTTTTGATTGTTGACGACTTCCTCCGCAATGGGGGGACTATTTTTGGTCTCTTGTCTATGCTGGATGAATTTGAGTGTCAGCTAGCCGGTGTCTGTGTCTTTGCGGAGAATACGGACCAAGAAAAGCAAAAATTGCCACCTCACGAGTCCTTGATGAAGATTCAAATGGTCTATAACCCAGAAATCGAACATTTTGAGCTCTATACGGAACCTGGCAGCTTCTTCACAGAAGGAGAGGCTTTCGAACCATTCACAACGTCTCTACACTAGAAAATAACAAATTGATAAAAAAAGATAATTCGATTGGATATCTGCGCCTGAAATCGGTATAATAGTATCGGTAGATTACGAAATCAACGTGCCATGTCGTACGTAGTAAGCAAAGGAGTATGATGAATGGAGAATCGGATGGCAGTCATTCTAGCTGCAGGGAAGGGCACACGCATGAAATCTTCCCTCTATAAGGTGCTACACCCCGTGTGTGGTTTGCCTATGGTAGCCCATGTGGTGCGAGCGGTTGAAGCCAGCGGTGTCAATCAAATCGTCACCATCGTGGGGCATGGAGCGGAAGCTGTACAAGCCTACTTGGGCGATAAGTCTAGCTATGCCTTACAGGCAGAACAACTAGGGACAGGCCACGCAGTCTTACAGGCAGAAGCTGCCTTGGGACATTTAGCGGGCAGCACTCTGGTGATTTGTGGTGATACACCGCTCTTAACTGCTGAGACTTTATCGGCCCTTTTTGACTATCATCAAGCGCAAGGGGCAGGGGCAACCATTTTGACCGCTGTTACCGAAGACGCGACAGGTTACGGACGGATTGTCCGTGACGCTGAGGGACAAGTTCTGAAGATTGTGGAACAGAAGGATGCCACAGAGCAAGAGGCGCTGATTCGTGAATTCAACACGGGGACCTATGTCTTCGACAATCAATTATTGTTTGATTGCCTCAAACGTGTCGGCAACGACAACGCCCAAGGCGAATACTACTTGCCGGATGTCATTGCTCTAGCCCGTCAAGCAGGGCGGACTGTAGCTGCTTACGTTATGGCAGATGAGACCGAAGCCATTGGGGTTAACGACCGAGTAGCCCTAGCGGAAGCGACCCAATCTATGCGCCGCCGCATTAATGAATATCATATGCGCCAAGGCGTGACCATGATAGATCCAGCTTCAACCTATATTGAAGCCGATGTGGTCATTGGTTCAGATACCATTTTGGAAGCTAATGTTAGCCTCAAGGGCCAAACCCGTATTGGGGCTCAGTGCCAAATCGGGGCCAATACTGAAATCCATGACAGCCAATTAGCGGATGGCGTATCTGTGACCCAATCCGTTATCGAGTCTTCGACGGTCGCCACTGGTGCTACTGTGGGACCATTTGCCCACCTGCGACCAAATAGCCACCTAGGCCAAGATGTTCATATCGGCAACTTCGTCGAAGTCAAGAACTCTACCTTAGGGGCAGGCGTCAAGTCAGGCCACCTAACCTATATTGGCGATGCTGACCTAGGTCGTGATATCAATATCGGTTGCGGCACCATCTTCGTCAACTATGACGGCAAGAAGAAGCACCGTTCAACTGTAGGTGACCAAGCCTTTATCGGCTGTAATGCTAACATTGTCTCACCAGTTAAGATTGGCGACCAAACCTTTATTGCGGCGGGTACCACCGTGACACGCGACGTGCCAGATCAAGCCTTGGCCATTTCCCGTGTCAAGCAAGACAACATTCCCAACTATTGGCAAAAATTTAGCAAAAAGTAATTTTTAGGAGGAACCATTGTGGGTAAACATTATAAAGATCCGAAGTTGAAGATTTTCTCTTTGAGTTCAAACCGTCCTTTGGCAGAGAAGATTGCAGAGGCAGTTGGTTTAGAACTAGGGAAAATTAGTATTTCGCGTTTTTCAGACGGTGAAGTCAAGGTCAACGTGGAAGAAAGTATTCGGGGGGCGCACGTCTACATCGTGCAGTCGACTTCTGACCCAGTCAACGACAACTTGATGGAACTCTTGATTATGATTGACGCTTTACGCCGGGCAAGTGCCAAGACTATTAACGTAGTCATGCCATACTACGGCTATGCGCGTCAAGAACGTAAGGCTCAGTCGCGTGAACCAATTACCGCTAAATTAGTTGCTAACATGATTACTATTGCCGGGGCAGACCGTGTCTTAACCTTAGACTTGCATGCACCGCAAATTCAAGGCTTCTTCGATATCCCAGTGGACCACTTAATTGGGGTGCCACTCTTAGCTGACTATTTCTTAGAAAAAGGCCTCTTCGGGGAAGATGTCGTGGTTGTTTCTCCTGACCACGGTGGGGTAGTGCGGGCTCGCAAACTGGCCGACTTCCTCAAGTCGCCGATTGCCATTATCGACAAACGCCGTCCGCGTCCTAATGTCTCTGAAGTCATGAACATTATCGGGGATGTGGCAGGCAAGAAATGTATCATTATCGATGACATGATTGATACCGCAGGGACCATTACCTTAGCGGCAGCCGCCCTCCTAGACAAGGGTGCTGATTCCGTCTATGCTTGCTGTACCCATGCTGTCCTATCTGGTCCAGCTGTCGAGCGCTTAGATGAATCTGAAATCAAAGAAGTCATCGTGACTGACTCTATCCAACAACCAGAAGGTCGCCACTTAGACAAACTCCAAACCATTTCTGTCGGCAACTTAGTCGGGGAAGCTATCAAGCGTATCCACGAAAACCGTTCAGTAAGTCCACTCTTCCAAGAAAAATTCAAGTTGGAAGATTTAAGCAAGGAAGACTAATCCTATTCCAGTCTAGAAAGGAAGAACCCCATGAAACAATTCTTCAAAAAAATGGCCGCTCTTTTAATGGCCCTGACCCTGATTTTCATCTCTTTACCTAAAGTACAAGCAGAAGATTTAGCAATCTCTGAACTTTTAGGCCGTAGCTATGAAGCCTACCGCGGCCTTAAGAGCTTCCACACCCAAGGGACGCTCAAGGCTGCTATTGATCGTCAGACCCAGCATATGGACCTAGGCCAAGTGCAAGTCGATGGTTATGTTGATATCCAAAACCTAAACGTTGATCTGAAAATGGTCATTGATTCAATTTTCCTACCGCAATTCCGCAATGTTCGTTGGGGTGTGAAGGACAATCAAACCTTCTATGAAATTGATGATCGCATTGCCCAAGTGGAAGACACTAGCGCGGAAAAAGCTGATCTTAAGAAAACTTTAGAGCGTGAAGGTTTCAACTTCCCTGCCAAAGACGAAGTCGTTAAGGCTTTGGCTCAACATGATGAGCTAATCAAGCAAATTTTCAAGCTCACTGAGACAGATAGCGAGTATGTACTTAGTCTTCGCGATGATATTGATGCCAAGAAACTCTTCGATGATAACAAGGCTGCTTTGGATGAATTTAAGCAACGAATCTATGATGAGATGGAAGAGCGTGGCGAAAAAGTGTCGCCAAGCTACAAGGCACAAGTTGACCGTTTCTATAGTGCTGAGACCTTAAGCAAGTTCTTGGAAAGCAAGCCGGTTTATGAAGTTCATTTTGCTAAGGATAGCTACCTGGTGACATCTTATAAGGTGGAAGTGACCTTGCGCTTCACAGACTTCCTAGATAGCAAAGAAGTTGAACAATTTGGTCTCTATAGCTTCTACTACAATGCAGAAATGACCTTCGACGGCTTCAACGAGAGCCGCGAGATTAGAGTGCCAGAAGAAAAATTACCTGGTTCAGAGTCTGAGTCAAGTCGCTTGACAGAATCAAGTGAAGACAGCTCTTCAAGTTCTGCTTCAGAATAAGGACAATTTTCTAGCAGCCCCTAGGGGTTGCTTTTTTTTGTAGAGCCAAGGCTAGGGACGAACTTTCCTTGCTTTAGACCCTGTGTTTTGTTCGGAATAAAGGGCTTTTTCTCGGTCTAAAGTATGAAATTTATATGAAATCGAGGGCTTTTGGTTGTAATTTGAGCTGAGCGCGTTATAATAGGAACATGTAAAATCTTTTACGTAAAGGAGAATGATGATGAAATCCATCAAGAAATTTTTTGCTGTAACAGCTGTAGCTGCTACTGTATTCGCTACTACCCCTGCTACTACTGCTCACGCTGTAGGTTTGAATGAACTCTTCAGCAAAGCAGATGCAGCTTTGAAGACTGTGAAGTCTGTAGAATTGAAAGGTGACTTAGCTGTTGCTTTTGACCAAAACGGGACTAAAGTTAACTTCGCTAACGTTAACTTTGAAACAGAGTTAGACTTAGAGAACGTTCAAGGTGAAGGTAAAGTTGAGATTGCAAGCCAATTGTCTCCATCTGCTCAGAAACAAGCTTTCCAATTGAAAGATGACACCTTATCAACTCAAACTGGCGATAAAGATTGGACAAAGGCAGACTACTCTGCGCAACGTAACCAATTCAAGACAGCTCTCCAAAACGCAATGAAAGAAGCATACAAGGATTTAACTCCTGAACAAGAAGCTACTTTAGGTCAATACTTTGAAATCAAAGAAGACGGCGAAGACTATGTTTACGCCCTCAAACAAGGCATCGACGGGAAGAAATTCTACGAAGATAACAAAGCAACCTTCGAACGCGTTAAGGAGCAAGCTTTAAAACAATCAGAAGCTAACGGTCAATCTGTATCTGATCAACAAAAAGCAACCTTCGACAAGCTTTTCAGCGCTGATACCATGGAAAAATTCTTTGCATCAAACCCTAAAGTAGAAATTCGTTACAACAAATCTACTTTCTTAGTTTCTAAGGTTACCCTTGATGTTAACTTGAAACCTGCTGACTTCTTACCAGCTCAATCAGCTCAAGGTGCACCAGGCAATATCGCTGTGCAAGCTAACTTAGAAGCTAAAGACTACAACCAACCAATCGAATTAGAAAACCACTAATCCGTAATGAAAGCACCCCTAGGGGTGCTTTTTTGTAGCTTGCTAACTGGTCGCTAGCAAAAAACGATGGTTATTCTACTGATGTCTGATTTATAGGAGGAAAGACTTGAAGTCTAAGCTCTAAAGTGTTAGCATAAAATTAACAGGAGTTTGACTAGTCAACTCCTGCAATGTAACTGAGACTAAGAGGAGGAATGAAAATGAAAAAATTAGTCAAAGTGTTAGTAGTCTTCTTGGCTTTCTTTAGCCAATTACCTTTCGCTGCAGCTCAAGATGCTGCCCCATCTTTCGCTGATTTGATGGCCCAAGCCAACGAAGCAGCACTCAAGTTGGAGACTTTCCACTTGGAATCTAGCCTGTCCGTTATTGGTACTACTAAGACTACACCACGTAGTTTAACGGCTAACCTAACAGGTGACGTGGATGTTAAGAATGCTGAACTCCAAGGTTCACTTGATTTACAATTGCCACCAACCACCAATGGCCAATTTGAGGCAGTGGTAAAAGGTGCCAAAGCCTTCTTCCGTGAAGGAGACAAAGACTGGCATGTATCAGATGTTTCCGTCAACAAACAAGAATTCCAAAAAGCTTATGCCAAGTTTTTAGAAGTAGCTAAGACAAATTCTGAGTTAGACAAAGAATTTAATACAGCTCTTTCTGAATTATTCAATGTGGAAGCAAAAGATGACGAGTATCAAGTTTCCCTCAAACAAAACATTGATGGTGCTAAGTTCTATCAAGATCACGAAGCCCTCTTCAAGAAATTGCAACAAGCGGCTCTAGACCAAGCTAAACAAGCAGGTCAAAACGTTAGCGAAGAAAGCTTCAGCAAGGTCTTCACTGCTGAGAACTTCAAGAAGTTCTTCGAATTGAACCCTAGCTTGGTAGTGAGCTATGATAAAGAAACTCACTTCATCAAAGCTTTCAACCTTGTCCTTCATGTAGACGTGGCTCAAGTAAATCCTAAATTGGCTGAGGGCGACGACGCACCACAAACAGTGGATGTGACTTTCTCTGTGACTGTAAGCAACCACAACCAACCAGTTGATATCAAGGAACCTGAAGCAGGGGCTGGCAATGCTAATTCCGCTTCATCTTCTGAAGAATAAGCAAGCAATAAGGCTAGGACTTGGTCCTAGCTTTTTCTTGTCTAGGATTTATTTTAGCATCAAAAGTGCTCAGGATTGCTTGTCCTCTAAGCCTTAAGGTATAATGAAGAGGTAGATGAATCCTGGAGGGATAATATGAATATCAAAGCAATTGCCAAGGAAGTCTTAGAATTCCTGGTTTACTTAATTATTATGGTAGCGGCGGTTTTCGCCTTGCGTCATTTTGTGGTGGAGTCCTTCCGTGTGGATGGACACTCGATGGACTATACTTTACAACATGATGAACGTCTCTTTATGTGGAAACTGGCTAAAATCGAACGTTTCGACGTGGTAGTTATTAAGGCGCCGAGCGACCCTAGCAAACGTTACATCAAAAGGGTCATTGGCGTGCCAGGTGACACCATTGAAGTGCGCGACGACAAACTTTACCTCAATGGCGTGGCTACTGACGAGCCATACTTAGCTGAGAAGGTGAAGGAGTACCAGGCAGCCAATCCAAATGGCAACTTCACGCAAAACTTCACCCTAGCTCAAGTTGCAGGAGCTAGCACAGTGCCAGAAGGTAAGTACTTCGTCTTGGGGGATAACCGTCAGAACTCACTAGACGGCCGTTCCTTTGGCTTTATTGATGCCAACACGGTCGAAGGGGAAGCCGATGTCAGCTATTGGCCTTTAAATCGCCTAGGCCTCTTGCAAAAGTATAAATTAAATGATGCGGGGCAAATTGTGAACCGCTAAGTGAGTCAGGTCCAGGGACGCAGTCCTGGACCTTTTTTCTTGCTAGGAGCCAGCAGAGGACAGCTTGACAAAGGGCTTAAAAATGCGTATATTTATAGCTGTAAATAGACTAGTACAGTCCCTATGGTTTTAGAGAGTGCGTCCTTGGCTGGAAGATGCATACCCTCTGGTGGCTTGGAACCTACTATTGAAGAGAACAAGTGGGTTGGCCTCCTTATCGGCTATAAGTTGGCCGGCGTCTATGTCGGCAAACAAGGTGGTACCGCGGAGTGACTGTGCTTCGTCCTTGATTAAGGATGGGGCACAGTCACGATTTTTTGTAAGGAGGTTTACCAGATGGTAACAAGACAAGAAGATTTCTCAAAATGGTATTTACAAACCATTCAACAAGCAGATTTAATGGACTACTCGCCAGTGCGAGGCTGTATGATTTTTAAACCAGATGGCTATGAAATCTGGGAACATATCCAAAAAGCCATGGATGCTCGTTTCAAGGAAGAGGGCATCCGTAATGCCTACTTCCCAATGTTAATTCCTGAATCATTCTTCAACAAGGAGAAGGATCACATCGAAGGCTTTAGCCCAGAATTACCATGGGTAACGGAAGCAGCAGGGGAGAAGTTAGAAGAACGTTTGGCCTTACGTCCAACATCTGAGACCATTATTGGGGATGCCTTCTCTAACTGGATCCAGTCCTACCGTGACCTACCACTCGAAATCAACCAATGGGCCAACGTGTTCCGTTGGGAGAAGAAGACCTTACCATTCTTGCGGACCTCTGAGTTCCTCTGGCAAGAAGGCCATACGGCTCACGCTGACGGTCAAGAAGCCTTGGACCGTACCATGCGTATGCTCCAAATCTATAAGGAAGTCGTGGAAGGTGTCTTGGCGGTGCCAGTGGTAGATGGTGAGAAAACACCTTCTGAGCGCTTTGCCGGGGCAGTGAGCACCTTCTCCATTGAAGCCATGATGCAAGATGGCAAAGCTGTTCAAGCCGGGACTTCCCACTACATGGGGACCAAGTTTGCGGAGGCTTTCGACATCCGTTACCTCAATACTGATAACGAGCACGTTTACGCGCACACCAGCTCCTTCGGGGTATCCACTCGTTTAATTGGGGCCATGATTATGACTCACGGCGACGACAAGGGCTTGGTCTTGCCACCAGCTGTTGCCCCAACTCAGGTAGTCTTCGTTCCAGTAGGCCCATGGCAAAAGAACCCAGCCATTCTGGACAAAATCCATGAATTACAGGCACAACTCAAAGCTGCAGGTATCCGTTGCCGCGTAGACGACAGCAACAACTCACCAGGTTTCAAATTCAATGAATGGGAACTTCGCGGGGTGCCAGTTCGGATTGAGTGTGGTCCACGCGACTTAGAAAATGCGCAAGTCATGATGAAGGCTCGCGACTTAGATGACAAAGTAGCCGTGCCATTTGACAACTTCTTGGCGAGCGTTCAAGCGGAATTGACTGGCTTGCAAGGGCGACTCTTAGAAAAGGCGCGCCAAATGAACCAAGCCAACTACTATATGGACATCAATAGCTTAGACGAGCTCAAGGCCCACATCGAAAGCAAGCGAGCAGCTGGCCAAGTGCCTGGTTGGGTGTTAGCAGGTTGGGATGGCACTGAAGAGAGCGAAGCCAAGATTAAGGAAGAAACAGGCTTCACCACGCGTAACATTCCATTTGCAGGTCAAGTGCCAGAGAAAGCAACCTGTATCGTGACAGGCCAACCGGCTAAACACACCGTATGGTTGGCGCGGGCCTACTAAGAAAGAAGGAAGCTAAGATGGAGGCTAAGTTTTGCCGCGAATCACGAGCGGTGCAAACCCACCGTATTCTACCTTTCCATTGTAATATGCACCAAACCCTCTATGGCGGTCAGCTCATGGAATTCATTGATAACTGTGCCAGTATTACAGTGTCCCGCCATACGCGCAGTCTCTGTGTGACGGCCTCGATGGACCAGCTCAACTTTATCCGGCCTCTGCACTTGTCTGACTCCGTCTGTGTGGAAACCATTGTCACAGGTACCGGCCGTACCTCGGTTGAAGTCTTTGCCAAGGTAGTAGGGGAACGACTTGAGACGGGGGAACGTTATTTAGCAGCGACGGCCTTCTTGACCTTTGTGGCCATCGATGAGACGGGGGCTTCGGTTGAGGTCGCCCCTATTCAGCCAGAGGGCCCAGAGGAAATTTTCGTCTGCGCAGGCTACCCAGAACGCCAGGCCAAACGCATGGCCGAACGCCAAGCATCGGCTCAATTCCAGTCAGGCCTCAACTTAGATTTTCCCTGGGATATCCACTAAGGTCTGTCTGACGCCAGGTGCTAGCTTTTCTAGTTAAGGGCCAAATTTATTCTTTACATTTGGCAGAGAATTAGGTATGATATTAGTGTTGCACCGAGTGCAGACAAATAACTCTAGACTAGCAAATAGCCTAGGGCAGAAAGGAAGTTCATAAATGAGACCAGATATTCATCCAAACTACCAACCAGTTGTCTTCATGGACACTACTACTGGTTACAAATTCTTGTCAGGTTCAACGAAAACTTCTAACGAAACGGTTGAGTGGGAAGATGGCAACACTTACCCATTAATCCGCGTGGAAATTTCGTCTGATTCACATCCATTCTACACTGGGCGTCAAAAATTCACCCAAGCAGATGGTCGTGTGGACCGCTTCAACAAGAAGTACGGCTTCAACAAATAAGCCACTATTCTATCCACAGAAGACTAAGAGCCCCTCGGGGCTCTTTTTTGATTTTACTTAACAATCTTTCGCAAAGCGTGACAAGACAAGGTTTTTGGCTTATAATAGAGGACGAGACTAAAATTCGAAAGGATGTTTTTTTATGAGTACATTATGGACTGTTTTAGGGATTATTGCTGGGATTGTGGTCCTATTAGTAGTCTTCTGGGCATCTGTCTACAACCGTTTAGTTCGTTTACGTAACTGGTCTGAAGAGAGCTTCAGCCAAGTAGACGTGCAACTCCAACGTCGTAACGACTTAATTCCAAACTTAGTGGAAACAGTCAAAGGTTACTCTAAACACGAGAGTGAAACCTTAGATGCCGTAGTGAAGGCACGTCAACAAATCGTCAACTTGCCAATGGATGCAACACCTGAGCAAAAGAACGAATTATCAAACCAATTGACAGGCGCTTTATCACGTTTATTGGCTGTAGCAGAAGCTTATCCTGAGCTCAAAGCTAACCAAAACTACTTAGACTTACAACGTAGCTTGGAAGAAACCGAAGACTTGATTGCCAAAGCACGTCAAATCTACAACTCAAGCATTGGCCAATACAATACTGGGATCCAAACCTTCCCTAACAGCTTGGTAGCTGGCTTAAGTGGCTTTGCACCAAAGGCTTACCTACAAGCACCAGCTGAAGCAAAAGAAGCACCAAAAGTAAGCTTCTAAGTCTAAACTTGCTCCCATTATATTATTGACTTACTAGCTAGCATGGAAAGGAGGCATGAGATGAAACGGGTTAACCTCTATGTGCATTATGACTCGGTTACCAACTATATGATGACCCGGGCCCTAAGTCTGACTAGTGACGACTTTAGTGCACAGAATTTACCTAATAACTTGATTTTGGCAGAAGCGCCGGCTAATTTTGGTCGCTTTGATGTGCAGACCAACTTCAAGATTTTGCGGGGACGGTCAGAAGTCTTACGGTATATGGAGACAGTCCAAGCCCAGAAGCTGCGGATGTCTAACTGGATTGACTTCGAATCCATTGAACTCATGCATCAATTGACTCCTCAGGAAATTGCGGAATTGCTTTACCTCTTCCACTCTTCCAATGTCCTGCGCTCAGCTTTCTTCTATAAGTTGCAGAACAACTTTGTCTATCTCACTTTACCTAATGGGCTCAACAAGCTCTTCTATCGGCATATTCAAGACTTCTACCCGCGCTTCGCTCGGAATATGACCGAACGCATGACGGAGCTAGTCAATGAGAATAAGAACCTCTTCTTCTCTAAGCGTCAGACCGTATCTCTTTTGCCTGCGCACGTAGCTGAGGAATTGGCTCCCTTATTTGCTAATGGTATTAAAGTAGACTTTGTGCAAGCTCACTACCTAAATGGAAAATGGTTAGTTCCCCTATTTGTCATTGAAGATGAATTGACCTTGCTCTCCCAGAATCAGAATTTGGCTGAGCAGATTGGGGAGATTGTCTATGATACTAGTGCCAGCCATTGGCGCCTAGTATTGAATATCTAAAATTGATGGAGGAACTTTACATGAAAATCGTCTTACTCTATGGTGGGCAGAGTGCTGAACATGATATTTCCTTGATTTCAGCACATAATATTATGCAGTCCATCATGTACAATTACTATGAAGTACAACCAGTTTATATTACCAAGCAAGGAGACTGGCTCAAGGGGGCTCCTTTATCAGGTCCGCTTAGCCACTCTAATCAACTTGCCCTAAGCGCTGGTCCGCAAGCACGTTGGGCTGAGGGGCCAGAGGGTCAATCAGTCGGGACCTTAATTCAACCTGGCGACATTAAGGAAGCAGATACCATTGTCTTTCCTATCTTACATGGGCCTAACGGCGAAGATGGGACCATCCAAGGTTTCTTGGAAGTCTTGGGTATGCCTTATGTCGGGGCTGGCGTGACTGCTAGCGCCTGCGGTATGGACAAGGTCATTTCCAAACAACTTTTCCACCAAGCTGGCTTACCACAAGTGCCATACGTGGCCTTTGATTCTCGTGAATGGGCTCAGTCCCCTGAGGAATGGATGAATCGCTGCGAGGGCAACTTGCTCTATCCGCTCTTTGTAAAGCCTGCTAATATGGGCTCTAGCGTGGGGATTTCTAAAGCCACCACAACCGAAGAGCTGCGTGCAGCCGTAGAGAAAGCCCTGCAATTTGACCGTCGCATCGTGGTGGAACAAGGGATTTCTGCTCAAGAATGCGAAGTAGCAGTTCTAGGCAACGATGACGCACACGCTAGTGTAGTCGGCCGTCTGGTTAAGACCGCTGATTTCTATGACTACGATGAAAAGTATGTCAACAACACAGTTGAAATGGAGATTCCGGCTCAATTGCCAGACGCCATTAGTGACAAGATTCAAGAATATGCCCTACGCGCCTACCGCGCATTGGATGGCAAGGGCTTGTCGCGGGTTGACTTCTTTGTGACGGCTAGCCACGATATCTATATCAATGAAATTAACACCATGCCAGGCTTTACCCCTTACAGCATGTATCCTTGTCTTTGGGAAGCGACCGGGCTTAATACCCGTGACTTGATTGAAGAGCTCTTGCAGTTAGCGCTTAAGAGCTTCGAAGACAAGCAAGCTTATAAACAAGTAAGTCGTTAAAGACAAAACCACATGGCAGATGCCGTGTGGTTTTCTTTGTCGCACAAAAACTTTATCAGAAAGGAAGTTAGCTGTGTCAGTCACTGCCAAACGCGTTTCCAACTACGAATTATTTTATGACTTGGTCTTTGTCATGGCCACTTCGTCTATGGTGGGCATGTTCCATCACGTTGGGGAGCACTCGCCTATTGGAGCTTTAGATATCATCCAATTTGTGGTGGTCAACATTAGTTTCTGGAGCCTATGGTTTACTCAAAATATCTATATGAATAAGTACAGTCGCAGGGACCGTAATGATATTTACTCCCTGATTCTGTCCATGTTAGTCATCGGTAATCTGGCCATCAACTTGCATGCTGAATGGCGCACGACTATCCTTAATTTTAATGGGCTGAGTCTCCCAACATATTTTGTATTTAATGGCTTATTAATCCTAGCTTATGCCATTATTTTGCTTCAGTACTGGCTGCATGGTCGCCGCTATAAGGTTTGCACGCCAGATATGGCAATGCAAATGCGTCTGATAGTCTTCGTAATCGTCATTCTCTTATTGACTTTGCCGCTTATCGCAGTGCTTCCTGTTGAGATGGGAGTCTATGTTTATGGGCTAGCCTATCTCTTGATTGTAGGGGTGCCTCTATGGATTGAGCGCTATAACAATCATGATGCCATGAACTTTCCCCATTTGGTTGAGCGGATGCAGCTGATTACGATTCTGACCTTTGGGGAAGCTGTTATTAGTGTAATTCGAACTTTCCCTCTGAGTCAGAATGTCTGGCTAGCGCTTGTGACCTTTGCCTGTCTGGGGGCAGCCTTTATTAATTATGTCTCACAAACGGCCATTTCCTTGGAACATAACCAAAAGAATAGTCCAACCCTTTTAATTTCTGCTCATCTAGTACTCTTAATGGGACTCAATATGTTTACGGTTGGAATTGAGCTAACAACAAGTGATTTAGCCTATTTGACTAGCCCCTTCTTAGTCTTGCTAGGCCTGGTGATTTATCATCTTTGCCTACTCTTAACCTCTCGCTATAACAAAGAAGAGCTGCGTTTGACCCGGCGCTTGCTATTACAATATGTAGGGTTATTGGCTCTAGGCGTAGGCTTGGCTTGGTACTTCCGGGACAGCATTTGGATCTTCTTCTCTGTTATTGCCCTTATGGAGTATGCCATGATGCGTGTGGGTTATCTTCATAGACGAGACTGGATTCGTCAAAACCTCAAATTCTAATGAGAAAAGCGAAGTGCAGAAGCACTTCGCTTTTTCTTAGGCATTGAGGGCCTGAATAATGTCTGCGATTAAATCTTGCGGGTCTTCAATCCCTACGGATACTCGTAGTAAGTCGGCTGTTAAACCATAAGACTCGCGAATGTCTTGCGGGATGTCAGCATGGGTTTGGGTGGTTGGATAGGTGATGAAGCTTTCGACACCCCCTAAGCTCTCCGCAAAGGTGAAGACCTTGAGAGCGCGTAAGAAGCTGTCTACCTTGCTGGCATCTTGAATCTTAATGGACATCATGGCACCGCGACCAGGGTAGAGTACTTCTTTGATTTGCGGGTGTTGGCTTAGGGCTTGGGCTAGGGCCTGAGCATTGGCTTCTTGCCGGTCTAATCGCAGGGACAGGGTTTTAAGTGAGCGGATAAAGAGCCAACAGTCAAAAGGTGACAAGGTTGGGCCTGTTGTGTTGGACAACCAGACTAGTTGCTCGCCCAAGCTAGCATCCTTGGCCACCACCACACCAGCCAAGATGTCGTTATGGCCAGTCAGGTATTTGGTGCCTGAATGAATGACTAGGTCAGCCCCTAATTCTAGGGGACGTTGACGTAGGGGCGTCAAGAAGGTGTTGTCCACGATAAGGCGTGTTTGGTGGTGTTGACAGAGTTGGGCCACAGCCGCCAAATCAATTTCCTGCATTAGCGGGTTGGTAGGTGTCTCGACGAAGACAGCAGCTACTTGGTCGCTAATTAAGGAGGTCAAGTCTTCAAAATCTTGGAAATAAGTAAATTGATAGAAGCCTTGCGCTTGGAGCTTATCGAAGTAGCGGAAGCTGCCCCCATATACGTCTCGTGTTACCAGGAATTGACTGCCAGCTGGGAAGAGGCCCAGGACTAGTTGGATGGCACTCATACCAGAAGAGGTCACCACTGCTTGGGCGCCACCTTCGAGGGCAGCCAGGCCTTCTTCTAAGACCGTACGAGTAGGGTTTTTGGTTCGGGTATAGTCAAAGCCTGTACTTTGGCCCAAACCGGGATGGGCGTAGGCGGTAGACAGGTGAATAGGCAGGGAGACCGCGCCAGTTTGTTTATCTTGTCGGTTGCCCAGTTGGGCTAGTTGAGTGTCGCGATGGGTCATCAGGGTCAACTCCTTTATGGATTAATAGGTCAAAGAAAAAGCCCGACGCACAGGAAAAGGCCTGCGCGCCGGGACGAATCTTCGTGGTACCACCCGATTTTGTACTTGCCTCACAGCAAGCACCTTGGTAAGTCTAAGACTTG
Source organism: Abiotrophia sp. HMSC24B09 (assembly GCF_001815865.1). GTDB lineage: Bacteria > Bacillota > Bacilli > Lactobacillales > Aerococcaceae > Abiotrophia. Next base: position 87,674 of record NZ_KV822210.1, read on the forward strand.
GCAGTAACGTTGCGAACGTCTCACTGGCTGAAAAACAGTGAAATTCTCAGAGGTCATCTTGGGTCAAGGTGGCCACCCCTTTGCAGCAACTAGGGCTCTCTATAGACCGTGGCTTGACTTACTCATCTCGTCATCGAAGTAGTATTTGCCTCAGTGTAACACGAAAGCAGAAGCCTGTCAACAGAGCCATTTTGTCCTGAGTCGACTAATATGACTGTCATGGGCTTTAATCATATTATTACCTCTCGGTGGCAATTCTTGACCTTGAACCACTAGGGGCTATCCAGTATAATAGAGACTATATTGGTGACCAATTGGACTGAAAGGGAGGCACTATAATGGCGCAAAAAAATACAAAAAAATCTTGGGTTTGGCTTCAGCTAGGCTATTTAGTCTTGTGTCTTTTAGTCGGTGCTGCAGTTGGCTTGCTGATTGGGCGCTTCTTCGGTTCTTCACTGGCCAATCAGATACGTCATGTGTCCATTACCTATTTGCTGGCGACCTTTATAGTGAGCACGATTTTACATATTATTATTCATGAAGGGGGCCATTTGCTTGGTGGTCTGCTGACGGGTTATAAATTTGTTAGTTTCCGGGTCATGGATTTAAAATTGGAAAAATCTGAGTCAGGTGGCTTTAAGTTTCGTTGGCAACATGTGGCCGGAACAGGTGGCCAATGTTTGATGCGCCCACCACGCTATCAAAGTCAACATTTTCCCTTTAGGCTCTACTTAGCGGGTGGATTTCTGGCCAATATTTTGACTAGTGTCTGGGCCTATTGGCTCTGGCCTAATATCTATGTCTTTGTCTTTGCTAGTCTAGGGATTTTAATGGGCCTGACTAACGCCATTCCCATGAGTTTTAATGATGGCAAAAACTTACTTTTATTGAGCAAAAGTGAATTAAACCGCCTGGTTCTCTTCATAATGTTAGAAGATAATTACTGGGCCAATCGTGGTAAGTCTTATGATGAGAAATATCGCTATCTACGGCGTGTTACTATTAATGAGACGAACTTCTTGACTGATGCTACGATTTTCTATGACTTAGAGCAACTAGTGGATCAGGGTCAGTTCGAAGAAGTCTATATCCTGGCTAAGAAAATCTACCAGGAACGGGAGGATATGGTGACGCCCTATCGTCAGGAAATCTTGCGTCTCTTATTTTTTGCGGCTAGCCTACAACATCCGGAAGATCCCCTGATTACGACCTTACTGGAAGATCCACTCTTAGTGGCCATGCTGAAAACCAAGCGACCAGAAAATTCAACGGCCCAGGCCGCCTATCACTGGCGGGTCAAGGGTGATATGGTAACGGCTCTGGAGCATTTGGCGCAAGCTAAGAAACGACTACCTCGTGCCCATAATCTTAGAGCCCAGGAGCAGGAAGCTCGCATTATTGATTACCTGGAAGAGAAAATCCAGGCAGAACAAACCAGCAATAATTAAGAACCTCAAGAATCGGCTACTAAACCGATTCTTGAGGTTTTTGGTTAAGTCAGAATACAGGACTAAAAAAACGGACGTTTACATATAGTAGGCGCTTTTTGTTCGGAAAAGCTTTACTTTGAGCAGGATAATCGCTATATTTAGATTAAACAATTTGAAAGGAGTGACAGTATGAACTGGTTCATATTAATTGGTATTGTTATTATTGTCCTTGGTTTTTCGCTTAAGTTGGATACCATGGCGGTCTTAATTGTAGCAGCCCTATCCACAGCCTTGGTGGCTGGTATTAACTGGCAAGAGGCGCTAATTCTCTTGGGGGAGAACTTCGTCAAGAACCGTTTGGTCACCATCTTCTTGATTCCAATTCCTATGATTGCTATGGTAGAGCGCTTCGGCCTGCGTCAACAAGCCCAGCATCTGATTAGTAAGCTCAAGGGCTTGACGGCACCTATTTTGCTTTATACCTATGTCTTGATTCGTGAGGTGTCCCTAGCCTTCCATATCCCTCTGGGTGGACATGTTCAGTTCGTTCGCCCCTTGATTTATCCTATGACCGACGCCACTGTGCGAGAAAAATGCGGCGATGATTTAAGCGATGAGGAGGTTGACGCTATTAAGGGTAAATGTGCGGCCGTAGAAAATATCGCCAACTTCTACTCTCAAAATATCTTTGTCGGTTCTTCAGGGGTCTTGCTGATTATTTCTACTTTAACTGAAGCAGGTTATGATGCGGCGGCAACAGATGTTGCCAACACAGCTCTGACTGTAGGGATTGCTAGCTTAATCGTGGTAGCACTCTATATGGCATACTGGCAGCAAAGTCTGAATAGAAGGGGGAGAAAATAATGGAAATCACTGCAGTACGTGATCTGATTTTAGAATTCGCTTATTACATTGCGGGGGTAATCTTCTTCCTGTCAGCCTTCTATGTTTATCGCTCAGATAGTAAGACTCGATTGGGGGCTACCATCTTCTGGAGTCTCTTAGGGGTTATTTTTGCCTTTGGGTCTTACTTGCCACCATTTATAGTAGGGGTTCTGTTAGTAGTCATGGCGATTTTAACTGTGACTAAGCAAGTGACTACTCCTAGTCTTCATACGGTGTCCGATGCTGTGAAGGAGGAACGTGCTAAGCGCTATGGCTTATGGATTTTCTTGCCTTCTCTGACCTTGGCCTTAGTTGCCGTCTTGTTAGTTTACAATGTTAAAGGTTTAGGGGGGCAAGCGCCTTTAGTAATTGGTGGCTTAATTTCCTTGGCGGTTGCTTTGATTATGTTACGTCCTAAGCCAAAAGAAGTCTATGATGGGACCACTCAGATGACGCTACAAATGGGGGTAACCATCATTCTGCCTCAATTACTTGCTGCTCTGGGAGTTATCTTTACCAAGGCACAAGTAGGAACCTTGATTTCGACAGCTGTAGCCTCAGTGGTGCCAGCGGAGAATCGTTTGTTAGGTGTAGTAGCCTATGTTTTAGGGATGGTAATTTTCACCATGATTATGGGGAATGCCTTCGCAGCCTTTACAGTAATTACGGCAGGGATTGGGATTCCGTTTGTTTTCGCTTTGGGAGCTAATCCGGTGGTAGCCGGCACCTTAGCTATGACAGCGGGCTATTGTGGGACCTTGATGACACCGATGGCAGCCAATTTTAACTCTATGCCTGCTTCTCTCTTAGAAATGAAAGACCCGAATGGCGTCATCAAGCAGCAAATTCCTGTTGCGCTTGTCATGATTGTCTTGCACATTGCCTTGATTTACTTTATGGCATATTAGAATAGGAGATCAACTTATGAAAATTTTAGTAACAGGTTTCGATCCTTTTGGCGGAGAAGCCATTAACCCCGCCTGGGAAGCCGTTAGTCGCTTACCTAAGGAAATTGAGGGTGCTGAGATTGTGACGGTTCAGATTCCAACCGTTTTTGGTGATTCGGCTAAAGTCCTCTTTGAAGCAGTTGAGCAGCTCCAACCCCATGCGGTGGTCTGCGTCGGTCAAGCGGGCGGTCGCTTTGGCATTACGCCTGAACGGGTAGCCATTAACGTGGATGATGCGCGAATCGCTGATAACAAGGGCCAACAACCTCTAGATACAGTCATTCAAGCTGACGGGGCGCCAGCCTACTTTACGACCTTGCCGGTTAAGGCCATGGTAGAGGCAGTTAAGGCAGCGGGCTTGCCTGCTAGCCTATCTAACACGGCTGGGACCTTTGTCTGCAACCATATTATGTATCAGAATCTCTATTATCTGGCTAAGCATCATCCTAATACTCAAGGGGGCTTCATTCATGTCCCTTATGTGACGGAACAAGTGGTAGACAAGCCGGGTCAAGCCTCTATGGCTTTAGCTGATATTGTTAAGGGACTGACGGTCTGCTTAGAGACTCTTGTGGCCTACCAAGGCAAGACGGATGCTCGACTTGTGGGCGGCGAAACCCATTAATAACAAAAAATGAAGCCAACCCAGGGTTAGGCTTCATTTTTTTTGTCTGAACTTGCTTCTGTTTCCTTAATGATATAGATTGGACGCCGTTTGGTTTCCATAAAGATTTTACCGATATAGTTACCGATAATCCCTAAAGATAGGAGTTGGATACCTGAGAAGAAGAGGATGATGGAGACAATTGAAGGCCAACCAGCCACTCGGTCGCCGAAGAGAAGGGCTCTTACGATAATAACAACTAAGAAAAAGGCTGAAATTAGGCAGGTGATGGTCCCCATAATGGAGGCTAAGGTCAAAGGAGCCTCGGAGAAGTTAATAATGCCATCAATGGAGTAACGCAGCAATTGGAAGAAGTTCCAACTAGTTTGGCCAGCTACCCGGTCACGGTTCTCGAATTCTAGGTAGATTGTATCAAAGCCCACCCAGCTGAATAAGCCTTTGGAGAAGCGATTGTATTCTGATAATTCCAAGATGGCGTCCACCATTTGGCGAGTCATTAGGCGATAGTCGCGCGCCCCATCTACGATTTCGGTCTGGCTAATGCGATTGATGATTTTGTAGAAGAGACGGGCGAAAAAACTACGAATGGGTGGCTCACCCTTGCGGGTAGTCCGTCTAGTCCCGACGCAGTCTACCTCTTTGCTTTGGATAAGTTCAAACATCTGTGGAAGGAGCTCCGGTGGATCTTGTAGGTCAGCATCCATTAAGGTGATGTAGTCACCACGACAGGCTTTGAGTCCAGCAAAAATGGCGGCTTCTTTACCGAAATTACGAGAAAAGGAGAGGTATCTCACTCTGTCAGGATGCTTTTGATGTAAGTTACGTAGGACAGTTAGGGTCTCATCCTTTGAGCCGTCGTTAACAAAAATATATTCTGTTTGGCAGCCAAGGCCTGTGATCACTTCTTCGGTCGCAGCAAAGAAATATGGGATGGCATCTGCTTCATTGTAGCAGGGCACAATAATAGATAACATGCTGATTCCTCCTATCCTATCTCGTGACTATTATAGCACAGAGACCTTACTATTGCGAGGTTTGTGGCGAAAGCCTGCGCCTGGTCCTTGTATCAAGTGATGATAAAAATGCCTGAGGAGAAATTATGTTAGCTCAAATGAAATAGCTTACAAACAGTTCAAAATATGCTAAAATAAAGTTGGCATCCATTCGATGATGGATAGCGAATAGAATATCGCCCCACTAGGGGTGTTAGGGGAGTCTTACAGATGAAAGAACCAATCCTGGTCATCATGGCAGCCGGAATGGGCAGTCGTTATGGTGGCCTCAAACAGCTTGATTCAGTCGGACCAAGAGGGGAGGTTATGCTGGATTATTCGCTCTATGATGCGAAAGAAGCAGGCTTTAAGAAGGTTATTTTTATCATTAAACCCGACATGGCCGAACGATTTAAGGCCCAAGTTGGCGACCGTGTAGCACAATATATGACAGTAGAATATGCCTATCAGAAATTAGAAGATTTACCGGCGGGTTTTGCTGTGCCGACTAGCCGAACCAAGCCTTGGGGGACCGCCCATGCGGTTTGGTGCGCGCGAGACCTGATTGACGCGCCTTTTGCGGTTATTAATGCCGATGATTTCTATGGCCGGCATGCCTTCCAATCAGTCTATGATTATTTGGTTAAAATGCAGACCTATCGTAATCCACGTTATAGTATGGTGGGTTATCCTCTCAAGAAAACTATCTCGGCTAACGGGGCGGTTTCGCGTGGCCTTTGCCAGATTAATGAGTCAGGCTACTTAGTTGAAATCGAAGAGCAGACTCAGATTGAAGCCTATCCAGAAGGGATTCACTATACGCAAGACGGCTTAAACTGGGTGGATGTAGATCCAGAAACCATTGTGTCCATGAACCTCTGGGGCTTCCCCGAAGCTTTCATCCAAGTTATTGAAGGCTATCTACCAGAGTTCTTGGAGAAGGGTCTTCGGACTAAACCTGATAAATGTGAGTACTACCTACCAAGTGTAGTTCGCAAACAAATTAAGTCTGACCAAGCCAGAGTCAAGATTTTAGAAACCCAATCCCAGTGGTTTGGGGTCACCTATCAAGAAGACAAACCTTTAGTGGTAGAAGCCATTGAAAGCTTGACTCAGTCAGGTGTGTACCCAAGCCCCTTGTGGCCAGAAGTTTAGGATAGCAGTAAAAGGAGTGAAGCATATGTCAACCGTTCTAGCGACCGATTCGCCGGCCTACTTGGCCTATCAAGCTTATGATTTACCAGGGAACTTGCTTGCCCTAGAGCCCTTAGGCAACGGCCTGATTAATAAAACCTACCGCATCCAACAAGGGAATCATCAAGGCTGGCAAGGGGAGTATGTCCTCCAAGAAATCAACCAGTCTATCTTCCCAGATGTGCCCGGACTTATGCAGAATATCTTGGCCGTGACAGATTATATGAAGGGAATTATCAGTCGCCGTGGTGGCGACCCCGAACGGGAAACCTTGACGGTTGTGCTTAATCGTGAGGGCTTACCATATACGCGCTTGGAAGATGGGACCTATTGGCGCATCTATGAGTTTATTAAGGATAGCTTCAGCATTGAACAAGTCACCAATGAGGACGAGTTCTATCGGGCTGGCCAAGCCTTTGGGGCTTTTGCCGCTGATTTAGATGATTTTGATGCTAGCCAGCTGACTGAAGTCATTCCCAAATTCCATGATACTCGTCATCGCTATGCTCAGTTTGAAGAGGCCATCGCCCAAGACCGTGCGGGACGTGTGGCAGAGGTTCAGGAATGGATTGATTTTGTACGAGCCCGCAAATCTGATTGCTACCTGCTCTATGACTTGCTAGATGCAGGCCAATTACCTCTGCGCGTGACCCACAATGATACCAAGCTCAATAATATTCTCATGGATGCTAGCACTGGCCAGGCCCTCTGTATCGTAGACTTGGATACCATTATGCCAGGTCTGGTGCTCTTCGATTATGGGGATGCCATTCGCTTTGGGGCCAACCATAATATGGAAGACGAGTCGGATTTGAGCAAGGTCCAATTTGATGCCCATTTATTTGAAGTCTATACGCGCGGCTTTTTGAAGGGGATGGGGGATCGCCTAACCACCTTAGAAATTGAATTGCTGCCTTGGGGGGCACGGGTCATTACCTTGGAGCAGGGGATTCGATTCCTGACCGACTACCTCAATGGCGATATCTATTATGGCACCAGCCGTCCAGGTCAGAATTTGGATCGGACAGCTACCCAGTTGACCTTAGTGGCTCAGATGGAAGCTCAATGGCCAGAGCTTAAAGCCATTGTAGCGCGCGCGGCTCAAAGTCGCTAATCACTAATAAATGAGACTCGAAAATGCCGACTGAGTCGGCATTTTTGCTTGGCATTGAATAAGTCAAAAAAGTTTTTATGGCTTTAAGTAGATTTTAAGTAAGCATCCTATACTTAAGCTATCAACTAAAACAAAAGAGTTGACGAAAGGATGATTAAGATGTAAAAACTACATAAAATTGCCGCACTCACTACTTCTGCTTTTATCTTAGCGCAAGCCAGTCTCATGACGCTGACGCTTAATACCCCACTTGTTCAAGTTCAGGCAGCACCACCTCAAGCACCTCCAGGTGGAGGCGGAGGATTTGGTGGATCTGGCACCGTTAATCAAGGGACGACTGCTACTGAAATTACCGAGGACGGCACTGTGACCGATACTCAGTATAGCTCTACTGGTGATGATGAAAATGCCCTCAGAGTAAGTAATGCTAAAGTGACCTTAACAGGCGTCAAAGTGGATAAGACAGCAGGAGCAAGCTCTAACACAGAAGACGGTGACTTCTACGGGATGAATGCTGGCTTACTAGCAACAGATGGTGCCACCGTGACCATCAAAGATGCGACCGTTAATACCAGCGCTCAAAACGGGAATGGGATTTTCTCCTATGGCCAAGGCACGACGGTGAATGTAGCGGATACGACCATTACAACCACGGCTGACAACTCTGGTGGGATTCAGACGACAGGGGGCGCGACTATGAGTGCGACCAACTTGACCGTCGAGACAGCCGGGAACTCAGCAGCTGCTGTCCGGTCAGACCGGGGTGGTGGCACAGTAGTGGTTGATGGCGGGACCTATACTTCTAAAGGTTACAACTCACCAGCCATTTACTCAACGGCCAATATTACAGCTAAAAATGGGACCTTCACAGCTCAGAACTCTGAAGCCCTCGTAATCGAAGGGCAAAACTCGATTACCTTAGAGAATGCGACAGTTGAAGGCAATATGAGTGATACCAAAGGTAGCAGCTCTGATACCAATGTCCACAATGTCATGATTTACCAGTCTATGTCTGGGGATGCTGAAGTCGGTAAAGCTGCCTTCACCATGACGGATGGGAACTTGATTAGCAACAATGGCGATTTAATCTATGTCACCAACACGCATGCTGACATTAACTTAAGCAATGTCACCATCAAAAACCTGGATACAGAAGGTCGACTCTTAGCTGTCTTAGGGAATGATGCTAGCCATGGTTGGGGGACTGCCGGTGCCAATGGCGCTAACGTCACCATGACAACCCAAAATCAAACTTTGGAAGGCGCAATTGAGGTCGATACCATCTCTACCTTGAATTGGACCTTAGGCAAAGGCACCAACTTTACCGGCACCATCAAAATCGTCGATAACGCAGATGGGGGTACGGCAGTTGCGGATAATGCAGTGGTCACAGTAGAAGAAGGGGCGACTTGGAACTTAACTGGGGATGTCACCTTGACTAGCTTAACCAACAACGGCACGATCAACTTCAATGGCCACACCATCACCTTAGCAGACGGGACTGTCCTTAAATAAGCACAAAAAGCAGCCCTCCCACTTAGGGGAGGGCTCTTGCTGTGTTCGGAGGTTTATTTGGCTGACTGGTCATCAAGCCTGGTTAAATCATAAGGTGTTTGTTGATAAACCAAGTTCAACCAATTATGGAAGAAGAGATAAGCGCTAGATCGCCAACGATGTTGGGGCGGTAAATCCGCTTGGTCTTGCGGATAGTAGTTCAGAGGTAGGCAAACTTGGGGATTAGAACCGAGGTCTCGTCGATATTCCTGATCTAAGGTTAAGGCGTCGTATTCCATATGACCCGTGACAAAAATCTGACGATTGTCCTTAGAGGCGGCCAATAGGGTGCCTGTTTCAGGTGCAGTGGCCAGTACATCTAACTCTGGGTGCTGGGCCAGTCTCGCTTCGTCAATACCTGTGTGACGTGATTGTGGCGCCAAGAAAGAGTCGTCCATTCCTCGTGTTAGGGGATGGTGACGTTGGGTCAATTCATGACTAAAAATACCAAAGAGCTTAATAGGTAGGCTATGTTTAGTGATGCCATAGTCGGTATAGAGCCTTGCTTGCGCCCCCCAGCAGATATGGAGGCAAGAAAAGACATGGTTTTTAGACCAGTCGAAGATGCTTTGGAGTTCCGACCAGTAGGTGACGTCTTCGAAGTCAAGGTGCTCTACTGGAGCTCCCGTCACGATTAAGCCGTCATAATAGCGGTCCTGGATTTGATTAAATTGGTAGTAGAATTTCTCCAAGTGCGAGGCATTGGTGTGGCTGGACTTACGGCTCGACATCTGGAGGAAGTCAACTTCAATTTGCAGAGGTTGGCTACCTAGAAGGCGTAGAAATTGAAGTTCAGTTTCTTCTTTTTTGGGCATGAGGTTGAGGAGCAAAATTTTAAGCGGGCGAATATCCTGGCGCTGTGCTGTCTGCTCTTCCATGACCTGGATACCTTCATGAAGTAATTCTTGTTTGGCGGGTAGGCCATCAGCAATACGAATAGGCAAAGGGCAACCTCCTTACGCGATAACTCCTATCAAGTAAAGGAGCTTTTCTCTTATTGTAAGGGCTAAAGCGGGCAAGGGTCAATCATCTGGCTATATTGATTTTATAGGAGTATCTATAGTTTTTAACTATAAATATGTAGGATAAATAAAAAATATAGGGTATAAATAGCTATTTATCTTATAAAAGGCGAAAGAAAACATATAAAATAGGTGCTATTATTAAGTTGGAAATAAAAAATAAGAATACATTTAGAGAATATTCTAAGAAAGTTCAGCTTATTCCGAATATTTAGTGAAACGAATCTCTATTTATTTAGGAAAAGATTATGAAAATCAATGTATTGACCAAATGTCATTGACGTGATATAATTATTTCGAATTCGAGATAACTAAGTGCTTTAAGCGACTGCTTTTAGAACAGAGGGGAAGTAGTTCTTTTACTATGAGTCATTTCGAATTTAAGATGAGTGTGACAACGGGTGATATCAATTACTTCAATCACTTGTTTGGTAGAAACCTAAATCTTTAGCTACTTATGGTTCTTTTTCTCGCCCGATGGCGAGATCGGCTAACAGAAACTAACTTTGTCAAGCAACTGCGGCGCGTTGTAAATGGTGACAAAATATGTGAGTAGGCGAGAGAGGCGGGACAAGTGATAGCCACTAATTGGTAGTTGCAATGAATAGTGAACTCACTATTCGGATGGAGTGGAGACTTTCTCCCGTTGTTCACATTATCTGAGGTTGCCTTTTGAAAAGGCGGAAGATACCTCGCCTTGGCACCTATCGTAGACCACTAAGATTGAGGGATCTTGGTCAGATAGTCAAGGTACCATAGCTAGCAACAGGCTAGCGCAACCTTTTTAATTATTGGTTACTATTGATGATAGATGGCTCAGTTAGTGCTTTTCCCTTTAGGGGAAGGTAAAAGTACAGTTGGGTGGAGCATCTTCAGTCAAATAGGAAGTTTAGGGGCTTACCGATTACTTTTCTATTTTGACGCGTCTATCATTATGAGAAAAGCGTGTTGACTTGGGGAAGTCAACACGCTTATTCTTTATTATTGAGTTTTAAGGAAATGGATATACTTGTTTCCCCAGGCCCCCAATTGTTGAAGCACTAAACGAAATTCCATGCCGATAGCGGAAAGTTGATATTCTACCTTAGGTGGAATCTGAGGATAGGCCTTGCGAATAATGATGCCATCTTCTTCCAACTGACGTAATTGTTTGGTGAGGGTAGCTTGAGTGATTCCAGATAATTCACGGTGGAGAACATTAAAGCGTTTAGGACCTTGCTCGAGGGCGTGGAGGATGAGAATACTCCATTTGCCAGAGAGAACTTTTTGGGTAACAACAAAGGGGCAAGTAGGGAGTTTGTCACTGCTGAAGCGTGCCATATCTATTAAGTCCTTTACATAATTATTTTTGATACTTAATACAGTGTATAAAGTTATATTTAAAAGGTCAAGTATAAATATTTCTCTTGTTTAAAAAAACAAGACTTGTTATAATGGGACCTTAAGAAAAAATAGGAGGAGGTTGGCCAATGCATCAAGAATTAGCTTTGAAAGTGGTTGTGGGACTTATGCGGACCAGTGGCCAACTGACACAATTTTTAAAGAATGACGTTAGTAGTTACGGACTTAATTCGACAGAGTTTGGTGTTTTAGAATTGCTCTGGTCTAAAGGAGAGTACCCTGTACAGCAAATTGCTAAGAAGATTCTGATTTCTTCCTCCTCGACCACCTATGTCATTAATCAGCTAGAAAAAAAGGGGCTTGTTCAACGGAGAATTGATGCTAAGGATAGAAGGGTAGCTTATATTGGCCTAAGTCCATCAGGTTTTGATTTGATGCGAGAGATTTTTCCTGTTCACGTAGCCAAACTTGATAAAGTATTTGGTAACTTAAGCGAAGCGGAGTTGCAAGGGCTTAGCACCCTACTCAAGAAGATAAATTTCGATCTACCATAGGCGATTTCCATCCGTTTATAATAAAGTAGCGCTGTTCTGCCAGAAGAACAGCGCTACTTTTATATTTCAAGAAAGGACTGCTTTACTTAGTCATGCCCCACCCAGAAAGATGGGGCGTGTGAGTGCTACTCATAAGCCTATAGTTTGTCGCAAAAGGTCTATATTTTGTACAGTCAGGGTCATGCTATAATAAGGGTGAGGTGATGACGATGAAAGTAACATTTCCAGTAGATTTTTGGTGGGGTGGGGCAACTTCTGGCCCACAAAATGAAGGGCGATTCCATAAACCCCATGTCAATGTATTCGATTATCATTATGATACCAAGCCGGAAGATTTCTTCCGCTATGTTGGGCCGGATGTGGCATCCGATTTCTACCATTTATATGAGTCTGATATCGCCCTGTTCAAGGAGTTAGGGTTTAATAGTTTGCGGACCTCCATTCAATGGACCCGCTTGATTGATGATTTAGAGGAAGGAAGCTTGAATCCAAAGGGAGTAGCTTACTACAACCGGGTCATTGATGCCCTCATGGCTGCCGGCATTCGGCCGATTATCAATCTTCACCACTTTGATTTACCAATCGAACTCTATGAGCGTTACGGTGGTTGGGAGTCCAAGCATGTCGTAGAGCTTTTTGTGAAATTTGCGTGCCGGGCCTTTGAGTGTTTCGGTGATCGTGTAACGGACTGGATGACCTTCAATGAACCCATGGTAGTCGTAGAAGGCCAGTATCTCTATGGTTTCCACTATCCTATGTTGGTAGATGGCAAGAAGGCGGTTCAAGTAGCCTATAACCTACAATTAGCCTCTGCCAAGGCCATTCAAGCCTACCGCCAAATCAATCAAAATCCGCAAGGTCGGGTCACCATTGCTCTTAACCTAACGCCGGCTTATCCAGCTAGCCAATCTGAAGAAGATTTGGCGGCGGCACATTTTGCCAACTTATTTGTCAACCGCCTCTTCTTAGATGCTTCCGTTAAGGGGGAGTTTCCAGAGGAATTAGTGGCCATTCTGGCTAAAGATGGTGTGTTATGGGAATCGACGCCAGAAGAGTTAGCCATTATCCGCGACAATCGCGTGGATTATATCGGGGTTAACTACTACCACCCTCATCGGGTCAAGGCGCCAGAAATTTCGCCTAACAGTTTAACGGTTGACTGGATGCCGCAACGCTACTTTAACGATTATCAAATGCCAGGTCGGCGTATGAATGTGGACAAAGGCTGGGAAATCTATCCTCAAGCTCTCTATGATATTGCTAAGAACCTTCAAGACAATTATGATAATATCCCTTGGTTCGTCTCCGAGAACGGGATTGGCGTTTCGCGTGAGGAGCGCTATCTGGATCAGAAAGGGATTATCCAGGATCAGTATCGGATTCAGTTCTTCAGCGAACATCTCTACTGGCTTAACCAGGCCATGCAAGAAGGGGCCAACTGCTTTGGCTACCATGTCTGGACACCAGTCGACGGTTGGTCCTGGCTCAATGCCTACAAGAACCGCTATGGCTTAATCTCTAACGATATTCATACCCAGACCCGGACCGTCAAACAATCCGGCTGGTGGTTCAAAGATTTAACTGCTAATCATGAATTTGAATGGGAGGAAATGACATGACCGAGCAACTACTAGTTTGCGATGTCGGGGGAACAAGCGTGAAGTATGGCATCTTTGATGGGCAAGTCTTGAGCCATCAAGGGAAGTTTCCCACGCCAGAAACTTGGGAGGGACTCCAGTCCGAGCTTGCTAAACTCCGCCAAGAATTGGACGTGCCTATCAAAGGAATTGGCTTTTCCGTGCCAGGGAGCGTTTTGCCGGACAAGGGCCTTATCGAAGGCATTAGTGCCGTCCCTTATATCCATCATCGGCCTTTTGTTAAAGAAATGACCCAGGCCTTCCAAGTGCCTATCACCATTGAAAATGACGCCAACTGTGCGGCGGTAGCTGAAGTTCATTCAGGAGCTGCTCAGGGAGCCCAAGCCGCCGCCCTCCTAGTCTTAGGATCTGGTATTGGGGGCGCCCTAGTCTTAAATGGCCAGCTTTACCGGGGGCCAGGGGGCTTTGCTGGTGAGTTTGGTTATGGCATGGTCGACTTTAGTCGCCGGGTCAGCCCAACCATGAGCCCGGTCAATGTGGCACGGCGTTATAATGGGTCGAGCGACTTCAAGGCCCTTTTGGAACTGGCGGAACAAGGCTATCCAGAAGCTAAGGAAGCCGTCGATCAAATGGTAGATGACTTGGCTCTCTTGATTCATAATCTCTACGTCTTCATGGATTTGCCACTTATTTTGATTGGGGGGGCCTTGTCAGGCAATCAGGACTTCAGCCGGGCACTGGAAGAAAGGGTCAAGGCCTTCTTAGAAGCGTCTGAAGTTCCCCATCATCCTCAGGTACGTTCTTGTGCCCATCAAGCAGATGCTAATCTGATTGGGGCAGGAGTAACCTGGTTGGCAGCAGCTGAACTTAGTGAGTAGCCTGGCTTCCAAGGAGTCTAACTCGTTTAGCTTATATTTCAGGCATGACTGAAGTCATGCCTTTTTACTTTGATCTAACGCGACCATAAAGTCTAGTAAAATATCTGCTTAATTTAAGAGCGAGAGAGGGCCTTAAAAAGTACAAGTTAGTTGCTAGAGTCTCGGGCGAAATAACTATTTGCCTATACGGGTTTAGTGCACAATGTATGATTTAATACCTATAATTTTTAATAAATTACCTATGATTTGAGGATAGGAAGTCAGGGGCAATTGGCGTATAATACAAACTGTAAACGTTAACAGAAAAGAGGAGTGACAATGGAAGCAGCGAAAAAAGCTAAAAGCTCCAAAAAACGACGCAAATGGAAACAAAATATACCCTTGCTTATTATGACTTTACCGGGGCTGATTTGGCTCATTTTTTTCTACTATATTCCAGTATTGGGGAACGTGGTGGCCTTTAAGCAGTTCCGTTTCTCCAAGGGAGGATTTGTTCAGTCTATCCTCGACAGTAAATGGGTAGGGTTCGCCAACTTTAACTACCTATTTTCAAGTTCTAAGGCCTATCTTATTACCCGGAACACTGTCTTATACAACCTAGCCTTCATTATTATTGGCCTTATCTTCGCCGTTATGTTTGCGATTATTCTTAGCCAATTACGTAGTAAGCTTTTGGTTAAGACCATTCAAACCTCCATGCTCTTACCTTATTTCTTGTCATGGGTTATCATCAGTATTTTCGTCTTAACCTTCCTGTCTACGGACCGCGGGCTATTGAACCAAATGTTAGGGGATATGGGCATGAAGGCCGACACTAACTGGTATACAACGCCTGACATGTGGCCACCATTCCTTGTCTTCATGGGGATTTGGAAAGGGATTGGTTATTCTTCCATTATCTACTTCGCGACCATTGTGGGGATTGACCGGACCTACTATGAAGCCGCCCAAATGGATGGGGCCAGCAAGTGGGACCAAATTCGCCACGTTGTGATTCCGCATTTGGTACCAATGATGATTATTCTGGTTATCTTGGGGATTGGGAACATCTTCCGGGCCGACTTCGGTCTCTTCTACCAAGTGCCACTTCAATCTGGTCCACTTAAGAATGTGACGTCCGTCTTAGATACCTATATCTATGATGGTTTGAAAAACGCAGGGAACCTGGGGATGACCACCGCAGCCGGGCTTTATCAGTCCTTCGTTGGTTTCATCTTGTTGCTGTCAGCTAACTTGATTGTGCGCAAGATTGATCCAGATTCTGCTTTATTCTAGGAGGTGCCACCATGACTCAGACCAAGAAAAAACTGGGTAAGGTATCGGTGGATACCTTCGGCCCCAAAGCTAACTTCTTCTTCAGTCTTCTGATGACCTTGGTTGGTTTGACGGGTGTCTTTCCCTTCATCTTTGTTATCATCTTATCGCTGACCGATGAAAACTCTATTGTGCGGAACGGCTATCGCTTGATTCCGGATGCCTGGTCTACAGCAGGTTACGAGTATCTCTTTACGCAAAGTTCTACCATCGTCAATGCCTTTATGGTGACGGTCTTCGTGACCGTGGTTGGGACCTTGATTAACGTAACAGTTACGTCGACTTATGCCTATGCCTTATCACGACCTTACTTCATCTTCCGCCGCTTCTTCCTCTTCATCATTTTGGTGACCATGTTGGTAGGGGCTGGGATGGTGCCAAGCTATATCGTGATGACTTCCTTACTCAAGCTAAGAAACTCTATCTGGGCCTTGATCTTGCCAATGGCCTTGAGTCCATTCAACGTCATCATCATGCGGACCTTCTTCCGCAAGTCTATTCCTGAATCTATCATTGAATCCGCTCGGATTGACGGGGCAGGCGAATTTCGGATTTTCCGCCAAATCGTCCTACCACTGGCCATCCCAGGGATCGCAACTATCTCTCTCTTTGCGGCTATTGGTTTTTGGAACGACTGGTTTAGCGCTTTGCTTTACTTAGATGATCAAAACCTCTTCCCACTGCAATATGTCTTGATGCAAATCCAAGCCAATATTGACTATATCGTTAAAAATGCTGCCCAAGGGGCTTCGGCCGTATCGGGCGTCTCGATTCCGCGGGAAGCAACGCGTATGGCCATGGTGGTTATCTCAACCCTGCCAATCGCCTTAAGCTATCCTTTCTTCCAGAAATACTTTATTTCTGGTTTAACCATCGGTGGCGTCAAGGAATAGACGTGTCCACTCCATTCTTACAGGTAATAACAATATAAAAATTTTAGGAGGAATCCACAATGAAAATGAAACGTCTTGTACGTAATATGGCTATGTCTGCTTTAGCAGCAGTATCGGTAGCTTCTGTCTTCACTCCAGCTGTTAAAGCTGAAGAGCCAACTACTATCACCATGTACCAAATCGGGACACCACCTGATAACTTGGATCAACTTTTGGCTAAAGTTAACGAAGCTTTCGTTCGTGACTTAAACCTTAAACTTGAAATCCGCTACCTAGGTTGGGGTGAGTACGATGACAAGATGAACGTGATGACCAACTCAGGTGAAAAATACGACATCGCACGTGCCTCTGGCTACATCCAAAATGCTTCAAAAGGCGCTTATGCTGACTTGACTGACTTAATCAAAGAACACGCTCAAGACTCCTTCAAGTACTTAGATGAAGCTTACATCAAAGGGAACACAGTTGACGGCAAGATGTATGCTTTCCCAGTGAACGGGAACGTTTATGCGCAAGAGTTCTACACCTTCAACCCAACCTTCTTGAAGAAATATGACCTCAAATTAGACGGTATCAAAGAACTCAAAGATGTAGAACCTCTCTTACAAACCATTAAAGACAAAGAACCTAGTGTAGCACCTTTAGCTGCAGGTCGTGGCTGGCGTGTAGGGCATGACTTTGACTATGTCATTGGGGATGCTGTACCACTCGGGGTTTACCTCAAAGGCGATACTGCCAAAATTGTGAACCCTTATGAAGAAACAGATGCCTTCATTCCAGAAATCAAGGTAATGCACGAATTCTACAAGAAAGGCTTCGTACCTAAAGACGCTGCCACTTCTGACCAAGGTTACCCATTAGATGCTGATACTTGGTTCATGCGTCGTGAAACAGTAGGGCCACGTGACTACGGTAACTACTTACTCCGTGCTGTTTCTGGTAAAGCCTTAGAAATCGTGCCTCACGGCGACACCATTATCAAGACTAACGCTCAAGCACGCATGTCTAACTTCGTTATCGCTCAAAACTCTGATCACGTTGAAGAGTCAGTTAAATTGCTTAACTACATCAACTCTAAACCAGAAATCATGAACACCTTGGTTTACGGTCTAGAAGGCGAGAACTGGGAAAAAGTTGGCGAAGACAAGATCAAACTCTTGCCTAAGTACAACGAAGGTGCAACTCACATGTCTGCATGGAACACAGGGAACGCTGCCTTGCTTTACAAAGATGAACGCATCACACCAGAACAATTGGCTGCTTCTGAAAAAGGCTTGAAAGAAGCAACAGAGTCTCCACTCTTAGGTTTCAACTTCAACCAAGAACCTGTAGCGGACGAAATTGCTAACGTCAACAACGTCGTTAACGAATATGTTGCAGGTCTCCACACTGGTACTGTTGACCCTGAAAAAGTCTTACCTGAGTTCAACAAAGCTTTGAAAGACGCAGGTATTGATAAGATCAAGGAAGAAATGCAACGTCAATACGACGAATTCTTGAAAAACAAAAACTAATGCCTAATGAATGAGGCGAGGCTGGGACTCAGTTCCAGCCTCTTGTTGTTAAAAGACGGCTCAATCCTTGCGGCTCGAAAGCAGAAGGCGGGAGCTTTTGCACTCCCTCGTATCAAAGATTAAGGATTGAAAGAAAGGAAGAAAAGAGATGTCAGCTCCTTACCAAACCATTGATACCCGTTGGGGGACGCGGAATAGTCACCGCTTAGGTCAGGGCAACACCCTGCCTTATACTGGGGTGCCCTTTGGCATGAACCATTTTGTTTTGGAGACTCGGCCTGGGGAACCACGCTTTTTCCATCCGGAAGATGGGACTGCCTTTGGGATTCGTTTGACCCACCAACCCAGTCCCTGGATGGGCGACTTTGCCTGGGTGACTTGGCAGGTGGCCTGCCTAACGGATAAGGAGTGGGGTCAACTTAAGAGTCCGTTGTCGGCTGAGGCCAGTCGAGAACTAGCGAGTTCTGGCTATCGCGGTGATCTAGCTCAATTTCGGCCGGGCTTTTTGTCCTACCAACGTTTGCGGGATGGTTTGCAGGTGGCTTGTTGTCCAACGCGGGATGGGGCCAGTCTTAAGGTGACACCTAACCGGCGCTATCCTAAGGGGCATTGGGTCATGAGCTTGATTTTGGCCCAAAGTGGTTGGTATGAGTTAGAGGGTCATCAGCTGACTTTCTACACCAATCAGCTGGCAGGGTCTAAGTACGGTCAGTATGGTCAATATAGCCGGATGCTAGCGCCGGAGGGGGTGACCTTTGAGCTGTGCCAGGTGGTGGATTTGGGAGAGGGTCTCCACCAACTTTGGCTAGAGTTGGCCGGCATTGAAGCTATCTCAAACCAGTCCTTGCATTTGGAATGGGTGACCTCTTATATTAGTCCAGCCCAGCTGGAGCTTAATTATCGGCAATCCAATTTCTTCGGCCAGTCCTGGGACCAGCAGTGCGCACAGACAGAGGCAGCGTGGGAGGACTATCTAAGCCGTTTGACAGTTAGTCATCGAGAGGCCAAGCTAGTCGATCGATTTTATCATTGTCTCTATCGGACGGCCACCTTCCCTCAGGCGGCCTATGAGTGGTCGGCGGCCGGGGAGCCTATTCATCAATCGCCTTATACGGGGAAGTTGGAGCCTGGCTACTTCTTGACCAATAATGGCTACTGGGACACCTTCCGGACTAATTACCCACTCTATGCCTTAATTGTGCCTGAAATGGTGCCACTCTTCCTAGAAGGCATTCTAGCAGTTGCCCGAGAAGATGGCTTCTTGCCTAAATGGTTGTCTCCTGACGAACGGGGGCTTATGCCAGGGACCTTGGTGGATGCAGTCATTGCGGATGCCGTCGTTAAGGACCTAGTCCCATCAGATTTGGCCCTGGAGCTTTATCAGGCCATGCTTTATACGGCTGAGACAGAGAGTGTTCACCACTTGGAAGGCCGCCAGGGAGCTAGCGATTATCGTCGCTTGGGCTATTTGCCAGTAAGCGATGGCGAGTCGGTCAATAAAAGTCTGGACTACGCCTACAGCGACTTCTGTATTAGTCAGGTAGCCCAGGCCTTGGGCGATTGGGAGAGAGCTAAGGACTACCGCCAACAATCACTCAACTACCGCCATCTATTCGATGACGAAACTGGGCTGATGCGGGCCAAGGATCAAGCTGGCCAATTCCTAGGCGACTTTGTCAGCCAAGCCTGGGGTGGCCCTTATACCGAAGGTTCTGCTTGGCAGCAGTCTTTCGCGGTCTATCATAATTTGGCTGATTTAGTGGCCCTACATGGCGGAGATGCTGCCTTCTACGAGCAGCTGCGGGCTTTAGTTAATCAACCTGCCAGCTACCGGGTGGATGGCTATGGCTATGAAATTCATGAAATGTTAGAAATGGCCCGTCGCGACTGGGGCCAGCTGGCCCTGTCCAATCAGCCCAGCTTCCATTTGCCTTACTTGCCAATCTATGCTGGCTACCCACATATGGCCCATCAATTGCTTAAATCGCTCATGCTAGAAGCCTTTAAGTTGGAAGAAGAGGGCTATATTGGCGACGAGGACAACGGCTCCTTATCAGCCTGGTTTGTTTTGAGTTCTCTTGGAATTTATGCCGTGACCCCAGGGACTAATCAATATGTCTTAGGGATCAGTATCTGGGACCAGGCCAGTCTCAACCTAAGTGAGGGACGGGGCTTCCAATGGACTACCCTGAATCCTAGCCAGGTACTCAATGTGGTTTTGAGCCGCCAATTAAATGGCCAAGATTATGATGCTCACTTCCTGACTTATGAGGATATCATGGCGGGTGGCCAATTAGAGCAAGAGCTAGGCTTCCTGCCGTCACTGAATCCAACGGAGCCATCTTTAAGACCGTTTTCTCTAGCGCTAAATGGCCAAAGGGAGTATAATAGTCTTGATTGTAAGATAGAGGAGGAAGCGCATGGAAACTAAACTTGTTGAGATGATGATGCGAGTCTACTATTGGATGAAGGGAGCTGCCTTTTTCTGGTTAGGGTGGTTGGCTGGATTGGGCATTTTTGGCACCATGGCTAGTCTGACGGCCTTAACTGAAGCCCACCAAAGCGCTAAGTGGCGGGCAGACCTGCTAACCTTCTCTGGCTTTTGGGATAGCTATAAGGCCAACCGCCGTGATAGTTGGGGCCTTAATCTCTTCTATACCCTCTTGTCTGTTTTCCTGTGCTGGTTGATTTTTATTACGTCTCAAATGCGGGGTCTGATCTTCTTGGTGGCCCTTGTCATCCAAGTGACCGTTTTAGTCTTAGTGAACCTAGCTTTAGTGGCAGAGAGTCAAATGCGGGTAGTCTACCAGGGGGAAGCTAGCCAATTCATTAAGTTTAGCTTCTTCCAACTTTTGGTGACGCCACGTCCCAACCTTCTGACCTTGGTTTATAGTTTGGTTATTGTCTGGGTGGTGATGACCTTCCCCGCCTTGGCCTTTATCTTCGCGGTCCCTCTCTGGGTGACTAGCTTGTCGTCCTTCTATTTGAGAGAATGGCGCCGGCAAGGAGTGATTCCGCATGAGCCAGAAGAAGAATCCCAATCGCTTTAGTCGGCTCTTACGCTACTATGCGACCCTGATTTTGGTCTTAGTTTTTCTTCTGCCTCTAGTAGCGGTCTACTTGCTCTATCAACATAACATTAACAATGCCCTGGCTGAGCTCAATCTCATGCACTACCATATTCAGACAGAACTCAGTCAGGCCGACCAAGACACCCAAAAAATTGCGCAAAAACTGACGGAGTCAACCAAGCAGATTGAAGCCTTGCGCCATTATGCCAATTATAGCTACCAGGAGTCGTTAGAGAGTTTTCTGATGAATCGTCAGTACAATCTCTATTTACCTGATAAGCTCTATCGGCTTCATCGGGAGTTTCAAGACATTACCTCGATTCTTATCCATGTCGATAATGCCAAAGAACTGATTGTCTCTACAGCGGACAACACACGTGGGCGTAAGATGATGCCGTCTGATATAAGTAAAGAAGAGGGTCAAGAGATTGGCTTTGACCGCCCTTTATTTGACTTGCGTTCTGGCCATAGTTTGGGGCAGGTACAAGTCAACTACCATGCCGATCGTTTCTTCCAAGGGCTGGCTGAGTCGCCGCTCTTAACCAAGGCTCAAACTGTCGTCGTCGATGCCAAGCTAAAACGCATGCTCCTAGAACGAGGCAAGCTGAGTCAAGACAAGCTGCAAGCGGTCATCAGAGGAGAAAACGTGCCTTCTGGCTACCTGATCAGCCGCATGGAGACGGGCGAAGATTTACTAATCATCAGCCTTCTGCCTAAGTCGATCATCTGGCAACGGGTTACGGGTCCAGTATTAGTGATTACCTTGATTACCATACTTGTGGCAGTCATCCTCTTGGCCTTGCTTTATCGTTTCTTCGGGGCCTATTCCAATCAGGTTCATGATATGGTCACGACCCTCAAGCGAATTGGAGAAGGGCAATTTTACTATCGTATTCGGGAAACGGATAAGCGGGATGAACTACGGGAAATTACCCATTCCATTAATACCATGTTAGACCAGTATCAGGTTAACATACAGGAACTCTATTCCATGGAAGCCCGAGAGCACGAAGCCATTCTCAAGGCTTTGCAGTCGCAAATCAATCCGCATTTTATGTATAATACCTTGGAATTTATTCGCATGAGTGCCCTAACGGAGGGGGCGGATGAGTTAGCCGATATCGTCTATGACTTCGCTGCCCTACTCAGGAATAATATTAGCGATGAGAAGGAGACGACCTTGGAACGTGAGCTTTCCTTCTGTCGCAAATATATCCATCTCTACCAGGTGCGTTATCCTAACAAACTACAGGTAGAGATTGAAGTGGCGCCAGAATGTCAAGCCTTCGTCTTGCCTAAGTTTACCCTGCAACCCTTAATCGAAAACTATTTTGTGCATGGCGTAGATTTTGCCAGAAGCGATAACCGCTTGGCCATCAAAGCCTGGGTGGAAGGCGTGGCCGACCAAGCTAGCCTGACTAGCAGGCTCTGGATTGAAGTGTCTGATAATGGGAGAGGTATGTCCCCAGAAACCCTCAGCGCCTTAAATCAAGGATTAAGAGAAGGAGCTCGACCCATTGAACCGAATAGCCGGCAGTCAATTGGAATCTTTAATGTGGCTGAGCGACTCCATCATTATTTTGGTAGCGAGGCTACTTTATCTTATCAAATAAATGAAGAAGGAGGTGTCCGTGTATGGCTCCAGTGTCCTTTCAACCCACCCCACTCAGGGTCATGATTGTGGACGATGAGTACATGATTGTCAAAGGCTTAGAACGCCTGATCCGCTGGCAAGAACTAGGTTTGCAACTTGTGGGGACAGCTGGTAATGGCCAGGAAGCCTTGGACTTAATGTGTCACCAAGCGGTGGATATTGTCATCACCGATGTCAATATGCCTAACGTGACGGGGATTGATTTTATTAGTCAAGCCAAGGACCTAGGCCAGGACTTTGTCTTCATTTTTGTGTCAGGTTATCAGGAATTTGAGTACGTTAAGCGAGGCATGGAATTAGGAGCCAAAAATTATCTGCTTAAGCCTATCGACAAGGTAGAGCTTCATCGGGTGCTTAGCCAAGTGGCCCAAGAAATCCGGGATAAGCGAGCCCTAGCTCAGGTTATTTCTGACCATGAGCAAGCTCAACTGACTAGTTGGCTAGAGATAGGCCAAGGGAGCTTGCCTCTTCGTTACCAGGATGTCACTGCCCCCAATTGGCAGTGGGTTTTGGCACAAAAGACTTGTCAGCCCCAATTGTTGGCTGCAGGTGGTTGGTCTATTATGGTGCTAGGTGACTGGCTACTAGGGATTATACCTCAGTCGGATTTTAAGCAAGATCCTCAAGATAGTGGCATGCAAATACAGACTAATCTGTCGCTGACCAACATCCATCATAAACTCCAAGCCTTCCTTCAGGCTGAGAGTCGACGGCTTTTCTATGAATGGGAGTGGGATGAGGAGCGAGCTAGGCAAATCTTTTGGCAGAATGAGAGTGACGCTTCCCAAACGGATCCTACAACCGTTAAGTTAGTCGATCAATTAGTGGGCCACCTCTATGAAGCCATCGATAATCAGAATAGCATTAAACTGGATGCGGACTTAGATAGCTTCTTGGCCTTTTGTCAGGAGCAGGAACTAGCGCCTCAGGAAGTGGTGCAATTAACGGCCTTGATTCGGCATTACTTTGATATTAAATCTAACCAGCATACCCCAACCAGTCTCCTAGATGAAGGGGCCAATCAGCCTCTGACTTTTGCCTCGCTAAGCCAACACCTCAAGGAAAGTTTGGATTTAGGTGGACGTGAGAAGCGTCACCACCTCTATCCGCCAATAGTCAATGAAGTCTTGGCGGCTATCTATGAACGCTATAACGAGAATATCTCCATGAAGAGTTTGGCCGATGACCTCCATGTCAATGTCATGTACTTGGGCCAACTCTTTAAGCGTGAGGTCGGTATGACTCTGTCCCGCTATATCAATCAATATCGTCTAGCCATCGCCAAGGATTTACTGATTGCGTCTAAGCTGTCGGTGGCCCAGATTGCGGTCAAGGTTGGCTATCAGAATCAAGCCTATTTTTATCGGGTCTTTAAACAATCTGAGGGTGTCAGTCCCAAAGAGTATCGTCAACACTATCATGATCACCTTAAGGCTCAGGAAGATAAGCAAACTACACGGTAAGGTTTGGCCTTGCCGTGTTTTTATTTAGGACCGGGACAGAATCCTGTGGACTAAGTGGGGCTCTTTTTAGCGAAAATACATTGTATTTTGACCCAATCAAGAGTAAAATAGTACTGATACAAAAGAATGCAAATCTATAGAAAAGGTGGCAGTATGATTTTGAATAAAGATATAGCCGGCTATGTCATAGACATCGTTGAAAGATTAAATCGGGGGCAGAAACAATTTTTCTGGGCCATCAGTGACTTAATAAGTTTTATTGTAGCCATTGTGGTATCCTATGTCCTCTTCTATACCTTGATTAACCCCAATCCCTTTGACTATATTGTGTATGTGGGGTTAACTTTTGCAATTTACCAAGTCTTAACCCATCTTATGGGCTTGGCAGCAAGTATGAGCCGCTACAATTCCCTAGATGAATTTATGAAGCTCTTTTCCACCATCGCCATTTCCAGTGTGGTGGGCTATGGCATTAGCTATGTTTTCTTGCCTCAGTTTTCAGTTCGCTTCTTGGTTCTCTTCATTCTCTTGAGTACCTTCTTGGTCTTTGCACCACGTTTGATTTGGCAGCTCTTATACTCCCAACGTGATCGCGGCCAGGAGGTGGCGACCAGTCGCCGGATTTTCCTAATTGGGGCTGGGGACGGAGGCGCGGCCTTCATGAACAGCTATCAACCTCAAACCAGTGATTTGGACATTGTGGGGATATTGGATAACGACCTCAATAAGAAGGGGCAACAGCTAAGTGGCGTGCCGGTCTTAGGTCGTTACGATGACTTAGCCAGCCTAGCCAAAGAATATGATATTGATGAAGTCATTGTGGCTATTCCCTCTCTTGAACCGCGCGAATATGAACGTATCCTCGAAATGTGTAACGAGGCGGGCTTAACTGTCTATAAAATGCCTAAGGTTGAAGATGTTATTCAAGGGGCTGGCCCACAACGCAATGAGATTAAGAAAATTGACATTGTAGACCTCTTGGGTCGTAAGGAAATCCGCCTGGATGAGTCATGCCTAGACCAAGAGTTAAGCCATAAAACCATCTTAGTGACCGGGGCAGGTGGCTCAATCGGGAGCGAAATCTGTCGCCAAGTGAGTCGCTTCAAGCCTAAACGGGTTATTCTCTTAGGTCATGGCGAAAACTCTATTTATCTGATTTACCATGAATTAATTAAGAGTCATCCAGAAATTGAATATGTGCCCGTTATTGCAGATATTCAAGATTACCCACGCTTATTACAAGTTTTCCAAGATTATCAACCAGCTATCGTCTATCATGCAGCAGCTCATAAGCATGTGCCGATGATGGAACGTAACCCTAAGGAAGCCCTCAAGAATAATATCCACGGGACCTATAATGTAGCCAAAGCAGTCGACCAAGCCGGTGTACCTAAGATGGTCATGATCTCGACAGATAAGGCGGTCAACCCACCTAACGTGATGGGGGCAACCAAGCGTGTGGCCGAACTGATTGTGACAGGCTTCAATAAGACCAGTCAATCTACCTATTGTGCCGTTCGCTTCGGTAATGTCTTAGGTAGCCGAGGCAGTGTCATTCCAGTCTTCGAACGACAAATTGCTGCAGGTGGCCCGCTGACGGTGACCGATTTCCGCATGACCCGTTACTTTATGACCATTCCGGAAGCTAGCCGCTTAGTCATTCATGCCGGAGCATATGCCCGCGACGGCGAAGTCTTCATCTTAGATATGGGTGAACCTGTTAAGATTTATGACTTAGCTAAGAAAATGGTCCTGCTTAGTGGTCATACTGAAAAAGAAATCCCAATTGTTGAAGTAGGCATTCGTCCGGGTGAGAAACTCTATGAAGAGCTCTTGGTGGCATCAGAATTTGTAGATAACCAAGTACATGATCAAATCTTCGTTGGTAAGGTAAATACCATGCCACTGGCTACCATTGAAGCTAAGATGGCAGAATTCGACACCTTAGAAGGCGATGTGCTCAAGGAAGCCATCATTGGTTTCGCCAATCAAACCACTCAAGCTGACTAGGAGGCTCCCTAGATGAAATCAAAACTCCAGCATTTGCTTTTAATGGTCGTCTTGGCCCTAGTGGCCAGTCTGTGGCAAGGGCCTCAAGTTCAGGCAACGCCAGATTCTGAGCCTATGTCTTTCCTCTTTCTAGGAATTGACACGGGGGAATTGGGTCGGACAGAACAAGGGCGTTCCGATGCCATCATGGTGATGACCCTGAACCCTAGCCATAAAACCTTACGCCTCGTTAGTCTACCGCGAGACACCTATGTCAATATTGAGGGCTACGAGGGCATGGATAAGCTCAACCACGCCTATGCCTATGGTGGTGCGGAGTTATCCAAACTAACCGTCGAGCACTTACTAGGCGTCCCCATCCAACACTATCTAGCGCTTAATATGAAGGGGCTAGAAGATTTGGTGGATTTAGTGGGCGGCGTAGAAGTAGTGCCACCTGAAACATTTACCATTGATGGCTATGAATTTTACCAAGACACGCCGGTTTATTTAGATGGCCGGACAGCCCTCTACTATGTGCGAGATCGCTTTTCTTCAAGCGGTGACTATGCCCGCCAAGCCCGTCAACGACAAGTGCTTGAAGCCCTAATGCATAAGGCGCAAGATGCTTCTTTTAAGCTAGATCCTTTGAAAGTTGCGTCACTTATGACATCTGTCTCGACTGACTTGTCCCTGGATCAATTGATGGGCCTCTTCAACCAGTATCGTCAGGCCGATTTACAGCTTGAACTTGGCCAGCTACAAGGGCAGGGCCAAACCATTAATGGGGTTTACTACGATATTCCTGATCAAGCCTCTCTAGCTGAATTGCGCACGACCTTGCTATCTGATCTAAAAGAATAGGAGACTCCTCATGAAGAAAATTAGAAAAGCTGTCATTCCTGCGGCAGGCTATGGAACAGGCTTCTTGCCAGCAACTAAAGCCTTTGCCAAGGAAATGCTCCCGATTGTAGATAAGCCTATTATTCAGTTTATTGTGGAAGAAGCTATTGCGTCTGGTATCGAGGAAATCTTGATTATTACGGGTAGAACCAAACGTCCCATCGAGGACCATTTTGACTCCAATATTGAATTGGAAGACAACCTCCGCTCAAAAGGCAAGGCTGATTTGCTTAAATTAGTAGAGGGGACTACCCAGGCTAATCTCTTCTTCGTTCGCCAATCCTATCCAAAGGGCTTAGGAGATGCGATTTTAGCGGCTAAGGCCTTTGTGGCGGATGAGCCTTTTGTAGTGATGCTAGGCGATAATATCATGACGGGTGAAAAACCTGTCACTCGCCAACTCATGGACCTTTATCAAGAGACCCAGACGGCCAATGTAGCCATTATGGAGGTTTCTGATGAGGAAGCTGAACAAATGGGGATTGTTGAATTAGGCAAAGAAGTATCCAGTCAAGTCGGCTTGCCTGTTCATCACATTGACAATATGGTGGAGAAACCAAAGGCTAGCGAACTCAAGAGTCACATGGCTATTGCAGGACGTTATGTCTTGCCACCTGAAATCTTCAATCTCTTGGAAGACCTACCTGTAGGTAAGGAAGACGAGGTTCAGTTGACGGATGCCCTTAATAAGCTCAATCAGACCCAGCGAGTGCTAGCGGTCCAATGCCAAGGCAACCGACATGATGTCGGCAACAAAATGGGTTACATGCGCTATATGGTTGAATATGGTCTAAACCATCCTGAAACGGAATTAGGTCTAAAAGCCTACATCAAGCGTTTGGCAATAGAACTAGATAAATGATAACAAAGGCTGGGATAAGAGTCCCGGCCTTTTTTGATGTCAGTGCGATGAATGTGACTAGCCTCTTGTTGAAAGGGCTTGTATTTTATGATATTATTGCTAAACATTTTGCGCACTTTCTTTCATCTTCTAGATGAAAAACAATAAGTATCAATTTTCATTGTGAAAAGCATAGAATTTTTAGGTAAGAGGTGCTATAATGGGTTAATGTTGTTACTAAGCCCTTGGCTTTTCCTGTAAGGAGGATACTCTGTTGTGACCACGAAAGATCGTGATTTAAAAAAATTTTTAATATGTATGGTTGACTTGATGGGTGTCATATTAGTAGGCCTATTTTTAACCCAGAGTAGTTCACCTCGATTCCATATTGATATAGAAGATGTTAATACCATGCTGCTGATCCATATAGCGGCTTTTTATATGTCAAGCCAGTTTAACTCCTTGTTTGATAGGGGTTATCTAGAGCAACTCAAATCAGTCATCATATATTCTTTGTATTTTCTTGTTGGTATTACCATGATGGTCTTTATGTCAAAAAGTCATTTCTATATTCCTCGGACTGCATCCCTGGTTTTTGTCGCTTTGAATGGACTTTTGGTTTTTGCTATTCATTCGAGTATTAAGTACTATTACCAACACCTCTATCCAACTCTCAAATATTCACGTAAGGTTCTGTTAGTTACTACTTCCGATCGATTAGATATCATCGCTGAACGATTTAAGGTAAGTCAAGGTTGGGGTGGTCAGATTAGTGCGATTGCGCTACTAGATGATCCTCAAGAAATTGCTTTGCCTGATATTTTTAAAGGTAAGCATCTAGTCACGGTTGATGAAATGGAATGCTATGCTAGGCAAAATGTTGTTGATGAGGTTTTCCTCAATTTGTCTCGTGATTTCGATGAGCAGATTTCAGACTACCTTTTGCTCTTCCAATCCATGGGAATTATAGTAAGCCTTAATATTTCGGCCTTTGAGATTCCTCTCAATTCGGATCGCCGAGTCCGCAAGTTAGGTAAATTTAGTGTCTTAACTTTCTCTACTAAATTCTATGATTACGAGTGGATGGTAATTAAGCGACTACTGGACATCCTAGGTGCCTTAGTTGGCCTTGTCCTGACCTTTTTAATAGGGTTAGTGCTAGTGCCTTTGATCAAGCTAGAATCCAAGGGCCCAGCTATCTTCGCACAAAACCGTGTAGGTCGTAATGGACGGGTCTTTAAGTTCTATAAATTCCGCTCCATGTATGCTGATGCTGAAGAGCGCAAGAAGGAATTGGAACAATACAATCAGATGAAGGGCCTCATGTTCAAATTAGAAGATGACCCACGTATTACAAAAATCGGTCGCTTTATTCGCCGGACTAGTTTAGATGAGCTGCCGCAGTTCTATAATGTTCTGATTGGTGATATGAGTCTAATCGGCACCCGGCCACCGACTGAGAGTGAGTTCAAAGCCTATTCTGCTGGCCACAAAAAACGCCTTAAGTTACGGCCCGGTATTACCGGCCTCTGGCAAGTAAGTGGCCGTAGTGATATTACTGACTTTGAGGAAGTCGTGCGGTTAGACGCCGAATATATCGATAACTGGTCCTTGTGGTTAGATGTCAAAATTCTCATTAAAACCATACAAATTGTCCTACTTGGTAAGGGCGCTCGCTAAGTTGCGATAGGAAAAGATCAGCTTTTGCTGGTCTTTTTCTTTTAGAATAGATAGTCATTCAGATAACTCGTGTTCTTGCCCAGTTTCAGTTGACAAGATTATCTGGGAGCTTATCTATACAAAAATTTTCTCCCTTGCCCAACTTATGGTATAATAAGTCGAATACAAGAGAAAGGTGAGGAGAAGATGTTAGAATGGTTTAATCAATTCTTAGCGGACAAGCCCTTGGTTCGGCTCCTAGATATTGCCATTGTCTGGTACATTATCTATCGTGTCTTGCTCTATGCACGTAATACTCGAGCAATGAACTTGTTAAAAGGGGTCGGCATGATTCTGGCCGCAAAATTTATTGCCTCTATTGTTGGCCTGCAGACCATTGACTGGTTGTTACAACAAATCATTTCCTGGGGTGTGGTGGCCGTGGTCATCCTCTTCCAACCAGAATTACGTAGAGCTCTAGAATCAATTGGCCGTACGGTTAGTTCTCGCTCACGAAAGGGATTGGAGCATGATCCGACTGCTCGATTGATTCAAGACTTAGACAAGAGTATTTGGTACATGTCGCGGCGGAAAATCGGGGCGCTGATTTCCATCGAACGAGAAAATAGTCTGAATGAATACATCCAAACAGGGATTCCTATGGATTCAGCTATTTCCCATCAGCTCTTAGTTAATATCTTCATCCCCAATACGCCACTTCATGATGGGGCCGTTATTATCGCGGGCCATCGCGTGGCAGCAGCTGCCTGCTATCTGCCTTTATCTGGTAGTCAGGCCATTCCTAAGGAATTAGGGACGCGCCATCGGGCGGCTATCGGTCTGTCAGAAGTAACAGATGCGGTGACCTTGATTGTCTCGGAAGAGACAGGTGGGGTTAGCTTGGCCATGAGAGACCATTTGCACCGGGATGTAGATTCTAAGGAGCTCAAGGAGCTCTTAAAACGATATTTAAGTAGAGACGACCAAGGCGATAATGCTGAGTCTAATCGTAACCGCCTGGTTAATGAGCTCTTGTCATTCTTTAACAAGCAGAAAGGTGGTGCCGCATGAATAAGTTTTGGAATAGTCGTTGGTATGACAATAAATGGTTCTTGCGGATTGCTTCTCTAGTCTTTGCGGTCTTCCTCTATGGTATGGTACAGGCAAGTAGCCCCTCAGTGACTAGCCTATCTAATTTGCAGCAAGTAGTCAGTGTGGATACAACCGAGACCATCTCCAATGTGCCAGTTAAATTAGGTAAGCACGACGACGATATTTTCGTCAGCCAACTGCAAGAAACCGTGACCGTTACCCTAACGGGTCCTAAGAATATCGTTTCTTCCCTAGCTAGTGGCAATTTAGTTGTCCAAACCGAAGATCTAACCGGTATTGAGACAGGGCAACAAACCCTCAAATTAGAAATTCCTGGCTTGCCAGACAGTGTTAAATATCAGATTAACCCATCGCGGGTAGTCGTCCAGGTTGCAAGACGTAAGACCGTGACTGTACCAGTAGAATACGAAATAGAAGAAGGTACCATTGCCTCTGGTATGGAAGTTGGAAATGTGACGCTCAATCCAAGTCAAGTTGAGTTGACGGGCAATGAGGAAAATATCAATAAGGTGAAACGCGCCTACATCCGCATAGGCAATACTACTGCTCACAACCGGACCTTTACCGGTAAGTTCAAACTCCAGGTAGTGGATGCTGACAACAAACTCTTGGACGTCAATGCCAATGTTAGCGAAGTAGAAGCACATGTTGAGCTTAACGCACAACAGCGTAAGACGGTTAACTTAGTGGTGGCCGCGCAAGGCGAATCCAATAGCTTTCGTTACCAATATCAACTGGTTGATGCTAGTCAAATTGCCCTTCAAGGATCGGCTTCAGTATTAGAAAACATCCGTAATATTAAGGTCAATGTAGACGTCAGCAACTTGACCTCTAGTGCCACACTCAAAGGTCAGTTAGAACTGCCAGAGGGTGTCACCGCCAATCTTTCAGGCCCCGTTTCAGTTGCTGTGACGGTCACCCCAATCACAACGGATACCAGTGATACTACCAGTAGCACACCTGCCGCTAGCTCCAGCAGTGCGGTGGAAGAAGCCCCAACAACCCCCAATCAAAATGGTGGCAACGCCAATCCGGGTGTGACAGAAGACAATAACGCCAATCCTGGCGCTCAAGGTGTCGAATAAGCATCGAACACCTTTAGATTAGCTCATAATAAGAAGGAGAAAACAAACACAATGGGAAAATACTTTGGAACTGACGGCGTTCGCGGCGTCGCTAATACGGAATTAACACCGGAGTTAGCCTTTAAACTGGGCCGGTGCGGGGGTTACGTTTTAATGCAACATGCACCAGAACAGGCGCATCCACGCGTCTTGGTGGCACGCGACACCCGGATTTCTGGCCAATTACTGGAGCAAGCTTTAGTAGCCGGCCTTTTATCAGTAGGGATTGAGGTTATGCAATTAGGCGTCATCTCGACGCCAGCAGTAGCCTACCTGACCCGTACGCAGAATGCGGCAGCAGGGGTTATGATTTCTGCTTCCCACAACCCAGCCTTGGATAATGGGATTAAATTCTTTGGTTCTGACGGTTTCAAACTTTCTGATCAACAGGAAGAAGAAATCGAAGCCTTAATTGATGCACCAGAAGATACCTTGCCACGGCCAAGTACCGACGGTCTTGGTACCATCGATGAGTTCCCTGAAGGGGCCATCAAATACTTGCAGTTCCTGCAATCGACTATTTCGGGTGATTTGGAAGGTATTCGTGTCTGCATCGATGCAGCTAACGGGGCAACAGCACCTCTGGTTAACCAACTCTTCGCTGATTTAGAGACCGACTTCTACACCATGGGTGACCGTCCTAACGGCATTAACATTAACGATGGCGTAGGTTCTACTCATCCAGAAGGTCTGCAAGCCTTCGTCAAAGAAAAAGGCGCCATGGTTGGTTTGGCCTTCGATGGTGATGGCGACCGTCTGATTGCAGTAGATGAGAATGGTGAATTGGTTGACGGTGACAAAATTATGTTCATCTGTGGCCAACACCTTAAATCTAAAGGCCGCCTAGAAAAAGACACCATCGTATCGACGGTTATGTCCAACATTGGCTTCCACAAGGCCATTGAAGAACATGGCATGGTCGCACTGAAAGCCCAAGTGGGTGACCGTTACGTAGTAGAAGCCATGCGTGAAGGTGGTTATGTCCTTGGGGGCGAACAATCTGGCCACATCGTCTTCCTTAACTTGAATACAACTGGGGATGGCCTCTTAAGTGCCGTTCAACTCCTAGCCGTAATGAAGGAAACAGGTAAGAGCCTGTCTGAATTAGCGGCTCAAGTGACCATCTTCCCCCAAAAACTAGTTAACATTCGCGTACGAGACAAACACACCGTTATGGATGAGCCTGCTGTTAAGGCAGTGATTGAAGCGGTTGAAGCTGAAATGAACGGTGACGGACGTATCTTGGTTCGTCCAAGTGGGACTGAGCCTCTCTTACGGGTTATGGCAGAAGCCTCAACCGACGAGAAGGTTTCCCGCTATGTGGATACCATTGCCGATGTCATTCGTGCTGAACGCGGAATCGAATAAGCCTAGTATTAGGTTGGGACCTTAGGGTGCCAACCTTTCTTGTTGTTATTGGCTAGCTCGATTGAAAAATCAGCGGATAAGGGCTATAATGTCCAATGACGATCATGCAATAGTAAAGTGCGGAAGGAGCCAATTATGACGGA
Source organism: Abiotrophia sp. HMSC24B09 (assembly GCF_001815865.1). Classification (GTDB taxonomy): domain Bacteria; phylum Bacillota; class Bacilli; order Lactobacillales; family Aerococcaceae; genus Abiotrophia. The sequence goes on from NZ_KV822210.1 coordinate 120,857, forward strand.
ATTAAAAAGCAAGAAAGACCGGACCCAGGACTGGCTCCAAGCGCATTTGGGACATCTGAGCCTGCGCTGCCATCACTGCCATCAGGCTTTGAGCCTGGAGGATTATAGTTTGGTTTGTCCTCAGGGACACCGAGTAGATAGCCATAAACAAGGCACCTATTTTTTGAGCAATAAGTCAGTTGATGACCATTATGACCGGAAACTTTTTCAGGCAAGACGGCGGTTTATACAAGAATCTGCTTATTACGCTCCCTTGCAGGACCTGCTAAACCAATTAGTAAGCGACCATCAAGCAAGCCTAGGACAATCAGACTCGCCTTATCGCATCCTAGATGCAGGTTCGGGAGAAGGGAGTCACTTGGCCTGGCTCTTAGCTCAAGACTCTAACCACCGGATTGGACTTGGTGTGGATTTGGCGCGAGCAGGTATTGCACTGGCTACCGATTTTAATGGGCAACAACTTAATCTAGTAGGGGACCTAGCTCAGTTACCAATTGGCGACCATAGCATCGAGGGCCTATTGTCCATCTTATCGCCTTCCAATTATCAGGAATTCGACCGGGTCTTGGCTCCGGGCGGTCGGGTCTTCAAGGTTATTCCAAATTGCGGATATTTGGCAGAAATCCGCCGGGCCTTAGGGCAAGAAACTGTCAAGCAAACTTACGACAACCAGGCAACCCGACAAGTCTTTGAAAGCCACTACCGTCACCATCAAGCCTATCTAGTGCAGGAAAAGCGTCTGCTCACAGACCAAGCCAAGGCTGACTTAGTCTCCATGACGCCTTTGACTTGGCATCTAGATGCAAGTCAGGCTAGCCAATTAGTGGAGTCTCTACCGGATGAATTCCTACTCGATCTGACGGTCTTAGTAGGCTGGAAGGAATAAGGATTTACTTAAGGAGTTAGCTTGAGAGAGCTAGCTCCTTTTTCTATGGCATCTAGTCGCGTATTAGCTTAGGTTTCTAGTAGCCGAAGGGGCTTCAAATATGATAAAATGAAGGGTGTGAGTATCAGGAGGTGGGTTGCATGGTCGCGGATGATTTTATCGATGATTGGCAATTATTTTTGGCACCCTATGAGCAGGCAGTGGATGAGCTTAAGCTCAAACTTAAAAACCTGCGCAAGGAGTTTCGTATCGAGCATCGTCGGGCGCCTATCGAGTTTGTGACCGGACGGGTCAAAACGCGGGAGAGCATCTTAGAGAAAATGGAAGTACGCAAGATTGCGCCAGAAGATTTTTTAGTAGGGGTACAGGATATTGCCGGTGTTCGGATCATGTGTCAGTTCGTAGAAGATATCTATGAAGTGGCCAATATTTTGAAGAATCGTCAGGACTTCAAGGTCCTCTTAATTCGCGATTATATTCAAAACCGTAAGCCAAGCGGTTATCGCTCCTATCATATGGTTTTGGAGTATCCTGTCCAGCTGGCTTCCGGCGAAGTCAAGCAACTCATTGTTGAGGTTCAGATTCGGACCTTGGCCATGAACTTCTGGGCAACCATTGAGCACTCGCTCAACTACAAATACCAAGGCGAATACCCACAAGAAATCTTAGAACGGCTAGAGCGCGCCTCCGAGGCAGCCTTTCGCCTGGACGAAGAGATGTCGGAGATTCGCGATGAGATTCGTGAAGCGCTCTTGCTCTTCGACAAACGCTAAGGAAGGACGGTTGACGGATGAAACAAGCAATCATGATTTATACCAATCAACAGCCCCAATCCTTAGAAATTGAGGCCAGTCTCAAGGATAAATTGGAGCTTGCAGGCTTCCGATTGGTGGAACCTGGCCAGGTGCCTGATTACCTGATTACCATTGGCGGTGATGGCACGCTCCTAGCGGCCTTCCACGATTATCAGGACTGGTTGGATTGTGTCATCTTTATCGGGATTCACACCGGCCATCTGGGTTTCTATGCCGATTGGCTTCCACATGAAATTGACGAGTTAGTCGACAGTTTGGCTCGTTCTGGCGGGCAAGGCCATGTTAGCTATCCTTTACTTAAGGTAGAGGCTGCTTGCAAAGATGGCAAAACACATGAATGGTTAGCTCTAAATGAATGTTCCTTAAGGACTATGGCTGGCACCATGGTGGCCGAGATTCAGATTAACGAGAAGTTCTTTGCGACCTTCCGTGGTGATGGTCTCTGTATTGCAACACCAACCGGGTCCACCGGCCTTAACAAGTCACTAGGTGGGGCTGTCATGCATCCGCGCGTAGACGCCTTGCAACTAACAGAGATGGCTGCCCTTAATAATCGGGTCTATCGAACGCTAGGTGCACCTATGATTATTCCGCGTGATGAATACCTAACCTTGCTAATTCAAGAAGAAGCTCAGACCATGCTCATGATTGACCATCTCACTTGCGAGACTAAGGGCATCCAGTCAGTCAAATTCCAGTTGGCTGATACACGGATTAAGTTTGCCAGCTTCCGCCACACCCATTTCTGGGACCGCGTAGAGAATTCCTTTATCGGCCATAAGCAGGAACGAGATGCAAAAATCAAGCACTAACAAGTCAGCAAATAGAAAAAGAGGGAAACACATGCGTTTTAACCTACAAGTAATCATCAAATTCAGTCTTTTAGGACTAACAAGCTTGAGCCTAGCAGCTTGTAATTTAGGACCAGAGGCGAGTCAGCCTTCAAACAGCTCCGTGGCTAATGTGCCGGCTTCAGAAGTTGATCAAAAGGTCGAGATTCCTGAAGATACTAATATCGCGACCATGTCTGAATCTGATAAGGCGAGTTTTTACGCTAGTTTAGATCAAATTACCTTAGATACGAGCGAGGGCCATAAGGCCTCCAATTATTCCAACTTTAAGGAGATTATAAGCGAACAGGATTATAACGACTTAATCTTGTCAACGGCAGATGGGGCTAAGATTATCTATCTGGGCTTTGACGAGTGTCCTTACTGCCACGCCTTCTCTCCTAAGTTAAACCAACTGGCCAAGGAAAAGGGCGTGACCGTTTATTACTACAATACGCGTAAACACGCAAACGACAGTAACTTCGAATCTGCTATGCAAGTCTATGGTGTGAATAAAGTGCCTAATGCCTTTATTGTTAAAGGGGGCAAGCCAGGAATCAATGTTAACCACGCTAGTAAGATGGCGGAGCTAGAAGCTTTTATCAATGAGGCGGCGAAATAAGCGTGGTTCAGTTTCAATGGCACTATGAGGGGGACCATCCAGTACGGATTAAGGACTACCTTAAGCATCTGGGCATCCCTCGCAAGTTCGTATCACATGTCAAATTCGAAGGCGGTAACATCTTACTGAACGGACAAGAAGTCAATGTCCTTGCCAAATTAGAAGCAGGCGATGTCCTGACCTTGGTGGCGGCCGACGAGGGCACACATGAGACGGTGCCACCTTCACATGTTCCCATCCAGGTCATCTACGAAGATCGGGACCTACTGATTGTCAATAAGCCGACAGACGTTGTCTCCATCCCTTCCAAACGGATTCCGGATTCCGCCATGGCCAATCGGGTTAAAGGCTATTATCAGCGCCAAGGCTACGCAGACCAGGTCATCCATATTGTCACCCGTTTGGACCGCCAGACCACCGGCCTTATGTTGATAGCTAAGCACCGTTTGGCTCACGCCATGTTGGATAAGCAGGTCCAAGGTGGACAAGTTGAGAAGTATTATTTGGCCATTTCAACAAAATCAGACTGGCCGGCTCACGGCGTCATTGATCGCCCTATTGCGCGCACAGAAGATTCGATTATCACGCGTCGGGTCCATGAAAGTGGCCAGCGGGCAGTCACCGAATATTGGCTTAAGCAAGGTTTTGCTGACAGCAGTCTACTCAAGCTTCGCCTTCACACCGGTCGTACCCACCAGATTCGGGTTCATATGCAGGATGCAGGTGGGGTCCTAGTCGGAGATGACCTCTATGGTGGCCCGCATTTGGAAGCGATTAGTCGCCAGGCCCTACACTGCGGTGAACTACGTCTCACCCAGCCTTTCACTGGCCAGCGCCTAGTCCTATCGGCCCCTCTACCTGAGGATATGGCTGCTTGGCTAGCCAAGAGGGAAAGTAACTTATAACAAAAAGAGAGCTCGATCATTGACGAATCGAGCTCTTTTCTTATAGAAAAAGGTTGGAGTTAACTTCAACCTTACTTAGTGTATACGGTAGCTTCGAATGCGGTAGCCACGTCGCTCTAATTGCTTGACCAATTGATTAAACTCAACGGGGTCCAGACTGCTTGGCAGAACATAGAGAATCTGGCCCTTGGTATCCATATCGGTTTTCTCCAGGGTGGTAGCAGAGATAATGTCGCTAAAGCGATTGATTAACTTGCTGACTTGAGCCAGTTCCCCACGGCTCCCCAAGGTCTCAACCGATAGGGCAAAGCCTGCATTCGGCATGGCCCAGGCTTGAGCTAGCCACTGCAACATGGTGTTATGGCGAATAATACCGCTGAAGCGATTGTCACGATCCAGAACAGCTACGTAAGGTAGGTCATTGAGGGTAAAGACCATATGATAGAAGGAGTCCTGCTCGTGCACTACGCGAGTCGTGTTTTTGAGGAAATGGGTGACCGGCAGGCGACTCAAATCTTCATCAGGGTGATGATAGGCATATTGATAGATGTGATAGCGATAGAGATTACCGCGGTAGAGGGTCTGGGTGGCATCTAGGACGGGCACACAGCGTAGTCCCTGATCTTCTAATAAATCCAAGGCGCTTGCGCAGTTATCGGCTTCGGTTAGATAGGTAATCTGCTGTTTAGGGACGACTAGTTGTTCAATCATAGCGACACTCCTTTCTGGGGAACTTTTGCCCCCTAAAATGGGGCCCAATCTCATATAGTGTATCAAAAATAAGGAAAGAACACAATGTTTTCTCATGGATATCTCATATAATATTAAAAATATCTAAAAGAAAACGCATTATTGGTCCCTAGCTCTTGCAATTTGCATCATTTTTACCTATTATTAAACTTAACATTATATTGTAAAAGCAAAAGGAGATTGACGACAATGGACCCCTCGGGGAATTTAAGTACACAAATCTTATTAATCTTAGTACTGACCTTTATTAATGCGATTTTCTCGGCATCAGAGATTGCCTTCGTCTCGCTCAACCAACAAAAGATGACCCAACTGGCGGAATCAGGCAATGTCAAAGCCCAACGCGTAATGAAATTGTTGGATAAGTCGGACGACTTTTTGGCTACCATTCAAGTTGCCATCACCTTAGCAGGTTTCTTCTCTAGTGCGTCGGCTGCAACTACCTTTGCAGATCGAATTATGACTTGGTTGCCAAGTTTGCCGGGCGGAAAAGCAGTCGCGATTTTGATTGTCACCTTTGTTTTATCTTATTTAACCCTGGTTTTAGGGGAACTTTATCCTAAGCAGGTCGCCCTTCAGATGCCTGAAGAGATTGCCTTAGGCACGGCGGGCTTTATCTCTGTTACTCAGTGGTTAGCCAAGCCTTTTGTGGGCTTGCTGACGGCTTCAACAGGGCTTTTGAAGCGATTGACGCCAATTGATTTTACCAAAGAAGAAGAAAAATTCACCCGTAGTGAGATGAAGGCCCTCTTGGCCAACAGCCGTAACGATGGGGCCATTGACACGGATGAGTTTGCCATGATGCAGGGCGTGCTATCGCTTGATAGTAAGTTGGCCCGTGAGGTCATGGTGCCTCGGACAGACACCCAGATGATTGATATTGAAGATCCGCTAGAAGAAAATATCAATGCCTTATTAGATAGTCCTTTCTCGCGGATTCCACTCTATGAAGGGGATAAGGACAATGTGATTGGTGTGATTCATGTTAAAAACCTCTTACGTGCCTCACGCCAACATGGATTTGATAACTTAGACTTACGTGAGATTGCCAATGAGCCAATGTTTGTGCCCGATACCATCTACACAGATGACCTACTTTTAGAGTTCCGTCGCGAACAAACCCATTTGGCCATCCTTAAGGATGAATATGGCGGTGTCGAAGGGATTGTCACCCTAGAAGACTTAATTGAAGAAATTGTCGGGGAAATCGAAGACGAGTCCGACATCAATAGCGAGTCCTTCCAGGCCATTGACGAGACCCACTGGGAAGTTGACGGCGGGGTTACCCTAGATAAGTTTAATGCGACCTTCAATGAGTCGGTGCGATCAGAGGACGTGGAAACCATTGCCGGCCTCATGATTCAAATTATCGGCTATGTGCCAGATGATGATGAGCGTTTGTCGGTGCGGGTTAATGACTATGTCCTGACCACCACTCAAATTGAAAATGGCCGTATTCGTTGGGTGCTGCTGACACTAGATGCAGAGCGCACACTGGCAGCTGATTTTGACTACCAAGACTTCGAAGAAGAAGAATTTGGTGACGAAGAAAACGAAGAAAACTAGACTTTTAAAGAGGTAGAGACGGAGCATCTCTGCCTCTTCTGCTATAGAATTCGAGAGGGAGGAAAGAATATGATTATCTTAATTATGGGGGCGTCTCATACAGGCAAAACCCTGCTCGCGCAGAGACTATTGGAAAAATATCATTATCCCTACCTATCCATCGACCATCTAAAAATGGGCTTGATTCGGAGTGGCCATAGTCCCCATCATGCCATGACGGATGATCAGACCTTGACCGAATTTCTCTGGCCGATTGTGCGGGAGATGATTAAAACAGCCATTGAGAATGGGCAAAATTTGATAGTAGAAGGCTGCTATATCCCGTTTGATTGGGCCAAGGATTTTGAAGCAGACGAACTTAGCCAGATTAAGTATTATTGCCTAATCATGAGTGAGGATTATATTAGAAAGCACTTTGCCGATATCAAAGCACATGCCAATGCTATTGAGCAAAGGATAGATGACACTTGGTGTACCCTGGACAGCGTCTTGCGGGACAATGCAAGGCAGCTCGCTCAGGCTAAGCAAGCGGGCGCCAACTATCTTCTGATTCAAGACGGTTACCAGGTAGAAATCGACTTATAAAAGCTATGGGGTACTGCTGACGTGGTGCCTTTTACTGTGTCTTGCTTTCGCTAAACTCGCAATGTTTGAAGGCGGTCTTTATGACATACCCCTAGGCTTCGGCCTGGGGGTCTTTTTTATTTGCATTCAACTATTGCAAAAAATGCAATGGTTGACTTGGCTTCTATTTACGGTTTTTGGTCTAAAAGTATATTTTCATGTCGAAAAAAAGCCACCTAAACGAGAACACGAGGTAACCTTCGAAATCAGCCTCTGGTTGTTCAAGCTCAAGTGGCGCATCAAGTGGGAAGCGTAAGCTTCCTACACCCCTCCGGGGGTCATGCTTAGTATATCATAAAAAACAGTGAAAATGAAGAACTTCAAGGTCGAATTCAAAATAGAGCGCACGAAGCCAGATTGGAAAGCGCTAATCGGACGGATTATCATCATCGGCGCTTTGTGGCTAACCTTTAAGTAGGAGATGACAACAATGTGTACGGCAGACTAGCAGGAAAGACTAACTAATTGTCACGCAAAGTCTTTTATCTCAAGTGGGTAAGCGACCTATAAAATCTGACCCCATTTTGACCCCTGAAATTTAGAAAGAGGTCAGAATGGGGTCTTTTTTTTGCGCAATATGAATAATAGGAATAACGTAAAATAGCCAATGCTATTTATTCGGCATTTATGGTATACTATAGGTAGATAAATGTGGGAAGGAGATGAGGCCATGCATGCTATGATTAACGCGGAAGAAGTCTTACGACGTCTGAAGAATCAGACCATTAACTATGACAAGGTCTTACGCAAAATGATTGTTAAATGGGAGGCCCAGGAAGACAAGCCAACCATCCTCTTGCATTCTTGTTGTGCGCCTTGTTCGACTTCCACCCTCGAATTTCTCTGCCAACACGCGGAGGTGACCATCTTCTTCTCCAACTCCAATATTCATCCTAAGTCTGAGTATCAACGCCGAGCCCATGAGCAGAAGCGTTTCATTGACCAATTCAATGAACGGACTGGCCATCAGGCGGGCTTTATTGAAGATGAATATCGGCCAGAAGTCTTTACGCGTATGGTCATGTTCCATCAATTGGCTGAAGAAGAAGAGGGGGGCGAGCGTTGCTCGGCTTGCTTTAATATGCGACTAGACCGGGTAGCGCAAGTGGCCCAAGAATTGGGCTTTGACTACTTTGGTTCGGCTCTGACCCTATCCCCTAAGAAAAACAGTCAGCTCATTAATGAATTGGGGCTAGAGGTTCAACAACTCTATGACGTTAACTACTTACCAAGTGATTTTAAGAAGAATAAAGGCTATGAGCGCTCAATCGTCATGTGCCGCGAATACGATGTCTATCGCCAGTGTTACTGTGGTTGTGTCTTTGCAGCCAAGCAGCAAGGGGTGGACTTACGGGAGGTGAATAAGGAAGCCTTGGCTTATCTCAAGGATAAGCACGAGAATTGGGACAAGATTTCATTTAACTTTGGCAGGGGTGAGGCGAAGGAGGCCAAAGAAAACCATGATTAAGATATTTGGTGGCGTGGTGGACAACCACTTGCCACGCGTGGAGACCAATCGCCTAGTCCTGCGTAAGCGGACCTTGGCGGATGCGGAAGACATGTTTGCCTACGCCCACTTGGATACCGTGGCTCAGGCGGCGGGCTTCCCACGCATTCGGAGTCTAGAACAAGAAATTACCTACTTTACCCAAGTTTTTCCTCAAGAAATGAGTTATCGCAGGGTGCCGATTGGTTACGGCATTACCCTCAAGGGCATTGACCGAGTGATTGGCTCCATTGATTTTATTGATCGTCTGGGGCCAGATATCTTAGAGATTGGCTATGTCCTACATCCTACTTATTGGGGGCGGGGCATTGTACCGGAAGCTGTTTCGGCCTTTATCGAGGTGGCTTTTGGCTTATTGAATCTCTATAAATTAGAGGCGTCCTGCTATAGCAGTAATGAACAGAGTCAGTCAGTCTTACGAAAATGTGGCTTTTCCCTAGAAGCATGTTTGCGGGGCAGACATCAGTTGGATGATGTCCGTATCGATGATTTACGTTATGGCCTACTCAAATCGGACTGGGCTCGTCGTCGCGAGCGCGCTTCTTATGCATAGGCTAAAATGGAACCGGTACTGTCTGGTGGTGCGTTACCAGACAGGAAAACCAGGCTAGAGTTCAAGCTCTAGCCTGGTTTTTGTCTTTCGGGACAGAGGGTAGAAAGCGCTTGTCGATAGCCCTAATCATTGCGTATAATAGAAGTAATTAGCAACTTATGTCAGCTTAGAAAATACTATTTCTCGTCACTAGCAAAAGGAGGTAATGCTATGACCACTCAGCCCCTCACTCTGGCCTATATCGGCAATGGCAAGAGTACCAACCGCTATCACCTACCCTTTGTCGATCAACTGCCCCATTTGTTTCGGGTCAAAAGCGTCTATGTTCGGCACTTTAATTTTGCTTGGCCTAAGCGTCAAGGTATCCACTATAGTCAAGACTTAGCGGCTATTTTAGCAGACCCTGAAGTGGACTTAGTAGTCATCACGACGCCCTTGGACTCCCACTATGACTATATTAAACAAGCTCTCCTAGCAGGCAAACACGTTCTGTGTGAGAAGCCCTTTTTAGCGACCGCCCAAGAGGCGCGCGAGCTCTTTGGCTTGGCGGAAGCATTAGGCCTACACCTAGAGTGCTATCAAAATCGTCGCTATGATTCGGACTACCTCACTAGCCTAGCGGTCATCGAGTCGGGCAAGTTGGGTGATTTGCTGGAAGTTGAAATGCACTTTGATTACTATCGACCAGAAGTTCCGCAAGGGCAGGAAACCTTTACTCTCAATTCGAGTTTTCTCTACAGTCACGCATGCCACACCTTAGATCAAGTGATTGCCTATTTTGGTCGACCTGACCGGGTGGTCTACGATGTTCGATCTCTTTTAGGCCCCAATCGTATGAATGACTACTTCGACCTGGATCTCTATTATGGTCCCCTCAAGGTTTCCGTGAAATCCTCCTACTTCCGCCTAGAAGAACGACCTTCCTTCCAACTTTATGGCAGTAAGGGCTCCTTTATCAAGGCTAGCAAGGACCGCCAGGAGGAAGATCTCAAGGCCTTCTATATGCCAGACCAGCCTGATTTTGGTTTGGATAGGCCAGAGCACTACGGCATTCTGTCTAGTCTCAATCAAGAGGGGCGCCTAGTCCGACAAGCCATTCAGAGCCAAAGGGGCGATTATGGCCGCGTCTATCAGGCCCTCTATGCCACGCTCAGAGAAGGTGCTCCCCGTCGCGTTAAACCGCAAGAGACCTTGCTGCAGTTAGAAATACTAGAGGCTGGTATTGCCAGTCTGAAGGCCAGTTGGCAAGCAGCACCTTAGTATTCAGCAAATGACTTAATTCAAGAAAAGGAGTTGTCGCCCATGGCCAACTTTATCTGGGACCTGGACGGGACCCTCATTAATTCCTATCCCCATACCCTAGAGGCGCTAGCCGAAACCTATCAAGACTTCGGACTCAGTTTCGATCGAGACATGGTAGCATCCTATATTATTGATTATTCCATCCGCGACCTCATCGCTAATCTGGTGGCATCAGGCCAGGTGGACCGCGACCCTTTTGTGGCCAGACTTAAACAAGCGACCGCTGCTCGGGACGAGCAGATTGGTCCCATGGAAGGGGCAGATGTCACCCTAGCTGGCTTGAAGCAAGCAGGCCATCGCCACTTTGTCTACACCCATAAGGACAAGGCAGCCTTCCAAGTTCTGGAACGATTGGGGTGGACTGACTATTTCGATGAAGTCATTACCATTGAAGCAGGATTTAAGCGCAAGCCTGACCCTCAAGGGGTGCACTATCTCTTAGCTAAATATCAATTGGATCCGGCTCAAACCTACTATGTTGGTGACCGCGACCTAGATATTGAGTTTGCCCTGGCTGCCGGTGTAGGAAGCATTAACTTTATCGGAGCAAAGACTGGTCAGCAACGCGTCATGACGCAGTTAAAGGATATTCTGGATTGGTTCGCGCCTAGTGATGGCCCCGTCACACCGGAATTTCAGGCTAAGTTAGCGGCCTCTTTGTCAGCCCGTTTAACACCCTTGGACCATCTATCGCTTAACGCGGTTTTCCGGGCCGACTTACCTCAGTACCAGCGGCGCTATTTCGTCAAGGTGTATGCGGAAGCAGACAAGTTTAAGCGGGATAAGCTAGGTCTTCTGGCAATCTGGCCCGATTGGTATGTTGCGGATTTGGTCTTAGAAGGGCGCCATGTTCTCGTTCAGGACTGGCAGGAACTAGCCCCAGTGGTGGCGCCAAGCCTTGAAGATTTAGGTAAGCTAGGTGAGCTCCTAGCCCAAACACATTTGAAGCTAGCGCCTTTAGCTGATCACTTGCGACGTCAACCGCCTCTCAGTCAGCAAGTAACCAGCTGGCATCAGGATTTACTAGGTAGCTCTGAAGCGGCAAGGCTAGCACCCCTCTATGATTTTTTCCAAGCTCGCTTTGAGCAAATCGATGCGGAGTATGCCAGTCTTCCGCAAGCGGTTCTGCATGGAGACTACTCTTGGCGTAACCTCAAACGTAGAGGGGATGAGTGGGCGGTCATTGACTTTGAGCGCCTTGTGGTCGATATTCCCTGGCGTGAATTAGGTAAGCTCTGGTTACGTGAAGTCAAGTCGACAGAAGAACGCCAAGCCTTTCTAGCAGGCTACCGCAAGATTCTGCCCCTGCAAGAACCAAGCCCCTTGCTAGATGCCTGTCTCTCCTTCCAATTGGCCCAAGGCATCTACCGCTATGTCCTCAAGGTCGATGACCGAGAGTTCCGTCAGATGGCGGATGAGGTGATTGAGGATGTTCAAGCCTGGTGCGTGAGTCAAGGATTGGATATGAGTAATTAATTTTTTACCACAGCTCTCAATTTTTTGCTATAATATTCACTAGAAGAGGTGATAGTATGCGTAGGAGATTTCAAGAATTTGCGGCTCGCCGTAATAAGACTCGCTATGTCTTAGCGGGACTCTTAGTCGGGGTCTTGGTCGGGCTGATTGTGTCGGCCTTCCGCTTCCTGATAGGTTTCGTCCTGTCTTGGGTGGTATCGGCTTATCAGGCCATGCAGGCCAACCCTTGGCTGATTTTGCCTTATATTGCGGGGACCATAGTGCTAGGCTATGTTCTGGGGCTGATTGTCCGAAGTGAACCCTATATCAAGGGGAGCGGGATTCCACAGGTAGAGCTCCAGCTTCAAGGGCATCTAAGCCTTAACTGGTGGTCTATTCTCTGGAAGAAATTTGTGGCAGGCGGTATTGCTATTGGGTCCGGACTCTTCCTAGGCCGTGAAGGGCCCTCTATTCAATTGGGATCAGCAGTCGGTCAAGGGGTCGCCAAGGTAACCAAGAGTAATCGTGTCCAAGAAAATATCCTGATTTCCAGTGGGGCAGGGGCCGGCCTAGCGGCGGCCTTTAATGCCCCTATTGCGGGCTTGCTCTTCGTCTTGGAGGAGGTCCACCATAGTTTCAGTCCGACTGTTGCCTTGACGACTTTGACGGCAACGGTGACGGCCAACTTTATTTCCCTTCATGCTTTTGGCAATCATCCAGCTCTTGATTTAGGCAATCATCTTAAATTCCCAGTCGCCTATTATGGCTATTTGGTAGTCTTGGGGATTTTCTTAGCACTTTTTGGCTGGTGCTACCAACGCGTCACCTTTGCTTTGCCAAGGCTTTATGCAAAATTAGTGCCTTGGGTTAAACCACCATTTTATGGCATTGTGGCTGGCTTGCTGATTATTCCAATTGGCATAGTCGCACCCCATATTCTAGGTGGAGGTGGTGAGCTCATCTTAGAATTAGCTCACACTAAGACGCCACTCTTAGTGCTAGCCCTTATTCTTCTGGTCCGTTTTGTATTTTCCATGGTTTCTTATGGGACTGGCCTGCAAGGTGGGATTTTCCTGCCTATCTTGTCCCTAGGTGCCTTGGTAGGTGCCTTATACGGTCAGTTCATTATCAATATTACCGGCATGGATCAGGAACTCTTGCTCTGCTTCATTTTCTTCGCTATGGCAGGGGGCTTTGCAGCCATCGGTAAAGCCCCACTAACGGCTTTACTTCTAGTTAGCGAAATGGTAGGCGGCCTCAACCAACTCATGCCGCTAGCGGTAGTGGTCTTATCAGCTTTTCTTCTTGCAGAAGCCCTTAAGATGCCACCAATTTATGAGGCATTAGCTGAAAAAATGCTGCACCAAGAGGACCTAGCCAAGACAGGTCGACGGACAACCTTTGAAGTGCCAATTTTCGTTGATAGCCCATTGGTAGGCCAAAAGGTAGCCGCTATTAAGTGGCCTGAAGATGTCTTAATCGCTACTATCCGTCGAGGTGAGAAGGAATACATTACCAAAGGCAAAATGGTCCTGCAAGCAGGCGATATTCTAATTGCGTTGACGGACGAAGGCATTGTAGGCCATATGCATCAAGCTATGAACCAACTAGCTATGCCAGCGCAAGATTCATGATAATAAAAAGGCTGAGACAGCGTCTCAGCCTTTTTGTTAGTTTTGCATTTGGCGTTTAGAGTAAAACCACCCGATTAAAATCACTAGGGCGCAGAGTAAACTGAAAACCAAAGTAGTTTGAAGGGAAGAAATCAAACTCCCACCAATGACCAGAGCAGCCCCGATAATCCCCATCACTGGAGCAAAGAGACTGGTCAGACGATTGCTAGCCAAGCCCTCCCGATTGAGTTTGATGACGCGAAGATAGAGGATGATGTAGAAGATGTAGTTGAAGACAATAGTAATTTCGCTGACATCGCCCTTGCCCATAATCCCGAATTTTTGTGTTAGGTAATGAATCAAGAGCCAAACTAGCGTAATAGCAGTAAAGAGGATGGCGGAAGGTACGGATACCTGATATTTAGGGTGAATCTCTTCCAAGCGACCTTTTGGTAACATGCCTTTTTCAGCATAGGCCTGTGGTAGACGCATCCCAGCTAAGAGGAGGCCGTTGAGAACCCCTAGCATGGAGATAATCACCACGACTAGGATTAGGTTGCCAGCGCGTTCACCTAAGAGTGAAGTAAGGGCGTAGGTGATGGCTTGGTCACCAGTTGATAGCACGAAAGTTGCCCCCAGAATGCGGACCATGCCATAGAAGAAGAGCAAGTAAGTCAAGAGAATAATGAGCGGTCCAATAATGAAGGCACGAATCAAATCACGTTTTGGATGTTTGAGCTCGGGTGCAATAGTCACGACATAGTTCCAACCTTCATAGGTGAAGGCCAGAGGAACTAGGGCCGATAGCCAACCTAAGCCCACATTGCTCGGTTCAATTGCGGAAATACTAGCCGGAAGATTTGGCGCGGGTGCTGACCAGAAGAGACCAGCAAAGACAATCAGGGCCAAGGGCACCATCTTGACGAACATGGTTAAGGTTTGGAAGTAACCCCCGAGGACACGAGAGAGGACATTCAAGGCCATGAAGAAGAGGGTATAGGCCATACCTAAGAGCACTTGCTGACCTAGGTTAAGGTCAAGATTGAAGAGTATGCCGGTGTAGATGGCAGAAGCCCAAGACACAACAGCAACCACACTTGGAATCATGACGAAGGCTAAGAACCAACCATAGCCAGTCGCTAAGCGAGAAGAAATAAAGCGGTCTAAGTAAGCCACAACCCCACCACTTGAAGTCTCTAACTTAGCAAATTCTGACAAGGATAGGGAACCAAAGACGATATTGCTGGCCCCAATGGATAGGACTAGTAAGCCTAAGGCTAGGCTACCACCCGTATAGGTCAGGATGTCATCAGCCTTGAAGTAAATCCCCGAACCGACCACAATCCCAATAATCATCGCTACAGCTGTTAAGAGGCCGTAGGCTTTTTTTGGTTGATTCATATATAATACCTCCTAATATCAAAGATGAATTACTCTACATTATACGCTTTTAGACCTTGGCGCACAAGAAGAATTTGAATAAAGTGGCAAAAAAATGAGAATTGGATGAGTCCTACTCGGTTCAGAGCGTTTTTTATACTGGAAATATGTGTAAAATCTACTATAAATATGACAAAAGTCCCTTAGTGATTAATCAGCACATAGAGAAGGTAGCAAAATAAGATAGTAAAATATTTGCTAGGCGCTTACAATTATATTAGGTAAGTATGATTACTTTTATGAGGAGGAGAGGCGTATGGAGCTCCAAAGCCAAACGCTTATCGGACATTTTGTCTGCAATCATCAACAGTTTTACTTAGACCGGCTGACCAATAGACAGACGGGAAAGACCTATGCATTAAGTGAGAGTGAGCCCTTTGTCATCCATTGGCAGGAGGGGGGGCAACTAGCCGCTAGCCAGATGCAAGCTCAGCTTGAGAAGGAGACCGCAGAAGCCATTCAGGTAGATTACCAAGGTGACCTAGCGCGAGTCAAGGTAATCTATGAGCTAATAGACGGTTACCTCAAATGCAAGGTTAGCCTCTTAGAGGCTAAACAGACGATTAATTTCCTAGATTTATCGGCCATGACCTTCCAGGAGGATGCCAAGTTTTATCCACCAAAGGAACAAGAGGCAATTCCTGAGATGGCAGGATTTAGTGGTTACTATGTGGCCTGTGGCCAGCCAGTCTACGCCAATAGTTTCTTCTTAGGGATGGAATTTCCCCTTGCAGAGAACCACCTAGAAGAAGGGCGCTATTGGTCCCGCTACTATCTAGGGCGAAAGGTGACTTCAGACCAACCAGTGAATTTACATGCGACGGTTATAGGGTCAGCAGCAAGCCCTGAATTTTCAAGCATCCAACAAGCCTTTTTCGCTTATATCGATAGCATTGCATTACCAAATCGCTTCCGCCTACAATATAATTCCTGGTACGACCATATGCTGGACATCGACGAGGACAAGATTATGACTTCCTTTGCTGCCATACGAGCAGGTTTCAGTGATTATGGGGTGCCACTGGATACCTATGTGGTGGATGACGGCTGGGCCAATTATGAGAGCTTTTGGGAATTCAACGAGAAATTTCCGCTTGGCCTCTCACGTATCAAGGACCAAGTAGCTAGCTATGGCGGACAGCTTGGCCTTTGGATGGGGCCGCGGGGTGGCTATGGTGGCACGCAGCTGACCATGAGCAATTGGCTCAAGGCTCATCCAGAATTAGGACTAGGGACTAAAAATGAGCGGACTCAAGACGTCAATGTGGGCGACCCGGCCTATTTGGATGCCTTAGAAGCTAAGCTTCTAGCCTATCAGGACCAGTATGACCTGTCTTATTGGAAGCTAGACGGCTTTTTGATTGAGCCTGCTCAGGATGATGCCTCTGGTCCCCATGGCATGCACCAGATGACCGCAACCTACGAACGTTTGATTAAGCTTTTCCAGAACTTACGGTCCGCCTATCGTCAAAAACATGCCCAAGACCATGATGAAAAAGGGACGCAGCGGGACCTATGGCTGAATTTAACCTCTTATGTCAATCCAAGCCCTTGGTGGCTAGCCTATGTCAATAGCCTTTGGATTCAAGTTTCTCAGGATACAGGCTACGATTCACTTGGGGAGACCGATTTGGCTCGCATGATGACCTATCGGGATGATCGTTATCACGCCTTCATTACCGAGCGATGTATCCAAGTGCCACAGAAATATTTCTATAACCATGAGCCAATCTTTGCTCATCGGGCAACTGCAGGCCTCTTAGACCATCCTATCCAGGCCAGTGTCAGTGAATTCCGTGACTACCTTTACTTTATTGGGACGCGCGGCAATGCCTTTTGGGAGTGCTATTACTCCTACGATCTCTTCGATCATGAGCGTTGGCGTGCTAATGCCGAGGCCATTCGCTGGGTACAGGATAACTATGACGATTGCCTTAAGAATAGTCGCTTTATCGGCCATAAGCCGGCTGACCATACGGGGCTGTATGGCTATCGCTGCTTGAGCGATGACGGACGGCGCGTCATTCTGTCACTACGCAACCCAACAAGTCAGCCACAAACCTATGTCTTAGGGGATGGCGAACTCCAGACCCTCATGCAAGTTGCAGGTCGCGCTGTCTTAGAAAGGACGGAAAAGCGTATCTGGCAAGCTACTTTAGCGCCTCAGGAATTAGTCATCTATCAACTAACTTATGCCGATCCCATGATTGGGTCAAGAACTTAGAATGAAAAAATCCGCACTGATTGAGTGCGGATTTTTGTATGTCATCATACTCTCGGCTAACGATAACGTCGACGCCATTCCATAGGCGTCATACCCTTGACACGTTTGAAGGCCGAAGAAAAGTTGAACTGATTGCTGTAGCCGATTTGCTCAGCAATGTCGCGAATGGAACGATTAGTCGAAGCCAA
This sequence comes from Abiotrophia sp. HMSC24B09, assembly GCF_001815865.1. Taxonomy (GTDB): domain Bacteria; phylum Bacillota; class Bacilli; order Lactobacillales; family Aerococcaceae; genus Abiotrophia. The sequence goes on from NZ_KV822210.1 coordinate 138,137, forward strand.
GAGCTCGCAGGATTGGTTGATACGATAGGTCAAAATGAACTGCGAAGGTGTCATTTGGAGCTCTTGCTTGAAGAGACGGGTAAAGTAATTGCGGTTGAGGTGGCAGATGTCTGCCAGTTGATCCACGCTGGGGTTGTCCATATAGTGGTCCTGGATATAGTGGATGGCTTCTCTAATATAGAAGGAATGAATCTCGTTAGGACGCTGCTGAGGACTGTGCTTGGAGAAGCGAATCAGATGATCAACTAAGAGATAGAGCTGAGCAATCAGAAAGGACTCATGCTGGGAGTGGTTGCGGATGATGGTCTCCAAGGTGTCTTTGATACTAGAGATAATCATGGGCTTATGAGGCGTAAAGATCAGGTTGTTAGCATTCAAACCTGCTTGGCGCATGAAATTAGCAGCCTTGAGTCCGTTGAACTCAATCCAACAATAGGTCCAGGGATCGTCTTGGTCGGCAGTATAGGAACAGACCGTGTTAGGGGGCATGAGAAAGCCTTGGCCTGGTCCCAGTTGAATGGCCTCGTGCTTCTCATTCTCAAGAAAGCTCCCCCGCCCCGACAAGATGTAGTGGAAGAGGTAATTATGGGTCAGGGTGGGCCCATAATGATGCCAGGGGTCACACTTCTCCTTGCCAAACTGAATGGGGTAGAGATCAACAGAAGATATATTATGGAAAACGTAAAACTCTTGCTCGGACATGGATATCACCTCGTCTGATAGAAGTTATAATACTATTATAATGCTAGTTAGCTTGGATAGTCAATTTAGATATGTTGTGTATATAATGAAAATTTGTGTAGCTAAGTTAGAATTGGAGACGCGAATGGAGAAGCCGAATATTCTCATATCTATGAGTTGGCTTAGGCTTAACCAATGCTGAGACGGTGACAAGTGTTCTCGACTAGTAAAGGTCATAGTAGGGATATAAACAGAAGTTTTGTAGTAAATATAGTGGGACGAAACATTTAAAATCCGAAAGTCAGCAGAAAGTTGACAAAATACAAGATGTGAATAGATGAAATGTTGATTTATCAGGTTTTTATCGGGTGTATAGGGTTAAATCTAGCGAGAAGGAAAAGGGAGAAAGCTTTACCAAGCTTTGAGAACTTTGGTATAATGATGCCATATTAATAGTCTATTAATTAAAGTCCTAACGGCATTAGGTTGGTTAGGGCAGACTGTGAGGTATGGAAAATGACGGAAGAAGTCAAGCAAAACCATCAACCAGGCTTTGAGAAATATATGAAGATCTATACGGCTTTGAGGCTGATAACCCTCGTGACAGGGATTTATATGTTAAAACTCCCAGTCATATGGTTAGTATACTTAGGCCGTCTGCTAGCCTTTTATTGGTTGATGACAGGTTGGAAAACCAATGATGGCCGACGTTTCAACTATGGCTTTATCCTAGATACTATCTTGTCAGTACTTGAACTTTCGGTTTGGGTGGTAGGGCTACTTGTGGCGTGGCCATACGTAATTTTGGCATTATCCTATGCGCCAATGTTTTTGATTTTTATAACTCCAATTATAGTGTGGACAGTGCTTTTTATAGCCAAGCTTCGCTTTGGTTCAGACTAATAGGGTCTATATGGCGGATAAAGGCGCAGAGATTAGTTGAATTTATAGGTATAGGAGTGATTTGATTGATGGACGAAGCTAAAAAGACTAGCAAATCCGAATTTAACCAATACATGACTGCTTACACGGCTTTGCGAGTATTAACGCTGATAACAGGATTAATTTTATTGTCGTTCCCATTTGTATTTTGGTTTGTATACTTTGGGCGCATATTGGCTTTCTGTTGGTTGATGGTAGCGTGGAAAGACTATGATGAATCAAAGTTAAAAAATGGCTACCGTTTGGACCTGATTTTGACAATCGCAGAATTTGTTTTGTGTCTTATTTCATTCTCATATTTCCCATTATTCCAATTTGCTTTATATGTAAGCAATGGGCTTGTCCTGATACTATTGATAATCCCTATCATAATCTGGCTAGCGCTTCTGAGCGCCAAGAACCGCTTCGAGGAAGCCAAGGATGCCTGGCTATATGAAATGGAAATTAAGAGGTTCAACCGTCAATTGCAAGATTAGTAAGGGGGCCTAATAACAGAATAAATCGAGAAAGATAACTAAGCAGGCTTCGAAGGATTCATGGTCTTATATACTGTTTTAAGAATTTATTTATCGTACTAGTTCTCTTTATATTAGAGTTATCGCCAGTCTACATACAGTGCTGTCTTGCCTAGCTAGTTCTAACTAGGCAAAGCCAGTAAGAGTTAATATCCCTAAGAGGAGGAAAATATATGCAAGTTAGCAGGTCAGTATCTAATCAGCAAGGTTGGTTGCTGGAATGCCAACTAGTCTATCTTTTATTCCAGCTTAGCCGAGTTGTTTTTGGTTCTGTTATGGTCGGACGGATTGGGCAGAGTGATTTGTGGAACCTATTGCTGGAGGAACTCATCTTTTTATTACCACTAGTATTAACCTGGTTAGGCTATAAATCACAGCAAGCTTGGTGTCATTATTTCGCTGGGGCGACCAATGCCGGTATCGTAATCCATTTCTTCGCAAGCCATGATATTCGAGAGTTATCCGTCTTTTTCCACCCTATCGCTTTCTTGGCCATATGCACAATTCTCTATATTCCAGTAGTGCCAGTGCTTTATTGTGCCCATCAGCAATTTTTGGTAGGGCGTGAACTTAGCAAGCGGGAGTCTCGATTAAAGCTAGCTACAACCATGGGGACTAAATCGCTTGATCGTGTTTTATTAGGCTATCTCTTCGTTAAAGGATGGCTGATGGTCGTTTTACGTTTGCAATATTTCCTTGGACTGACATATCTGTTAGTAATTGCCTTATGGTTAGCGACAATCCACTTAACATGGTGGGGCTACCGTCATCATCGCTCGGACTTGCTTAAGCTTGCCTGGATTTTAGATGTAGTTTATCTCCTGATGGGGATTTGGCCTTTTGTAGCGGCTCCGATTTTTTATAATTTGAACTATTACGAGACCTGGATGAAAGTAATCTTCAACCTAGGCTGGTCTGTTCTATTCTTGGTAGGGCTACCGGCACTAGCTCTATTGCTTTTATGGAAGCTCAAGGCTAGCGTTAAGGGCTATGTCTTTGGCGTGACGTCCCATTACCAAGGGGCAGAGGCCTATCAGTTACAAGATTTAGACCAAGTATTGACCCAAGCAGAGTCCTTATCTGGACAATCGATTGAATGTCGAATGATCATCGATGAGAAGGGCTTTTTAGGACAAGTAGGGGATGCTTACTGGTTTACTTTCAGTCAGTCTACTGGTGGGGAAGCCACAGCTAAAGTTCTGCGAGTGCGCGTTCAGGGGAAAGTCCCACAGGCTATCAGCAGTTGGCAGGGAGTCCTAACCCTTCGTGGTCAAGTAGGCTATCATGAAACAGACAGTCAGGCCATTCCAGATGGCTGGTATTTGGATGCAGATTGGCTTGCATTTGTGCCAGACAAGAGTTAAGAACTAATATGAGAAAGTGCGGGCGAGTCCGCACTTTTTTGAGCTAGTCGGTTAATGACGCCTTTTGGGGAGTCTGTTATAATAAAAGAAGGGAAAGGAGGGACTGCCATGGAACCCATAGTGGACAAAGCACGTCAAGAACGCGCTTTTGCCTTGTTTTTAGCCTTCAAGGTGCTGGCCGGTTTATGGATATACCAGAACATCTTTAACTGGGACTTCATTAACTTGCCTTTTGCTGCCTGGCTGCTAGCTATGGCAGTCACCTGGATGGCCTGGTTATTTCAATCTGGGGCTATCATGCGATGGGCCTATCGATTGGAGTGGCTAGGGCTAGTTGTGCTCTGGGGGCGTCTGCTGATGGGGCTGCTTGTGCCAGGACAAGGAAGTACAAAACTAAGGACTGCCTACGAAGTCGACTTGATGATTCGGTCAGGGGTCTTCTTCCTCGCTTCGCTATTTTGGAGCCATCGCCTTAAAAAATTTGCCCAAGCTTGGCCTAAACCAGAAAGGGCTCGAAACAAGAAGCAAGTAGCCTTGGAGCGTCATCAGTTGGGCTTGGCTTACTTACAGACGGGGATGTTGCTCTATTTTTTAGTCCCTTTATTGAATAATTTGCGTTTTGGTTTTAATAATTTAGATTGGCGTGAAGCAGCGCTTCTCAATGGTCTATTAGTTTTGGGCGCTATTCTAGCGACGGTGGCTCGTTATGGTCAGACCTGGCGGCTTTATCTTGGGCTCACCGGGGTCAATCTCCTGCTCTTCAGCCATCCTTTTCTTTTTTGGCTCATGATGCGGGGCGGTGTGGGCGTCGGTCCTGCCTATTGGCGGAGCCTGGTCTTGTACCTGCCTTTTGCCTATTTGTCGGCGCAAAGCCTATGGCTAGCGAAATGTCTGGGTAAAAAGGCGCTACAAAATAAACAGTGTGGATAGTAAAGAATGCAAAATATGTCGATGTTGTAAAATAAGTCAGATAAAAACAGGCTCTTAGAGCCTGTTTTCTTTTGGATAATGACAAAAATCTCTCTCTGTTTGTGAATAAACATAGGGAAAGCTAGTTGCTGTAAGCGATTTATTGTGATATACTGTAGGCGAAAATGGGCTAGGCGTGGCTATCATGGAAAGTAGGATTCAGTGTTTGGTATAACAAAGGAGAGAATCGTATGAGTTGTATTACCAAGATCAAAAGTGCCCTAGGATCAATGACAGCGACTGAACAGATGATTGGTCGCTATATACTGGAGCACCGGCATGAAGTGTTAGATATGAATACTGTGGAGTTAGGTTTTGCTTCTGGAACATCGGGGGCGGCTTGGACTCGCTTTGCTAAGAAGATGGGTTATAAAGGCTTGCCTGCCTTAAAATTGGACTTGGCACAGGACCGGACTGATGAGGAAATGCCAGAGGTGGATCTCTTTTTAGATCCTAAAGATTGTCTGTCTAAGCTCATCCATAAGACCCAAAGTATCCTAGAACAGAATCTACGCCAGACCTATGAGCTCATGGATGAAACAGATCTAGCGCAAGCCATTGATTGGATGGCTAGCGCCCATCGTCTCTTCCTCTGCGGAATTGGAGGCAGTGGCGTAGTTTGCATGGACTTGGTTCATAAGTTGACGCGAATTAATCGTCCAGTCACCTATGATCGTGACACTCATATACTAATGGCGCAAATGGCGCACTGTATGCCTGGCGATGTGGTGCTGGTAGTCAGTTATAGTGGTAGCACCCATAGTGTCAATCAAATGGCCTACCTTGCTAAGGAGCAGGGTGCCAAAATAATCGCTATCACGGGACATAATCTCAAGGCGCCCCTCGTCAGCCTTGCTGATATTTGCCTTTTCATCCCTCAAGATGAAAAAGAAATTCGCCTAGGCTCGGTTACTTCCCGAGATGGATCTTTGATTATTACCGACTTGCTCTACTATGGGGTGGCTCAACGCCAATTCCATGCAACCAAGGAGCATTTGGTTAAAACTCGGAAGATGATTCGAAAGATGGATTAAAGCAAAAGGTTGGGCCTAAACCCAACCTTTTTTGTCCATATAGGGTGAATAAACTAGGAGCTCAAGTTCCTAATGATTAGCAGATTTTATAAGTAGATTCAGCGGATTTTTTTAAAAGGCGTTTTGAAAAGAATTTATTTCGACCAATGCTTATATAATGAGGAAAATGCTCCTGAAATATAATTTTCTTAAGCGGTCACGATTTTATGGTGAGTTCGGGTTAACCCGAACTCGGCGTATAAAATTGACCCGATATAGTTACATCAAGACTAGCGCCCCCTAAAAACATAAACCGTTTACATAACTGACGAATCATGCTATACTAATTAATAACAAAATGTAAACAAAAAGGCGTAATCAAGTGTTAGGGTTGTTCTGATTAAGAAATAATAGAAAGAAGGATTCACATGGTAAAACGTTTGATTAGTGCCAACACGTCGGAAATTCTGGCCATGTCAGCAGCAGAACTAAAACAGAGTATTAAGGCTAGTGAAGGTCGAGTGATTTTGTCTGAGAATGTGGGCTTTAAGGAGTCCTACATTGGGGATATTACCAACTCAGAGATGGCTCGCGCTTTTGGGGCGGATCTCATTTTACTAAATGGGGTAGACTTACTAAACCCCGTTATATTTGCTATTGATCCTGATGCACCCAATTTTGTCGCAGAGCTCCATCGACTGGTGGGCCGCCCGATTGGCGTCAATTTGGAGCCTGTCGATCTTAACGCTAAGATGAATGAAGAACGGCAAGAATTAGTGACTGGGCGCCAGGTCAATGTGGCATCGCTACAGGCGGCCGAAGCTTTTGGTCTTGATTTTATCTGTTTGACGGGTAATCCTGGGACTGGTGTGACCAATCATACCATAGCGGAGGCCATCCGACTAACCAAGCAGCACTTCTCTGGCTTGGTTATTGCGGGGAAGATGCATGGGGCAGGTGTTGACGAGCCTGTTGCAGACTTAGAAGCGGTCAGCCAATTCATTGAGGCTGGAGCCGATATTATTTTGGCGCCGGCTGTAGGCAGTGTGCCAGGCTTCGATGAGGCGGATCTCAAGGCCATTGTTCAGCGAGCCCATCAAGCAGGGGCTCTAGTGATGAGCGCCATTGGAACTAGCCAAGAAAGCTCGGATACCGACACCATTAAGCAGATGGCTATCCGCAATAAGATTTGTGGGGTAGACATCCAGCACATTGGGGACTCTGGCTATGGTTGTTTGGCTCCTGTAGAGAACATTTTTGCCCTCAGCAAGGCAATTCGCGGTCAACGACATACCATTTCCATGATTGCGCGTTCCATTAACCGCTAATTAAGGCAATAAAAAGAGCGGACCATCTACTAAATCTAGTAGATGGTCCGCTTATTTTTATGCTGATAAGAAGCTGGCTTTGACACAGAGGCTAGTGGCTGCCCGCGCAATATTAAGTGGGCTATAGGCTAGGGGAATGAGTCGTATTTTCTTTTGCTTATGGAAGAGCGGGGTGGTAGCCGCCAGCTCCTGGTGCAAGAGGGTGTCAACTAGCGGATAGGAGAAGAATTGGCCGTCAAGGTAGATGGCGTCACTGTCAATCAGCTGACTGAGATTGGATAGGGCAATCGACAGGTAGTGACAGGCTTGCTGAATCAATTGGAGACAGCTAGTATCGCCTAAGGCGCAGGCATCCATAATGGTCGTCAGCGTGATAGATTCGGGCTCTGATACCAAGCTAGGCAGGAAGGTGGATTGGGCTACCCGATAGAGGGTTTGGGCCTTAGCAATCAGGCTAGCTTCGCTAGCATAGACTTGCAGGCAACCCCGTTTACCACAGGTGCAGGCTTCTCCTTGTGGATTCAAAATCGTATGACCGATTTCGCCAATCAGGAAGTTCTGTCGCCCGTAGATTTGCCCTTGATACATATAGGAACAATGAATACCGTTAGCGACATGGAAGACGATAAAGTTATGGTCGTTTTTGTCATCTTGGCCATAAAGCCTTTGGGCCAGGGTCAAGCAGTGAGACTTATTATCAAAATAAACCGGCAGGCTAAAGGCCTGGGCTAGCTCTTCCAGATTGAGATTCTGCCAATGCTGATTGTTGGATTGAATATAGGGACTCAAGTTGAAGTCCACATGACCTGGTAGCCCGACGCCAATGGCGGTCAGGGGAAAGTCAGGGTGTTGCCTTATAAATTGATGAATGAAGTCGGCTAAGTCAGCGCTAGTCGGGTAGTTACCTAGTTGTTGGAAGGTCATGCTGTAGTCGCTGGCTTGAATTTCGCCAAGGTTATCCGTAATGACCAAGGCTAGGTATTTTTCAGAGATTTCGACACCTAGATAGTAGGCACGACGGGGCATAAGACTAAGTAAGGTTTTTTTCCGGCCTACACTATCATCTTCAGCTTCCCCAACTTCATAGACGAGTTCTTGGCGAATTAAATCCCCGATAATAGACCCCGTAGTAGCAGGCGTTATGCCCGTTTCTTTGGCAATATCAATACGTGATAGTGGTGCTTTTGCATATAGTTTATCTAAGATGGTGGCCCTTAAGGCGGCTTGTTTTTTAGTTAACGTCATGGATATTCACTCCCTCACGAATATCATAACAAAAAACATGCATAGCCTCAAATGTAAACGTTGACAAAAAGCCCTTTCAATCCTATAATAGTAATAGAAAGTAAATAATAAATTAAGAATCGGTTCCGTTCACGCCTGCTTGTTTACATTTTCAAAATAATAGGGACCGGTTATTTTTTCTTTCGAATTTTAAGGAAAGGGTGTTGTAAATGGAAACCAAGCAAATCATGTTAGTCTGTGCCGCTGGGATGTCGACTAGCCTCATGGTATCCAAGATGGAAAAGGCCGCGCAAGATCAAGGGTTAGATGCCCATATTTTTGCTGTGCCAGTGCCAGAAGCCAAGGAATATCTCCAAAACAATGCAGTAGATGTCTTATTGTTAGGCCCCCAAGTCCGCTATTTGAAGAACGAATTTTCCGCTGACTTGTCAGCCCGTGGCATCCCAGTGGAGGTCATCCCCATGACAGATTATGGCATGATGAAAGGCGATAAGGTCTTGGCTTTAGCCGTAAGCCTCATGGGATAAAGGAGCAAGCCTATGTCACAAGAAGCCGCATTAGAAGTAGCCATGCAGTTAATTATGTATGGTGGTGAAGCCAAATCCTGTGCTATCGAAGCCATGGCAGCAGCTAAGAAGCGAGATTTCCAGATTGCGACGGAGCGAATGGCAGCGGCTCGAGCAGCCCTCTTAGAAGCCCATCACGCCCAGGCCGGAGTCTTGGCTCAAGAAGCGCAAGGGATTGAGCAGCCCCTCAGTCTCTTTATGATTCATGGTCAGGATCATCTCATGACCAGTATCGCCTTTGTCGATTTAGCTCAGGAATTAATCGAAGTCTACCAAGTCTTACCCCAATAAGTGGCTTTGGAGCAGTCCGAGCTAGGTTGGTAGACACCCAAACCGTAGTTTTAATTAATTTATGTAAAAATTTAAGGAGGAATTAACATGGCAAGTTTAGTCGATCGTTGGCAAGAGCGCCTGATGCCTATCGCCAACAAAGTCGGGAACCAACGGTTCCTTGTTGCACTTCGGGATTCCTTTATTGGGACCATGCCGGTTATTATGGCCGGATCATTCGCTCTCATGATTAATGCCTTTTTGGCGGATTTACCTGGCCAATTTGGCAATACCTTCATCCCGCAGACTTTTGGGTGGTTGATTGATATCAACTACATCCTCTTCAAAGGGTCTATCCCAATTGTTGTCTTCCTCTTTCTCTTTAACTTTGGTGTTAATATCGCCAAGATTTACAAGGTGGATACAGTCTCCGCTGGTTTGGTGGCTGTTGCTTCCTACGTCATTACAATTGCCAATACGGTAACGCAGAACTTTAAGCTAGAAAATGTTGACTCTAAGGCCTTAGCTGGACTTCTGGGCGATAAGCTACAAGGTGTAGCAGTTCAAGGGGAGGAATTAGCGGTTACGGTACGTAATGCCATTCCGCTAGACCAAATCGGGGCCAAGGGTTACTTTACGGGGATTATCATTGGTTTCGTATCAGTTATCATCTTCTGTAAGGTTATGAATCGCAACTGGACCATTAAGTTGCCAGATTCAGTACCACCTGCTATCGTTAAGCCATTCCTATCCATCATTCCGGCAGCCATTGCCATGTATGTAGTCGCCATTGCCACCTATGCCTTCAATCAATTGACCGGTGAATTGATGATTACCTGGGTTTATAAGGTCTTACAAGCGCCACTGCTTAATATGTCGCAAAGCTTCTTGGCTGTCCTCATCATTGTCATCTTAAACAAGATTTTCTGGTTCTTCGGTCTCCACGGCGGCAACGTCTTGGCGCCTGTTATGTCCAGTCTCTTCGGGGTGACTATGCTAGCCAACTTGGAAGCCTACCGCGCTGGCACCACTATTCCTTATCTATGGACAGATAACTCCTTCGGTGCCTTTGTCTGGTTCGATGCCATTGGTTTAGCTATCTCCATTCTCTGGATGGCACGTAGCCGTCATTTGCGTGAAGTGGCTAAGTTAGGGATCTTCCCTATGGTCTTTAACATTGGGGAACCTGTCATGTACGGGGTGCCAATTGTCCTCAACCCAATTATGTTCATCCCATTTGTCCTCAGTCCAGTGCTGATGGTAACAGTGGCTTATTTTGCGACAACGATGGGCTTGGTAGCACCGGTTACTCAGAACGTAACTTGGGTAATGCCACCTGTCCTCTATGGTTTCTTCGCAACAGCCTTTGACTGGCGGGCTATTGTCCTGTCCTTGATTAATATCGGGATTTCCACTGCCGTCTACTATCCATTCGTTAAGATTGCTGATAAACAACAGGAGATGGGCGCATGACACAGTTCGAAATTCGCGACCAATTCTATTTAGACGGTCAGCCCTTCAAAATCTTGTCAGGAGCAATCCAGTATTTCCGTCTGCATCCAGATCAATGGGAAGACACCCTCTACAATCTTAAGGCGCTAGGTTACAATACCGTCGAGACTTACATCCCTTGGAATTTGCATGAGCCTCATGAAGGGGGCTTTGAAGACCGCGGCTTGCTGGATTTCAAAGCCTACTTTGACCTAGTCAGCCGTATGGGACTGCACTTGATTGTCCGCCCCTGTCCCTATATTTGTGCGGAGTTTGATTTTGGGGGCCTGCCGGCTTGGTTGCTCAACTATCCCGGCATGCGATATCGCACCTATGATCAGGCCTTTTTGGCCAAGGTAGCGGCTTATTATGATTGGCTCCTACCACAGCTAGTACCTTATCAGTTCACTCATGGGGGCCCCATCTTGATGATGCAAGTCGAAAACGAGTATGGTTCCTATGCAGAAGACAAAGACTATTTACGGGCAGTGGCCCAAATGATGCGTGACCGGGGGATAGATGTGCCACTCTTTACCTCCGATGGCACCTGGATTGAAGCGCTAGAGTCCGGCACCTTGATTGAAGATGATATCTTTGTCACCGGTAACTTCGGCTCAGATGCACCGGGCAATACCCAAGCCCTCCAAGCCTTCTTCGACCGTCATGGCAAGCAATGGCCACTTATGTGCACGGAGTTCTGGGATGGTTGGTTCAACCGTTGGAATGAGCCTATTGTCCGCCGTGACCCAGAGGACTTGGCCCATGATGTTAAGGAAATGATGTCTGTCGGCAGTGTTAACCTCTTCCTCTTGCGAGGCGGGACTAACTTTGGCTTTATTAATGGCTGTTCTGCGCGCAAGCATCGGGATCTTCCGCAGGTCACTTCCTATGATTTCGATGCCCCAATTAATGAATGGGGCCAACCAACTGCCAAATATTATGCAGTTCAGCGGGTGACCCATGAGCTTTTCCCAGACTTACCTCAGTTTGAGCCGCGTAGCCGCCAGGCTAGAGCCTATGGCACCTATCCAGTGCTTGGCTGGGCCGACTTGTTAGAAGTCGCCGACCAGTTAGGAACCGGCAAAGAAGTGGACTACCCGCTAGCCATGGAAGCCTTGGGCCAACACTATGGTTATACCCTCTATCGGACGCAGGTCGCTCACCATGGCCATCCGGAACGACTTAAAATCATCAATGCCCATGACCGAGTTCAAGTCTTTATCCAAGGCAAGCACCTAGTGACCCAATACCGAGAAGACATTGGCGATGAAGTGCTCTTTGATACCGACCAGGCCACTGCTCAAGTCGATGTCTTGGTAGAAAATATGGGGCGCGTCAATTACGGCTTCAAACTCAATAGTCCAACCCAGTCTAAGGGCATTAAGGGCGGAGTTATGATTAACCACCAGTTCCGCAAAGGCTTCAGACAATATGCCCTAGAATTCAAGCCAGACATGTTAGCAGCAATTAGCTACCATGAAGGTCCGCGACCTACACAACCAGAAAGTCCCCATTTCTACCGCTTCGAAGTTGAGATGGATCAGATTCAGGATACCTTTATTGATTGCTCTGCCTATGGCAAGGGTTGCGTCTGTGTCAATGGCTTCAACCTTGGCCGTTACTGGTCTCAGGGGCCTATCCAATACCTCTATGTTCCGTCAGGCTTCCTCAAGGCTCACAACGAGTTCGTGGTCTTTGAGACGGAGTCGGTGCCAGTAGAGAGTTTGAACCTAGTCGATCAGCCTGTTTATCGACCAGAGGAAGAAGAGGAGGCTGAGTCATGAAGACCATAAACTTAGGAGGTCAGCTAGCAGGTGCCAGCGCCATCGCCTTAGGTTGTATGCGCATGGATAGCCTAAGCTTGGCTGACAGCCAGAAGGTCCTAGCGACCTGCCAAGACCTAGGAATTAATTTCTTCGATCATGCAGATATTTATGGCAAGGGTCAATCTGAATCACGTTTTGGCCAAGCCTGGACAGACATGGGCTTAGCCCGCCAGGACCTCTTAATCCAATCCAAATGTGGCTTGGCCGATGTCTGGTCTAACTACCATTTTGATTTTTCCAAAGACCACATTATCCAAGCGGTGGAAGGTAGCCTCAAGCGACTTCAAACAGATTACCTAGACGTCTTGGCCCTGCATCGGCCAGATGCCTTGATGGAACCAGAAGAAGTAGCCGAGGCCTTCCATGACCTTCATCAGGCGGGTAAAGTTCGCTACTTCGGCGTTAGCAACCAGAATCCAGGCCAAATGAGTCTCTTGTCTTCCTACTTAGATCAAGCCCTCATTGTCAATCAGTTGGAATTTGGGCCAGCCCACACGGTCCTCTTAGATGCTAGCTTGAATGTCAATACCAAAGACCCGGAGAGTATCAATCGTGATGGTGATGTCCTCAATTATTGTCGCCTTCATCAGGTAACTATCCAGGCCTGGTCGCCTTTCCAAGTGGATTTACACCAGGGCCCCTATATGTTACATCCAGACTATCAGGACTTAAGGGATTGTTTAGCTAGCTTGGCTTTAAGCTATGGTGTCAGCTCGGATGCCTTGGCTCTAGCTTGGATTCTACGCCATCCTGCTAAAATGCAAGTCTTAGTAGGTTCCATGCAGCCTTGGCGCTTAGTGGATTTGGCGCAAGCTTGTCGCATTGACGTCAGTCGTGAGGACTGGTATCGTATCTATAAAGCGGGGGGCAATCGGCTCCCATAAGTAAGTCAGTTACCATCCTATGCTGCCTAGCATAGGATGGTGTTTGTCTATTTTGGCTAGGGTAATTTTATTGGGGTTTAGCGAAGCACCGTGTTATAATAGGGTTAATATATTGTCTCTATTATTTGCCCTTGTCTTGTAAATGAGGTGATAAGAATGAAAATTGCGTGGTTCTGTATACCAGCTCAAGGCCATACCAATCCAACTCTGGGTTTGGTGCGCTATCTAGTGGAAGCCGGGCACCAAGTGACTTATTTTTCCTTTGAACGCTTCAGACAAGCCATTCAGGCGACAGGTGCTCAATTTGTGGCTTGCGATGACTATGGGGAATTAGACTTGGGGCTAGATGAGCGCGAGAGCTCAGACCGCTCGGGCAAGGACTTGGCCTTTGCCACACATTTGCTAGTCCAGTCTACCTTGGCTATGGAAGGTCCAGCTCTAGAGGCCCTAAAAGCACTTCAGCCGGATTTAGTGGTAGGCGACTCGATGGCAACCTGGGCCAAGCTCTTGGCTAAGAAATTGGGTCTACCTTATGTTTGCTCCAACACGACCTTTGCCTTCAATAAGGAGTCCTCACGTTATATGAGGCAGAGTATCTGGGCCTTATTGAAATTGCTCTGGTCCATGCCGAGGATTAATCGCGAGCTCAATCGCTTGCGGGAGCGAGGTTATGATATTGGCAGTGTCCTAGACCTCATTCAAAATGATGAGGCTACCCCTACCATGGTCTATACTTCCCCATATTTTCAACCTTGCTGGGATAGTTTTGGCTCCAACTATCGCTTTATTGGACCGTCAATTCGACCGGTTGAAAAACCTTATCCTAAGACACGAGCCAAGACCATCTACGTGTCCTTGGGGACAGTCGTTCATAATGAGGACTTCTATCGAGCCGTAATAGAGGCCTTCAGGGATTTGCCGGACTATCAAGTCATCATAGCTTTAGGCCAGAGTGAGCTTAGTGACTGGCAGGGCTTGCCTGACCATATCGAAATTCACGATCGAGTAGACCAAATGGCGGTATTGGCCATTGCGGACGTCTTTATGACCCATTGTGGTATGAATTCTGCCTCAGAAGGGCTCTATCATCAGGTACCCCTTATTCTCTGCCCCCAAACGCCTGAACAAGGAGCCGTAGCCAAACGGACTGCTGAACTGGGAGCCGGTTACTGGCTCAAGCTCATGACACCAGCCACCATTCGGCATGCCGTCCTAACCGTTTTGGAAGAGCCTCATTATCGTGATGCAGCGGGACGTGTAGCCAAGAGCTTTAAGGCCAGTGGCGGTTATCAAGAAGCCCTTGCCTTTATGGAGCAAGTGGCCCAAAACACTTAAGTATCAGGTGCTCTACTGGATGAGTAGAGCATCTTTTTTTGATAGTTTAACTAGATAAAAAGCCGAACGTTTAAGGTATCCGCCACTAAGGTCGGCAAACAGGGCTAGTAGCAGACTGGCGACTATGATAGAATGAAAGAAGTGAATGAATCCGGTTTAGAAAGGGGGACGCGCAGTGCGGCGTTTGGTACAAGGATTAGTAATTTTGGTTGGGGTAATGGCTGCCCTGTGGGGGATACGCCATCATTTGGAGCAGTCCCTTCAAACAACCGCCCAAGGGGTGGAGCGCCAACCCCTCTATATCTTTAACTGGGGGGATTATATTGACCCTGAACTGATTACTGCCTTTGAAGAAGAAAGTAATTATCGGGTCATCTACGAGACCTTTGATTCCAATGACGCTATGGAAGCCAAGCTTAAGCAAGGCGGAACACCCTATGATTTAGTCTTTCCTAGCGAGTCCATTGTTGCGCGTCTTAAAAATCAGAACTTACTCAAACCGCTAGATTATAGCCGCTTAGAAGGGACAGAGCATCTAACACCTTGGTTGCTCAACCATGCTTTTGATCCAGGTAACCAGTATAGCTTGCCTTATTTCTGGGGGACCTTTGGGATTATGGTGAATACAGAGCAAGTTGACCCAGCCACTATTGAGAATTGGTCGGATTTATGGAAACCAGAATTTAAGAATTCTATCCTAGTCCTAGATGGCCATCGCGAGACTCTGGGGATGGCCTTGCAGGCGCGTGGCTATTCGCTTAACAGCCAAGATCCAGGGGAGTTAGCCATTGCCGGCACCTACCTCAAGGCACTGGCTCCTAATGTTCGAGCAGTCTTGACCGATGAAATCAAACCACTCATGCGCTTAGGTGAAGCGCCGATTGGCATGGGTTATTCCGGCGATGCTGCCAGTGTCATAGCCGACAATCCTAATATTGTTTATATCGTGCCAAAAGACGGCTCGGCTGTATGGACAGATAATTTCGCTATTCCTAGCACTAGTAAAAATGAAGCCGGGGCCTATGCCTTCATTAACTTTATGCTACGACCAGAAAATGCCGCTAAAAACGCAGAATATGTAGGTTACGCCACTCCAAATGAGTCAGCCAAGGCCTTACTGCCTCAGGAGACGCTGGACAACCCAGCCTTCAATCCGCCCGCTGAAATCTTACAACAACTTGAACACTATGAGTTCCTACCGGCGGATGTCATTAAGGAATTTAACGAACAATTCTTAGGCTTCAAGATGGCCTTATAGGAGGAAATCATGCACTATCTATTGAAGACACAGGCCCTCTATAACCCGACTAAGGGAACCATCGGGCCAGCCCTTGTGGAAATTCGCGACCATCGAATTGCGGCTGTCTATGAGCCGAATAATCAAGAAGCAATGGGAGGCCAAGCTAATCTTGAGGCTCTAGTGCCAGAAGCACTCAAGCACTTGCCGCTCAAGGACCTAGGTCAGCAAATGTTGCTGCCTGGCTTTATTGATGCGCATGTCCACTTCTATCCTTCTAGCTTGATTCAAGCGGGCATTTTGGGGCAAGTAGGGGGAGCGACGCCCGAAATAGTCGCACGTCAAGCCCAGGAGCTACCTATACGTCAGGGTTGGCGCTTAGGCATTGGTTGGTATGCTAGCGAGTTTCAACCGGCTCAGCAGCCCCATCGTCGTACGCTTGATCGTTACTGTTCGGAGCCAACCATGCTCTTGTCAGGGGACGCTCACTCTATTTGGCTCAATACCGCAGCCTTGGAGGCCTTGGACTTGAATCCTGACAATGTTGTGACCCTGTCAGGCCAGGCTCTAGTTGATGAGGTAGATGGCCAATTAACGGGAACTTTCCTAGAAGCTGCTGCAGTCTACTATCAGACGGAGGTCTTCCGACGCTTCCATGAAGAAGCAGTTCTAGCTATGCAAGATTTTAGTCGTCACCTTCATGCTATGGGGGTAACGGCGGTAGGGGATGTTGCCATTACAGGTGAGAGTCCTGATGATATGGTCTATCCGGAACTCTATGAACGCGCCTTGGCTCAGGTTCCGTTGCGTCTCAGCTTCTTCCCAGCTATGCGGGCCAATCGCGAGCCCCTGCGTCAACTCTATCAGCGCTATCGTGGTCCTTGGCTACAAATGGGTGGGGTTAAGCAATTCTTTGATGGCGTGACTTCTTCTCATACAGCCTATCTCAAGTCAGAGTATCCGGAGCCCTATTACCCAGGAGATGTGGGTGGGCCCTTAATCCCGATTGAGACCCAGCATGACTTTATCTTAGCTGCTAGCCAAGAAGATTGGCCGATGCGGATCCATGCCATTGGTGACCGGGCCATTGAGTTAACCTTGACCTATTACAAGGAAGCCCTAGCCAAATTTCCTCTCAGTCTGGGTAAATTCCACACCATTGAGCACCTAGAAGTAATGGATTGGGCTGATTTAGATCTAGTTGCCCAAGAGCAGCTAGTAGTTTCTGTTCAACCAAGCCACCTGATGGTGGGCTACGATAGCTTGGATGAAGAAGTAGGGCCTGAACGTGCTCAGCACATGTTTCCTTTTAAGGAATTCCTGAAGCAAGGTGCAACTCTGGCCTTTGGGACCGATACGCCCGTGGTGGTCAATGTGACACCACTGGAGAGTTTACATTACGCAGTCCACCGCCAGACTTGGGATGGGCTACCAGCACAAGGCTTGATGCCAGAACAACGCTTGACCCTAGAGGAGTCTCTCTATGCCCATACACTTGGGGCCGCTAAGGCCTTAAGTCGAACTGATATTGGCGGTGTGGAAGCTGGGATGTGGGCAGACTTAGTTGTCCTGTCCCATGATTTACGAACCATCAAGGACTGGCGACAAGTCAAAGTGACGGCTACTTATTTGGCTGGCCAGCAAGTTTATTAAGATTATAGAAACTGAGACCTGATTGGGTCTCAGTTTTGCTTTTAAGAATGGCTTGGCAAAGGGCTTTTGGTGGAACCAGTTCTGCATATTGTAGGTAAAAAGATGGATTTGTAAAGGAAATACCCTTGAATTTAGGTAGCGCATACATTATAATGTAGGTAATAAGTGGTGTAACTATTAGATTAGGCATAACTTTCCCATAAAGGGAGAGTTGTGCCTATTTTTTGTCGAAAGGGGAGGTGCGCAGTGAAAGTCATTCAATCACTCAACCAGAATGCTGTCTTAATCGCCAGAGATGATGGGGCGGAATTGGTAGCATTAGGGAGAGGTGTAGGGTTTGGCAAGAAAAAAGGGGACACCATTGACTCATCTGCTGTGACTAGGGTCTTTAGTTTAGCGTCTAGTTACCGTCAGGAACAGTTGCTAGGCCTAATTAAGGAACTGGAACCATGGGTGTTCGAACTAGCTCAAGACATTACTATCATCGCCGAGGCATGTTTGAAGCAATCCTTGATGGATACCTTCATTTTCACCATTGCTAAACATTTGCAATATGCCTTGGACCGGGAGCCTATTGAAGGGGGCGATTACGATCCTTTCCAGTATCAGCTCCATTATCTTTATCCGGACGAGTATCAGGCGGCGGCCGAGGCCATTGCCCAGGTCAATGCCAAGTATCAACTTGACTTGGCCCAGGAAGAGGTTTCCTTCCTGACCTTGCATCTGGTCAATGGCCAAATCGATCAGGCAGGCTTCCACAATGTGGTAGAACTGAGCGAAATCCTCAATCGTATGATTGAAGTGATTGAGACACAGACGGGAGAGCTCCTTGACAAGGAGTCCCCCGACTATGGGCGCTTTGTGGTTCATATCCGCTACTTCCTGATTCGGACTTTGAGCCATCAACCAGGCCAAGAGACCGTCTCACCAGAAAAAATCGAGACCGTCTTAGAGACGACTGCTGGGGTCTTTCCCCGGGAATGGGACCTCGTGAAGGTCCTTAAGGAGACCTTACTGGAAGAGTTCAATCTAAGCTTTGGTCAGGATGAAGATTTCTATCTCTTATTGCACCTTGTTCGTATTCTAGGAAGGAAGTGACCCGAATGGGGGTTGTAGCAAGTTTAATTCAGTCGGAATTGATTGATTTGGCGTGTGAGGAGACAGACCAAGCCCTCTTCTTCGCCCATCAGGCGGCCAAGTTGCAAAACTTGGGCTATGTGGCCGATAGCTTCGGTCAGGCCTTGGCAGAGCGAGAGGCGGAGTTCCCGACAGGATTGGCCTTAGAACATGTGACGGTGGCTATTCCCCATACCTATGTTGAACATGTCAAACGTCCCTTTATCGCCTTTTACCGCTTGGCAGAGCCGGTAATACCTTTTATTCAGATGGGGACCGATGATGTGGTAGTTTATCCGCGTTATATCATGATTTTGGGCATAAAAGAAGCCAAGGCTCAGGTGGATCTCTTAGCAGAGCTCATGGCACTTTTAAGCCTGGAAGACCTGGTGGCCAAGCTAGAAGCTGCCCAGTCGCCAGAAGCAATTGTAGACTTATTAAGCCATTAGAAAGGATGATTGATTATGAAAAAGATTATTGTTGCCTGTGGTTCTGGGGTTGCGACCTCTCAAACAGTGGCGTCCAAATTAGATAAGCTGCTCAAAGGCAAGGGCGTGCCTGCTCATGTCGAAGCAGTGGACATTAAATCACTCAAACATCACATCAAAGATGCGGATGCCTATGTCTCCATCGTTAAAACTAAGGATCAAATCGATATCCCAACCTTTAACGGCATTGCCTTCCTGACAGGTATGGGGCAAGATGCTGAGTTACAAAAGATTATTGATTTCTTGAAGGCCTAGGACCTGGCTTTCTAGCAACGACGACCGTGTGAATCAAGGAGGAATGACACATGGATATCTTACAAACAGTTGTCAATTATGTCTTAAATGATTTGGGAGCAGCCGTTTTTGTTCCCCTCTTAATGTTGATTATCGGGCTTCTCATGAAGATGAAATTCTCCGAAGCTTTCCATTCAGCGCTAACCTTAGGGGTAGCCTTCTCCGGGATGGGGCTATTGATTGGTTACATGATGACCTCCATGGGGGATGCAGCTGCCTCGATGGCTACGAGAACCGGCTTCTCCTTACCAGCCGTAGACGGCGGCTGGCCTGGTATGGCGGCCATCTCTTGGGCTTGGCCATATGCCTTTCTCATGTTCCCTCTGACCATTGGGGTCAACATTGTCATGCTGATGCTCAAACAAACCAAGACCGTCAACGTGGACATGTGGAATGTCTGGGGTAAAATCTTTACCGCCGTTATGGTTTCCTATATTACCGGCAATGTCATCATGGGCTTTGTTGCAGCAACTATTCAAATTATTTTCGAGCTCAAGGCGGGCGATATGTACGGACCTGAAGTGGAACGTTTGACCGGGATTCCAGGGGTAACCGTGCCGCACTTTATTGTCTTAATCTCCGTTATTCTCTATCCAATTGATGAGTTGCTGAAGAAGATTCCTTTCTTCAACAAGCCAATGGATGCCGATGCTCTTAAGGAAAAAATCGGGATTTTTGGTGAAAACTCCGTTATGGGGGCTATTATTGGTTTCGTCTTGGGCTTGGCAGCCGGTTATGGGCTATCAGGTTCCCTCAAGTTAGCCGTCCAAGCTGCGACCGCTATGACCCTCTTCCCAATGATTTCTAAGCTCTTCTCTCAAGCCCTATCGCCTGTATCTGAAGCCATCTCTGAATTTATGCGGACGAAGTTTAGCGACCGTGAAGTCTTTATCGGCTTGGACTGGCCAATCTTGGCAGGGCGTAATGAGCTATGGGTAGCCGTGATTATTACTATCCCAGTGCTATTGATTATGTCGGTTATCTTACCTGGTAACATTGTCTTACCATTTGCTGGGATTATCAACTTGTCCTTTGTTGTAGGGGCTTTGCTTCTAACCAACGGGAACTTGGCGCGGATGATCTTCCATGGGGTAGTGTCTGCACCGCTCTTCCTCTATGGGGCAACTTTCTTCGCTACTTATATTACCCGTTTGGCTAATGAAACAGGGGCTGCGGTAGTAGAAGCTGGCAAGCTCTTGTCCTGGTCAACCTTTGAAGGTCCTGACTTCCGTTATCTCCTATCTACTGGTTTGTCTGGCAATATTGTCAGCATCCTACTCTTCGTCTTATGGGCTGGCCTCTTCTATGTGCTCTACCGTGCACGGATGGCCTACAACAAAAAAATGGAAGAGGCAGGTGAATAGAAGATGTTCCAAAACAGCACCATCGTTGCGGAATTTGCTGATATTACACACGTTATGTGGTCTATGGGTTGGGATGAGAAGAATGGGGGCAATGTCTCCGCTATTCTGACTGAAGAGCAACTCACACAAGTTGATCAAGTGGCATCCCCACCTTTTGTTCCCTTGGAACATGTGCCGGAGAATATGGTAGGTCGTCATGTCCTGATTACAGCGTCAGGCTCAGAATTTCGCCGGGTACGGGATTCCCTGACGGAGACTTTGGGTGTGATTCGAGTAGATCCCAATGGTTACGCCATTGTCTGGGGCTTCGAAGGGGACAATAAACCAACATCAGAGATTTATATGCACCTACTCAGCCATAGCACCCGACTGGCGGTGGATCCTAATCATCGGATTGTCCTCCACAACCATGCGACAGAAGTCTCTGCCCTCAGCTTTATCCTGGATCAGACAGACCAAGCCTTCACTCAGACCCTCTGGCGTATGATTACCGAGTGTTTGATTGTCTTCCCTGATGGTATCGGGGTCGTACCTTGGATGGTCTGCGGGACCGAAGCCATTGGCCAGGCGACAGCAGCCAAACTCAAGGATAGTCGCATCGTCGTCTGGGCTTATCATGGCATCTTAGCCACTGGCTCTAGCATTGCGGACTGCTTTGGCCTCATTGAGACCGTCAACAAGGCAGCCAAGGTCTACCTCAGCATCGCTCACTTGCCACATCAAGATGGCATTAGCGATAGCCAGTTACATGATCTAGCTGACTTCTTCAAAGTAACCCCACGTTGGGAACTACTAGAAAAATAGCCCACTAGTAGGTGGCGGGCACCAGCCCCCGGCAGCCTTACAGCTGTCGGGGGCTTTTTGCATAGAGAAAAGTTGAAGACTACTAGGAAAAGAGAGGAGACTATGGACATTTTAGTTAATAAATTTCAAAGGCTGTCTATAGCTAAGGCCACCTTCTAGTTCCAATACTAGCAGAGTGGCTCGTCCTAAAGACAGTGATTGACGTAAAAAATGCAGTATCTTAACTATAATAAAGATAAGAGGTGACAAGTATGACATTCAGTTTGAAGGAAGAGTCGGTCTTGAAGGCTTTGAATTTCGATGACTACGTGTCCGCATCTGATTTATCCAAGCATATGTCTGTATCATCTAAGACCGTTTATCGAATGGTTAAAAAGATTAATGAGGTGGCGATTAGCCAATATCAAGAACCAATTATTCTAGCAGAGACAGGCAAGGGATACAAACTCAGCAGTTACTACCTCGATAAAGATTGGAGGCAACTTTTCGAGGACGACAGTGATGAGACCAATCGATTATTGCGCCTACTCTTTAAGTATCCTTACCGTCTAGATTTGACTAGTATCATGTCAATTGATTACATGAGTAAAAGTACAGTTGAGCGCCATTGCCGAAAAATGGAGGATACGCTAGCGGCCTTTCAGCTTAAACTGGTTGTAGAAGGACAAAAAGTAAGAGTTGAAGGTAGTGAACAACAGGTTAGAATAGCCATCAATACCCTGTTTATACAGCAAAATAAAAGCGCCTACATGAATAATGCAGAGCACGAAGTAAGCTCTTTTGATCACCATTTTATTATGAGTCAACTGACTTATATTGAGACCGAATTAGGGCAAGCCATTTCCTATCCCTATGACGTCAATTTATATTCACATCTCTATATGGTGATGAAGCGCTATAGAGAAGGAAATGTTAGTTTTCTAAAAAGTCAGTCTCCCTTAACAACAGAAGAGGAAGGCTTAATGCAAGATAACCAAGCTTTAGTGAATTTATCCCACCAAATTATTGGCCGTATGGAGCAGTTCCTTCATCAAGAGCTACATGAATTAGAAGTTTATTTTCTCTTCCAAAACATTTATGCCATTAACTTAAAGGACCGTTCAACTAGCCAGTTTGACCAAAGCCTAGCAGCGCTCATGACAGAGTATTATATTTTGAATTTCTTTTCTCTTGAGCAGTTTAACAGAGAAAATAAATTCTACTCTAGTCTTTATAACGACCTCTATTATCATATACTACCTATGATTCATCGACTCAAAACGGGGATCCAAGTAGGCAACAGCATGTTGGAAGAGGTCAAGGTAGAGTTCCAGGCAACTTTCGAACGTATCAAGCAAATCACAGAACGGTTGAGCCGAGATATACCGGGTAATCCCCTTATTAATGAAGCTGAAATGGGCTACTTAACTCTATATTTTGAGAAATTTAAACTGAAGCATCCAGATATAAACCGTGTACTACTTATTTGTTCTACAGGGATTGGAACCTCAGAACTGCTCAAGATTCGCCTTAAGCATCTCTTTCCCACTTTGGAAGTGGTGGCTACTATGGGAACACGGCAATTAGAACGGCAGGCCGAAATACTAGACCAGGTGGATGTGGTGATTTCTACGGTACGAACAGTTCCGTCATTTGTAACCCAGCCTGTCATAATCATTAGTCCGGTCTTGATAGAAAAAGATATTCAATTAATTCGCAGTATCTTGGAAGGAGGAATATAGATGACGACACTTAGCCTAGATCAACTAATTGATAAAGATATTATGGTCGTCAATTCTACGGCTAGAAACAAACAGGAGGTGTTAGAAGAACTTGGAAGGCTTTTGGAAGCCAAAGGCTATCTAAAAGATGTTGATACCTTCATTGAGGATGTTTACCTTAGAGAAAGTGAAGGTATTACAGGTATTGGAGGGGGAGTTGCAATTCCTCATGGCAAGTCGAAAGGAGTGAAACAAACAACAGTTGCCATTGCCAAATTAGCGCATCCTATTGAGTGGGAAACACTTGATGAGGGAAAGGTGTCAGTGGTTTTCCTCTTTGCAGTGAGGGATATAGATGCCAATACGACACATATTCTTTTGTTGCAACAAGTAGCAATTCTACTTGCAGATGATAGCTTTATTCAAGCAGTTCAAGAAGCCAAGTCAGTAGATGAACTCTATCAGTTAATTGTTAGCCGTCAAGCTAATATCCAATAAGTGAAGGAGGAAAATATATGTTAATCAGTGGTAAAGAAATCCTAAGTGTAGCAAATCAACATGGTTTTGCTGTTCCTGCCTTTAATGCGGGCTCCGGTCAATTATTAGAAGCTGTCATGCAGGCCTGCGAAGAATTGCAGTCACCTGTTATGATTGCCATCCACCCAGATGAACTCTCATTCCTAACAGACTCATTTGTCGATCAGGTCAAGTATTATGCTAACCATACAAAACTGCCGGTCTGCATTCATTTAGATCATGGGGCGTCCTATGAACAAGTAATTCACGCCATTCAGCTAGGATTTACATCCGTTATGATTGATGCTTCCCATCTCCCTTATGAAGAGAATGTGGCGATTACACAAAAAGTGGTAGCTGCTGCTCATCCCGTGGGCGTATCTGTGGAAGCAGAGCTTGGGACTATTGGCGATACAGGGAATAGCATTGAAGGAGGAGTGACAGAAGTTATTTATACAGATCCTGATGTGGCGCAAGATTTTGTAGAACGGACGGGCACTGACAGTCTGGCCGTTGCCATTGGCACGGCACACGGTATTTATCCGAAGAATATTAAGCCTCATTTACGGCACGATATTCTAGAAGAAATCACCAAGAAGGTATCTATTCCACTTGTTTTACATGGGGGATCAAGTAACCCAGATGAAGAAATCGCCAAGGCTGTGAAAATGGGGATTAATAAGATTAATATTTCGAGCGATATCAAGATTGTATTTGCCAATAGATTGCGGGAGCAACTTAATAGTGGGGATAGCGAAATGCGTGAGCCAAATGTGCTATTCCCACCATGTATGCTAGAAACTAAGAAAGTGGCAGAAGATAAGATCCGTCTCTTTAATTCAGCAAATAAAGCACAGCTCTACTATCAATAAGGTGAGGAGGGTTTCGTATGAAAATTGTTGGGATTGCAGCTTGTACAGCTGGTATTGCTCATACCTATATTGCAAGGGAAAAAATCATGAAAGCTGCGCAAGCCTTAGGGCATGAGATAGCCATTGAAACACAGGGATTAGCAGGTACTCAGAATAATTTATCTGCCCAAGAAATTTCAGAGGCGGATATCGTTTTAATTGCAGCTGATATTAAGGTTGGTGGCCGTGAACGTTTTAGCGGTAAGAAGGTAGTGGAAGTTCCAACAGGTGTGGCGGTTAAGTCACCCACAAAATTAGTTGAGAAATTACAAGAACTCGTTCAATAATAACCTCAAATCTAAAAGGAGTGAGTCTTATGAGTAAGAAGATTGAAATTAAAAAGCACTTGATGACTGCTATTTCCTTCTTTCTTCCCATTGTGGTAGCCTCAGGTTTCTTATTGGCTATTGGGAATATGATGGGAGGTACGTCCATTACGGACTTCAAGGCAGGCTTTAGTTTTGCAGATACGATGACGACCATGGGGGGCTATGGTTTAGGCCTCTTGCCAATGATTGTTTCTACAGCTATTGCCTACTCTATTGCGGATAAACCGGGTATTGCTCCTGGCTTAATCGTTGGGATGGTGGCCTCAGGGATTGGGGCTGGCTTCCTTGGTGGCTTGGTAGGGGGCTACCTTGTGGGTTATACCGTGGTTACAATTGTAAAAAGTCTTAAGGTGCCAGAATGGATGCAAGGCTTAATGCCAACCTTAGTGATTCCATTTACTAGTTCATTCATTGCCGGGCTAATTATGTATTACATTATTGGTACACCAATTAACTGGGTAGCTTCTCAAATTACTGGTTACTTAGGTGGATTAGATCGGTCTCAATTACTCTTTTATGGTGCGATTATTGGGATTCTTAGTTCAATCGACTATGGTGGTGCCATTAACAAGGTCGTTTTCGCCTTTGTCTTCACGCTATTCTCAGAACAAATCTATGAACCTATCACCGTCTTGATTTTAGCTTCTATGGTGACACCATTTGGCTTGACCATGGCTTACTTCATTGGCAAGGTAATAGGGAAGAATATCTTCAATAAACAAGAAGTTGAGACCCTAAAAACAGCCTTTCCTATGGGGGTGTGCCAAATTACAGAGGGCTGCTTCCCAATTGTCTTGAACGACCTCTTCAAGAATGTCATTGCGACAGGTGTCGGCGGGGCTGTTGGGGGTGCGCTCAGTATGCTTTGGGGAGCAGATAGCCATATTCCAGCTTCAGGTATGTTTGCCGTCTTTACTATGACTCGTCCATGGGCATTTATTGGAGCCTTGCTATTAGGTTCCTTGGCAACAGCCATCACAATTTTAATTTTACGTCCACAAGTGGATCCAGAAGCAGAAGTTGTAATCCAAGAAGTGGAAGAAGACGAATTATCATGGGATGATTTGAAAATCAGTTAGATTGCGAAAGGAGGGGTGCTATATGATATCACCTGAAATGAAGTTAGCCGTTCAACAACTATATCGTGAGTCAGGAATGGTTTTTCGTCCAGATGAGCTAGAAGCAATTGAGTATGCAGATTTTGGGCTTAATGATTTTGAACGAGAAGGATTAAGTCTTATCATTTATGATAATAACGAACGCTACTGTGCTAAAGAACTTGTATTATTACCAGGGCAAATTTGCCCTGAACATCGTCATCCTGAGAGAAATGGTCAGCCAGGAAAGCAGGAAACTTTTCGATGCCGCAAGGGCTCAGTAGACTTATTCGTTGAAGGTCCTGAGTCAGGTGGAAGAGATCAGGTTCCTAAAGGCAAAGAGTCAGTATATACGGTATTTCACCATATTCATTTGGAACCAGGACAGCAGTTTGTGATTAGTCCCAATACAAAACACTGGTTTAAGGCAGGGGCTGAAGGAGCGATTGTCTCGGAATTTTCTTCTTCTAGCGATGATGCCAGCGATATATTCACGGATCCTAATATTCGACGTGTGGAACCATAAAAAGGAGGTGAAGCTTCATGGCATATGTGCTAGGGATTGATTTAGGGACAACGAGCCTTAAAGGCTTAGTCGTGGATAAACAAGGACAGCTTGTCGCCCAAGCGCAGGTTAGCTATGAAACGCAGCACCCACAGCTTGGTTATTCTGAACAAGATCCGGCTGTCTGGACAGGCGCTATGGATGAGGTGATGGAGCAATTAACTAGGTCTTTGCCTGAGCTTGCGAGTGGCTTAGAAGCCATCTCTTTCTCTGGGCAGATGCATTCACTTGTTATGTTAGACCAGAAAGGCCAAGTTTTGCATCCCGCTATCTTATGGAATGATGGTAGGACCCACGAGGAGTGTAAAATTCTGGAACATATTTTAGGGAAAAGGCTAATCGAAATTAGTAAAAATGTTGCTTTGCCTGGATTTACACTGCCTAAATTACTTTGGGTAAAAAGAAACTTACCTGAAATTTGGACTCAGATACGATATTTTCTCCTGCCAAAAGACTATTTGCGCTATTGGTTAGGTGCCCCTATGCAAATGGATTATTCTGATGCCTCGGGTACCTTGTTGCTTGATATGAAGCAAGGCAAATGGTCGGAAGAATTGTGTCAGAGTTTGGGTATTCCATTGGAATGGTGTCCACCTTTGGCCGAATCTATGTCGGTTGTTGGTTGGCTTCGGCCAGAACTTGCCCAAGAGTGGGGGCTGAAAAAGCCTGTTAAGTTAGTAGCTGGTGGGGCGGATAATGCCTGTGGAGCTTTAGGAGCGGGATTAATTCCAGAACAAGGCCTTGTGAGTATCGGGACTTCAGGTGTCTATCTGCAACTAGGGGCCTTACCTGACGAAACTACTGGACGTACGCATGTTTTCCAACATGTTGTGCCTGGCCAGTACTATCAAATGGGGGTTACGCTAGCAGCAGGAGATAGTCTCAAGTGGTATAAGACACAGTTTCTGCCTGACTTAAGTTATGAGCAGTTATTTGAAGCAATAGCAGAACATGACGCTAAGGAGGCTATTCCACTGTGGTTTACGCCTTACTTACAAGGTGAACGCTGTCCTTATCCTGACAGCAAGGTGCGAGCAAGTTTTATGCATCTCGATATTAGTCACGGCCCACTTGATTTAGCACGTAGCATCGTAGAAGGGATCACCTTTTCCTTGCGAGATCTGTTTCAACTAGTAGAAAAGGAAACTAAGGGTACCCCGACTTTGCTTCGTTCTATTGGGGGTGGAAGCCAATCTGACTATTGGTGCCAACTCCAGGCCAATATCTTCGCTAAACCTATCATCACGATTCAGCCTGAGCAAGGTCCTAGCTTGGGAGCTGCTATGCTAGCTGCGATGGCCATGGGCTGGTTCGAGAATTTTTCATCCTGCCAGGAACAGTTCCTAAAACTGAATCAGCAGTTTCATCCTGAAGAGAATAAAATTCAACATTATCAAGAATTATACGAAGTATATGGGCAGATTTATCCTCGTACATGCAACCTGACAGATTAGTTTTTTGGTCTGACCTTGAATAGTCGAACCATAGAAAATGAATAGAGCCAAGACCTTAGGGAAGATAAGGTCTTGGCTCTATGATTATTCTAAGAGAACCCTACTCTGTAACCAAACTGTAAGCCACCAAAAAATGCGAGAGGTAGTTGTTTGGGCTATATATAGAGGGAGGGGTCTTTATGTATGCGGCTTTGAATGGAGCGGGTAAGTTGGTCTATGCTAGTCAGGTGGCGGGGTTAGTGGGGGAGGGGCCCTGGTTTTGTCCGCGCTGTCATCGGCCGCTTAAATTACGGTCGGGGAGACGGGTTAGACCCCATTTTGTTCATATGGATGGTGTTTGTGGGCAAACTAAATTAAGTAAGCGCCAGGTCATGGAGTCGGAGCGGCATCAAGCGGCCAAGCGTCTTTTAGGTCAGACCTTCCAAGCCCAAGGCGAGAGTGTGAGTTTGGAGTATTATTTGCCTTCTTCGGGACAATTTGCGGACCTCTACCTGCCCCAGCGTCAGTGGGTGGCGGAGTATCAACAATCGATAATTTCCGCTCAGCTTATGACTAGTCGGCAGGCGGATTATCAAACCTTGGGTCAGACAGTGGTCTGGCTATTATCAGCTGACGTCCTAAGGGGCAAGTTCAAGACCCGTTGGAAACAAACTTGCCTACACTATGCTCCTGGTTGGGGTTATTATTGGCTAGCCCTGGATGTGGAGGGCGCCTGCCTAGTTCAGGATTTTAATCTGCCTTTAGTCTATTCCCGCCTGTCCTATACTTACCAAAGTCGTACCCTCTTACTGAGGACTTTGTCTCAGCAGGCTTGGCAGGCGGATTGTCTGGCTTATGGTGCTTGGTTGGGACCAAGGGCTTGTCACTGCCAAGAAGGCCAACCTACCAGCCATATACGCAGCCATTTGGTGGCTGGTCACCAATCTTATTGGCGTCAACTCTATCAGGAGGGGATTCAGGTGGGCTCTCTGCCGGCTTGGTGCCTACAGGGGCGCTATCAAGTCCTCGTCAGCCCAGAGCCTGGTTGGGTCTGGTTGGCCTATCAGGCTGCTTTTTTGAAGGAGGCTAAGGAAGCCAAGCAAGGATTTACAGGCCAGGAATGGTTGCTTTTCCATGAAAGTCTAGTAAAGGCCGATAAGCTTCACCTTGCCCCGACGCCTTTGTTAGGCGAGGAGGGGCGAGCTAGACTGCTGCCTGAAATTTGCCAATCATTCCTTCGGCTGTGGCATTGGCTGGCACAAAACCTAAGCGTTTGATCGAGATAGGGGCCTTTATCGTGTTGTTAGCTAAGGATTGGCATGTCAAACATGATCGATGTGACTAAAAGGGCACTTCTTCCTCTTCTTCAAGGGCTTTCAATTCAATTTATAAGTGAATTGTGCTAGAATTTATTATGTCTAACTATTTACTAACTTTAAGATGAGGTGACCTTATGTCAGAAGAAACATTACGCACGCGTGAACAACAACCTGAAGCCTTTACCTGGGACCTGACTTCGCTCTATGCGGACGCAGATCAATGGCAGGCTGAATATGACAAGGCAGAAGCTATGGTAGCGGACTTAACATCCTACAAGGGCACCCTGGATCAAGGTGGCGCCCACTTAGTGACTGTTATTGAGGCTATTCAAGCGGCTTGCTTAGTAGTTGAGCGTCTCTATGCCTATGCCCACCTAACCTACGATCAAGATTCGACCAATAGCGCTGCCCAAGTCCTCAATGCTCGAGCTATGCAGCTTTACAGCAAGTTGGCAGAAGCCATTGCCTTCTTCGACCCTGAACTTTTGAGCTTGCCATCCGAAACGCTGGAAGCTTACTTCCAAGAAACACCTGAATTAGATTTCTACCGTCAGTACTTGGATGATATTACCCGTGGGCGTGCCCACACCTTGTCGGCTTCCGAGGAGACCCTCTTAGCGCAACTAGGTGAGATTTTCAGCAGCCCTTATTCTACTTTCTCCTTGTTGGACAATGCTGACTTTGTCTTCCCAACCATTGAAGGGCCGGAAGGGCAAGCGGTACAATTAACACACGGGACCTATGGTCGTCTCTTGGAAAGCACTGACCGCCGTGTGCGCCGCGATACTTTCCAACAGTACTATACTGTCTACAACCAATTCAAGAATACCTTAGCCAATGTCTTATCTACCAATATTAAGACTGATAACTACAAGGCCAAAGTCCGCCACTATTCATCTGCACGGGCTGCTGCCCTCTTCCGCAATAATGTGCCGGAATCCGTCTATGATACCTTGTTAGAGACAGTGGGCGATCACTTGGGCTTACTCCACCGTTATACCGCCTTGCGTAAGGACCTCTTGGGTCTAGACTCACTCGAAATGTATGACCTTTATACGCCGCTTCTTGGGGATGCTCCAATCAAGTTTAGCCAAGCAGAAGCGCGGGATATTGTGATGGAAGCTCTGGCGCCAATGGGACCAGATTATTTGGAAATCATGGCTAAGGCCTTCGATGAACGCTGGATTGACTGGTATGAGAACAAGGGCAAACGCTCAGGCGCTTACTCAGGTGGGATGTATGACAGCAAGCCTTATGTCCTACTCAACTGGCAAGACAATATTAATTGGCTCTTCACCTTAGTTCATGAGTTGGGTCACAGTGCGCATTCCTACTTGTCTCGCACTAACCAACCTTATGTTTACAGTGATTATTCGATTTTCTTGGCTGAGATTGCCTCAACTACTAATGAAAATCTTCTGACGGACTACCTCTTGAAGAAATATCAAGATCCTCAAATCCGTCTCTATGTCCTCAACCACTTCTTGGATGGGGTTAAGGGAACGGTCTTCCGCCAAACCCAATTTGCGGAATTCGAGCACTTCATGCACCAAGCAGATGCGGAAGGAACCCCATTAACTCACGAATTCTTGACCGAGAACTACCGCAAATTGAATGCTAAGTACTACGGACCAAGCGTTAACTCTGACTCTGAAATTGGGCTAGAGTGGGCTCGAATTCCACACTTCTATTACAACTACTATGTCTTCCAATATGCGACTGGTTTCTCCGCAGCAACCTTCTTCGCAGACAAGATTGCCGCTGGCGACAGTGCTTTACTTGAAGCCTACAAGGGCTTCCTTAAGTCAGGTTGCAGCCTCTATCCAATCGATACCATGAAGAAGGCTGGGTTGGATATGACGCAACGTGACTATATCGAAGCAACACTCAAGGTCTTCGAAGCGCGCTTGAACGAGTTTGAAGCCCTCTTGGCAGAAACGAAATAATTCAATAAACTGGGGAAGTGAGCCTTCTCCAGTTTTTTTCTTAGCTATGGGGTTTAGGACTGAGCACTACTTTTATTTTCCCACCGCAACTGCTAGAAATCTGACGCTATACGTGATAAAATTTAAGTATGCGACTTTCTAAGAATATGAGGGATTGAATGAAAAAATTTGAATCATTACCGGCGGAACTGCAGACCGAGCAGGTGCGCCCATATTACGAGGCCTTGGCCGCTAAACGCGGGCAACTATTCTTGAAACGGGCCTTCGATATCTTGGTGAGTGCTATCTTGTTACTCTTACTCTCGCCAATTTTACTCTTTTTCGCTATTTGGATTAAGTTAGACTCACCAGGGCCGGTCTTCTATCGCCAGGAACGGGTGACAACCTACGGAAGAATCTTCCGAATTTTCAAGTTCCGGACGATGAAGGTGGATGCGGACAAGATGGGGTCCTTAGTGACTCTCAAGAATGATGACCGCATTACCCGCGTAGGCCATGTCATTCGCCGTTATCGTCTAGATGAACTACCTCAATTGTTGAACATCTTAACAGGGGATATGAGTCTGGTTGGTACGCGACCCGAAGTAGCCAAGTATGTGGCTGCTTATACGCCTGAGATGAAGGCTACCTTGCTCTTGCCAGCTGGGGTAACCTCTACGGCTAGTATCCTCTTCAAGGACGAGGAAGAATTAATTGCTAAGTTCATCTTGGAGGGGATGGAAGTGGATGATATCTACATCACCAAGGTCCTACCAGAGAAGATGCATTATAACTTATCTTATCTTAAGAATTATAGCTTTCTAGGCGATTTGAAACTCATGGTTCGAACTGTCTTGAAGGTCTTCAAATAAAGGAGCGTTCGCTATGAAAAAATGGAATATTCCCTTCTCACCACCTGACTTAGGCCAGGAAGAAATTGATGAGGTAGTGGATACCCTCAAATCCGGTTGGATTACCACCGGACCTAAGACTAAGAAATTAGAAGTAGAGCTTTCCAGCTATACTCAGACGCCACGGACAGTCTGCTTAAACTCAGCTACTGCAGCTCTGGAATTAATTTTACGTGTATTAGGAATTGGGCCTGGCGATGAAGTCATTGTGCCAGCCTTTACCTATACGGCTTCCTGTGCGGTAATCGAGCACGTAGGAGCGACGCCAGTCTTAGTTGACTTGCAGTCGAGTGGCTTTGAGATGGATTACGACTTATTGGCTGCTAGCTTAACGGCTAAGACCAAGGCAGTAATCCCGGTTGAAATCGCTGGGATTCCTTGTGATTATGACCAACTCATGTCAGTTCTAGAAGCTAAGAAGGATCTCTACCAAGCCAATCCTGATCATGCTATCCAAGTGCTCTTTGATCGCGTGATTGTTATTTCGGACTCTGCTCACGCCCTAGGGGCAACTTATAAGGGCCAACCAGCAGGGACTTGGGCGGACTTCACTTCCTTCTCCTTCCATGCTGTTAAGAACTTTACGACTGCAGAAGGCGGAAGCGTGACCTGGAAGGCTCGTCCAGGTCTTGATGATGACGAACTCTACCGTCTCTTCCAAGTCTTCTCCCTACATGGCCAAACCAAGGATGCCTTGGCTAAGACCCAGCTAGGGGCGTGGGAATATGATATTGTCATCCCAGGTTTCAAATGTAACATGACCGATATCATGGCTAGCATCGGCTTGGTACAATTACAACGTTATCCAGGTCTCTTGGCGCGTCGTAAAGAATTGGTAGCGCAGTATGATCAAGGTTTCGCTGGCACCCCTATCAAGCCTTTGCCTCATCAAGGCGCGGATTATGAATCTTCTCGCCACCTCTACATTACCCATATTGAAGGGGCT
The DNA here is from genome assembly GCF_001815865.1 of Abiotrophia sp. HMSC24B09. Taxonomy (GTDB): domain Bacteria; phylum Bacillota; class Bacilli; order Lactobacillales; family Aerococcaceae; genus Abiotrophia. Next base: position 171,174 of record NZ_KV822210.1, read on the forward strand.
AGTCTGGAAGACCGAAACCGCATCATCACCTTGATGGCAGAGCGGGGCATTGCGACCAATGTCCACTACAAACCACTGCCGCTGCTCACCGCTTATGCTAATATGGGCTTTAAGATGGCGGACTATCCAAATGCCTATGCTTATTATGAAAATGAAATTACCTTGCCTCTACATACCCGTTTGACGGATGAAGAGGTAGCCTACATTATTGAAAGTTTCCGTGAGGTTGTGGCCCAAGTCCTTGAGGAAGGGGTGTAGACTGATGTTAGTTTCAATCATCACGACGGCGATGAACGAGGAGGCTTATTTGCCAGGTCTCTTCTCAGATTTTCTCAACCAGACCTATCCCCACGATCAAATTGAAATTATCCTCATGAATTCTATGTCGACTGATAAGACACGAGATCTGATGCTAGATTTTCAAGCTCAGTTCCGCGATGAATTCTACGATATTCAAGTCCATAACAACCTACGCAAATCACTGGCGGCCGGCTTGAACGAAGGCATTAAGGTGGCGCGCGGGGAGTGTGTCCTCAAGGTAGATGCCCACGCGACCATTCCTGAAGATTTTGTGGAACAGAACGTGGCGGTTATCTCTCAGGGGGAATTCATCTGTGGCGGTAAACGTCCGACCATCATTGAATCAGACGATCCATGGAGCAAGACCCTGCACCAGGTGGAAGAAGCCATGCTAGGCAGTAGCATTGCCTCTTACCGTAAGGCCGATAGTCCTCGCTATGTCAAGTCGATTTTCCATGGCATGTATAAGAAGTCTGTCTTTGACCATGTTGGGGAACTAGATGAGCGACTAGGCCGGACAGAGGACAATGAAATCCATGACCGTCTACTCAAGGCTGGTTATCAAATTAAGTATGATCCTAGAATTGTCTCCTATCAATATATGAGACCTAACTTCAAGAAAATGGTGAAGCAAAAATACAGCAATGGCTACTGGATTGGCATGACCAGTCATGTTCGACCATCCTGCTTATCGCTCTATCATTTTGTACCATTTGTCTTCACCTTAGCGGTGATTTTCTCTATCCTTATGTTGCCTGTAACAGGCTGGTTCTTAGGACTCTTGGCTCTGGCCTACTTTGGCGCTATGGCTGTCGTAACAGGTCTCACGATCCGTAAGGAAGGCTTCCTACCACACTATTTGGCCATGCCATTCCTCTTGTTGGCTGTCCACCTAGCCTATGGGGTAGGAACCATTGTAGGGCTCTTCAATGGTTTACGTTGGCGACAAGAATATTTTGCTGATGAGGAAGAAGCAGAAAAGACAAATTAACCCCGTCTAGCCCTTATGAAAGGAAGATATCTATGTATTCAAAACAAATCGTAAAGAACTGTGCTAATGCAAGTTTTATCCGTAAGATGTTCGAGAAAGGCTTGGAATTAGCCAAGCAATATGGCCCAGAGAATGTCTATGACTTCTCCATCGGTAACCCTTTTGCTGAACCACCAGTAGACTTACGTGAACGCATGAAGGAATTGGTTGATCAACCAGGTGTTCACCGGTATATGCCAAATGCTGGTTTCCCAGATGTACGCGAGAAGGTGGCTGCTTATTATAGCGCACGCTCTGAAAAGCCGATCCCTGCCAGCCATATTGTCATGACGACCGGGGCAGCAGGTGCCCTTAACGTCTTGTTCAAGGCAATTTTGAACCCAGGCGAGCGCATCGTAACTTTTGCGCCTTACTTTGTTGAGTATGGCTTTTACGCTCAAAACGTGGGCGCTCATTTGGATACAGTAGAAACTGAATCAACTGACTTCTTACCAAACATTGAAGGCTTGCGCCAAGCGATTAAGCCCGATACCCGGATTCTCTTGTTAAACTCTCCTAACAACCCAACCGGTCGCATCTATTCACGTCAAGATTTAGAGGCAGTAGCTGGGGTATTACGCGAAAAGTCAGCAGAATTCGGCCAACCAATTTTCTTAGTATCGGATGAACCTTATGCAACCATTACTTATGATGGCCATCAAGTTCCGAATGTCTTAGATCTTTATGAGCATGCCATCGTGGTTAACTCCTTCTCCAAATCTTTAGGTTTGGCGGGTGAACGGATTGGTTACATCGCGGTTGGGGCAGATGTGCCAGAAGTGGAAACTTTAATGGATGCCCTCATCTTCTGTAACCGGACCTTAGGCTTCAACAATGCACCTGCCCTGGCTCAAAAGGTCGTAGCAGAGTACTTGGATGTCTTGCCTGATGTAGCGGACTACCAAGCTAAACGTGACCTACTCTATAAGGAACTAACAGCCCTTGGTTTCGAGACCAACTTGCCAGAGGGAGCCTTCTACTTCTTCATGAAGGTGCCAGCTAATTTTGAAAGTTCTGTTGAATTTGCTAACTATGTAGCCGACAAGCACCAAATTCTGGTCGTGCCAGGTTCTGGTTTTGGCTGTGAAGGTTATGTCCGTCTCTCCTACTGTGTCAAGATGGAAGTAGTTGAGCGTTCGCTCAAGGCTTGGCAGGCTCTAGCAGCTGAGTTAGGCCTCAAGAAATAAATAAATTAGTAAAACGCCTCCTTGTGTATTCAAGGAGGCGTTTATTGCATTCAAAAATCCCAAGTGATAGGAAGTCACTTGGGATAATTTTCTTTAAGCCTGGTTAAAGGCATCCAGGAAGCGACGGAGGCCGGCGCGACCTTCTGAGGTTTGCTTGTAGACTCCAGCGTCTTCAAGGACTCGGGCGAATTTAGCGCCGACAGCTGCTTGGAGTAGACGATCGACTTGGTCAGGGGTCACATCAGGATGGCTAGCAGCCAAGTCTTGAGCCCAGCTTTGATGATAGTCAGCTACTTGATCCAAGGAGGCTTGGCCTAGTAAGAAGTCCTTGATGGTGGCTAGCTCGCCTACTAGGCGTGGAGGCAAGATTGCCAAGCCCATGACTTCAATCAGGCCGATATTTTCCTTCTTGATGTGTTGCACGTCAGGATGTGGATGGAAGAGACCATCTGGATAGGTGTCAGTGGTCCGGTTGTTGCGCAGCACCAAGTCCAATTCGTAGGCGCCATCTCGACGTCTAGCGATTGGCGTAATAGTATTGTGCGGAGTCTCCCCACTAAAGGCTAGGATGTCACAGGCTTCGTCGCTGTATGCTCGCCAGAAGTCGAGGAGCGCCGTCGCTGCATCCGCTAGTGGCGCCTTATCTTGGCTACGTAATCGAATAACAGATAGGGGCCATTTGACTAACTCAACACTTAAATCTGGAAAGGCGCTTAGGCTAGCCGTCTCATAGGCTGGAGCCTGATCCATAGGGAAGGTGTGACGCCCGCCCTGATAGTGGTCGTGGGAGAGAATAGAACCGCCCACAATTGGCAAGTCGGCATTGGAACCGGCGAAATAATGTGGCAATACCTCAATAATGTCCAGTAGGTGCTCGAAGCAAGCGCGGTCGACCTTCATGGGTACATGCTCTTGGTTGAGGAAGATGCTGTGCTCGTTATAGTAGACATAAGGCGAGTACTGCATGCCATAGTTTCCGCCACCTAGCGATAGGCGAATTAGACGGTGGTTTTGACGCGCCGGATGATTGGTGCGTCCTCGGTAACCTTCATTCTGCATACAGAGTAGGCACTTAGGATAGTGGCTTGGCTTGGCTAATTTGGCTGCGGCAATATCCTTAGGGTCTTTTTCAGGCTTGGAAAGGTTGATGGTAATCTGCAAGTCGCCGTAGTCGCTGGCCGCGCTAAAGGCAATATTCTTGGCAATGTGGCGGGTCTTGATATAATCATTAGCCCGCGACAAGGCATAGAAATAATCTGTGGCCCGCTCTGGTGACTCCTGGTAGAGGGCCCAGAAACGTTGATTGAGCACAGAAGGTAGAGGCGTCAACAAATCCATAATAGCCGCCTCAAAGGCCTCGCGGCCGAAGGCAGAGTCTGCAATTAAGCCTTGTTCCAGGGCATAAGCCTCTAGTTGGTCTAGAAAGTCTAGGAGGCTTAGCTCAGAGTCTAGGGCTTGCTCACAAGAATCGAGACCATCTAGTGCTAGACGTGCTAAGAGCTGGTTGACGGTGTAATCGTAATCTAAGGGGTCTAGCCAGCCATCTTGGATGGCCCGGCTGACAAAATGGTGAATGGTTTGGTCAATAGGAATAGTCACAGCGTTCGTCCTCTCTGCTTGCCTGATTTTTTGGCAAGCATTCATCATGATTTAGTCAGCTAGAGCGTGGGCACCAGCGCCAACTTGGGCAATATAGAAGCTAGCAGGGTAGCCAATACTTGCCTCATAAGCTTGGCCAATGGCTGCTTGAACAGCCTCAACGGCATCTTTAGCCACTAAGGCAATGGCACATCCGCCCATGCCGGCACCTGTCATGCGAGCGCCTAGGACGCCTTCTTGTTGCCAGGCCGTGTGAACCAGGGTGTCTAGCTCACGGCCCGTTACTTCATAGTCTTCCTGTAAGCTCATATGGGAAGCATTAAGGAGTTGACCGAAGGTCTTCAAATCGCCGGCAGTCAAGGCTTCTTTGGCTTGGACCGTCCGTTGATTCTCGTAGACTGCGTGTTTAGCCCGACGTTCTAAGACTTCGTCATTAATCAGATGACGGCTAGTTTCAAAGCCATCAGGGCTCAATTGGCCCAGGCTTTGGATTTGCATGCCACCTGCTTGCAGACGGCGCAGGGCTTCTTCGCACTGGCTACGACGTTCATTATATTTTGAATCTGCTAACTCGCGGCGTTTGTTGGTATTCATAATCAGTACTAGGTGTTCGCCGAAAGCCGCAGGGACCAGTTCGTAATCTAGGCTATTGGTATCCAGATAGATGGCCATGTCTTTGGCCCCCATACCAATGGCAAATTGGTCCATAATACCAGAATTAACGCCAATGAAGTGGTTCTCGACTTGTTGGCCAATCTTGACTAAATCCAGACGAGTTAAGGTTAAGTCGAAGAGGGCTTCCAACGTAATCCCCACCAATAATTCCAAGGAAGCAGAACTTGAGAGACCTGCCCCGTTAGGGATATTGCCATAAACCAAGAGGTCGAAGCCTTGGTCGATGATGTGGCCGGCTTGGCGCAAGAATTTGACTTCGCCTTTGACAAAGTTAGTCCAGCTATCTTCTGGTCGGTTAACTAGCTCTTGCGATAGATCAAAGCTGATGAGACCAGCTTCTTCGAAGTTGAGAGAATAGCAACGAACTAAGCTATCTTGACGTCGACGGGCAATACCGTAGGTCCCTTGGGTGATGGCACAAGGGAAGACGCGCCCACCGTTATAGTCGGTGTGCTCACCAATCAGATTAATTCGCCCAGGTGCGAAGAAGGCCCGGCCGGGTTCAGATTCAAAAACTTCTTGAAATCGAGTGTGTAAAGCAGATAATTCCATACAAGTTCCTCCTAGTACTAGCTAGATAATTGAGTAATATAGTTCTATTATACGACTAAATGTAAGGGTGTTCAATGTTATTTCTAACAGAATTTTTATCCTTTTTGGGTAAGGGCCCTTTACGTTTACTTTTTAAGTCCAATTTCGGTATAATAAGGAGGTGAGAAAAATAGGAAAGGAGGGTGGCGCCATGATTCGCAGTGTCCCCCTAAACGCCCAGGATGTCTGGATTAATATTGAAGCGGATGCCCTAGAAAAACATCCCGAGTGGATCGAGGAGTTCGACTTGGACGATGAGATAATCGAATATGCGGCCGACCGTAATGAGCGGGCTCGGGTGGATTATGATCGCCAGAGCCATACCTTCGTCCTGATTTTCAATGTGCCTAATCGCATTAAGCAGACCCGGCACTATGAGACCGTACCGATGACCTTCATCGTTCAAAAGCATCGTCTGATTACAATCAGTAACGAGGAAAATGCCTATATTCTGCAACGTATGCATCGCAACCTAGAGTTAGAGCCAGAGCAAAGCCTCTTCGGTTTTCTATTCGAAGCCCTCTATCGGGTGACGGATGAGTACTTCCCTTTGGTTGAAGAAATCAACCGTGAACGAGATCAATTGACCCGGCTCTTGCGTGACAAGACCACGCGGGAGAATCTCCTGGCCTTATCGGATATGGAGACTGGCATGGTCTATTTCATCACTGCCAGCAAGCAGAATACCGTCCTCTTGGAGCAATTGCGGACCTTATTGGTTTTCCGCTCGCTAACGGAAGTAGAGCGGGAGCAATTGGAAGATGCCCTGATTGAAGCGCGTCAGTTAGTGGAAATGACCCAGTTGACAGGCCAAACCCTACAACAACTGTCAGACACCTATAACAATGTCTTGAATAATAACTTGAACGATATTTTTCGAATTCTGACCACGCTAGAGATTATCCTCATGGTACCGACCTTTGTGACCGGCTTCTTCGGTATGAACGTGCCGATTCCCTTTGCCAATCATCCTCTGGGCTGGTTGATTACCTTGATTATTAGTATTGCCGGATGCTTAGTGATTAATGGCGTCCTCAAAAATCTCTTGGCCCGAAAATAAGAAAGGAGGCTCCCCATGATTAGCATGCGACCAATCAACGAGACAGATAGCTGGCTCAATATTGACGTGGACACCATTGCCTCCCGGCCGGACCTCCTCAGTCAATATGGCTTAGATGAAGAGATTGTCGAATACGCCCTGGACCGTAATGAACGTGCCCGAACCGAGTACGACCGTGAACGCAATACCTTTATCATCATCTATAATGTCCCTAATCCCATTAAACAGGATTACCACTATGAGACGGTGCCCATGACCTTTATTGTTCAGCCCAACCGACTTATTACGATCAGCAATGAGGCCAATGCTTACCTGATACCAGAATTCAGCCGTTATCTAGACGCCAACCCTGGGGTTTCGGTCTTTACCTTCCTCTTTGCTTCACTCTATACCGTGTCTGAACAGTATTTCCCTTTGGTCGAGAAAATCAACCAGGAGCGCGACCAACTCAACCAAGTTCTTAGACAGAAGACCACCAAGCAGAACCTCTTTGCCTTGTCGGACTTGGCTACTGGGGTTGTATACTTCGTCTCAGCCACCAAGCAGAATGTGGTGTTGTTGGAACAACTGCGGACCCAGTTTATGTCTCGTCTGCTGGATGAGACGGCGCGCGAGGAGTTGGAAGACTCCTTGATTGAAGCCAAGCAGTTGGTGGAAATGACCCAGTTGACCTCGACTATTTTGCATCAGCTGTCGGGCACCTATAACAACGTCCTGAACAACAACCTGAATGACACCATGAAACTCTTAACCATTGTGTCCATTCTCCTGACGATTCCAGATATTATCACCTCCTTCTTCGGGATGAATATGCCCCTGCCTTTCGAACAAGATGCCATGGGCTGGGTCTATATCTTGTTGATCTCGGCAGTTGGCTGGGTAATAGGCCTGCGAATCCTCAACTATCTCATGGATAAGAAGCAATAGCAACTAGGAAAGGGGGCAGACGTCACATGGCCCTGATTGAACAAGAAGTAAAAATTGCCTTGGAGGCTGAGAGCTTTGCTCGGCTTAAGGCGGGTTTAGGGTTAGATAGGGTGGAACCACGCCAACAGGTTAACCACTATTACGATAGTGAGCAGGGCGCCCTTAAGGAAGCACGGGCTGCCTTGCGCCTACGGCAATACGACCAAGTGAGTGAGTGGACCTTTAAGCAGGCTTTGGACCAGTTTCAAGCCTTGGAAATCACACAAACTAATCCGGAGCGCCTAGATTCGGTTCCTGCTAGTCTGGCTGGCTCCTGGATTCAGGATGAGGATCTCTTAGCTGCCTTAGTCAAAGTAGGACTAGAGCCCCAGGACTTAGTTCTGCGCTACGGTTTTCAGACACATCGTTGGACCCTAGACTTAGGCTGGAGTGAGTTGGTGCTAGATCAGACTCTCTATGGGGACAAGGTCGACTTTGAGCTAGAGTTAGAAGCTCAAGACCTGTCCCAGGCTCAAGACTATATAGCCAAATTAAGCCAGACCTACGATTTTCCGCTCCTAGCAGCAGACAAGAAAATTGCCAGAGTTAGCGCCCATTATGCCGCATTAGAGAAGAATAAATGAGCTAGTGGTCCACTCCAAAGAGTGGACCACTAGCTACATGGGAAAAGGACGAAAAGAGCCCAAAATGCCGAGAAAGTCGAGAGCCAGTGGTCCACTTTGGAGAGTGGACCACTAGCTAACTGAGAAATAGAAGAGAACAGTCCGCTTCATCCCAGCAGAGCAAGATTCAGTCTCAATGTCTTTTAGCCGGGCTATAAGGCATTTCATTAGAACTTGTCTATTCTTTGTGTTAAGATAAATTTAAGAGATCCAGTCGGAGAGGAGGGAATGTCGCATGCCACAAGAGCAAGTGGCCTATCAAGTATCGGGCCATGGTCAGGCCAGATTATTTGAGTTGTATCTCTTTGTTAACCCCCTAGGGCAAGATTGCCGCAGAGTAGAGCGCGAACTCAGCCGTGCGATTAAGCAAATGCCGGCCAAGACGGATGTGCATATTCTCTGCTTCACCAGTCAACCTCTCATTGCCCGTTACATGATGCAGCTGGGTTATGAACCTCAGGACTTGCGTCATCGTAACGAGATTTTCCAGAAGATTTATTCTGCCACCTTGGCTTACCGGGCAGCGGGTCTGCAAGGCAAACGTCGTGGCCGTCAATACCTCTACGAAATGCAAAGTCGCATTAATTCTGATTTAGAACGGCTGACGGATGACTTTTTGGCCAACTTAGCCTGTGATATTGGCTTGGACTTGGCCCTCTTCGAGAGTGACCGACGTTCTCAATACGTCAAGGAACTCTACTATCGTGATCAAAAGATTGCGCTCGAGATGAAAGTACAAGATACACCGTCACTCATTATTTTTGAACAGTGTTCCGGGGACTCCGGCATCCTCTTACAAGGACCGATGGAGTGCCAACACATTCTGGAACAAGTGGACTTATTAATGGATAAAACATGCTGCCCTCGACCTACTCGGTTGAAGCTGGTCGCAACAAAAAAATAATAAGAGAGAGGCTAGAACTTGGTTCTAGCCTCCTTTTTTTGGTGAAATGGAGTGGGGTAGCGTACTAATTAGGTAATTAAATGTGACAAAATATTCAAAAACAACAAGAATCCTAAACATTTCAGCAAGAATGTGCAAGAATTATTAGGGAGATTTTAGTAAAATAAAAGAGATATCTTCATATTCAAAGGAAGTGCCTTGCGTTATTTAAAGAGTTTAAGTGCAAAAAAATAGCACCGAATCGGTGCTCACTCAACAGAGTTGATTACGGATAAAACCTTATTTTAACGCGCTGTGTTGTGTTGAATGCTTATCAACAACATCATATTAGCACATAATTTCTGAGAATGCAACTATAAATTTGGGGGAATTCATATGCGTAAAGAATATAGTATCGGATTAGATATCGGGACACATAGCGTAGGCTATGCTGTGATTTATCATGATTTCACAGTTCCGGCCAAGAAAATGAAGGTCTTGGGAAATACGGACAAGAAACACATTAAGAAAAACTTGATTGGATCAGTAACCTTCGATGAGGGAAGAACGGCTAGTGATCGACGCCTTAGTCGTGGTGCGCGCCGTCGCTATACACGTCGTGCCTACCGCCTTAATACATTGCAGCGTTTCTTCGATGAGCCCTTGAGTGCTGTTGATCCTAATTTCTTAGCTCGACTTAAGGAGAGCTTTTTGGTTGAAGGGGACAAACAGTATGCTAAGCATCCAATTTTTGCAAATGAGGCTCAAGAAAAAGCATATCATGAAAAATTTCCAACCATCTATCACCTTCGAAAATTCCTCGCAAATACTAAAGAACAAGCTGATTTGCGATTTGTTTATTTGGCATTAGCTCATATTATCAAGTATCGCGGGCATTTTCTCATTGATGGACAGCTGAATGCTGATAATACTTCAGTCAAGACAATCTTTAATCAATTTGCGCATGCCTATAATGAGGCCTTCGCCTTATCTCAGGATTTCGTTGCTATTTCAGAAGAACAGGGGATGAAGGTAGAGGAGATTCTAACCGACGTCAAATTAAGTAAATCTGGCAAGGTTGAAAAGACTTTAGAGCTATTTGAAGGTCAAGCACGTAATGGTAGATTAAAGCAGTTTTTATCACTTATTGTCGGAAATCAAGGAAACTTCAAAGGTCACCTACCTATTGAAGAAGATGCTAAGTTACAGTTTTCATCTGAAAAATATGATGAGGATTTAGAGAGCTTATTGGCTACAGTGGGGAATGATTTTAGTGATATCTTTGCACTGGCTCATAATGTCTATGATGCGATGCTGTTGTCAGGGATCTTATCGGGTGTGGACAGTGAAACTAAGGCTAAGTTATCAGAGTCTATGGTGAAACGCTATGAGACTCACCAGCAAGATCTTGATGATTTTCAGGCCTTCATGAGATTACGCTGCACCGATAAAGAATATAAAGACATGTTTAAGAACCGCGAGGTAACAGGCTATGCTCAATACATTGAGGGAACCTTACCAAGTAAGTCTGGCTATACAAAGTGTGCAAGTCGCGCAGATTTTTATACCTATGTTAAGAAGGTCATTGAAGGCAGAGAAGGGGCTGAACCTTTCTTAGAAAAAATCAGTCAAGATCGCTTCCTACTTAAGCAACGTACTTTTGAGAACGGTGCAATTCCTCATCAAATTCAGTTGAAAGAACTAGAAGAAATTATTGACAATCAAGGACAATATTATCCTTTTCTGCTAGAAAACAGAGACAAACTTAAGGCTATTCTAACCTTCAGAATACCATACTATGTTGGGCCTTTAGCCAAGCATAAGAAGTATAGCGACTTTGCTTGGCTTGAACGAAAGTCAGATCAAGCGATTACTCCTTGGAATATTCATGAAGTCATCGATGTGGACCAAACAGAAGAAAAATTCATTGAGCGGATGACAAATTTTGACACCTATTTACCTACCGAATCTGTATTGCCAAAACACAGTTTAATCTATGAACAATATATGATATTCAATGAGTTAACGAAGGTCCGATATGTATCCGATCAGGGACGAAAAGTATTCCTTAACTCACGCGAGAAGGCCTTAGTTTTTGACGAATTATTTAAGAAGCATCGTAAGGTCACACGGAAACGACTTGAAACCTTCTTATCGCTTGAATTTAATATAGAAGGAGTCAAAGTAGAAGGGATTGAGGATAGCTTTAATGCTAGTTATTCTACCTACCACGATTTGAAGAAGGTAGAGGGAATGGCAGAATTTATGGATGATGAATCTTATTTTGGCCAAATTGAACAAATTATTAAGATTTTAACCATTTTTGAAGATCGTAGCAGTATCGAGCGCCAATTAAGCCAATTTGATTTCTTGCCTGAAAAGACTCGTAAAAAACTAAGTCGTAAGAAATATACAGGTTGGGGTAGTCTATCTAAGAAATTACTGGTGGGTATCAGAGACCGAGTGACTCATAAGACCATCCTTGATTACCTTAAGGATGATGAGCATGAAGGGCGCCCACTGAATAGAAACTTAATGCAGCTTATTAATGAAGAAGGACTGTCATTTAAAGAATACATTGCGACAAATCAGCCCGAAATTGGTGAGACAAGCCTTCAGGATATTGTAGCAAAAATTCCAGGTAGTCCCGCGATTAAGAAGGGGATTCTAAATAGTCTTAAAATTGTCGACGAACTGGTCGGAATAATGGGGTATCAACCAAGTAATATTGTTGTCGAAATGGCGCGTGAAAACCAAACGACTAAGCGGGGTAAAACACTACCACGTGAAAAAGGGCTGAAAGAAGCCATTGATAAATTAGGGTCTGCTATTCTAAAAGAGTTCCCGACAGACAACAAGTCATTGCAAAATGATCGTCTCTATCTTTATTATTTGCAGAACGGTAAAGATATGTACACCGGCAATCCTCTAGATATTCATCGTTTATCCGACTATGATATCGACCATATCATCCCACAAAGTTACCTCAAAGATGATTCGATTGATAATAAGGTCCTTACTAGCCGTGAAGCCAACCGAGGAAAACTAGACGATGTACCAAGTCGAGAAGTAGCTGAGGCTAGAATTGGATTCTGGACTAGTCTATTAAAATCTGGTCTGATTAGCCAACGTAAGTTTGATAACCTCACTCGAGGATTACGTGGAGGCTTAACAGAAGAAGCCAAGCAAGGCTTCATTCATCGACAATTAGTAGAAACGCGCCAAATTACTAAGCATGTTGCACGCATCTTGCATCAGCGTTTTAATCAAGAAAATATGCCAGAAGTTAATATTATTAGCCTCAAATCCCGCATGGTTAGCACCTTCCGTAAGAGTTTTGGTCTCTACAAAGTACGTGACATCAATGACTATCACCATGCGCATGATGCTTACTTAAACGCAGTTGTTTCCTTATCAGTGCTGAAAGTTTATCCTCAAATTAGTCGTGACTTAATATACGGCCAATTTGGCAAACATCAACGAGTTAAGGGAACACAGGCAACGAAGGAATTTTATCTCTATAAGAATATTCTTAAGTTCTTTGATAAGGAACTTAAAATCCATTCTGGCACTGGTGAGGTCTTATGGAATCAAGAAAAAACTCTCGCTCAGGTCAGAAAAGTATTAGAGTGTCCTCAGATTAATCTAGTGAAACAAGTCAAAGAGCAAAAAGGGACATTCTCCAAAGAATTTATCTTAGTTAAAGGGTATTCAGACAAGCTAGTTCCTTGTAAGACTGGGTTAAGTACTGAAAAGTATGGTGGTAAGGGCTCTCCGAACACAGCATATACCATTGCAATACAGGAACCCCAAAAAATAGGGAAAAAATATTTGGGAGATTTACACGCAGTTACTATTCAAAACAGCCTAAAATATAAAGATAATCTAGAACGACTAGTTGCATCTCTCGGGTTGAGTGAAGAAGTTAGGGTTATTAAGTTACCAGTTTATTCCTTAATACAATTCGATGATGGTAAGAAGAGGCTCTTTATCAGTCCGAATGAGTTACAAAAAGCCAATCAGTTAGCCTTAAGCCAAAAGTATTATGCGCTTCTATACCATTCGGCTAGATGTGGAGACTTAAATTCTTCAGAGAGTTTGGACTATGTCATTCAGCATAGATTAGACTATGATCAATTATTGGAGATATTGTTGAGCTTTTCTATCAAATGGAATGGAACAATCTCAATTGCGAAGAAAATCAAAGAATTGTACACGGAGAACAAAAATACTGATATTAAGGAAATTGCTGCATCATTTGTTTCCTTGGCCTCATTAGTATCGAGTGGAGCATCTAGTGAGTTTAATTTCTTCGGGAAGAAAATTGATAGAGTAAGATATCGAGGTTCAGATGCAAAAAAATGTTGGAGTGGCACTTTGATTTACCAATCCATTACAGGATTATATGAGACACGTGTTAAATTGGAGGATCTATCATCATGGGATGGCGCACAGTTGTAATCAACACCCACTCCAAGTTAAGTTATCAGAATAATCACCTAGTTTTTAAAGATGCTTACCGGTCAGAAATGATACACCTGTCAGAAATAGATGTCTTGCTGTTGGAAACGACGGACATTACTATTACGACCATGTTGTTAAAACGCATAGTGGATGAGAAGATTCTATTAATCTTCTGCGATGATAAACGGCTGCCAGTTGCTCAACTGGCACCGTTTTATGGTCGCCATGACAGTAGTTTACAATTGACTAAACAAGTGGCTTGGCCACAAGAAATAAAGGCGGGAGTATGGACACAAATTATTGCACAGAAGATCTTGAATCAGAGCTTCTATCTAAGTGATAATGGTTTTCATGATAAGGCTCAATCGATTATGGATTTATATGATGCGCTTGAGGTGTTTGATCCTTCTAATCGTGAAGGGCATGCCGCGAGAATCTACTTTAATACTTTATTTGGAACAAAATTTTCGCGTGATGATTTAAGCGACATAAATGCTGGATTAGATTATGGCTACACACTCCTATTGGGAATCTTCGCTCGTGAAATTGTGATAACTGGATGTCTTACGCAGTTTGGGCTCAAGCATGCTAATCAATACAATCAATTTAATTTAGCAAGTGATATCATGGAGCCTTTTAGGCCGGTTGTCGACCAAATTGTCTACCAACATCGTGATTTAGAGTTTAAGAAGATTAAGAGTGCGCTTTTTGCAATGTTCACTAACAAGTATAGCTACAACGATAAGGAGATGTATTTGACTAATATCATTAGTGATTATACTAAACGAGTGATTAAGGTTTTGAATAATGAGACTGAAGGAGTTCCTGTATTTAGGATATGAGTTATCGATTTATGCGGATGATTTTAATGTTTGATATGCCTGTAGACACGATTGCAGACCGACGAGCCTATCGTCAATTTCGTCAGTTTTTGTTGAGTGAGGGCTTCATTATGCATCAGTATTCGGTCTACAGTAAATTATTATTGAATGGGACGGCCAATACAGCCATGATAGGACGTCTAGAGGAACATAATCCTGCTAAGGGCAAAATTTCTGTACTGACAGTTACTGAGAAACAATTCTCGCGCATGCTCTATTTAAGCGGGAACCAGAATACGAGTGTTGCGAATTCTGATCAACGTTTAGTATTTCTAGGGGAGGATTATCAAGATGAACCTTAACTTCCATTTGCTAGACGAAAAGATAAGTTTCGAGGATTCTAAGATTTTAGTGATCGAGGACTGTCGCGTGTTTGCTGAACTAGTTAAGGAATGTTATTATTATTCTGGTGAAGGTAAGGTAAAATTGTTTGATACCAAGCAGACCTTATTGAAGCCTGCAGAAATTCTCTTAGTTAGTGACCTTTTATCTTTTGATCTTAATTCAACAACTGTACTTAAGCAAGTTTATCTAGACCTGGAGAATCAGATGAATGAGGTCCCGGAAGTGAAATCTACCATAGAGCACTTAGCAGCTAATATTTCAGATATCATAGCTGAGCAATTGGTCGAGAGTGAGTTGATGCTGACTTATGACGAAATTACAGTACTAGAGCTCATTAAAGCTCTAGGTGTAAAAATAGACGATAGTTCTATTTCCCATTTCGATAAGTTACTTGATATCTTAAAGTTATTCAAGTACCTATCTAAGAAGAAATTACTGATTTTCGTTAATGTTGCTAGCTATTTTTCAACTGAAGAACTGGGAATGATTTTTGAACAAATTCAGTTACTTAAGTTAGAGGTATGGTTTTTAGAACCTAGGAAAATAGAGGGTCTTCGGCAGTATTGTTTGGATCAAGACTATGTATTAATGCTAGAAAATATGGTATAATATCATTAATGAATATCACAAATTAATAGGCATTCAGAGCTGAAAGTAGCTAGACTAATGGCGCGATTACGAAACCGCCGCGGGGTTCTGCGAGGTTTTAGAGCTGTGTTGTTTTGAATGCTTACCAAACATTCAGGATAAAATTGTATGTTCTGAATAAGTTTTAGAGCTGTGTTGTTTTGAATGC
>NZ_KV822210.1:186593-204173 GCF_001815865.1 Abiotrophia sp. HMSC24B09
GCTGTGTTGTTTTGAATGCTTACCAAACTGGAGATCAATCAGAAAGACCTGCATGATGGTTTTAGAGCTGTGTTGTTTTGAATGCTTACCAAACTTGAGCGCTGTCCCCAAGCCCAGCAGTTGTGTTTTAGAGCTGTGTTGTTTTGAATGCTTACCAAACTGTCCTACAACGTAATCGGTGGAAGCCCGAGTTTTAGAGCTGTGTTGTTTTGAATGCTTACCAAACATATTCAATCGTGCCAGTGTAGTTACCTAAGTTTTAGAGCTGTGTTGTTTTGAATGCTTACCAAACTTGATTGAACTGCTTGCTACACTATCCCAAGTTTTAGAGCTGTGTTTATAATGCCAAAATAGAACCCCCTGGATTTGCTCATAAATCCAGGGGTTTTTTCCATTCCCTCTCCCCCTTCCACATTAATCCGGAAGTAAGATGATTTTATCTAGACAGCAATCCAAGGTATAATTTAAATAGATGAAAACGTTTTGATCTAACTTTAGGAGGGAGCCATGAATAAGCGACAGATGCATTTGTTGGATTATTTACTTAAGCAGACCGACTATGTGGCTAGTACTCAGATTGCGAAACTCTATGGGGTATCAGTCAAGACAATTTATCATGATTTGGCTAAGCTTAATGAGGCTTTAGCACCACATGGCTTAGCCATCGATAAATCACCTCGTAATGGTGTGAAATTAGACTTAAGCCAAGCCGACGAGGCTAGGTTACGAAGTCTGATTAAGGACTGGCAGCAAGCAGACCAGTGGGAAGCTTATGGGCCTGACGATCGCGAGCGTCATTTACTTAAGGGCCTATGTTTGGACTCAGGAGGACTAGATTTAGAGGGTTTAGCAGACCAACTTTATGTGTCCTCTGCGACCCTGAACCGTGACTTGAGTCGTTTAGGGCCTCGCTTTCAAGCTTGCGAGCTGACACTGGTTCGCCAAGAAGGTCGCCTGCTAGTTCAGGGACGGGAATCTGCTATCCGTCAATGTCTACGAACTTATCTGCAGGAGTGGCTCTATCAGATGGCAGAGCCGATTCGGGACTTAGTGGTCTTTTTCCAAGCGGAAGATATTGCCCTCTGCCAGCAAGCCTTGAATCAGTTAAGTCAGACTTATCAGCATGATTTCACCGAAGATTATTATCTGCTACTCTTGCTAGAATGTTTGATTATACGAAGACGAGGCCAGTTAGGTCAGGTCCTTCAAGTTCGAGCAAAGGAATTGGTCCGCGACCTCAGCCATCTGGAAGTTTACTTTTTCGCTGGGGAGCTCCTGGAGGCAGTGACAGGCCAAGCGCTAGTACAGCTATCAGCGATCGAAATTGAGTCTCTGGCCTATACATTATTGGCAGTGGGTTTTAAGGTCCAAAGCCCCGACTATGAAAGGGAGTTGCGCCAACAGGTCCAGGCTCTGATTCAGCGGGTATCAGACTTTCTCAATGTAGACCTAAGCCAGGATCAGCACTTACTAGCTATGCTAACCAATCATATGTCTTCAATGATTTTCCGCTTACGACATCATATGCATGTTACTAATCCAGCCTTAGACGAAATTAGGAAGCAATACTTAACCTTATTTAATATCGTCTGGCTGGCTTTGCGGGATTTTGCTGAACACTATGATATGGAAGTTCCGGATGAGGAGTTGGCTTTCTTAGTCATTCATTTTCAGATTGCCCTAGAGAAGGTCCAACGGCCTCTGACTATTGTGGTGGTTTGCCAACATGGTCTAGCAGCCTCTGAGCTGATTCTAGCCAAGTTACAACGGATTTTCAGTCCCTCGGATCGCCTTCTCAATCTTAAATGGCAGGAGTTAGCTGATATGGATTGGCGTGGTGTGGATTTAGTTATTTCCTCTCTCGACTTAAAGGAAGAGCTGCCGGTACCCGTCCAGCGGGTAAGTCCGATTATGACTCAAGATGAGCTCGAGCAGATTCGCCATCACTACGACCAGTTAACCTCTGGCCATCATCAGATGGTCAAGGCGCTCAGACGCGAGCCTAGCTTCCATGTGGCCGGTTTAACGGAACTGCTTCAGACACCTGACCATGTTCTGTTGTCAGCCAACAACCAAGACCAGGCCTTAGAGCTAGTCTTGGCGCAAGCCAGCCCCCAGAATTTAGCTAATCCAGCTTTTGCCCAGTCGGTTTATGAACGAGAGCAAATGGGAGCTACTAGCGTCTACACGGGTGTGGCCTTGCCTCATAGTGATCCTAAGACCGTCACTCACTCTGAAATCGTCCTAGTCTCGCTAGCCAAGCCAGTTAGCTGGGGGCAGAACCAAGTCAAGCTCATCTTCCTAATTGCAGTAGCGGAACGAGATATGAAGCTATTTAAGGAGAGTCTGGTTGCCCTCTACGCCCTAATTGAAGACCAAGAATTAATGAACCAACTCAGTCAATGCCAGGATGGAGCCAGCCTCAAGGCTCGTCTATTAGAGGAAGTGAATATCAATGTTAGATGAGAATATCATGCAGTTCCAAGTCAGTGGCCTCAAGACGAGAGAGGAGGTGTTAGCCTATCTAGGCCAAGTCATGGTGGATTGCGGTGTGGTTTATGAATCCTATCCGACAGCAGTCTTGGAACGAGAGAAGATTTTTCCAACGGGCCTCCAGTTTCAGGATTATGGGATTGCCATCCCGCATACGGATGTGGAGCACGTGAAGAAGGCTCAGTTAGCCATTATGACGCTAGACCAACCGGTAGAATTCTACCAGATGGGAACCTCAGATGTAGTCGTACCTGTCCAGGTAGTCTTCATGCTCGCCCTTAAGGAAGCCCACCAGCAACTCACTTTACTGCAAGATTTGGTAGCTCTACTGCAGGATAGCCAAGCTATGGCAGCTATCTGTCAATTGCCTGATCAGCCTGAGTCTCAGGAGATCCTAGGAATGATTCTTGCCCAACACGGAATTTTATAGTGTTTTATTCCAATTAAAAGGAGGAAGTAAGATGTTAGACTTGTTTAAAAGCTTCGTTGATTTAGGCGCTATTGTCGTCTTGCCTATTTTGATTTTTATCTTTGGGATTGCCCTAGGGACCAAGCCTAAGAAGGCCTTGGTCTCTGGTATTATGGTCGGGATTGGTTTTGTGGGCTTGAACATGGTCGTTGACCTCTTAGGCGGGAGCTTAGGCCCTGCTGCTCAAGCCATGGTGGCACGCTTCGGCTTAAACTTGACTACAATTGATGTAGGCTGGCCAGCTGCAGCAGCTATTTCCTATGGGACCCTCTTGGGTAGTTTATCCATTCCGATTGGGATTGGGGTTAACTTGCTCTTGCTCTTCTTCGGCTTAACCAAGACTCTCATGGTGGATATGTGGAACTTCTGGCACGCAGCCTTCGTAGCTTCTTTGGTTTATGCTGTGACCCAAGATTTCTCACTTGGTCTCTATGCGACTGTCACTTATCTGGTTATGATTTACCTTTTGGGGGATATTATTGCGCCAGCTATTAAGAAATTTTATGGTTTCCCTAATATTACCTTCCCTCACGGGACCTCAGCGCCAGGATTCTTAGTAGCCATCCCTCTTAACTGGCTTTTTGACCGCATTCCTGGTTTTAACAAGATTGAAGCCGATCCTGAAACCATCCAAAAACGCTTTGGGATTTTTGGGGAATCAACCGTATTAGGTTTAATTATCGGGATTATCATGGGGCTCTTGGCCGGCTATGGAGTAAAAGAAGTCATGCAATTAGGCGTTAAGATGTCCGCAGTTATGGTTCTCATGCCTCGTATGGTTTCCTTGCTCATGGAAGGGTTGACGCCTATCTCTGAAGCGGCCAATGACTTTGTACAACGTCGCTTCCCAGGCCGAGAAGTCAACATTGGGATGGACTCTGCTCTATCAGTAGGGCACCCAGCAGTCCTATCATCCTCTCTCTTGTTAGTGCCAATTACTATTCTCTTAGCAGTTATCTTGCCAGGTAACCAAACTTTACCATTCGGTGACTTAGCAACTATTCCATTCGTTGTCTGCTTGATGGCAGCCGTCTTCCGGGGCAATATTGTCCGGACGGTTGTAGGTGGGACCATTTATATGGCGAGCATTCTCTATGTGACTTCATGGGCTGCCCCATTAGTTACTAAAGCTGCTCAATCAGCTAACTTCGACTTAGGAGGCAACACCAGTGTAACGGCTATGGCAGAAGGTGGACTCTGGCCAACCTGGCTCTTCGTTTTCGCGGGCAATCATATGCCATGGGTCATCTTAACCCTAGTGCTTCTTGCTTCGCTAGCAGGTCTCTACTATGTCAATAAGGTACGCAAATCCTAGGAAGGAGTAATCACAATGAAAAAACTCTTAATTATGTGTGGCTCAGGTATTGCCACTTCTACGGTTGTTGCAGGTAAGGTCAAAGATTGGCTGAAGGCAAATGGTTATAGCGATTCTGTCCAAGTCTTCCAATCCAAGGTGGCTGAAGAGGTTAACCGAATTGATGACTATGATGTTGTGATTTCCACGACAGTGGTGCCAGATTCCATTAAGGACAAGGTGATTATGGGCCTGCCGCTCTTAACCGGCATGGGCTTGGATGCCCTTTGGTCAGACCTCAAGTCTCAGTTGGAGGCTTAATCAGGAAAGCCCCTATGGACCTTAAGGAGGGAACTCTATGACGGTTGATTTCAAAAGCAAGTTCTTTATCTTTAATCCTAAATCCTATCTCTACGGGGAGCGGTTACTGGAAATGGCGCGGGTGGCAGATCAGTTGGCCTTAGATTACCCAGACGTTGCGGTGGTTTTGACCTGTCCCTATGCAGATCTCTATCGCGTAGCCTCCCAGACTCAACATGTGATTGTTTGTGCCCAGCATCTGGATGGCATTGAGCCAGGTAGAGGCATGGGAGCGGTCTTACCAGACTCGCTCTATGCAGCAGGCGCTCGTGCTAGCTTCCTCAATCATGCGGAACATCCATTGACCTCGGCTCAGTTAGTGGCCTCGGTTAAGCGAGCCCATGACTTGGGAATGGCGACCATTGTTTGTGCGGACTCTTTAGCCGAAGCGAGAACCTTGAGTCTTTTAGAACCGACGATTATGCTTTGCGAGCCAACTGAGCTGATTGGCACTGGCCAAACCAGTGATGACGATTATATGGCGAAGACGAATCAAGCAGTGAAGGCTCTCAGTCCCCATACTTTGCTTATGCAGGGTGCGGGCATTATGACGCCTGAGGATGTCTATCGGGCGATTCGCTCCGGCGCCGATGGGACGGGATGTACCAGTGGTATTGTCAAAGCCCCTGATCCAGTCCAAATGCTTAAAGACATGGTGGCTGCAGTGGATCGAGCCATGAAGGAGGGCTAGAGGATGGTAGTTTATAATCAGGAATTTAAGGTGGCTAGTCAAGCCGGACAAGTCTCCTATGTAGATATTACGGAGACGGTCAAGAATGCTGTAGCGACAAGTGGCATTCAATCTGGTATTGTCACCATTGTTACGGCCCACACGACCTGCGCCATTCTCTATGAGGAATACACACATGACGTGGACGAGCATGGCAATGAGTGGTTACATCTGGACCTCAATGATGCGCTAGGGAAGATTCTGCCTCCTCATACTAGCGCCCAAACTTATCGCTATCCAGGGCCACTACATTATGCAGAAGTGGAATCCTGGCCGGATGTTGATGACTGGTTACCGGGCGGTGATCGAAGCCTACTATGGAATGGCGATGCCCATCTCAAAGCAACCATCATTGGCGCCAGCGAGACCTTTGCAGTCGTGGATGGTCAAGTGGCGGTTGGTCGCACAGGCTACTTCTACCTAGCAGACTTTGACCAAACTCGAGAACGAGTACGTAAGTATCGTGTTGTTGTAATTGGAGAATAGGAAAACTATCGCATAAAAAAGAGGCTGGATTCGTTAACATCCAGTCTCTTATTTGATTTCTAAATTCAGTTGTGTTTAGCTGCCCACTCTTGATTGACCACAAAAACCTGTTCTTGCTTGAATTCAGGAGCTCGCTCAGCTACTTGCTGGTAGAGCGCTTCATCAAAGTCTAGTCCCAGTAGGCCAGACGGAGTGTAGAGGTAGAATAATTTGTCTCCTTCTGGGCTAAGTCCGAAGTAGAGATCAACCAGGTCATTAGGTAGGCTATCGGCTTGTTTTAAGACCTGCTTGACGGCCTCAATGATACGGTCATCATAGCCGGCAGTGAAGATGGCTACCTTCTCCATGAAGTCCAAGGGATTGGTCACTAGGCGGACTTGATAGTCGGCATAGTCAGGACCGTAAGAGGCGACAGTCTCGGGCAATTGCTTGAGGAGTTGAGCGGCTTCCGCCTCATTTGGCTGATAGTGGATTCTCACCTTGCGAACGCGGTCTTCGTAGAGGGTAGGGTAGAGGATGCGTTCCTGCTTTTGACACTTCTGGCAGCTAAAGGTCGCCCAATCGCCAGAGATAATGCGGTCACGCAGAGGGGGCTCCATGTCGCCAGTCACAAGCAAGAGAACTTCGAAGTCTTGGACATGCTGGCAATGAGGGCAGGGCATTTGGACAGTATCACGAACAATCATGAGGACAACTCCTTCGGATTTAGTTTAGCAATATTTCTTTACACCCACTAGTTTACACCTGAATGATGGGGCTTACAAGTGTCGGATTTATTGGAATAATAGGGAAATTTAGCGAGTTTGTTGTAAACGCTGTCTTTTAGAGCTATAATAGATGTGCAATCGAGACTATTTTTAGGAGGACACAAAATGAAGTTATCAGCTATCAACCCAGGAGGTGGGCCTTCATGACCCAGACTCTGGCTCAAATTATGGAGCGGACTCAATGGTTCCGTCAGGCGCGTTTTGGCATGTTCCTACACTGGGGGCTTTACAGCATTCCCGCTCGAGGTGAGTGGGTCTATAGCCATGACCCAGGAATCGTGGAAAGATACCCTGGCTATCTAGACTGCTTCAATCCCGCGGGCTACCAGCCCCAGGAATGGGCACGTCAAGCCAAGGCGGCAGGTATGCAGTATATGATTTTGACGGCTAAGCACCACGACGGTTTTTGCCTTTTTGATAGCCGGTGGACGGACTACAAGGCGACTAATACTCCTTGTGGCCGGGACTTGGTAGGGGAATTTGTCGATGCTGCACGTGCTGAAGGACTCAAGGTCGGCCTCTATTACAGTCTCTTAGACTGGCACCACCCTGACTATCCACATGCGGGTGACCCTTATCATCCCCGCAAGCACCAAGCAGCTGATCCAGGCCAAGATTTCAATCGTTATGTTGAGTATATGCACCGTCAGGTCGAAGAATTAGTGACCCAGTATGGCCGATTGGATATCCTCTGGTTTGACTTCTCTTATGGTCAAATGTGTGGACAGGCTTGGCGGGCCCAAGAATTGATTGAGCTCGTGCGGGGGCACCAGCCTTGGATTTTGATTGATAATCGTTTGGAGACATCTGGCGAGGGCTTTGGCAGTATTGTAACTGAGACCATTAGCGACTATGCCGGAGACTTTGTCAGTCCTGAGCAAGTGGTACCACATGAGGGCATCCGTAACGAAGCCGGAAACTTTGTCCCTTGGGAACTCTGCTTGACCATGAATAATAACTGGGCCTATCACGCTAGAGATCATTACTATAAGTCATCCGCAACGCTCATACATAAGCTGGTGGAGTGCGTGGCCAAGGAGGGCAATATGTTGCTCAATATCGGGCCAACCGCTCAAGGTCGCTTCCCAGCTGAAAGTCAGGCCATTCTGCGTGATTTTTCTGACTGGATGGATTTACACTCGGAAAGTATCTATGGTTGCGGCTATGCAGACTTACCAAAACCTGACTGGGGCTACTATACGCGCAAAGGGCAGACCATCTATGCCCATCTCTTCGAGCAGCCGATTGGGCCCCTTTATTTGCCGGGGATTGACCGCGATCAAATCAAGCGGATTTCTTGGTTGAATGATGGCTCAGAGCTCCAGGTTTCGGACAGTTGGAATATCAAGGCCTTTCCAGGCTTGACCTTCGTCCAAATGGGGGAAGTAGAGCACTATACTTATCTCCTACCTAACCAGATTGATGCCGTGCTGAAGATTGAATTGAAGGATTAAAAGGACATAGAGGCTAGGTCAAACTGGCCTCTTTTTTATACGCATATCACTAGCACTGAGGGGATCTTTTGCGTATACTAGACAGTGGAGATGAGACTAGAGAAAAATTCCAGAGGGTCTTAGATAGCGTGTGATTTGAAGATAGGGAAGTAGGCGAGTGTGTGATAGTAAGAGCGCAGGAAATGAGCCAGAATGCTAATGGCTTAAGATTTTCAATCTTGGCGTCTGGTAGTAGCGGCAATGTCACCTATGTGGAGTCAGACCGCCAACGACTCTTGGTCGATGCGGGTTTGAGTGGCAAGAAAATAGAATCTTTGATGGCCCAGATTGACCGCAGTGTGGCCGATGTGGATGCTATTTTGGTGACGCATGAACATAAGGACCATATTCATGGGGTAGGGGTTTTATCCCGCAAATATAATTTGCCAGTTTATGCTAATAAGGCCACCTGGCAAGCCATGGATGGGATGCTGGGGGCTATTGACCCTGACAACCGTCGCGAGTTAGAACCAGATCAGTTGGTGACCTTCGGGGACGTGGATGTTTTAACCTATCAAGTCAGCCATGATGCGGCCATGCCTCAGTTCTATGCCTTCCAACAGGGAGATAAGCAGTTCGTCATGTTGACGGACTCAGGCTATGTCAGTGAAAGACTTCGTAGCCTTTTGCAGAATGCCAACGCCTATCTGATTGAATCTAACCACGAGATTGAAATGTTGCGCTATGGCGCCTATCCTTGGTCGCTTAAGCAACGGATTTTGGGCGATAAGGGCCATTTGTCTAATGAAGATGGCGCCCTAGCCATGGTGGATATGTTAGGGGCCAGCACCCAAGATATTTATTTGGGCCACTTGAGTAAAGAAAATAACACCAAGGAGCTAGCCCTCTCTACCTGTACTGGTATTCTAGAACAACATGATATTGAAGTTGGTCGCCGACTCAAGGTTCATATGACCGATCCCGAACTAGCGACACCGCTTAAGTATCTTTAATCATTTAAATTCGGACCCGCCTTTTGGCGGGTTTTTATCTTTTTAGCGGTAGATAAGAACAAGTCTTCTCAAGTCAAGAGGGTAGCCTACAACAGCCATAATTTCTGATAATTTATCTATAGTTTTGAGATAGTTATTGTGTAAGCGCAGTCATATAATGGGGATAAAGCAAGACCAAATATGAAAGGAGTTAGAAGTATGAGCAAGACAAATGTTTCCCCCCATTGGCAAATGAAGGCAGCCCTAGCCTCTTCCCTGGCCATTGGTTTGTTGTTGGCTGGCGCCCCTCGGGTAGCGGCGGAAGAAGTGGTGACTTCAGATTCAGAGGCATCCTTGGACCAGACCAGCCCCAAGGCTGAGGTCAACCAAGCTGTCACGTCCCCTAGTGACAGTTCGAGCTTAAGTGAAGAGCCGGCCTCCAGTTCTGATGGCAGTGAGTCAGATCAGACCAGTCAAGCGAGTGTAGAAAGCAATCAAACAAGCGCTAATCCTGCCCCGGCTCAAGAAGTGCCTGACACACCGCAAAAGCAAGGCGGAGAGGTCAAGCCAAAGGAAGTGAAGTTCCAAAACTGGCAAGAGCTCCTGGATTGGCAACCGGGAGTGCGACAAGATGATGAGATTAACCGGGCCAGTGTCCCCCTAGCTTCACGTTATCAAGGACATGTAGTCAACCCAACGGCTAACCCAGACGCCAAGGTCCAAGCCCTATCGAATATGAACGCTAAGGCAGAAGATCATGCTTCGGTTGGGGGCGAGGAGTTTAAGACTTATGCTTTCGACCACTGGCAATACCTAGATTCCATGGTCTTCTGGGATGGTTTAGTACCAAGCCCTGATGTCATTGATGCTGGCCACCGTAATGGGGTGCCAGTCTATGGGACCCTCTTCTTCAACTGGTCCACGAGTCGTGCCGACCGCAAACGTTTCTTAGAGTTCTTGCAAGAAGACCAAGAAGGCTCTAATACCTTCCCGCTCGCTCGCAAGCTGGTTGACGTGGCCAAATACTATGGCTATGATGGCTACTTTATCAACCAAGAAACCACCGGCCATGGCCTCTATGGCAAGGGTGAGAAGATGCGGCAGTTCATGCTCTATGCTAAACAATATGCCGCTGAGCAAAAAGTGAACCTCAAATTTTCTTGGTATGATGCCTTTGATATTAACGGCCAACGTAATCACCAAAACGCCCTAACAGAAGTGAACCGCGATTACATGAAGGCAGAAAAACCACAAGGTCCAGTTCCAGTTGACGAGTTCTTCGCCAACTTCAACTGGGGTAAGGCATCAGTGGATGAATCAGTCGATAGCGCCAAGGCGGTCAATCGTTCCCAGTATGATGTCTACATGGGCTTTGAATTACAGAAGAACTCTTATAAGACCCAGGTGCCATTCTGGGACTTGCTAGATGAACAAGGCAAGCTTCGTACTTCTCTGGGGCTCTTTGCACCGGATTCCATCCTTGGCATTGGGACCACCGGGGAAAGTTACCACCGGGAAGAAAACAACTTCTGGACGGGCTTGCAACAAGACCCAACCAAACCAAAACCAGAAGATAGCACTTGGTATGGCTTGTCCGGTTATATCGCGGACAAAACAGCCATTCTAGGCGACCAATTCCACACCAGCTTCAATACGGGTCACGGTAAACGCTGGTATGTAGATGGCCAAGTCTCCAAAGACTCTGAATGGAACTACCGGTCGGTGTCTGGAATTTTGCCAACCTGGCGTTGGTGGATTCGCTCTAAGAATGGGGAGGCTGGCCTTAAGGGCGACTATGACTTTGAAGATGCCTATAACGGAGGGAACTCGCTTCAATTCTCAGGTCATTTAGGGGCTAAGAATCCCGAAGAAGCCATGCTTTATGCCACCAAATTAGCTGTGGGTGAGACTACGCAGTTGAAGCTAGCCCACAAAGGTGGCCTAGGAAGTCGTGTCCGGGTCGGCTTAGCCACCCAGGCCAACTATAGCGCCGATAGCTTCCATTACTTTGATTTAAGGCCAGACAAAGACTGGCACCAAGATACTTTGGACCTATCTAGCTTGAAGGGCAAGACTATCTATGCCATTAAGTTTGCCTTTGAAAGTGAGACAGATCAAGCTGCTTATCGCTTCAACCTAGGGCAAATCGACCTCTTGAAGACGGCAACAGCCCCTGTGGCTCCAAGCCAAGTTCAGGTTGTGTCTAAGCAACTCAGCTCTAGCCGTCAGGCACAAGCCCATCTAGCCTTTACACCAAGTGCCAATGCGGATTACTATGAAGTCTATCAAGAAGTCGCACCTAATAAATGGCAATTACTGACAGGTTCATCTAACCACCATATTTATTTGGCTAAGGTTAGTCGGCCACAGGATGCCATTGGGACGACCCAACGGCTTAAGGTAGTAGCCGTTGGCAAGAATGGCTTGCGGTCTGAAGCCGGCTATGCGACTTTTGACTGGCAAATGACCACGTCTGATACGACCCAACCACAAGAGCAGGCACCTAATATTGTGCCAGGAGCTACTGTGACCTTTGCTTCCGGTCCTAGCGATGGTTCTGAGCCAGCTGATGCCATGTTGAACGGGACCATTACCTCTAATGCCGACAAATGGTGTATTCTAGATCCTCAAGGCCATGTCGACATTAAGCTCAGCCAGGTCAGAACGGTCCGCCGATGGGTGGTTGAACATGCCGGGGCTGGTGGCGAGTCTGTCAATGACGGTCTCATGAATACCCGCGACTTTGACCTCTACTACAAGGATATGAACACCGGGGAATGGTTATTGGCTAAATCAATTCGTGGCAACCGCGCCCATGTAACGGATGTGGACCTAGATCGACCAATCACTGCTCAAGAATGGCGTTTGGATGTGGTGACTTCCCATAACGGAACGCCTTGGGGGGCCATTCGTATCTATAACTGGAAGATGTATGAACAAGCTGCTTCCAAAGAATCCACCAACCTGCCAATGGCTAATGTGGCCGCTCAATCTTTGGGAAATGGCTATGTCCAAGTTGGTTTGAACAAGGTGCCTGCCAAGGCCACAGTGAGACTCTATGCTGACCGGGAAGCGACTCAGCTATTAGGGGAAGTAAGGGCTGATCAAGCGGGAGACTACAGTTTCCGACCAGTTCGCTTAGCAGAAGGCAGCCATTTGCTCTACTATAAGACCTGGGAAGAAGGCAAGGAAGCTAGCAACCTGTCCGCAGTCTTGGTAGATGCCACTAGCGCTCACCAAAAGATTAAGGAAGTCAGCCTGGAACAAGGCTTAGAGCAAACGGTCTATCATGTCAAGGATGGCTTGAATCTAGCAGGTGCTAAATTGCGCGTTCGTTTAGAAGGAGCCAAAGAGGATCAACTCATTAACCTGACCCACCCAGGGGTGACAGTCAGCGGTTATGATGCGACTAAGCTAGGTGCTCAAGATCTAACTGTCAGCTACCTGGGCCAAACCCTAGCTCAAACACTGAGAGTCTATGTGGCTAAGGCCGACTCGAACGATGACAGTAAGGAAATTACCCATCTGGCTATTACGACTCTGCCAAATCAACACTATCGTCCGGGCCAAGATTTGGATTTATCCAAGGGCAGATTCCAAGTAGTGTATTCAGACCAAAGCCACCACACCCATACCTTCCAAGATCCAGGTGTTACATTCTCTGGTTATGACCCTCAACGACTAGGTGAGCAGACCTTGACCCTACACTATCAAGACTTTACCGTGGACTTCTCCGTTTGGGTGGAAAAAGAAGAAGCTAACTTCGAATATCTCAACCAGAAATTAGCTGAAGTTGAGCGTCTGCTTCCACATTACCGCTATCAATTTGCGACCCCAGAAGAACAGGCGGCCCTTAAGGATAGTGTCAGCAAGGCTCAGGACTTAGTCAAGGCAGCGCAGACCGCTGAGCAAGCTCAGGTAGATGTGGCACTAGCTAATTTGAATAAAGCCCTAGGCAAGCTATCTGGCCAGAAAGGTCGCGATGAGGCGCGCCTGGTTCTAGGGGCAGTGGCCTCATTAGGTCAGGACTGGGCGGATCGTCTACAAGATCCTGAATTAAAGGACAAACTAAGCAAACAAGTTATTCAGGCACGGAACTTGATGGATCAAGACTTGGTAAGCCCGGCAGACTTTGCGACAGCTAAGGCGCAACTTGAAGAAAGCATCTTAGCAGCTAAGAAAGTGACGCCAACCGTCTTGCATGACCCAGGTCACGATGTGACCGTCGCCTTCTCAGGGCTGGAGCCAAGTCGGATTACGGGTCTCAAGGTTGGTAAGCTAGGGCCAGAAGACCTGACGGAAGCCGAAAAACAAGCCTTAGCGGGACGGCAAGCCCTTGTCTACGATATCGAAGGCCAAGACGCTCAGGGTCAAGATGTGGATACGCAATACCCAGCTAAGGTCAGTCTACCATCGCCTCAAGATCAAAAAGTAGAGCAAGTACTCTTCCTGCCTGAGGACGGGCCAGCCCAAAGCTTGCCTTTCCAAATTCAAGATGGCCGGGTTGTCTTTGAGGGACCACACTTTACCCACTACGCCTTAGTCTTCGCTAAGGCAGAACAAAGCCAAGAACCGAGTCAACCAGGACAAAGTAAACCGGTTGGGACAGAACAAGAAGTAACCCAACCTAGACCTGCTGGTGACAAGGTGCTAGCAGCTGCTAGCCATGACGACCGCCTACCCGAAACGGGTGAGAGCCCATCTGGCTTTGTCCTAGGTGGACTGGTCCTGTCCTTCTTAGGAATCTTAGGTCTTCGTCCTAAACGTGAGAGAGAGTAAGAAGGCAAAACTGCCCCTTAGGGGCAGTTTTTTGTGGAGAATTGATAACAAGTTTGGGGAGCATGGGTTCCTGACCGAGGGACTTATGCTATAATAGAAAAGAAGGAAGCGCATCCAGATGTCTTGATTTGGCCATGCGCTGAAGGGGGATAGCCATGTTAATCAGTAACTTTTTTGAAGACCTGAGTCTTCAGTCTGTTGGCCAAATGCCACAGGCGGCCTACTTCATTCCCTATGGGAATTTAGAAGAGGCCAAGCAAGCCAAGTGGCGACAGGAATCGTCTCGTTTTGTGGACTTGAATGGGGATTGGGATTTCCATTATTTTGATAATGTCCGCTTGATTGAAGCACCTTATTGGTTGACGACTCACCAAGAGGACTTGGATTGGACCACGATGCCGGTGCCCAGTTGTTGGCAATATCAGGGCTACGATAACTTTCAATACACCAATACGGAATATCCCATTCCTTTTAATCCACCTTATGTGCCCTATGCCAACCCTGCCGGGCTTTATAAACGAAGCTTTGAGATTAGGGATTTGGTAGACCTGCCTGGGACAGAACTGGTGCTAGAAGGAGTAGACTCAGCAGCTTATCTTTGGGTTAACGATCATTTTGTCGGGTATGGGCAAATTTCGCACAGCCTGCAAGTTTATGATCTAACCCCTTATATCAAAGAGGGACAGAACCAGCTAGCGATGCTAGTTCTCAAATGGTGTGACGGGACTTATTTAGAAGACCAGGACAAATTCCGGATGAGTGGCATTTTCCGCGATGTCTATCTGAGACGGCGGTCTGCTCAGGGACTGGTTGATTTTCATCTGCGTCCCCAAGTAGCGCCAGATGGCCAGTCGGCCCAGTTGGAATGGTCTTGGTCCCTTAATCAGGCAGGGGGGAGCTGGTCCTATCGCTTGGAAGATGCGGAGGGTCAGCTAGTCTTGGAGGGGACCAATCTGCCACTGGATTCTAGCCAGCAGACCTTGGCCTTGTCACTTGAAGAGCCTCATCTCTGGTCGGCTGAAAAACCATATCTATACACGCTCTACTGGTCGGTGGCAGGCGAGACCTATAAACAAGCCATTGGTCTGCGAGAGTTAGCCGTGGACAAAGACGGCCTATACTGTAACCATCAGGCTATCCGACTCATAGGGGTCAACCATCACGATTCCTGGCCGGATACGGGAGCGACTGTTACCTTGGAACGTCAAGTTCAGGACTTGATGCTTATCAAGCACCATAACTTCAATGCCATTCGGACGGCTCACTATCCAAAGTCACCAGAATTCTATGAGCTCTGCGATCGCTTGGGTTTTTATGTGGTCAGTGAGGCCGACATAGAGTGCCATGGGGTGGTAGACCTATACGGCCGTGGCTATAGCCGCAACTTTAACCAGGTAGCGGAGGATCCTGAGTGGCAAGAGGCTCTAGTAAGCCGTATGGCATCCAATGTCTTGCCACTGCGGAACTTTTCCTCCATTATCATGTGGTCGGCGGGTAATGAATCAGGTTTTGGCGTCAACTTCGAAGTCCTGCTGGCTCAAGCCAAATCTTGGGATCCAACGCGGATTCTGCACTATGAAGGGTACTATTTCCGCGACCCAGTTAAGCAACACAATAAGCAGCATGTGGAAGTCTATAGCCAGATGTACCTATCTATTGAAGAAATCGAGACGCTCTACTTTAGCGAGGGGGGCGAGTATGCGCCACTTGATCGGCCACTTATGCTCTGCGAGTATGCCCATGCCATGGGCAATGGACCGGGTGGTCTGGAAGATTATTATGACTGCATGCAGCGTCATCCTCAATTGATTGGCCTCTTCGTCTGGGAATGGTGTGACCATGCCATCGCGGTGCCACAAGCGGGGCAGGCAGAACCTGCCTACCGTTACGGGGGCGACTTTGGCGACTATCCGCACTTCGGCAACTTCTGTATGGATGGCTTGGTCTATCCTGATCGGACCTTGCATACGGGTCTCTTAGAGCACAAACAGGTCTTCCGGCCAGTCCGCTTATTAGACTTTGATTTACAAGCCCATCGAGCTTGCTTCCGTAATGACTATGCCTTTTTGAATTTGGCAGAGGCCCTCTACTTGCGGGTGGAAGCCTATAATCGGGAGGGCTTGCTCTTAACTAGTCAAGACTGTGCAACTTGGCAGGCTAAGCCAGGCCAAACTACTTGGGTCGACTTAACTTGCTGCGGGGACCTAGCTAGTGTGGCCAGCGTCCGCTTTGTCTATTTGGGCCTTGAAAATGAAGGGGAATATGGTTTCGACCAGGTAAGCTTGGCAGCCTATGAAGTCCCTAGCCTGAGCCAAGTGCCACAAGTCGTTAGTGGCCAGGAAGACCTGGCCAGTTATCAGTTGACCTGGGGCGACCTAGTCTTGACCTTTGATAAGGGCAGTCTGGCGCCAAGTCAAATTAATTATGCCGGTCAGGAACTGCTCAAGCAAGCCGCCTTCTGGCAAATTTGGCGGGCTCCGACAGATAATGATCGTCATGTTCGTAAGGAATGGGAAGCGGCCAATTATCATTACAGTCAGCTTTGGATTCGAGACAGTCACCTAGAAGTTCAAGCAGATGGTGTTAGTCTACATTTCTCAGGGGCTATGACGGCGCTGGCGCGGCAGAATCCATTGAGTCTGACAGGGGCTTGGAAACTGGCTAAGGATGGCCAGTTAAGTTTGGAAGTCCAAGCTAACTTGGATAGCCAAATGCCTTTCTTGCCACGCTTTGGCCTTTGCATGCCATTGGTGGATGCCCAGACGGTTCATTATCTGGGACAGGGACCTTTTGAAAATTATGCCGATAAGCAGGCTGCTAGCTACCGGGCCCAATTCAGTTTGGATGCCGGAGATTTCTATGAGCCTTATATTAAGCCGCAAGAAAATGGCAACCGTAGCCAGGTGTCATGGCTAGAAGTTGTCCAAGCGCCGGTTCTCTGGCAGGTTCAAGATCAGACGCCAGCTAGTTCGGGGCTTAATTTCAGTCTATCGCCTTATAGTGCGCAGACCTTGAGCCAGACTAGCCACCGCGATCAATTGCCTGAGCCATCAGCTTATTATCTCAATCTGGATTTAGCTCAAAGTGGTCTAGGAACCAATTCTTGTGGTCCTGCCTTACCAGATGTCTATCGCATCACAGGACCTAACTTGTCCTGTCGCTGGACCATGGCCTGGCGGCCCTTGGACAACTAAGTCTCAAACAAGAAATCCAGGGCTCTTGTCCCTGGATTTTATAAAAATAAGGCTAAGTTCTTTACTTAGCCTTTTATGTTTATTCAAAGTCTTTGACCATAGCCTTGTAGAAATCATGGTTGTAAATAAGGAAGAGATCGTACTGTGGTTTGTCAGGCTTTTTCTCATCCTGACCGATGCGGTGGCCACTTAGGATAAGGCCGAAATCCTTAGTCTCGACAAAGACCTTATCGACAGGCGAGGGTTCCCGATTAAGCAATCGCTCCATTTGGGCTTCAGGTTTGACCCCTAGGCCTGCCATGCGTTGTCGGATGCTATCGGCGTCTAGCTTAGCCATAGCGAAGGCTAGCACCTTGTTATCGGGAGTTGATAGGAGCACTGCCTCAGGACCGAAGCGGTGGATGGTGTACTTGAAGTCGGTATTAGCTAGTTGAGATTCTTTGCTATCCGTTACTTCCCATTTGAAGAGTTGAGCGAGATTGTCAAGAGTCTTCTTAGCATCCTTGAGGTCTAAGGCTTCCTTCAGTTTAGGAGTCAACTCGTTGCTAGCAGCTTCTAGGCTTTCGTAAGAAGTTTGACTTGA
>NZ_KV822210.1:205173-212322 GCF_001815865.1 Abiotrophia sp. HMSC24B09
GTCCACTCTGGAGAGGGGACCACTAGCTCGAGGCGAAGAGGCAGAAAATGGACAAAGCCAAGGAGTTCATGAAGCGTCAGTGGCCCACTGACTCGGGAAGACCAGGGAAAATGAGCTTTCCAAGCCCGACCTATTTTCCCTAACCTAAAAAAATTCCCTTCAGCATTTTAAGTAAATTTTAACTAGGGCCTCTATACTAAAATCAAGTTAAGTGATAGAGGGGACGTCTGACTATCACTTAACCCATTATTAAAACAATCTAAGATTACTACACGCAAGACCAATAAGGGAGGTCCATATCATGAGAAGAAGAATTACTATCGCCACCCTAATCAGCCTAACCGCCAGTATGTCCCTGGCTTATCCAGCCTTAGCCCAGTCGGGCACGCAGGAAAGTCAGTCAGTGACCAGTTTCCAGGCCCAAACGAGCTATGATGAGAGCCAGGCTACTCAGGTGACTTTGGCTGATCAAACGGCCACCGTCACAGGGCAAGGCGCCAGCTTCAGCGACCAGACGCTGACCATCACCCAGGCCGGCACCTACGTCCTGACCGGTAGCGGCAAGAATATCAAGCTAGTGGTAGAGGCTGCTGACGCTGACCAGGTCCACTTAGTCTTTCAAAAACTGACCATAGAAGGGGAAGGTAGCCTGCTTCAAATTAACAAAGCCCAAGAAGTCGTCATCAGCCTAGCGGAAGGCAGCCAGAATGCTTTGACAGAAAGCCAGGCCAGCGACGATGAAAAGGTCAAAGCCACCATCCACAGTCAGGTGCCTCTGACCCTCAACGGGACAGGCAGCTTGACCCTCACGGCCCTTACCAAGAATGCCTTAGAGGTGGAAGACGACCTCAAGGTGTTAGGCGGGACCTATACCGTCAAGGCCGCCAACCATGGCTTCAAGGCCGAGGGAGCCCTCGATATTGAGGCGGCCACTCTGACCATTGAAGCAGGCAAAGACGGCCTCCATGCGGAGCATGACGAGACGACCGAACGAGCTAATATTAGCCTCAATCCAACGCAATTAAGTATTGCCGCCACCGAAGATGGGGTGGATGCCGGCAATGAATTGACTATTAAAGGCGGGACCATCACCGTGAGCCAAAGTGAGGAAGGACTCGAAGCGCGTGTCATCCGTCAACTAGGCGGCGATGTCACCATCAAGAGTAGCGATGACGGGGTCAACGCTTCGGCAGGCTCCTCTAGCAAGACAAGTGACACAAGCGCTACAAGCAAGACTACCGAAGCTAGCGCCACAAGCAATTCAGCTGACACCAGCTCTTCTGCTAGCCAGGCCACTAGTGATTCAGCCACCGCCAGCGCTCCCGACAGTCAGGCCGCTGCCGACCCAGCAGCTACCAGTCAGCCCGACCAAGCCAGCGAGGACAAGAACCAAACACCGCCAGCACCACCCGCTGGCCAAGCCCCGCCACAAGGCGGGCAGCCACCACAAGATGGGCAAGGACCTGGTGGCATGCCGCCAGGAGGCCAGGAAGAAAGTGACCCAAGCCTACAAATCATCCTTGAAGGTGGGACCCTCACCGTTGATGCAGAAGGTGACGGCATTGATTCTAACGGGACGGTCACTATTAGTGGCGGTAGCCTAGTCGTCAATGGCTCAGTCCATGACGGCAATGGCCCCCTCGATGCATCGGGCGACATTACTATCACAGGTGGCACGGTCTGGGCCCTAGGGACCTCTGACATGCTGCAAGGTTTCGCCCAAGAATCCACCCAGGCTTCTATCACTGCTAACATAGCAGGGACGGCAGGCCAAACCCTGATCATCCTCGATGCCAATGGCAAGGAAGTGGCACATCAGACAGCCAGCAAGGATTTCCAAGCGGTCATTATGTCGAGTGCCGACCTAGTAGACGGTCAGACCTACACCATCCAGGTGGACGGGACGACCCAAACTGCCACGGCAGCCCTTGTCACTCCTGTGACAGGCGGCTTTCATCCCTAATCATTAGGGTCATTCTCCTCTGCGAAGCTAAGTGCCGATACTTAGCTTCGTATTTTTTTAGATGGAATAAGGCCTGACAGCTGACTCGAGAAGATACTTGTAAAAGCAAGATAAATATGTCATAATAATAGTGTAAAAATAGCGGTTTCTGATGGAACTAGTTCCAAAATTGAAACTGCAATATCTTGAATACTCATCACGAGAAGGGGAGGATGTGACCGGTGTTAGTTATAATACCTGTCTATCCCAAGCACCATACCCCTGTGAGCTAGTGGATAACTTGCCCAGTCTGGCCAGTCAATGGCAGACAGTGACCCAGCCCAATGGGGTGGCGCCGGATAGATATGCTGATTAAGCGAGAGGGCCCGCTTAGGCTCAAAACGGCACAAGTTAAAGGGGTGAGGACCGCAATCTAGTAAGTGAAGAGTGTTGACGCAACTGATGAATCGTGAGAATTTGACGTTGGTCCCCAGGGACTTGCGTGTGGATGAAAGGACGCGTTTATAACGAACAAATCTGATCACCAGCCATAGAGCTAGTGGGCGGGTTTCTAAGTCATAAAACGAATTCAAGCACGGTAAATAGGCGTCAAAAGTTTGTGGGCAGGGCATAATGCACAATCTTTTGACATTTTTTTGTACTTTCTGTTTAAATTTACTTGGGTTTAATGTAAGATAATCTTGAAATTATGTAAGTGAAGCAAGCGTAAGAGATTTTTAGTAAGATACAGTCCAGACGCCCTTGGGGCGGTCTAAGACGCACTTGTCATAAGCTCTATGCTACTCACTACCAGCGAAGGCTAGATAATCGCTAGGAGGGTAACAATGACAACGATTAATGATATTGCAAAATTAGCAGGTGTTGCCAAAAGTACGGTTTCTAGACATTTGAACGGGGGTTCTGTCAGCCGGAAAACAGCTGCTAAGATTGAGGCAGTGATTAAGCAAACCGGCTACGTACCTAATTCTTTTGCCCAAAGCTTGAAAGCCAAGGAGAGCCGTATGATTGGCGTGATCATACCGCGGCTTGATAGTTTTTCAGCCAACTGTATCCTGAGTGAAATTGACGAAGTTTTCCGTCAGCACAACTATCAGGTTTTAATTATTAATTCTAATTTCTCGGTTAGCCGGGAAGAAGAGGCCCTCAGAACCTTCCAAGTTAACAAGATGGATGGGGTCATCTTCCTCATGTCCCACACCGACAACCGGATTATTGAACTGCTTGAGAATGTCCAGGTGCCAATCGTGACCATTGGTCAAGAATTCTTGGACGAGAATACCATTTACTACGACGAGGAGAGTGCGGGCCGCCAGCTGGCCGACTACCTCTATGCCATGGGCCATCGGGAAATGGACTTCTTGACGGTGACTACGACTGACCCCGCTGTGGGAATTAAGCGCCGGGATGCCATTAAGCAGGAATTCCTCAAGTATGGGGATACCAGCTTCCGCGAGTACAGCTGTGGCTTCAACCTCATGGATGGCTACCAAGTGACGCGGGATCAAGTGCTGCTCAATAAGCCACGCCTGATTGTGGGGGCGACCGATATTATTGCCATTGGTGCCATGCGGGCTTGCCTAGAGGCAGGCTATCAGGTGCCAGAGCAAATTAATTTTGCTGGTTTTGGCAATAATGTCCTAGGTTCTTCTATCTATCCTGGTTTGACTACGGTGGAATATCCTTATCGTCATGCCGGCTATGTTGCTACCAAGATGCTGCTAGACAGAATTCAGGGCCATGAGACAGCCACCAAACGCAAGCTCGAAACTTCCCTTGTGATTAGACAGTCGGTCACAGCTGTTTAGCCTAAATTGAAAACTAAACGATTTCATTTTCACATTTAATGATATTGACACCGGTTCTATTCCAAGTATAATAAGGCTTAGGAGAGAACCGGTTTCTTTTCTACAGGCAATTATTGTTTTAGTCTCATCTGAATGAAGGAGGAACACATATGGGATTTAAAGAAATCGCACAAGATGTTGTCAAATACCTAGGTGGTAAGGAAAACATCTCTAGCGTCGCACACTGCGCAACTCGTCTACGTGTTATGGTCAAAGACGAAGCCAAAATTGATAAGGAAGCTATCGAAAATACCGACAAGGTAATGGGTGCTTTCTTCAACTCTGGTCAATACCAAATCATCTTTGGAACCGGTACGGTTAACAAGGTCTATGAAGAAGTATCAGCCTTGGGCGTTAACGCTGTAACCAAGTCCGATCAAAAAGAAGAAGTTAAGCCACAAGGTAATATCTTACAACGTATGATTCGGACCTTCGGGGACGTCTTCGTACCAATCATCCCTGTCTTGGTGGCAACCGGTCTCTTCATGGGGGTTCGGGGTGTCCTCACTCGTCCAGAAGTGATTGGCCTCTTCGGTTTAACCGACCCTAAACAAATCGACCAAAACTTCTTACTCTATACACAAATCTTAACCGATACTGCCTTCGCCTTCTTACCAGCCTTAGTTGCTTGGTCTAGCTTCAAGGTCTTCGGTGGCAACCCTGTCTTAGGGATTGTCCTTGGTTTAATGATGGTCAACCCTGCCTTGCCTAACGCCTATGCAGTAGCAAGTGGGGATGCGCAAGCCTTAACCTTCTTCGGCTTTATCCCAGTCGTAGGTTATCAAGGGACTGTCTTACCAGCCTTCTTCGTCGGTTTAATCGGGGCTAAACTTGAAAAATGGCTCCATGACCACGTTAAGGATACCTTCGACTTGATCGTGACACCATTCTTAACCTTCTTGGTAATGTCTATTTTGGGTCTCTTCGCTATTGGGCCAGTCTTCCACTCCTTGGAAACCGTCGTACTGGATGTAACCAAGCAAATCTTGACCTTACCATTTGGTTTAGCGGGTCTCATCGTCGGTGGGGTCCAACAAATCATCGTGGTTACCGGGATTCACCACATCTTCAACTTCTTAGAATTACAATTATTGACTAACGGCGACAAGACTAACCCACTGAATGCTTACTTCACTGCTGCCATGGCAGGGCAAGCAGGGGCAACCTTCGCTGTAGGTTACAAGACAGTTAACCACAAGGTTCGTGCCTTGGCATACTCTTCAGGTATTTCCTGCTTGCTAGGAATTACAGAACCAGCTATCTTCGGGGTTAACCTCCGTTATGGTAAGCCATTCGTTATGGGTCTCGTTGCCGGGGCTGCGGGTGGTTGGTTAGCAGGCCTCTTCAAATTGGCAGCGACTGGTATGTCTGTCACTGTTTTACCAGGGGTCTTACTCTACCTCAACAATATCTTTGCTTACCTCTTGGTGCTGGTAGTCAGCTTCGGGATCGGGTTCGGCTTGACCTACGCCTTCGGTTACAAAGAAGACAAACAAGCTTAAGCACAAGCATGACTTATGACAGGACGGGGCAACTCGTCCTGTTTTCATAGGTGCCTGCTGGCAGCTATGCTATAATGAAGTTAGCCTATAATCAAAAAGGAGGACCAGCCATGTCAAGACGCAACAAAGGGCCTTACGCCCAACACTTCCACCTGACGCCGGAGCAGGGACTACTCAATGACCCCAACGGGCTTTGCTATTTCCAGGGTTACTATCATATTTTCTATCAATATAACCCGCATGCGACCGACCACTCTACCAAATACTGGGGCCATGTTCGGACCAAGGACTTCGTGACCTATGAGCAGTTGCCGGTAGCCCTCAAGTCTGATGACTGGTTCGATAAGAACGGGGTCTATTCAGGTGGTGCCATCGTCCACGAGGAGACGCTCTACCTCTTCTATACCGGCAATACCAAGGATGAGGCAGGTCGCCGGACCAGCTACCAATGTATTGCCACTTCGACAGACGGCATTCATTTCACCAAATTAGGCCCTGTGACTGAGCAGTTGCCGGACTATACCGGCCATGTGCGGGATCCTAAGGTCTGGTATGATGCGACCGTCCAAGGTTGGTGGATGTTGCTAGGTGCCCAGCGCTTAGATAAGACCGGCGATACCGTGGCCTTCTTCTCTAAAGACCTTAAAGACTGGGACTACCGCGGTCCTATCTTCCAATTTGATCAGCCCCTGGGCTATATGTGGGAGTGCCCGGATATGGTCTTCTTGACGGACGAGGTGACAGGCCAGGACAAGGCCGTCTTCATTTTCTCACCTCAAGGGGTCGACCCAATTGGGGATAACTACCATAATATCTTTAACACCACTTACTTAGTCGGGACCTGGGATAGTCAGACTAGTCGCTTCCTGCCGGATAATGCGGACTTTGCGGATATGCAGGAATGTGACCGTGGCTTTGAATACTATGCGCCTCAGTCCTTTGTGGCGCCTGATGGCCGGGTCATCCAATACTCTTGGATGGGCATTACCTGGCCTGACCAAGAGGCCGCCATCCCAACCCGTCAGGACGATTGGATTCATCACCTGACCATTCCGCGCCAGTTACGCCTAGTAAATGGCAAACTCTATCAGACGCCGATTGCAGAGTTGGCAGGCCTGGCAGGAGCTAGCCAACCGCTGGCTTGGACCACGGCAGACTTCCGCCTTGATTTGGCGGGCCGGGCGCAAAGAGTGCAAGTGGATTTTGAGACCTTAGCAGATTGGGAACTTTTCTTAGATGATAACGTGACAGTCAAATACCAGGCCGCTCAAGGCCGCCTAAGTTTAGCTCGCTTCAACTGGCTAACCGGCTTGCAAGAATGGCGCCATATGCAGCTAGAAGAGGAGCTCAAACACTTAGACCTTTGGCTCGATGCTAGCTCACTAGAAGTCTTTGTTAACGGCGGGCAAGTAGTTGCCTCTCTCCGTTACTTTGCCAAAGACCCCCTGACGCGCCTAGAAGGCAAGGCAAGTGCCGACCTCCAGGCTAAGCTAGTAGCCACTCAGTTGGCCGCTCATCAATATATATAGGAAGAAAAAGGGGCACCCGCCCCTTTTTTGTTTAGTTTTGGACACGTAATTTCGCTAACTCGTACCCTATTTATCTATGTAATAGATAAATAGGGGAGCTAAGTTTACAAGCCAGCAAATTCTCTCAAATAAGTCGCCGCCATAGCTAGAAAACTCTCTCAGCAACCGCCGAAACCAGGGCAAAAGCTAGGAAAGGTCCCGAGCCAGTGGTCCACTCCGTCGAGTGGACCACTAGCTCCCAGGAAATCGCCGAAAACGGGCCAAAAGTCAGGAAAATCGTCGAGCCAGTGGTCCACTTTGGAGAGTGGACC
>NZ_KV822210.1:212342-268488 GCF_001815865.1 Abiotrophia sp. HMSC24B09
TGGTCCACTTTGGAGAGTGGACCACTGGCTCTCAGGAAATCAGCGAAAACGGGCCGAAATCCAGGAAAAGCTCCGCGCCAGTGGCCCACTCCGTCGAGTGGACCACTAGCTCCCCAGCAACCCACCTAAACCAGGCCACAATCCAGAAATCCCCCTCAAGCCAGCCACGCAAAACGGCACCGATTCCGCGCTACATAAGGCCTAGACAAGAAAATGAGCAAAAGATTAAAAAACTTTAATAAAAGCATTGTAAAATGAGCCGGAGTAGTGTATACTTTTCTCATCATCATGATTTAGGAACCATATTTTAGGAGGTACACTATGAATTTTAAAAAGTTAGGAACAGCACTCTTCGCGGGTCTCTTGCTCGCATCCCCATTAGCAACTGTCTCAGCCCAAGACACCGTTAAAGTCGGCGGTAACTTCGAGCTCTCAGGGGCGGCAGCTGCTTACGGGACGCCAATGGCTAGTGGTTTGAAATTAGCTGTTAAGCAATACAATGAAGAACACGGCGGCGTTAACGGCAAGAAAGTCGAAGCGCAAGTCGAAGACAACAAGTCTGATAAGACAGAAGCCGCTGCGGCTGCAACCAAATTGGTCGCTGCCGGCGTGGCAGGGATTGTAGGTCCTGCAACTACCGGGGATGCCTTAGCAGAAATTCCAGTCGCTAACGACGGCAAAACACCAGCTATCTTCCCTGCTGCAACTGGTAACGGGATTACCCTCGACTCTGCAGGCAAAGTCTACGACTACATCTACCGTGTCTGCTTCGAAGACTCCTTCCAAGGGGTGGCCGCTGCTAACTACTTAGCAGATACTCAAGGTTACAAGAAAGTGGTTCTCTTGGTTGACCAAGCGAACGACTACTCACAAGGTTTGGCTGATAGCTTCGTTAAGCAATTTGAAGCTAAAGGCGGGACCATCGTAGCCAAAGAATCTTACCAAACTAACGATACTGACTTCTTAACTGTCTTGACTAACATCTCTACTCAAGACTTCGACGCCCTCTACGTACCGGGTTACTATACTGAAGCTGGTTTGATCATCAAGCAAGCGCGTGAACTCGGGATCGACAAGCCAATCGTTGGTGGTGACGGTTTTGCTAACGACACCTTGGTTGAATTAGCAGGTAAAGACAACCTTAACAACGTCTTCTATACTTCTCACTACTCTGACAAGAGTGAAGACCCAGCAGTTAAGAAATTCGTAGAAGCCTATGAAAAAGAATACGGCAAGAAGCCAGATACTTTCGCAGCTCTCGCTTACGATGCGACTAACGTGCTCTTGCAAGCTATCAAGGATGCAGGCTCAACTGACCCACAAGAAGTGAACAAAGCCTTGGCTAAGATCAAAGACTTCAAAGGGGTAACCGGGACCTTCTCATTTGACGAAAAACACAACCCAGTGAAGACAGCGGTAATGCTCCACTTCGAAAAAGGTGAAGTTACCGAAGCTGTGAACGTGTCAGCTGAGTAATAGACAGCAGACCCCCCTCATGCTAGTGTCGTATTGTTGCTTGGACATCCAGTCATAGCACAATACGACCTTTTTCATGAAGAAGTATGGCGCCTTAGCCTTAGGACTGCTATACTTAATTTATAGCCATCATACATAGAAAGGAGCTTATGCCTATGAACCTCCAGTGGTTCTTACAACAACTTTTTAACGGCTTGTCGACGGGGAGTATCTACGCCTTGATCGCCTTGGGTTATACCATGGTCTATGGGACCATCCGCTTGATTAACTTCGCCCACGGGGACATCCTCATGATGGGGGCCTTCTTCGGTTTCTATCTGGTTAATGTCCAGGGCATGGACTTCTACTTATCCTTAGCTTTAACCATGGTCTTCACCTCCGTCTTAGGGGTGACCATTGAACGGGTGGCTTACAAGCCCCTACGTAAATCGACTCGGGTAGCTGCCCTTATCACCGCGATTGGGGTCTCCTTCCTCTTAGAAAATGCCATGATCTATTTCTTCGGTCCGGAAGTCAAGGCTTACCCAACTAGCTTTACGACCACCACCTTCAAAGTGATGGGAGCAGTCATTAACTCCAAACAAATCTTAATCTTCGTGACCACTATCCTCTTAATGGTAGCTCTACAATTTATTGTTAAGTACACCAAGATGGGGAAAGCCATGCGGGCGGTTGCGGTCGATGAAGAAGCAGCTCAACTCATGGGGATTAACGTTGACGCGGTGATTTCCTTTACCTTTGCGCTAGGCTCTGCCCTGGCAGGGGTAGCCGGCGTCCTCTACGGTCTCTACTCCAACCAAATGGCGGCCACCATGGGCTTGACGCCAGGGCTTAAGGCCTTCGTCGCAGCCGTTGTCGGTGGGATTGGCTCCATTCCAGGTGCCATGGTCGGGGGTTACCTAATCGGTCTCTTGGAGACCTTCGTCTCAGCCTTCGGGGGCTCTGCCTTCAAGGATGCGGCCGTATACGCCCTCTTAATTGTTATCTTGCTCGTCTTGCCGGCAGGTCTCTTCGGTAAGAACGTCAAAGAGAAAGTGTAGGTGAAGCCACATGCAACGATTCCATCAACGCAACTTCGTTTGGTTGACGGCAGCCCTCTTGGGTTATGGCCTCTTGTGGCTCTTAACGTCGACTAACTTAATCGATTCCTACTACCAAATCACCTTAATCAAAATTATGATTGATGTCATCTATGCCATCGGGCTCAACCTAGTCTTAGGGGTAGCCGGCCAGTTCTCGCTTGGGCATGCGGCCTTTATCGCTGTGGGGGCTTACTCAGGTGCCATCTTCGCAACACGTCATGCAGACCTAGGGGGTCTCTGGACTGGGATGCTAGTCGGTGCGGTAGTGGCCGCTGTCTTGGCTGTCTTAGTCGGGATTCCAACCTTGCGCTTACGCGGGGACTACTTGGCCATCGCCACGCTAGGTGTTTCTGAAATCATCCGGGTCGTCATCACCAACTACAAGTCCCTGACCAACGGGCCTCAAGGGATTAACGCCATTCCTAAAGTGGCAACCTGGCCATTGGTTTACTTCTTCATGGTAGTGACCACCATCGTCATCCTCAACTACTTCTACTCCAGTGCGGGCCGGGCAACCTATGCCATCGAGCAAGATGAGATTGCCGCAGAGTCCATGGGGGTGAACGTGACTAAGTACAAGGTGATCGCCTTCGTCTTAGGTGCCATTACTGCCGCTATCGGCGGTGCCCTCTATGCTGGTAACATTGGGGTCGTCACCCCAGGGGACTTCACCTTCAACAAGTCCATTGATGTCCTCATTATCGTCGTATTCGGCGGGATTGGGAGTTTCACCGGTTCCTTCGTGGCAGCCGTGGTCTTAGGGATTCTCAACACCCTCTTACAACCTTATGGGCAACTTCGTATGGTCATCTATGCCATTGCCCTCATCCTAATCATGATCTTCAGACCGGGTGGTCTCCTAGGAACCTGGGAATTACGTCTAGGCTCCCTCTTAACCAAGAATAAA
Organism: Abiotrophia sp. HMSC24B09; assembly: GCF_001815865.1. Classification (GTDB taxonomy): domain Bacteria; phylum Bacillota; class Bacilli; order Lactobacillales; family Aerococcaceae; genus Abiotrophia. Next base: position 215,808 of record NZ_KV822210.1, read on the forward strand.
GCGAAGAAAGGAGCAGTCTAATGGCCTTACTAGAAGTCAATCAACTTACTAAAAACTTTGGCGGTTTGGCAGCCGTGTCCAACGTCTCCCTCAAGTTAGAAGAGCAAGAGCTTGTAGGCCTTATCGGTCCTAACGGGGCCGGCAAGACCACCTTCTTCAACCTCTTAACAGGCGTCTACGAGCCAACAGAAGGGACTGTCACCTTATCCACTGCTGATGGGGTCAAGACCTTGAACGGCATGGCACCTTATAAGATTAACCAACTAGGCTTGGCGCGGACCTTCCAAAACATCCGCCTCTTCAAAGACCAAAGCGTCTTGGAAAACGTCATGGTAGCCATGCACGGGCACAATCATGATGCCATCTGGTCCAGCATTTTCCGGACCAAGGCCTACTATGAGACAGAAGCTAAGATGAAGGCTAAAGCCTTAGAACTCTTGGAAATCTTCGACCTAGCCCAATACGCTCAAGACAAGGCTAAGAACTTGGCCTACGGTCAACAACGCCGTCTGGAAATCGTCCGGGCCCTGGCCACCGAACCTAAGATTCTCTTCTTAGACGAGCCAGCAGCCGGCATGAACCCAGCAGAAACCGCTGAGTTAACCGCCCTAATCGAACAGATTCGCCAACAATTTGGCTTAACCATCGTCTTGATCGAACACGATATGGCCCTGGTTATGGAAATCTGCCAACGCATCTATGTCTTGGAATACGGCCGTCTCTTGGCCCAAGGCACACCAGAAGAAATTCGTCAGAACCCAGATGTTATCCGGGCCTACCTAGGAGGTGACGCCTAATGTTACGTGTTGAGAACTTAGCCGTCAACTACGGCATGATTAATGCAGTCCGTGGCGTTAACTTCGAAGTTAACCAAGGGGAGATTGTCTCCCTGATTGGGGCCAACGGGGCCGGTAAATCGACCATCCTGCGGACCATTTCTGGTTTAATTAAGCCCGCTTCCGGGACCCTGACCTACGAAGGCCAGAACATTACCAAAACCAACGCGCAGAAGATTGTCCAGCTAGGGATTTCCCACGTGCCAGAAGGCCGTCACGTCTTCAAAGGCCTGTCTGTCCGCGAAAACTTGGAAATGGGCGCCTTCTTACGCAAGGACCGCGCCAATATCGAAGAAGATATTCAAGCAGTTTATGACCGCTTCCCAGTCTTGGGCGAGCGTCAGAAGCAGGATGCTTCCACCCTATCAGGTGGGGAGCAACAGATGCTAGCCATGGGACGAGCCCTCATGTCCAAGCCTAAGCTACTTTTACTGGATGAGCCATCCATGGGCTTGGCGCCAATCTTCATCCAGGAAATCTTCAACATTATTCAACAGATTCAAGCTCAAGGGACCACCGTCCTCTTGATTGAACAAAATGCCAAGATGGCCCTGTCCATTGCTAGTCGGGGTTACGTCTTGGAAACCGGTAAGATTGTTCTGAGCGGAACCGGCCAAGAGCTCCTCGAGAGCGACGCCGTCCAAAAAGCATACTTAGGAGGTTAAGCAAATGTACGTTAAAAACTATATGTCAACCGACTTGGTGACCATCACGCCAGATACCACTGTCATTAAGGCGCTGGACTTGATGCGCCAACACGACATTCACCGTTTGCCAGTCGTAGTCAAAGGCCAATTGGTAGGGCTCTTAACAGAGTCTGTCATTGCCAAGAACTCGCCTTCTACCGCGACCAGCCTGAGCGTGCATGAACTCAACTACTTGCTCAACAAGACGACAGCGGCAGACATTATGATTCGCCGCGTCATTACCACAAGCCCAGATGCCCTCTTGGAGCAAGCCGCTTCTGAGATGCGCAATATGGACGTCGGTGTCCTGGTTGTCATGGACCACGCCCAATTAGTGGGGATTATCACTGACAAGGACATCTTCGAAGCCTTCATTGACATCAATGGCTACTACACCCCAGGGACTCGTTTCGTGGTAGAAGTAGTCGATGACAAGGCAGGTATTCTAGAGGACATCGGTGAGACAACTGCTAAGCATAACTGGAGCATCACCCAAATGAACGTCTACCACTTGGACGACAAGACCAATGTGGTGGTTCACGTGGATACTCAAGATTCTGAGGAAGTCGCGCGCGTCTTTCAAGAAAAAGGCTACAAAGTGTCTGGTGTCTTCGTGAAGCCGGAATAAAGCTAAGAACTAAGGAACAGGCTGAGTTTCATCTCAGCCTGTTTTTTGTATTCTGATAGCAAGGTGCATAGAATGATAAAAGTAATAATTAAATATGCAAAAATATTAAGTTAAAATATGACTATGATTGCTTTGAAATATAGCACATGTTATAAATTGACTGTTGAATATAAATGGAAACCTAATGATTACAAAAAAGTGCATAGAAAAATAAATGAAGCGCTTGCAAGGTCGGTTAAAGAGGACTATAATAAGGCTATAAGGTGGTATTGTAGCCAGATACCATCAAATTTAAGCCTAGAAATATAGTGGGAGGTATCCTTATGTTTGTTGAAAATGACTATATCTTACGCCAAATCAAGCAGATTATTCGAAATTTGGCTAGTTTAACAAATTTGCAGACCGTTTTTGATTTATTGAGTGATACCATCAATGTACAGGATGAAGCCACTGTTCTTAAGGTTACAAATGCCTACTATGCAGAATTAATACGTATCAAATTGCAAAGTAAAGATAGTGAGTACATGGAGAGGTTGAGTCATAATTCTGGCCTGCCGCTTCATGCCCTAAATAAAATGGTAAGCGGGGAAGAAATGCTAAATAAAGAACAAGTCGAATTATTAAAAGCCTATTTTGGAGACTAAAGATAAGGTTGAGTGGGAAAACTTAGGATTAAATAACCTTGTTGGCTACTAGCATACTTGAGTAGGTGATGATAATGAAGTCATTCAGAAAGATAATCTGGACTATTGTGGCCATACAATTTGTCTTTACTACTATATGTTTTGTCTTTGTCGCACCTGAAACAGTCATTACCCACTTCGGATTTAAGGGGATTGATTCAGTGGGGCCACGCTATATGCTGTTTTTGGAGCCGATTTGCACCGTAATTAGTGGTCTTTTGATAATATGGGTAGCAAAAGTTAGACGGCGTGAGAATGGAATTAAGGAAAATGTGGAAGTGATTATGCCCGCTGAAGGGATGTTGTTAACGGGGCATTTGTTGATTGCTGTCATCATGTCAGTTTTGATATTAGATCAAATAGGACTTACGCATATCTTACAACTTTATTGAATGATGCCTAATCAGAGAAGGGGAGGGGTGAGCGGGTATGAGAACCTTTAGGAAAGTCCTATGGGCCCTTGTGGTGGCTCAGCTCTTGTTTACGCTTGTCTGTTACCTAGTGATTGCGCCTCAGCCAGTCGGCATATTTAGTATGGATGCGCTCAGTTCTAACTACCGGCTCTTCTTAGAGCCTTTCGCCGTCTTCTCTTGTGGCCTAGGCTTGAGCTGGTTGGCAAGATGCTATCGACACAGGAAGGGGATCAAAGCCACCTTCCCAGGACTAGTGCCCTTTGAGACCTATTTGTTGCTGGGCATGTTGGTCTATTGCCTCTTTATGTCCTTCCTGGTTCTAGATCATAGCGGCATCATGCGGATGATGCTGGGCTAGTCAAATCATAATAGAAGTGTTGCTAGCGTGACTAGCAACACTTTTTTATTTTGGCAAGGATGGAGAGTGGCGAGACAGTAGCCTAGCTGGCAATGTATGGCTTACTAACTAACTTTTTCTATAATAATTAGTTGTCATTTCCTGCTGTATAAATTATGAAATAAAGACACCGAAAATATCTGTTGCGCTTACAAAGGTTGATAAAATAATAATTCAGTGTTTACTCAATGTAACAAAATTCCAATCTCTATTGTATTTCTTAGAGGATAAGTAGTATAATATAGGAGTAACAAGATAGGGTGAAGCACACTCTATCAACTGCTAAGTAAGGACTGTGGAGGCTGGTGGGACCCGGCCTCTTTTTGCATATAGAGCCTTTGAAAAAGGAGACAAGTAATGAGTCGATATCTTAAGCGAATTATGATACTGCTTGTATTGGTAGGAATATCAACATTTACCTATACGCGATGGATGGGCCATATGGCTCTGCGTAACTTCGATTACTTAGAAAAATTTTACCCCACTAAGGATTTAAGAGAGTTGTTCAAATACTTCCCGGAAGATTTTGCGATTATCCATATTAGGGAATTTGCTGAAGCAGGAAGCTCCGGGAAATCCATAAGAATCATTATAAAAGGTGAGAGTAAAACTCAAAAGATTAGTGCAATAGCTGAACTCTACAAGGTTCTTCCGGATAAAAATGACCAGAAAATAGAGACCGTAAATCTTACCTATAAGGGTGGCGTGTCCTTTGACATTCCAAAAGACAAGCAGATTTCTAATTATCTCAATGATTTTGAACTCTTAATGGCGAATTATGATTATAGAGCTGAGGATTTTGCCCAGGCAAAGCCCTTAGACATTTATGATAATCCTGTACAAGGCTATTATGAACGGCGCTATAATTTTGAAGCCACAGATTCGCTTTCAAGAGACTATGGTGTGGATTTTTCCAGTTCTAAGTATGTGATTGAATTTGGAAAATCGCTGTCACGTTTAGGCGGATTTTTTGATAATACCATACGCATTCGAATGCAAGATTCCGAATCCAGGAGTAATGAAGCAAGAACGATGATAATTTGTAGCGAAACGATTAGTGCTGCCCGGTCAAATTTAGGCAGCGAGCACTGACAAATAGACTTAAAGTCTAAGAGCAATCGCTTCATTGGGTTCTAAATGAAAGGGAGAAAGATATGCGAGTTATAAGAACCTCGTTCATTATTGTCTTTTGTATAGTAGGTGCGCTATTTTTGGCTTATCAAGGTGTATATTGGATGGTCCAGAATAATAAGAAGGCTCAATACGCAGAGCTTGTTAGCTTCTTTGATTCGCAGGAAGTAAGGACCGAAATAGAGCAGGTCATCAAATCCGAAGATCCGAAGGCTTTCACTGAGGCAGGAGTAATAAAAAAATATGAATTAGATTATGACAGCATGGGTGTACGAACCGGTAGAAGTATTCGTGTTCTTATCAATGGGGATCCTAGTTTAAATATAGGGGTTAAATATATATTTGTAAACAATAAATGGCAAATGAGTATAGTGACTGTTTCCTATGAATTACAAATACTGCTTGAGTCGAAGGAGTGAAGGAGTATTTCGTTTTAGGTCAACATTTCTGTCGGAATAGTTTATTGGAATTAATTCGGGCGGAATAGGACGTAGGTGTGAGCAGGAGAAGGAGAGCAAAAAATGAACAAGAAGAAACTAATTAAAATACTAGTCATCCTCGGTATCCTTTATGCCTTGGCTGAACTAGGGCGTTATGTCACCGGTAATGATGCGGATACCAATGCTCGCGTGAAAGAGCCTGGCGAGATTGTCGCGACTTTTGACAATGGAGACGGGACTTCGGATTACATCCGTCGTAATGGGCGCGTCTTTCAATTAGAAGTGAATTATCCTGGTGGCGGTGCCGACAATAAGGTTATGATGAGTATTCGCAATCAGTTTGATTATGGGGCAGTGCATGGTTTTGATAAAGATGTAACCAGTAATCACTTCTTGAGGAATTTCCAGGCCTATCTTGCTGTCCGCTTCTCATCGGGTGGCTTTGGGTCCGATAGATCGCGTTATCCTTTCGCGGGGGCTGCGACCAACCCCATTTTCACCAAACTCAAGATTAATAATCAAGCCGCAGATGAGGTGCGAGAGTACACAGACTCGAATGGCAAGACTTGGTATCTCTGGTATTACCGAGATTTGAAACTTAATCTTGGCAATAACGAAGTTAGTTTTGAATGATGAGTGGGAGTTTGAGCAGTATAATTACTCAATTGAATACAGAAGAGATTCTATTAACTTCTAGGAGGTTATAAGATGAAAAAGTGCAAGCAATTCATAAAGAAATGGTATCCCTTCTTGATTGTTATCGGGATGATTTTCGGCCCAATTGTCTATCACGTAGTGGCGGTTCAAGTGGAAATACATAATCTAGTCTACGGTCAAGAATTAAAAGACAAACTGGATACTTATTTCACCAAAAGAGATCAGCATGCCTTTACGCCAGAAGGGACTATACAATCTTATGCAATTAACCCGAAAACAGTGGAACGCACTCCCATGGGCGGTGTAAGAATTAGTGTATCGGTTAATGGTGATGAATCAGTGCAAGTGAGGTTTATTGTGACTAGATTTATGCCGAGTAGGGAAATATCGCTAGGTGCAATTGTAGAATCTCAAGAATTTAAAAACCTATTAGAGGGGAACTAGTAAGGACCATCGTGTTCTAGACCATGCCAACACCCTTGTGAAGTCGCAGTGATAAAATAGATTCTATTGCAACTCATTCCGCCAGAATAGGAGGTTTCACTCATGAAGAAAAAACTCAGACTCCTAATTTTTCTCTGCCTACTAGTCTGCCTAACTGGATGCAAAGTAACCATTGGCGGCTCTATTGAGGAAATGCAAAGTCGCTTCAAAGTTTTAGAACGGCTCTATCCCACTGAGAACGTAGAGGATTTGTTTGAGAAGTTCCCTGAGGGTTTCAGTGTGGTTAATCTCTGGATATACGACAACACGGAATTGAGTGTTGAGGTTAAGGGAAATCCTGATACTCATCAAGTGACGGGGGTAATCGTCCGGCGACCAATTCAGGTTGAAGAGAATATGGTTGAGGAATATAAGAAAGCCATCTATTTTGATAGTGGCCAAATGAAGATGGAGGACGGTAGCCAGGTTCCAGAGGAATTTAAGGACTTCCGCTTCTTATTCCAATCCTTCCATTTTGAAGAAAGCTTCTTTGATACAGCAACTTTTAATGTAAAAAAGACATCTTACACGCCGGGGACCAGCAATTATTTTATTTCATATTATGCCAAGAACGCAGAGCTAGCCAAATATCTAAAAGTGCCTGAGGATAGCCAATTGAAAGTGCAGTTTGAAGGGGATCTCCAAGATGATGAAGAACATCGATTTAGAAGAATCGTCGATGTGGAAGCCGTGGACAGCAGGAAATCGTTTTTCGAAAAAATCCATGCGGAATAGATGACGGAGAATGATAGCTTTGTCTAAATATCTGCTGACGAGAACGATTCTTACTTTAATGTGAGGGAGGTTTCACCATGAAGAAAAAACTAAGACTCCTAATTTTTCTCTGCCTGATAGTCTTCCTAACTGGCTGCAAAGTAACCATTGGCGGCTCTATTGAGGAAATGCAAAGTCGCTTCAAGGTTTTAGAGCGGCTCTATCCTACTGAGAACGTAGAGGGTTTGTTTGAAAAGTTCCCTGATGGTTTCAGCGTGGTTAATCTCTGGCTATACAACAATACGGAGTTGCGTGTTGAGGTTAAGGGAAATCCTGATACCCATCAAGTGACAGGAATGATCGTCCAGCGACCAATTCAGGTTGAAGAGAATATGGTTGAGGAATATAAGAAAGCCATCTATTTTGATAGTGGCCAAATGAAGATGGAGGACGGTAGCCAGGTTCCAGAGGAATTTAAGGATTTCCGCTTCTTATTCCAATCCTTCCATTTTAAAGAAAGTTTCTTTGATATGGCAACATTTAATGTAAAAAAGACATCTTACACGCCGGGAACCAGCAATTACTTTATTTCATATTATGCCAAAAACGAAGAGTTAGCCAAATACCTAAAAGTGCCTGAGGATAGCCAATTGAAAATACAGTTTGGTGGCGACATCAAGGATGATGAAGAACATAAATTTAAACGGACTATTAGTATTGAAGCAACTAAACAGATAATACTGGTTTCTGAGATAATAAGGGCTGAGTAGGAGTATGGGCCTATTAGTTCGATTCGATGAAGATAGAGCGATATAAAATGATGTAGAAGTTAAAGGAAGTCAGGAAAGGTGGAGTTCCATAGTGGGAAAAGTACTTAAATGGCTTGCTATTCTAATAGCCTGCATAGGTTGCATATTTTTCTTAGGGGAGAAGTGGGGCCAACACATGGCAGTACGGAGTTTTGTTTATTTAGATCAATTGTACCCTACGAAAAATCTTGAGGATTTATTTGAGGCATTTCCAAAGGGATTCAGTATCTTGCACATAAAGACGTGCTATGAAAACAAAACAACGATGCAAGTAAGTGTGTATATAATAGGAGATCCTCAGACTAGGTTAATTACTGGGGACGTTGAATTGGAAGCAGATGTTAATGGAAAACGACAATCGTTAGAGAAATTCGACATCACCTATCAAGGCGGCACAAGCTTTAATATTCCAACGGATAAAAAGTCATCCCCTTATCTCAAGAATTTCCAGCTCTTACTTGCAGGTTTCAGTTATAGAAATGCTGATCTAACCAGTAAGAAACTTGTTCGAGTCTACGATAATCCATCTTACGGACGGTATTATAAGGAGTATCTTCTTAATGAGCTAGGCCCAATCGAAGGACAAGATGAGTTGGATTTAGAGAAGTATCAATATTCAATTGAATTCGGAAGAGAGTTGGCACCTTTTAATCTCAGATTTAGAAGTGATATTGGCATTGACATGCCAACACCTTGGCCACAATCTAAAACATTAGTGAGTGTTCGAGAGGTCATAAGCGGAGACGAGTTTAAGGCGACAGAAAAATAGGCGAGAAATCAATGACGAGGAATTTAGCTGGAGGTCTTGATTTCTATAAACGAGGATTCGCAAACCTATATTGATGTAGCAATTATTGATATGGGTAAACATCTTGTAGGCTTTGATAGAATTAAATAACTTCTAGGAGGGTTCACCATGAAGAAGATTCCGATACTTATCTGTTTGCTGGTCCTGATTGGACTAGGTGTAGGATGTAATCTAAATAAAAAAGATGATCAGCAAGTGTTGAAGGACAAATTTAGAGTTCTAAAGCAAATCTATCCTACGGACAAAATAGAAGGCCTATTTAGTCGCTTTCCAAAGGGATTTAAAATTGTGAATCGCCGAAGAGAAGGAGAAATAATAGTTAGTATTGAGTTGATTGGTAATCCTCAGACTAAGGAACTGTCCGGACGAATTATACAAGAAGAGATGCGATCTGGAGAACCCGATCCTGAATTATTGAATAAAGAAATCTACTATCAGGATGGGGAATTTCGGTACGTCGATAACGGAGAAGTTCCGGACTTGCTAAAGGACTTCAAGTTTTTGTTTCAAGTATACGATATTGACAATTTTCTTAGCATAGAATCAGAACCTGTGACATTACGCAATTGGCGTACAGCAGGGACAAGCGACTATAGTCTAGTTCATGATGTAAGTGATGACTTGTTAGCGGATTATATCAAGGTGCCTAGAGGAACAGTTCTTGGAATAAGTGTTAAAGGTGACTTTGATGCAGATGCCAAAGGTAAATTCAAGAAATATATTAGAGTCTGGAATGTTGACTTAGGTAAATCAGTATTCGAAATGATTGTGGAAGAGTAGGAGGAGCAGAATGATGAATAAAATTAGAGGTAAATGGAAGCTACTGCTCTTCCTCCTAATATTAGGTGGAGCTTTCCTAGTGACCCGCCAAGGCGCGGATTCGACTCAAGGCAAGGAGGAGCTAATCGCAACCTTTGACAATGGGATTGGTGGAGTGGATACCATGATTAGAAATGGTAAAGCCCTAACGCTAAAAGTAAGTTCCAAGTCTGCGAAGATTGAAAGTATCGAATGGAAAGACAAGTCTGCTTTTGATTATAATGCAACTAAGAAATTAGAAGACGGACAAGCCTCTATTAGTCTTGAGAAGAGCTTCCGGTTAAGACTAGCGGCTGCCTACCAAACTCAGCAATCACTCTATAGCGCCGGAGCTGGGCACTATCCCCTAGCTGGGGAATCGACAAAGTCTAGTATCAAGAACCTAAAAATCAACGGCCAAGCGGTTGATGAGGTTAAGGAATATGTAGATGCTGACGGTCATACTTGGTACCTCTGGTACTTCAAGAACCTCAAACTGAAAGAAGACGAGAATGTAGTAAGTTTTGAGTGAGCCAAAACAGCTAGATCCTCCCAATATTTGGGTGACTATATTTAATGGCAGAATAGATTTTTAGGACATGGAATGTTAGAGGTGAATAGATTGAAACGCAAATACAAGTTTATAATTTTTTTGGTAGTATATCTGGGTGTTTTTTATAAATTGGGTTGGTTGAAACCTGAACCCTACACAACGACAACTCAAACGCAAACAAGCGATACTGCTACTACCACGACACATTCTGAAACCAAAACCAAAACCGGCATTTCAACGGATGGTGAGGAATTACAGACCTTCAGTTATGGGGAGCTTGGTTCTGATGCCTTAGTCAAAAAGGGTAAGGATTTTGTTCTGCGGGTCTATTATGGGCCTAAGGAGAATGCTAAAGGTTATGGAATGACCTCTCACTCAGCCTTCAATTATGTTGATCCTAAGGAAATAGCTCAAAAAGTTGAGAAAGGAGAGAGTTATCGTTTACTAGACCACTGGGTGCAATCAATTTCTAGGTATCAAAAAATGCTAGAAAAAGATCCGAACGCACGTTATCCTGTTGCAGGAGTAATTAGTTATGAGGGCATTAAGAAACTGCGTATCAACGGCCAAGCAGTTGATGAGATCAAGGAATACGTAGACGCTGACGGTCATACCTGGTACCTCTGGTACTTCAAGAACCTCAAACTGAAAGAAGACGGGAATGTGGTAAGCTTCGACTAGTTAGGGCTTGAATAATAAAACTTACACCAAGCACCGCAATTGCATTCTTACATCAACTTGCATATAATATAGAGGTAACACAAGGGGTGCCGCGCCTGCGGCTGAGATGGGGCTTTGCCTCGGACCCTCATAACCTGATGAAGTTAATACTTACGTAGGGATGTGGCAAGTTGAATCTGACTGATGGACTCATCCTGCGCGTCATGCCGGGATGGGTCTTTATTTATCGAGTCCAAACGCAAGTGGGTGTTACGTATTCTCAATAGAAAGGAGACGGTAACCATTAAACAGAGAGTGCATCGCTGGTTTGAATCAAGTGTGGCTTGGCTGACAGGCTTAGGACTCCTGGCCTTATGGGAAGTGACGGCTCGGCTGGGTATGCTACCGCGTTTTATCATTCCGGCTCCGTCGGCGGTTCTGGCGGCTATCTGGCAAGATGCCCCTAACCTCTGGCGCAATAGTCGGGTAACCCTAATCCAGGCCTTTATTGGGCTGGGCATTGGGATTGTCTTGGCCTTTATTCTGGCGGTCATCATGGACCGCTTCAAATGGGTCCACCGGGCCCTCTACCCACTCTTAATCGTATCTCAGACTGTGCCGACGGTGGCTATTGCGCCGATTTTGGTCTTGGCCCTGGGCTATGAGATGACGCCTAAGATTGTCTTAGTCGTCTTAACCACGATTTTTCCTATTATCATGAGTATCTTAAGTGGCTTCGCCCATTGTGACCAGGATGCCTTGCAGTTGCTGAACATGATGGGAGCCAGTCATTGGCAGACCTTGCGCTATGTTAAGATACCGACCAGCCTACATTTCTTCTTTTCCGGGCTGAAGGTCAGTGTCTCATACGCCTTCGTGAGTTCGGTTGTGGCGGAATGGCTAGGGGGATTCGAGGGTTTGGGCGTCTACATGATTCAGACCAAGAAGGCCTTCGCCTACGACAAGATGTTCGCGGTCATTTTCCTCATTTCAGCACTGAGTTTGATTTTCATGGGCCTAGTTGCCTTAATTGAACGACTAGCCTTGCCTTGGCGCTCAAGCAAGGCCCCCCATATTTCCTAAGATTAGAGGAGTGACACACACATGCAAAAATGGATGAAAAAATTCGCGGCCCTGCTTGCCGGCCTATCTTTGGCTGGGACGACATTACCAAGCATAGCCGCTCAAACAGGTGATGACAACAAGGTAGACCTGATTTTAGACTGGGTACCTAACACCAACCATACCGGCCTTTACGTCGCCCAAGCCAAGGGCTACTTCAAGGAAGTGGGCGTGGAAGTCGACATCAAACGTCCACCTGAAGGCTCAACCACGGAATTAGTGGGGTTAGGTAAGGCTGCCTTCGGGATTGCCTTCCAAGATTCTTTGGCTAAGCGATTTGCGGGTGGCTTGCCAGTAACGGCGGTAGCGGCTATTATTGAACACAACACCTCCGGTATTATTGCTAAGGAAGAAGCCGGCATCAAGGATCCTAAGGGTCTGGAAGGTCACAAGTACGGCACTTGGAATGACCCAATTGAGTTGAAGATGATGGAATACATGACTAAGAAGGCCGGCGGGGACTTCTCCAAGGCTAGCCTAGTCCCAAATGATGGCGATAACTCCATTATCGGTTTAGCCAATAACCAATTCGATGCAGCCTGGGTTTACTATGCCTGGGACGGGATTTTGGCAGGCTTCCAGAAGGTGTCCACCACCTTCTTCCAAATTCGGGACATCGCGCCAGAATTGGACTTCTACTCACCGGTCATCATCGCCAATAATGACTACCTCAAGGCACACCCAGATCAAGCCAAGAAGGTCTTGGCTGCCATCAAGAAGGGCTACCAATATGCTATGGAACATCCAGAAGAAGCGGCTGACATTCTGATTGAAGCAGCCCCAGAATTGAAGGACCAACGTGATTTCGTCTTGGCTTCCCAAAAATGGTTGAGCGAGCGTTATGCTAACGATCCAGCCAAATGGGGCCAGTTCGATCCAGCTCGTTGGAATGCCTTCTATCAATGGCTCTACGACAACAAACTGGTCGAAAGCGACCTAACTAAGGGCCAATACTTTAGCAATGACTATTTAGGAGCGGAGTAAGGTGCTAGAAATTCGGGATTTAGCTTACGGCTACGACCAGCAAATGGTCATCCAAGATGTGAATCTTCAGGTGGCAGCGGGCCAAACCGTGGCTATCCTGGGTCGAAGCGGGGTCGGTAAGACCACACTCTTTAATTTAATTGCCGGTATCTTGCCGGTCCAATCGGGCTCTATCAGCTTGGGGGGACAGCCTCTGGCACCCGGTCAGGTCAGCTATATGCTGCAAAAGGACATGCTTTTCGAGCATTTGACCTTGGTGGACAATGTGGCCCTGCCCCTAGTGGTGTCTGGGGTCAAGAAGTTCCAGGCCCGCGCCGAGGCCAAGCAGCTACTGGAAGAATTCAAGCTAGCGCCTTGGGCCCAACACTATCCTAAGTCCCTGTCAGGGGGCATGCGCCAGCGAGCGGCTTTCCTGCGGACGGCCTGCTTCAAGCGCCAATGGGTCCTCTTGGATGAGGCCTTTGGCGCCTTGGATGCGGTGACCCGGCGCCAGCTACATCAGTGGTTCCTTCACTACAAGCAGCAGATGGGTTGGTCCACCTTGCTCATCACCCACGATGTGGATGAAGCCCTGATTTTGGCTGACAAGGTCTACGTCATGGGCGGTAAGCCAGGGACCCTACAAGCGGTTCATGACATTCAACTGGATAAGTCAGACTTTGAAGCCATTGGCTTTAGTCCAGAATTTCTTCATTACAAACGCCAACTACTCGATGATTTAGAAAAAGGAGTGCTGCCAGAAGATGCCCTTATTTAAGCAAGATGCGACTTACTATGCGCAAGAAGTCAAGGCCGGTCGTTTGACGGCCAGCCAATTGGTGGACTGGGCCCTCGAAAATATCCAGGCTCTCAATCCTAGCCTACATGCAGTGGCTCATGTCCAAGCCGACAGTGCGCGGGCCCAAGCTCAGGCTCATGACCAACTCTGGCGTCAGCTGTCAGAGCCAGAACGTCAGGAATTGCCTGCCTTCTTTGGGGTGCCTATTCTGCTCAAGGACTTGGGTCAGCTCCAAGCTGGGGAGCCTTCCTATGCGGGCGCCCAGCTTATGGCCGACTATGTAGCCAAGCAGACTTCTTATTTCGTAGAACGCATCCAGGCTTTGGGCTTTATCGTGGTAGGCCGGTCCAATGTGCCGGAATTTGGCTTTAAGAATATTAGCGATGCCCAGTTTACCGGAGCAGTCAGCTATCCCGGGGATCTAACCCGCAACGCGGGCGGGTCCAGTGGTGGGGCGGCGGCTGCGCTCAAGGCTGGTATGGTGCCAATTGTCACAGCTAGTGATGGCGGGGGATCTATCCGAATTCCCGCCAGCTTCTGTGGTCTGATTGGCCTCAAGCCTTCCCGTGGCCGGGTGCCGGTTGGCCCTGACGGCTACCGGGGCTGGCAGGGGGCATCGGTACATTTTGCTTTGACCAAGTCGGTCCGGGATACCTGGACCTTATTGGAGGGGCTGCAGGTGGAACAGTGGAGTGCGCCTTACATGGTGCCTCAAATGAGTCCTGGGCCCCTGACCTTGCCTCAGCGTCCGCTCAGAATCGCCTATCTGCTGGATTCGCCCCTAACACCTCAAGTTCGCTTAGATGTGGCCAACTTGTTGCGCCAGACGGTAGAACGATTGGCAAGCATGGGTCATGAGCTCGTCCCAGTTGACTTCCCAGTGGATGTCATAGCGGCGGCGCGTGATTATACCACCATGAATGCCGTTGAGACGGTTGCCATGATGCGAGGATTTGAGGCTAGTCTGGGTCGCGCTTTGACGCCAGACGATATGGAGCCAATGACCTGGGGCATCTACCAGGCCGGCTTGCCTTGGGATGCTGCCGATTACAGCCAGTTGCTGGGTCGTTGGGATCAGCTAGCGGCTGATTTAGAGAATTTCTTCCAGGACTATGATTTACTTTTGACGCCTGGGACCAACGGGCCGGCGCCCTTGCATGGGAGCTTTGCGGCTTCGGCGGAGATGGCTCAGCGCCTCTTGAATCAGGAGGGCTTAGCCAAAGAGGCTCGCACCGACCTCATTATGGAGCGTTGGCAGGATAGTTGGGCTTATACGCCTTGGACCTTCCTCCAAAACCTGGCTGGTCAACCGGCCATCATGTTGCCTCTGGGCAAATCGTCAGAAGGCCTACCGCTGGGTGTCCAGCTTTGGGCCGGCAAGGGCCAGGAACGGGTCCTCTGCCAGTTGGCGGCTGCCTTTGAAGCAGCAGGTGTCCTAGAGACAGAAATTATCGAATAGACAGCTCCGAGGCTGGGACGAGTTCCCAGCCTTTTCTTATGGCTTTGTCTTGGGTCCCAGCAAATCCCTGTGCTATAATAGAAGGGAAAGAAGAAGGGAGCGCGTATACATGCAAGCTGAACGATTAGAAGCCCTAGTTCAGGGCATCAAGGCGACGGGGATTGCCCAACAATTAGTGACTGACCCATCAAGTATTGCTTATTTGATTGGCTATGAGACCCAGCCGGGAGAGCGGCTCTTGCTGCTCAAGGTAGCAGCTGACGGTCGTCATCAACTCTATCTCAACCAACTCTTCCCGCTAGCGAGTGGCTTGGAGCACGACATAGAAGTGGTGACCTATCGTGATGGGGAGCCAGTCATCAGCTGGTTGGCCCAAAGTCTGGCACCCGGCAAAACGGGGATTGATAAGGTTTGGCCAAGTCATTTTCTCTTGGATTTGATGGCGGAGCGTCAAGATTTGCAGCCGGTGAATGCTGCTTATTTGGTGGATGACCTGCGGGCCATCAAGTCACCTGAGGAGCAAGAACTCATGCGAGAGGCGTCTGCCCTTAATGATCAAGCCACCCTAGCCCTGATAAACTTGGTGGCGGATGGCTTACCAGAATCTGAAATGGTCAGCGAATTGGCCGGCATCTATCAGCGTTTGGGCTGCCAAGGCTTCTCCTTTGAACCCATTATTGCCTACGGGGCCAATGGGGCGGATCCCCACCACGAAACTAATGACGACCGCCCTCAACCGGGTGATTCAGTGGTGATTGACATCGGCTCTTCTTACAAGGGCTACTGTTCGGATATGACCCGGACCGTCTTCTACGGGGAGCCGGATGAGGAGTCTCGGCGGGTCTATGAGACCGTACGTCAGGCACAAGAATCGGCCATTAAGGCAGTCCGTCCAGGTGTGACCTTTGCTAGCATTGACCGGGCGGCGCGCCAGGTCATTGAGGAGGCTGGCTACGGGGAATACTTCACCCACCGGACCGGCCACTTCATCGGACGAGAAGTCCACGAAGCAGGCGATGTTTCCGAGTTCAACCAAGCTCAGGCCCAAGTCGGCCAAATCTTCTCCATCGAGCCAGGTATCTACCTGCCAGGTAAGGTAGGGGTGCGGATTGAAGACTTAGTCTTGGTGACAGAGACCGGTTGCCAAGTTCTCAACCAAGTCAGCAAGGATCTGATTGTGGTAGAACCACACTTGAAATTCTAATATAGTAGTATTCGCCCTTGAATTCAAAATGTAAACGAGAATATGCGAAGAGCTATCGGCTTACCTTTGAGTTCAGTGATTATACTTAATAGATATAAAGTGAATTTAGTTATGCTATTTTTAAAGATAAATCTGAAGACAGGGAGAGAATAAGATGAGGTGTCGAATTACTGGCTTTAACCTTCCTATTTTTGGGCTAAATTGGGAGTACCCAGACAAGACGGATAAACAAGAGCAGTACCAGTTACGCCCAACCAAAAAAATTAGAGTTTTTATAAGTTCGGTATGTGGAGATAATAAGAAGTTCAATCAAGTTAGAAAAAGACTTAAGAAACTTATTGAAGATACAGGAGTGGCTACAGTATATCTATTTGAGGATGAGGAAGCCTCTACGTTGTCTGCAGGAGCTCATTACAAGTTCAATCTTATTGACTGTAATGTATGTATATTTTTAATAGATAACAAAGTAGGAGTAACGCCTGGTGTACAGGAAGAAATTGATATAGCCAAGAGACATAATATTAAATCGTTTTATTATTTTTGTGATGAAGACTCGGTAGAAAAGACGGAGATAGAAAAAAGCTTGCAAGGGGCGCAGTTTGCCAAAAGCAAAACAGTTCATAACTTCCAAGATTTGGGCGATGCAGGAGCTAAAGCGTTGATTGAAGATCTTATTACTGTATACCTCATCTATTGTAAAGATGAACATCCACTTGATAATCTTAACGAAGAAACTCATATTAGATCAATTGAGCCTTATCGTAGTAATAGGATTTTTATTCCAAGGGCATTAATTAAAAGTTGCGGGACTTGCGTGAAAACTCTTGGCAATATTATTATAGGGGATTCAGTGTCTTTTGATGATGCGTATGGTGATCTTAGGGTCGATGAGTGGGGATCTCTGTTTTTAAAGGTGTTATTTAATGGGGAATCAATAAAGAAATTTAACACTGAGCTCTTCCTGGAAGATATAGGTAAGGATAGAGATATAGAGAGTATAGAACTATTAAAAATTAGATGGAGTGCAATACAAGCATATTTTTTAGGTAATATTGAGGGGTGCATTGGATATATTAAGAAAGCTTTAGAGTTAGCAAAAAATACTAATCAACCTAAATGGTTAGTAAATGATATTTTGATTGATTTAAGAAATCAGGAATCTTTGTTTGCCCAGCGAAACAATAGGATATTAGGCGAATCTAAGGCGCAAAAAGAACTATCTAATAGTGAAGAGAGAGTACACTATCCTTGGCTCGATAGAGTTGACGATATTATTCAGCAAAAATACATAAGAGGGATGTACAAGGGGAAAACGCAGTCTCCCTTTACGGTGACATATGGTAATGAGTTCAATGAATTACTAAAATTAATTACGGAATCTTATATTATCTCTTTATATAATGGCTCCTTGACACAGATTTTACTTCTTTATGGCAGAGTGAGAGATTTGCAACTGTATTTAAGTGCTGTATATGGGCGATATTCTTCAGAACTTTATCTTTTGAAATACGCTATATTTGACTGTGATATTGCATCTTCAGAACGATTATTAAAAGCCTATCCACAACTTTTTAAGTTAATGGGAGATAAAGATGCTGATGAGATTCTAA
Organism: Abiotrophia sp. HMSC24B09; assembly: GCF_001815865.1. Classification (GTDB taxonomy): domain Bacteria; phylum Bacillota; class Bacilli; order Lactobacillales; family Aerococcaceae; genus Abiotrophia. The sequence continues at coordinate 233,661 of NZ_KV822210.1, forward strand.
GCTTTTGTTTTAATCAACCAATTAAACATAAGCAGAATGCAAGCATTTTGCTAGGTATGGGTACGGTAGGATATTTTTTAAATACCCCGAGCTTTGATGAATACGAAAATTTATGCAAAGAAATCATTGATAAGTGGTTTAGCGAAGATAATAAAACTGTCTTCTTAGGAAAATACATTTTTAAATACATGGCTGGAATCGCAGAAAGAGTGCCTCATAACTGGATAGCTAATATTTGTGGTAAGTTCATGGAAAAGAAATATCTGTACTGGTATAGAGATTTGTTTGAGTTTATGGATAGTTATATTGACTTAAATCTGATGGATTATGATGTGGCAATCAAATTTATTCAGCAAATAAATGATATGTTAGAGGATGAAAACGCGCTACCTCTGGTTAGAGATACACCTAGCTTTTTATCGCGACTACGAAAGCAAAATCCTAAATTAACAAGCAGTATAGATAAAAAAATATCCGAGCTACTACCAAATTTTTATTGTGATAATTATCGAATAGAGACTTCAAGTGAACCACAAATAGATTATGTGTCATATATTCACCAGCTCTTAGACATAATACATACCGATATCGAACAACAAGGAAAAGAAGGGATGTTTTACGTTAGAGGAACACGGAGCATTGCAACAATTCAAAATCTGCTAATGAATAATGCTGTTTCATATGACAATAAATTACTGTCTAGATTGATAGATGAGTTATCCGATACATTGATATATTCCAAGCAGGGCATAGATATTAAATTAGATGCGATATCTCTTATGATGTGCATTGTTGCAAAATACCCTGATATTTATAAAGAAAAGAAGGAAATTTATGATAAGGTATTAGAAAGTGAAGCGGATATTATTGACGTTGATAACACATTTATGGATTCAAATATAGGTAAGATTGCTTTGCAAATAGCACTTAGTCTACTGAAATCGGCAATGGGATTTGATAGCTACTCAGATTTTTTTGGGTATATGTCACATATTCAAAATGATAAAGCCACAATTATATCTGTAATGAGAGTTGTAGCCAACTATCTAGAAGTAGATAATAGGCTAAGATTTTCAGATAGGATCGAGCTCGCTTTGTTTCAAAACGTGTTAATTTGGCTAAACGCAGATTATTTAGATGTTAAGTTTCACGCAGCCAGAGTTCTACTAATGTTAGGTAGAGGTGTTGATAACAGAGAAATTTTAAATCAAACATTGATTAGACTGGTAGATTATGAAGGGGTAGCTATTAAACGGCATATTCTTTGGAACATGTATAAAGTGGATGGGATTAATGACAGTACAAAAGAGTATATTTTGTTAAAGTGCCAAAATGACCCATGCTATTTAGTACGCAAAACATGCGAAGAGATGATGGCAAAATATCGTTCAGAAACTCATAATATATAATCTGATTGTAGTAGAACCACACTTGAAATTCTAATCCATAAGTGGCTAGGGCCTAGTGAGCTCTGGCCACTTTTTACTTAGCTAGGCGAGTACTTTGACATCAAATCCTAAAAAAAAGTTAACATTACTGACATCATGCGATTTTTAGTGTATAGTAGACTTGTTGACGGTCTGTCCAAGGGACAACCGTGAGACATGACTTAAAGGAGTAGACGCTATGAGCAAGCTATCGCTCGAGAAAAAACGGAAACTGATTCAAATTCTCACCGTTGTGGGTTTGATTCTGACCGTTACGGGCTCAGTCTTTATTGCCAGTTCGCCTTATTTTAAGGAAGGCGGGGGTTTTGGAGAACTGCTTAAAAGTATGGGGATATTCGGTCCCTTACTCTTCCTCTTATTACAAATTTCCCAGACAATTTATCCCATTATTCCCGGGGGCTTACACAATGTCATTGGCGACGTAATTTATGGTCACTTTGGTGGCTTCCTGCTCAACTGTACGGGCATGGTCATCGGGTCCTGTATCAACTTCTTCCTAGGCAAACGCTTCGGATCGAGTTTCATCAAGGCCTTCTTGTCAGACAAGCAATACGACCACTATATCGCAAAAATGAATGATGGCCCGGGCTTCCGTCGCTTGCTTAAAATCGGCTTCGTGGCGCCCATTTTCCCGGACGATATCTTCTGTATGATTACCGGTATGTCCAACATCACCTTCAAGGAATTCGTCAAGATTGTGCTGCTCTACCGGCCAGCTTCTCTCTTCTTCTTCACCTTCCTGTCCAGTGAGATTATTCAGTGGCTCTTCCGGACCTTCCTCCAGAAGGGGTGATAGGATGTTCCGCTGGCTCTTCATTAAGCTAGTGCGTTTCTACCAGTTGGCCCTATCGCCACTGTTTCCGCCTAGTTGCCGCTACAGTCCGACCTGTTCCACCTACACCATCCAAGCCATTGAAAAACACGGCGCCTTCAAGGGCCTCATCATGGGCTTGGCGCGGATTAGTCGCTGCCATCCCTTTGTAGCAGGGGGCAAGGACCCGGTGCCGGACTACTTTACCTTAAGACGTTCAACCCTGCCAGATGGCAGTCCTAAGCCCCATCCCAAGGGTTGTTGTCACCACCATCACTAAGTTGAAATATTAAGCTAGGACCTCCGGGGCCTAGCTTATTTTTTGTGTCGGAAGGGTTTTATGGGGCCAGCCTCTTTTTTTGTAGTCTTGCTTAGGGTATACTAGTACTTGTAAACTTGATGAAAGCGAGGAAATCCTATGATGAAATCCTTCAAATCATTCCTAATGAATGTCTTAAATGGCTCCGCCCTAGGGGTCATCGCTGCCTTGATTCCCGGGGCTCTCCTAGGAGAACTCTTCAAGGCCCTAACGCCAAGTTTCCCTGACTTGGCCTTCATGACCCAGATTGTCAGTGCCACCAACACCTTTGTTGGCTTTGCGATTGGGGTGGCGGTTGCCATTCGTTTCGCCCTTAACCCCCTAGAGAGCATCACGGTCGGTATGACCACCATGTTGGCAGGTGGTTCCCTTCAATTCCTAGAGTCTGGCCTGCAGCTTAAGGGGACCGGGGACATTATCACCATGTGTGTGACGGCCGGTCTGGCAGTAGCGGTCATCCAATTCTTGCGACCACTGGTGGGGGCTTACGCTATTCTGGTCATTCCAACCTTGACCGTCATTGTGGCGGGTGGCCTAGGCCGTGTGCTCTATCCATACTTCATCCTCATTACCGGTAAGATTGGTGAATTTATCGCCCATCTCTTGACCTTAGAGCAAACCACGCTCTGCATCTGTTTAGCGATTATTTTTGCCTTGATTATTGTGTCGCCTATTTCCTCTGTCGGCATTGGGATTGCCATTTCCTTGGCGGGTGTCGGTTCAGGGGCGGCCAACCTAGGGATTGTGGCTTGTGGCTTTGCCTTAGCCATTGCAGGTCGTCGGGTTAACTCCCTAGGGACCTGTATCGCCCATTTCATCGGCTCGCCTAAGCTATCCATGCCTAACATTATCAGTCATCCTAAGCTCTTATTGCCAATCTGCCTTAATGCCGGCATTATGGGCCTCCTGGCCTCCGTCTTCTACATTCAGGGGACGCCGCTATCAGCTGGCTTTGGCCTCAGTGGTTTAGTAGGCCCGGTCAACCACCTCAATATCGTGGGTTGGACAGCCGGGAATGGCCTAGTAACAGTCTTACTCTTCGTCGTGGCCCCAATTGTTTTGGGCTTTGCTAGCGACTACCTCTTCGTCACCCGCCTAGGCTGGATTGACCCAGAAAACTATCGTATTACTATCTAATTGAAGAAAAGGAGACAAAACTATGAAATTTGCAATTGCTGGCGCCGGCGCTATGGGCTGCCGTTTTGCCTACCAACTTAAACAAAGTGGCCAGGAGGTTATCTTAATCGACCGCTGGCCGGCTCATATTGAAGCCATCCGCCAAAATGGTCTACATGTCGACTGGAATGGTCAGGAAGTGGTGGAGCAATTCCCTATCTATTATCCGGAAGAAGTGACCGAACAAGTGGACGTGGTCATCGTCTTCACCAAGGCTATGCAGTTGGCGGACATGCTATCAGCCATTCAACCGGTCTTCGGACCTGACACGGCGGTGGTCTGCCTACTCAATGGATTAGGCCACGAGTTAGTCATGAAGCAATATGTGGCCGAAGAGAACCTAGTCATGGGCTCTACCATTTGGTCAGCCGCTTTGGATGGACCAGGCCGGGCAGTACTGCATGGCGTGGGAAGCCTGTCCCTGCAAAACTTTGTCGACACACCAAGTGCTCGTGCTAAGACCCAAGCCATTGTGGCAGCCTTAGATGCGGCGGGCTTGCAAGCTAGTTACAGCGAAAATGTCAAGGCAGCCATTTGGCGCAAAGCCTGCGTCAATGCCTGCGGTAACGCACCAACTGCCTTGTTGGAATGCGACCTGGGTGGCTTCTTCGACAATCCTTACACGGAAGAATTAGTGTCTGCTATCGCCCAAGAGTTCACGGCAGTAGCCGCAACCCAAGGGGTGGAATTTGACCCAGCAGAACTGACTCAATTCATTATCTCTGCTTCCCTTAAGATTCGTGAGCACCATGCTTCCATGTACCAAGATTTGATTATCAACCGTCGTTTGACTGAAGTTGATTACATCAACGGGGCCGTAACCCGAATTGGGGAAGCTGCTGGCATCCCAACACCTGTTAACCGCACCATCACCCAACTGGTTCATATGAAGGAATTACTCTTGGGTGCCAAATAAAGACAGAAAGTGTCGTTTGCTTGTGGAGCAAGCGACACTTCATTGTTTCGCTCTTAATTTCTTCTTTTTTTTCCCAACAAGTCTTGTTATACTATAGTTAGTTGAAATCATCGTGTCTATTGAAAGAAAGGGAATTATCACATGGCATTAACGAATATTTTCGGCCTCTTGGGTGGTTTAGGGCTCTTCCTCTTCGGGATGACCCTCATGTCACAAGGGCTAGAAACGGCTGCCGGCAGTCGTCTCAAGCAGATTCTGGAGAAATTGACCGCTAACCGCTTCATCGGGGTAGGGGTCGGTGCCTTAGTCGCTGCCTTGACTCAGTCTTCTTCCGCGACCACAGTTATGGCCATTGGGTTCGTTAACTCAGGTTTAATGGACCTCAAAAGTGCGGTCTGGATTATCATGGGGGCCAATATCGGGACCACCATTACCGGGCAGTTGATTGCCTTGAATTTCTCGGCCTATGCGCCACTTATCCTCTTCGCTGGGGTCCTCTTGGCCATGTTTGCCGCCAAAGGCCGCTCCGCAGCTGCGGGCCAAGTCCTGATTGGGCTTGGGATGCTCTTCATGGGCTTGGAACACATGTCGCAATCCATGGAGCCGCTCCGTTATATGCCAGAATTTACTGGTCTCTTAGCTAAATTCGAGAATCCATTACTGGGGATTGCGGTCGGGGCCATCTTTACCGCCATCATTCAGTCCAGTTCAGCCTCAGTCGGGATTTTGCAGACCTTGGCCCTCAGTGGGGTTGTTACCTTGCCAAGCGCCATTTACGTCCTCTTCGGGCAAAACATCGGGACCTGTATTACAGCCATTCTGGCTTCGATTGGTTCCGAGCGTAATGCTAAGCGGGCGACCTTGATTCATCTCTTATTCAACGTAATTGGGACGGTCATCTTCGTAGCTATTAGCATGACAACGCCATTTGTCCACTGGATGGAAGGCCTAACGCCAGGCAATGTGCCAGTCCAAATCGCCAACGTTCATACTATCTTCAACGTGGTGACCACCTTCTTGCTCTTGCCATTTGGGGCTCAATTAGTGCGTCTGACCTATGTCTTCTTGCCAATCTTACCAGAAGCGCCAACACCAAGTGTGGTGCATCACTTGGACTTCAACATCTTCAATCAAGAATACCATGTTGGTTTGACCACCATGATGGGGGCGCAACTCTACAAGGAAGTCATGAATATGTTAGGTTTAGTACGACAAAACGTAGCCATTGCCTTCAGCCTCTATGATGAGACAGAGGTTGAGGAGAAGGTGGCCGAGATTAAGAGTCGTGAGCAGGACATCGACGAGCTCAACCAGCAGATTGTCCAATATGCGGCCATGTCTCTGACCCACGATGCCAATTTGCAGAGTGGGGAATATGTCAAGATTGCCTCTGACTTAGAGCGTCTGGGCGACCATGCTACCAACATTATGGAGCGTCTGCTTCTAATTCATGACAGCAAGCACGACCTGTCTGAAGAAGCGCGGGAAGAATTAGCAACCATGTCACGCTTGGCTCTAGAAATCTTAGACCAACTCAAGGAAACCGTGGGTGATAACCTGGAGGAAGTCAACAACCAGGAACAATTAATCGACCAAGCCTACGAAACCTTCGAACGCATGCAAATTCAACGGCTTAAGAGTAAGGTCTGTGGGACCAGCAACAGTGTCCACTTCGCTAAGATTCTGACCGACTTCGAGCGTATTGGTGACCACTGTCTTAACATCGCCCAGGAACTGAATACTATCCACCCAAGTTGGAAATTCGTTGAACAACAAGACTAAAATAATCAAGGCTAGGACCTAAGGGTTCTAGCCTTTTTGTTTTGTCATCAAAATGTTAGAAGAAGAAAAGTGTTAAGTCCCCCTCTTTTGGGTATTTATAGAGGGAGGGATCGAGATGGAAGTCCAGGATTATTTAGCAGGTCGCTGTTTGACCCAGACAGAAGCCCAAGAAGTATGGAAGTTGGCGGAAGCTAGGGGGCAGAACCTAGAAACTTGGCTAGCTAGTCTGCCTTCAAAGCCTGCCCTGACGGGACCGCCCTGGGTCTGTGGTCGTTGTGGTAACCAAGATCCGCGTCAGTTTTGGACCTTCCAAGGGCTGGACGGTCAGCCTAGGACTTATTGCTTGGACTGCCTATCTCTAGGTCGTGTCATGTCAGGCCAAAGGCTGTATTGTCAGCCAGCTCTAGCGGGACGGCTCCTGAGCCAGTCTCCGCTGACTTGGCAGGGGGAACTGACACCAAGTCAGGCTGAAATTGCCCAGAAGCTAGTTGAAACCTGGCGGGGCCAGGAGCGGCGACCACAATTAGTCTGGGCAGTCACTGGCGCTGGCAAGACCGAGTTGGTTTTTCCTTTGTTGGAGCAGGTGCTCATGGATGGAGGCCGGGTCTGTCTGGCCTCGCCCCGAATTGATGTCTGCTTGGAGCTAGCGCCTCGTGTTAAGGCAGCCTTTGCTGGCTTAGACTGTCAGGTCCTCTATGGGGGGAGCCAAGATCGATATGAGCTCAAGCCCCTAACGCTAGCCACAACCCACCAACTGTTACGTTCCTATCAGGCCTTTGACTGCTTGATTGTGGATGAGGTGGATGCCTTTCCCTATGTGGATTCTCGTGCCCTACATGAGGCAGTAAGGCGAGCCCTTAAACCGGGTGGCTTATTAGTTTATCTGACCGCCACACCGGATGACCGGCTCTTGTCTGACTGGGAGGCGGGGCGCTTGGTCTGCCAACAACTGCCGGCTCGCTATCATGGACATCCTTTGCCCCTGCCAGAGTTGCAGTGGGTAGGGGCCTGGCCTAAGGGCTTAGCTGCCGGTCGCTTGATTCGGCCGCTTAAGCAGATTTTGCGGCGCTTCGGCCATTTAGAAGGTCCTAAATTACTTTTTGTGCCCCACATTCCGCAAGCCCAGGCCTGTGCTCGCCTTTTGAAGCCTTTGCTGCCGAATCTGGCGCTAAGCTCAGTTCATGCCAGTGACCCCAAGCGCCAGGACAAGGTAACGGCGCTACGACAAGGCAGGCTGGATTTATTGGTGACCACGACCATTTTAGAGCGGGGTGTGACTTTGCCCCATTGCCAGGTCTGTATTCTGGGGGCGGATGATGAACTCTATACGCGAGCCAGTCTTATGCAAATGAGCGGTCGGGTAGGGCGAAGCGCCGACCAGCCGACGGGGGCTCTTTGGTGGTTGCATCAGGGGCAAAGTCTTGCCATGCGCCAGGCCATCCAGCAACTTGGGGCCCTCAATCAGACAGCTCAGGCGCGTGGGCTTTTGCGGGCCAACTAGGAGGTGGAAAGTTTGAAGTGTATCATGTGTCACGAAGCCTGCCATCAGGGCCCGACCATCTGGGACTACCTAGCTTGGGGACCCTTGCCGGAGTCAGTTCTCTGTCGCGCCTGCCAAGATCTCTGGAAGACTCGAATTGAAGGCCAGGTCATTTGTTGGGGGTGCGGCCGGGCCTTGTGCCAGGAGGCCCAGGATCCCTATCATGCCGTGGCTATCTGGCAGGATCAACATGCCTATTGTCAAGAATGTCAGGCCTGGCTCAGCTTTTATCCCATTGACTTAATCCATCACCAAGCCCTCTGTCCCTATCAAGGAGCCCTGCGCCAGTGGCTCCACAGCTACAAATACTTAGGGGATATTCGTCAGGCCCAGGCACCCGCTCAGCGTTTGAGGGCCTTTGCAAATCAACATCCAAAAGCCCATTGGTTGGTCTTGCCCTCGTCGCCAGCCAGTTTGGCCCAACGCCAATTTCATGCCACGCGCCAGCTCTTAGAAGTGGCGGGTTTGAAGGTTTTTTGTCCTTTTGACTATGTGGGGGATGGAGTCAAGCAAGCTAGCAAGAGCCGACAACAACGCCTAGCGCTGGGCCAAGTTTTTGCCCTCAAGGAAGAGGTGTTAGCTCATTTGCCTAGGGGCGAATGGTGGCTCTTTGATGATGTTTACACGACTGGAAGCACCCTCTTGCGGGCTAAATCCTTGTTGTATCCTGTAGCAAAAAATCGGCAAATCCCCCTCTATTCCTTTTCTTTATTCCGCGAGGGGAGAGTCGAAAAATAATTGAGTGTTTCCGCTTTCAATCTTAGGATAGGTATGCTATAATAAGCATAAGCAGAAGATAAACTGCTTGACAATAGGATTAACATCCCGGGATTAACCCTATTAATCACCAACAGAAATGAGGGATTCGGTTATGTTTAACTATAATGTACGCGGAGAAAATATTGAAGTGACCAAAGCCATCCGTGACTATGCAGAGAAGAAAGTCAGCAAGTTAGAGCGTTTCTTCGACAATGCGCCAGATGCGACGGCTTACGTTAACCTCAAGGTATATCCCGACAAGACAGCTAAAGCCGAAGTGACCATTCCGCTCTCCTTCCTAGTGTTGCGTGCGGAAGAAACCAACCCAGATTTATATGCAAGTATTGACCTGGTGGTTGATAAACTCGAACGCCAAGTGCGTAAACATAAAACAAAAATTCACCGTAAATATCGCGAAGTGCATGGCGATGCAGGGGCTTATGATGCGCTCCTCAACCAGGCAAGTGAACCTGCTAGCGAAGAACCTGAGCTAGATATCGTGCGGTCAAAACGCATTAGCCTCAAGCCAATGAGCAGCGAAGAAGCGGTATTACAAATGAACATGCTGGGCCATGACTTCTTCGTCTACACAGACGCAGAAACAGAAGAATTCAGCATTGTCTATCGTCGTAAAGATGGCCGCTATGGTCTGATTGAGACGGCAGAACTCTAAGCTAAAGTTGAATTTGTGAGGGCGAGACAGGAGTCTCGCCCTTCTTTTTATGGTGGAGACTAGCTTTGTGTTCATGGAGGCGAGCTGGGACATTATCATGATGCTAGATTCCAACCAGGCGGACAAGAGTTCGGCCTGGCTTTTTTTCATTTTTTAGTATAAAAACATTCAAATTCTGCACGAATTCTGCTATAATAGAATAGATGCATTAGGCATAACTTATGATGTAGATAAACAAAGGAGATTATTAATGGCTAATTTTCTAAGAAACCTCGTTGAAAACGATAAAGCAGAATTGCGCCGGACAGGTCGTATTGCCGACCAAGTCATGGCGTTAGAAGACAAATACAAGGCCATGAGCGATGAAGAATTACGCGCCCAAACGGCTGAATTTAAGAAACGCCTGGAAGCAGGTACTAAATTAGACGACCTCTTAGTAGAAGCTTTCGCTGTTGTGCGTGAAGCGGACCGTCGTGTCTTGGGTCTCTTCCCATACCGCGTCCAAATCCAAGGTGGGATTGTCATCCATGGCGGTAACATTGCTGAAATGCGTACCGGGGAAGGGAAAACCTTGACCGAAACCATGCCGGTATACCTCAATGCCCTAACTGGCAAAGGGGTTCACGTCGTGACCGTTAACGAATACTTAGCAACCCGTGACTCCAAGGAAATGGGGGCTGTCTACGAGTTCCTAGGCTTGACTGTCGGGCTTAACCTCAACAGCATGTCATCTGCTGAGAAGCGAGAAGCTTACAACTGTGACATCACTTACTCTACTAACAACGAATTAGGCTTTGACTACCTCCGTGATAACATGGTGGTTTACAAGGAGCAAATGGTACAACGTCCATTGCACTTTGCGGTAGTCGATGAAGTGGACTCCATCTTAGTCGATGAAGCTCGTACCCCATTGATTATCTCTGGTCAAGCTGAGAAATCAACCGCTCTCTACACCCGGGCAGACTACTTCGCAAAGGGCTTGAAGGCTGAAGAAGACTACACCATTGACTTGACTTCTAAGACCATCGCCTTGACTGACCAAGGGGTTGACAAGGCTGAACGTGTCTTCCGTCTGGAAAACCTCTACGATGTCAACAACTCTGTCTTGGTTCACCATATTGACCAAGCTTTGCGTGCTAACTACATTATGTTGCACGATATCGACTACGTAGTTGACGAAGGCAAGGTTAAGATCGTCGATCCATTTACGGGTCGTATCATGGACGGTCGTCGTTACTCTGACGGTCTCCACCAAGCTATCGAAGCTAAGGAAAACGTTGAAATCGAAGACGAGTCTAAGACTATGGCGACCATTACCTTCCAAAACTACTTCCGTATGTATGAGAAGTTGTCAGGGATGACCGGGACAGCCAAGACCGAGGAAGAAGAATTCCGCGAAATCTATGGCATGAACGTGGTCGTAATCCCAACCAACCGTCCAGTACAACGGGTGGATGCGCCAGACCAACTCTATCCAAGTCTTAAATCTAAATTCAAGGCAGTAGTGGCTGACATTAAGGAACGCCACAGCAAGGGCCAACCAATCTTGGTTGGTACGGTTGCCGTTGAAACCTCAGAATACCTGTCTAATCTCTTGACCAAGGAAGGCATTCCTCACGAAGTCCTCAACGCTAAGAACCACTTCAAGGAAGCCGAAATCGTTATGCAAGCGGGCCAACGTGGCGCCGTTACCATCGCGACCAACATGGCCGGTCGTGGTACTGACATTAAGTTGGGTCACGGCGTTAAGGAATTAGGTGGTCTCTGCGTGATCGGGACTGAACGTCACGAATCTCGTCGTATTGATAACCAGCTCCGTGGTCGTTCAGGTCGTCAAGGGGACCCAGGTGCTTCCCAATTCTACCTATCTCTAGAAGATGACCTCATGCGTCGTTTCGGTTCTGACCGAATCAAAGCTATGTGGGAACGTCTCAATGTGACGGATGAAGAGATGGAAGATATGGCGATTACCAGTCGTTTCCTCTCCCGCCAAGTAGAATCTGCGCAAAAACGCGTCGAAGGGAACAACTACGATACACGTAAGAACGTCTTGGAATATGACGAAGTCATGCGTGAGCAACGTGAAGTTATCTATAGCCAACGTCAACAAGTTATCAACGAAACTGACAACTTAACTGACGCAGTCAAAGGCATGATCAAACGTACCATTATCCGCGAAGTGGAAGCCGTGACTGAAGGCGACAAGAAAGACTGGAACTACCGTGGTCTCTTGGATTACGCCCACGCTAACCTGGTCAACCCAGAACAATTGACCCTTCAAGACCTAGAAGGCAAATCTGCTAAGGAATTAGTAGAAACCCTCTACGGCACAGCTATGAAGGTCTTCCAAAGCAAGTTGGACATGCTCTATGGTCCAGAACAAGTCTTGGAATTTGAGAAAGTGATCATCCTACGTGTGGTAGACAGCAAGTGGACAGATCACATCGACATGATGGATCACCTTCGCCAAGGGGTCGGCTTGCGGGCTTACGCTCAAACCAACCCATTGACTGAATACCAAACAGAAGGTTACGAACGTTTCCAAGAAATGATTGCTGAAATCGAGTTTGACGTGACACGCTTCATTATGAAGTCACAAATCCGTCAAAACTTGGAGCGCGAACAAGTTAACGCATAATCAAAAATCCCATTATATCATATATGATATAATGGGATTTTTTTGCTTGTTTGGCCTAACTTCAAAAAAGTGTCATATATAGTTGACATCCTCTCCCAAAAGGACTATACTATGTGTAACATATATGTGACACATAAGAAAGAAGGCGTGCTATGAACCGCGTGCGAGAATTACGTCAGAGCCGGAAACTCTCACAATTAGCCCTAGCCAAAGAGGTTGGGGTCGCCCGACAAACCATTAATCTAATCGAAAATGACAAGTACAATCCATCCTTGGATCTCTGCCTCAAACTAGCCTATGCGCTCGAGACAGATTTGAATACCTTATTCTGGGAGGCCGAATTGCATGAATCAACCACACAAGTATAAGAAATTTAGTTGGGAGAACTGGATCCGCCGCTTTTACGGGGTACAGAACTTAGACGAATATCGCATGGCCGAAATCAATAAGATTGGCAACAAGGCCTATCTGATCTTGCTGCCCTATCTTGGCTTGGCCAACGTCGTAGCTTATTTTCTCTGGTATTTCCAACCCGAGTGGGCCTTTTGGGGCATGCTTGGATCTAATCTCTTGGTTCTACTAGGACTCAACACCTATGTGGCGACCAAGGTTCATCGCCTTAAGCTAGATGCCTTAGAAGTCGAACCTAACAAGGTCCAGCAAGCCCTCAAAGACTTAGTCTGGTCGGCCCTTAAGGCGGGAATCTTCTTCGCTGTTTGGATGCACTTTTCGCTAGCAGCCATCGGGGCCCTCTTGGGGGAAGATGGCATGGCCCATCTGACCCAGTGGCGCTACATTATCATTAATTCCTTAGGAGGCCTCTTCTTCGGGATTGTGACCTACACGGTAGGACGTCGGCGCTTGCGAGATGGCCAAGTTGGCCTAGAAGAAGACCTAGAGTCGAGTCAAGAGGAGGATGACCATGAAAACTAACTATCTAAGATGGCTAGCCATTCTGGCAGGTATGGGCTTGATTGCCATCGCCCTGTCTCGTGGCATGGGCTACTGGCAGGAATCCCTCATTCAGATGGATTCGACCCTGCGAATTAGCATTGGCCTCATTCTAGGCCTTAGTTTCTTCGTATTTGTTTATTGGCAACAGAGAAAAAATAAGAAGTAATCAGCAGATTAGGAGGTAATTCCCATGATTGAATTCCAAGACGTCTCTAAAACTTACGGGGCCACTCAAGCCCTCAAAAATCTCAACCTTAGCATCCAAGAAGGCCAAATTGTCGGCCTAATCGGCCATAATGGGGCCGGCAAATCCACCACCATTAAATCCCTGGTCTCCGTCATTAACCCGACTGCAGGCAAAATCCTAGTCGATGGCTTGGACTTGGCTAGTCACCGGCTAAGAATCAAGCAAAAGATTGGCTATGTGGCTGATTCGCCAGACCTCTTCCTACGCCTAACGGCCCAGGAATTCTGGGACTTGGTGGCTGCCTCTTATGGCCTAAACAGGCAGGATTATGAAAATCGACTAGTAGATTTGCTTGGTCTCTTTGATTTTGCCAGCCACCGCTATGAAGTCATTGAGACCTTCTCACACGGTATGCGGCAGAAGGTTTTCGTCATTGGCGCTCTCTTGTCTGACCCTGACATTTGGGTTCTCGATGAACCCATGACCGGTTTGGATCCTCAGGCTGCTTTTGACCTCAAGCAACTCATGCGGGCCCATGCCGATAAGGGCAAAACGGTTCTCTTTTCTACCCACGTGCTAGAAGTAGCCGAGCAGCTCTGTGACCGCCTGGCCATCCTTAAGAAGGGGGAATTAATCTTCTATGGGACCGTGGCAGAGCTCAAGGCGGAACATCCCGACCAAAGCCTGGAAGCCATCTATTTGAATTTGGCAGGGCGTAAGGAAGAAGGCGAGTCTCATGCGTCTTAAAATGATATGGCAATTGATGAGAGTCAACATCCTCTATGCCGGTCAGGCTGGCGCACTCACCCGTTATCGCCAAAGACAGGCAGCTAACCCTAATAAGAAGCTAGACGTACCCATGATTCTCATCCGCCAGTACCTACTAGTGGGAGCAATGTATGTCTTTCTCTTTTGCTTTATGAATGGCTTCTTCCAACTGGCTGGGGCACCCATTCGATTTACGGTCATTGTTTCCGTCTTCGTGCTCATGATGCTGGGACAGGGCTTTATGACTTTCTACAACGTCTTCTATGAAAGTGGCGACTTGCAAGCATATCGGCCCTATGCCTATACCGAGGGCGAAATTATGCTGGCCAAGCTCTTGTCAGCCTTGATGGTCATTCTCTTTACCATCTTGCCAGTCCTCTGCTACTTTATCCTCTTAGCTATTCAGAGCCCCGGCTTGTTGATTTTGACCTTGCCGCTAGCCCTGCTAGGCTTTAGTCTGATTCTGGCCACCATCATTTCCTTGTTGATTGTGCTGGCTCATTATTTGACCAAAACAACTGTTTTCCGTCAACATAAGCAACTAGCCTCCAATCTGCTTATGGCTTTGGTGATGATTATCACCTTCTGGGCGGTCTTCCAAATCAATGGCAGCCGGGATGATTTAAGTCATCTATCTGGCTTGGCACAGATTTTTATGCCTTTCTATGATCTGGTGATGAATCCAGGACAAATCAGTGCCTGGCTGGGGCTCTTACCTTGGCTAGCCGTCTTAGTGGCGCTCCAAATCCTCTTGCGGCTTCAAGTAGTGCCACAATTTTACGAAGCAGCCCTGACAACTTCTAGCCAATCTGGCATAGGTCAGCGTAAGAGCCGTATCTATAGTTTGGATGGTCAGGGACGTCTATCTTGGGTTAAAACCTATGTTTGGCGACTGGTAAGTGAGGGCTCGGTGCTCATGCAGGCCATCCTGATGAGTAGTATCTTCCCTTATATCTTCCTGATTGCCATCCTAGGGGGCTTGTCAGAAAAACCAGACCTGTTGGCGGAATTGGTGAAAGCTCGCTACTTGGCGCCTCTCATGCTTCTGGTCATCTTTATTGCTGGCTTTAACGCTGGCTACGGTGGCCTAGCTATGATGGGCCATTCCTTAGAAAGGGACAATCTGGCCTATATCAAGACCCTGCCAATGGATTTAATGGGCTATCTCAAGAAAAAATTCTGGTTATTAGTTGGTCTGCAAAGCCCACTGGCGCTGGTCTTATTGATTGGTCTCTGCCTCTTCTTAGGCATGGAGTGGTGGGTCATCGGCTGCTTAATCTTAACCTGGCTGGTGGTCAGCCTAGCTTGGTCTAGCTGGTCCTACAGCAAGGATTATCTGGAGCCTGTTACCCAATGGTCTAATGTCTCCGAACTCTATAGTCGAGGCAGCACCTGGGTACGGAGCATGCTGATGCTGTTAGGTTATATTGTGACCATTGGTCTGGTCGTGGGAGAGTATGTGCTCTTGATGAAGTTGCCTGAGAGAACAGGCTATATTCACGCCCTCTTCCTGACCGCTATCTTGCTAGCAGTCGCAGCTATGATTGGGATAGTGGCCTGGCATCGCCTAGCCGTCCAAGTCAGTGGAGCCGAGGCAGTTGGCCTGCTAAGACATAAATGGTATTACTGGCCACCAGCCATTGTCCTGGGCTTCCTAGCTATTATGTTCAGCTTGTTACCACAGGTTGTCGTCTTCAATTTAATGGCTCAAGTCGTGGGAGATCAACAGACTTACTTGATGTTGGCTGCCTTAGCAGGAGGGATTATCTTCACTGCTATCAGTCTCAAGTTCTATTACAAGCTTTCCGGTGAACATCTCAAGTTCGGCTGGAAAGACTTAGGTATTGCGCTTGTTTCTACTATTGCTATGCGGATAGTGATCATCCTGGTCTACAGTATGATGCAAGCTTATCAACAAAAAACGGCCAATGATGTATCCTTAGGCAACGTATTAGGATTAGCCACTGAACCCAGCCTATGGATTGCCTATTTCGTTATCTCGGTAATTGGACCGATTAGCGAAGAACTTGCCTTCCGTGGCTACTTCAAGAAACTCTTCTGTAGTAAGGGGAATTTTGGTTGGTTGGCTGGCCTGGTGTCGTCTGTGATATTCGGTTATTTACATGGCTCTAGCACCTTCTTCGAATGGGCTATCTATGGTGGCATGGGCTTTATTTTCTACCTCAGCTTCCGTCGTCGGAATCAGCTGATCGATTCCATCGCCCTCCATATTGGGAATAACCTATTTGTAAGTGTCATACAGCTACTTGTTTATTACGGTATCTTGCAACTGCAATAAAAGACAACCTCGCTCCTGAAACATAGGAGCGAGGTTTTTATGCGCATAATAGACTTCCAAGCTCTAAACTATGCTATAATAGGAGCTAGATAGGGAGTGACTTTAAATTTATGAAATACCTTTTATTACTTCGTGGAATCAATGTGGGTGGCAAGAACAAAGTGGTCATGAGTGAACTTAGAGCTCAGCTTGAGGCTTTGGGTTATGAAGCAGTCACTACCTACATTAATAGTGGGAATGCCTTTTTCGAAACGGAGGAGCCTCTGGAGCGCATCAAGGCTAAGATTGGCGATATGTTGGCGACTTATCCTTTTACCATTTATCATGTGGTCTTAAGTCGCGATGCCTACTTGGCGGATGCCGCACAAGTGCCGGACTGGTGGCAGGAGCCCTTGGCACGTCGTGATGTGCTCTTCTACACCGATCAGGTGGATTATGAGCATATGAAGGCCCGCATTAAGGCCATGCCCCTACACGATGAAGTGGTTCATTTTGGCGACCGGGCGGTCTTCTGGGGCAAATACACGGAAAGTGAATACCTCAAGACCTCCTACCACAAGTACCTGCTCAAGGAGGACTTCTATCCGCAGATTACCATCCGTAATGGCAAGACCTTCGATAAATTGCGGGACTTGCTAGGTTAAGCCCAAAAAAGAGCCGGACCCCTTAGGTCGGCTCTTTTGCTTAGCTTAGCCAGTAGGCTAGCCAGAGAATTAGAGACAAGCTACCACGAATGAGGAGATGACGTGCTTGGATGCGGCCGAATAGATAATGGCCGTTGAGTGGGGCGCAGACCATGAGGCTGAGCAAGGCTAGGCCTAGCCCAAAACAGGCAGGCCCGTGCGACAGCCAACCCAAGCAGGCTGCTAGGCTGGTTATCATAAGGGTCAAGGCGCAAAAGACATTAAGTCCGGTCAGCCAAGCCAGACCGGGGCGCCGGCTATGAAGGCTGGCACCCAGCATGGCTAGGGCGTAGAGGACGAAGAGACTGAGTAAGATAATTTTCATGATAGGACCTCCTTGTAGGTTACTATCTCTAGTAAAACCTGAGGGGCTAAGCCCCTGTCAAGAGGAGGAGACCAAAATGTTGCAGACGGGACAGATTGAAGCCAAATACCAGGTCAGTCGCGACACTCTGAGATTCTATATTGAAGAGGGTCTCGTGGTGCCTGATAAGGTGGCCGGCAAGTATCAGTGGTTGCCTGAACATGAGGCGGCTTTGACCAATATTTTGGAACTGCGAGCCCTGGGCTTATCGGTCAAGGCCATTAAACGCATTAAGGAATTGCATGAGACGGCTTGTGGAACCGAGATCCAATGGCGGGAGAATTTAGCGGTTGTGGAGGAAGAGCTAGCAGATTTAGACCGCCAACAAGCTGACTTGGACCGCCGCCGGGCTTCCTTGGGCGCTTTGGCCGAGCAATTGCGTCAGCGATTAGAAGTTTAAAACTAGGCACAATTCAAGGCAAAGGCCCCCTGGTGGGGCCTTTTACCATTGTCCCACTAGGTTTTGCGTGGTACAATAAGGTGATTGACTAAACGAAGGAGCGTTGATTATGGAATTATATGAAATTCGTCAATTCATTGACAAAGCCAATAACCAATTAGCTAGCTTCAGGGGGTCTCTTTGACTTAGAGGCTTTAGAAGCAGATATTGCCGACTACGAACATCAGATGTCGGCGCCTGATTTCTGGGATGATAACGAAAAGGCTCAGAAAATTATCAGCCAACTTAACTTAGCTAAGGAGACTTACTCGACCATTCATGCCTTGGAAGAAGGTGTGGCGGACATTGAAGTGGCCCTTGAACTCTATGATGAGACAGAAGATGCCGATATCTTGGCTGAAGCGGAAGGTCAGGTTGCCCAAGTCCAAGCGGACTTAGATGCCTATGAGATGAAGTTGCTCCTGTCGGGACCTCATGATGCCAATAATGCCATTCTAGAAATTCACCCAGGGGCTGGCGGGACCGAATCCCAGGACTGGGGCAGTGTGCTACTGCGTATGTATCAGCGTTGGGCGGATAAGCAGGGCTTCAAGGTAACGGTCTTGGATTATCAAGACGGGGAAGAAGCGGGTATTAAGAGTGTGACCCTGGAAATTGAAGGCCACAATGCCTATGGCTATCTCAAGTCAGAGAAGGGTGTGCACCGCTTGGTGCGGATTTCGCCTTTTGACTCCAACAGCCGCCGCCATACTTCCTTTGCTTCGGTTGAAGTGACGCCTATGTTGGATGATACCATCGAAATCGACATCAACCCCGATGATTTACGGATTGATACCTATCGGGCTTCAGGGGCTGGGGGTCAGCATATTAACAAGACCTCCTCTGCTATTCGAATTACCCATATTCCGACCGGCATAGTAACCCAGAGCCAGTCCCAACGTTCCCAGTTCCAGAACCGGGATTTAGCCATGGCCATGCTCAAAGCCAAGCTCTACCAATTAGAGGAAGAGAACAAGGCCAAGGAATTAGCCGCCCTCAAAGGGGAACAAAAAGACATTGCCTGGGGCTCGCAGATTCGCTCCTATGTCTTCCACCCTTACGCCATGGTCAAGGATCACCGGACTGGCTACGAAGTGGGCAACACGGGGGCTGTCATGGACGGCGACCTCAACGGCTTTATCGATGCCTATCTCAAATGGCAAATGGGCGATTCTGCCTCCTGATACACAATTGACATCTCCTTGTGACCCAGTGGACGAGGGAATGTGGTAGACTTAGAATGACCGAATTTTAGAAAAAGAAAGAGAAAGAAGGTGACCAGATGATTCAATTACAACTTGTCAGCAAACAATATGACAAGGGGACTATTGCCTTACGTGACATCAACCTCTTTATTGACAAAGGGGAGTTTGTCTACTTGATTGGGCCAAGTGGCTCCGGTAAGTCGACCCTGATGAAGTTGCTTTATCGTGAAGAAATGCAGACCCGCGGGACTATCCGGGTAGGGGACTTTAACCTCAACAAGCTTAAGGAACGGCAAGTGCCACACTTGCGCCGGACGGTAGGGGTAGTCTTCCAGGACTTCAAGTTGCTGCCTAAATTGAACGTCTACGAAAATATCGCCTATACCCTAGAGGTAACGGGCGAGAGTGGCCGGACTATTAAAGCCCGGGTTAAGGAAGTTTTAGAATTAGTGGGCCTAGCCCATAAGGCCAAATCCTATCCAAATCAATTATCAGGTGGGGAACAACAACGGGTGGCCATTGCTCGGGCTATTGCCAACCGTCCAGCTATCTTGATTGCGGACGAGCCAACTGGTAACTTGGACCCTGAGACAGCCATGGGCATTCATCGTGTCCTAGAATCCATTCATCGCCGGGGAACCACCATTTTGATGGGGACCCATAACGATACCCTGGTGGACCACTTCCAACATCGAGTAGTGGTGCTGGAAGGTGGCCGGATTGTCCGCGATGACCGGAAGGGGGATTACCATGAGAGCCATTAGAAGTTTCTTCCGTCATATTCGCGACGGTTTCCGTAACCTCTTCCGTAACGGACTCATGACCTTGGTGTCCATCTTCACCATGACCTTAACCTTGATTATGATTGGGAGCTTCGTGCTGATTTGGACTAACATTAATGAAGCGACGCGAAATATCGAACAGACCTTCCAAGTACGGGTGCTGATTGACCGCATTGCGACGGAAGAAGAAGAAGCCGCACTCAAGACGCAAATCCAAGGCCTGGAGCATGTCACCGATGTGGTCTATCGCAGCAAGGATGAGGAACTAGAGCACTATAAGAAGACAATCACTTCTGACTTCGATGTCATTGAAGGGGACAAGAACCCCCTCAATAACGTTTATGTAGTCTCAGTGGATAAGGGCGAGAACCTAGATAAGGTGGCCCAGGATATTCGTAAGCTAGCCAAGGTAGAAGCTGCCAATTATGGTTCCACAGACGTTGAGACCATTCTAGGCAACATCAATGCCGTGCGGATCGTCCTAGCCGTACTGGCCTCTATCTTCGTTGTCTTTGCGGTACTTCTGGTGTCAAACACTATTCGTCTGACTATTTTGGCCCGCCGCACAGAAATCGAGATTATGCGCCTAGTAGGGGCAACCAAGCGCTACATTCGCGCGCCTTTCAAATATGAAGGGGCCTATATTGGCTTGATTTCGGGTCTTCTGGCCTTTGGTGCCTTGTATGGCATCTATGAAGGAGCCCATAGCTACTTGCCTGGCTTCTTAGGACTAGCTAATCTCCAGCTGGTAGCCACCATGCCAATTCTGGCCTATGTAGGAGCAGGACTCCTGGTGATTGGGATTGTCTTAGGTCGCCTAGGGGCAGGCCGCTCAATCCGTCGTTTCTTAGATATATAAGAGTCTAAAGGACTGGAAGATATTTCCAGTCCTTTTTAATATGAAAAAAAGCCACTAGCTTGGCTAGTGGCTGGGTCTTAGTTGAGGTTAGTCTTCTAATTGGTTGCTTAAAATGTTGACCTTGTAGAAGCGAGGCCAGTAGGCGGTTACGCCTATCATAATAGCGCCGCATAAGAGGAAGAGTAGGCTAGCTGGCAAGTAGTCGAAACCTAAGGAGAAGATGACCATGCCTAGGGGCGAGAGGAGCTGGCTAGCCGTTGAGACGATATTGAAAATCCGGCCTTGATAGTGAGTGGGTACAATCTGGGTGACCCAGGTCATCATGGGAATGTTAACGGCCGTTGAGATACCACCAAAGAATAAACTAATAAGGAGGAAGAAGGCGAAGAAGGCATCTGTTGACAGAGGTAACCAGAGGACAGCCCCCATAAGCGCCACCAGGCCGCCAATGGTGAGGATGGATTTCCAGGCTAGGAGTAGTGGATAGCGGATAGCCTTACGAGCGGAAAGGTAAATCCCCACTAAGATGAAGCCTAGGCTGAGCGCAGCTTCCGTTAGGCCGTAGTAGTAATCTGAGAAGTGGAGGACTTTGACTTGGACATAAGGCATGCCCACAATGATCCCTGTAATCAGAAGGTTAATGAACATGAAGAGAGCCAAGGTATGTTGGAATTTCTTGTGGGCCTTGATAAAGTCCAGCCCTTCCTTGAAGAGGGTGAAGAGAGAGGCTTCAGCATCCGCTTGATGATGCGCAACGAGGTGGAAGTTAAGGGTCAGGGTGATGATAATGACGAGAGCTTCTAAGACAATCTCTAGCCCTACCAGGTATTCTAATGGCAGAGTGGCATAGAGGGCAACCCCAGCAATAGGCGCGATAAATTGAGACAGGGCACCAATGGTTTGTTCGATGGATCTGAGTTTATGGACGTGCTCCTCAACAACTAGGTTGGTAGCGGCCGACACCGAAGCGGTAGACAGGAATTGGTCGGAAATCTTGAGGGCAATCAAGAGCAGGAAGACCATGAGCAGATTGCTAGTCAGATGGGTGGTGGCGATAAAGCCGGCAAAGAGCCCCAGGGCTAGGATACTGAGACCTTGAGCCCAAATAATGATGTGTTGTTTGTTGTATTTATCGACTAGGCTACCGGTAAAGGGCAGCAGTAGCAGGGAAACCACTGGCCCTACTGCCTGGGACAGGCCGAAGTAAATGGCTGAGTCACTGTGCTTGAGGATAATCAAGCCGATGACGAAGGTCAGGATGGCAGAACCGAGCGTACCGGCTAGGTTGGATACAATCAGTTTACTGAGTTGTTTATTGGATGCTTGGGTGAGTCTAGCTTCCATGGGAATCACTCCTTTCTTAATCGATTTTAGTCTAACATAGGAGTTGGAGGCTGCCATCGGCCTTAGGACCGAAATTTGAGCTTGAGGCTAGTATTACAATCACAACCAGGAATCGCTTACATCAACTATTTAGTGGAAAAGTATTTTACCTGGGTCCATTCCATGGTAAAATGGACTGTATGCTTATGAGAGAGGAGGCGCCCAGATGCGAGATGGACAGGAACAAGACTGGCAAATGACCCCTATCGGGGGAGCTAGTGGTGATGCCTATATGGGCGTTAAGAATAACGAACGCGTCTTCTTCAAGCGCAACTCCTCGCCTTTCTTAGCGGCCTTGTCAGCGCAAGGGATTACGCCTAAGCTCATGTGGACCCAGCGGACCTATTCAGGGGACCTCCTGGTGGCTCAAGAATGGAAGGATGGTCGTCTGCTGAGCCGAGAAGACATGGGGCAGGAAAAAGTTATTCAATTGATTCGTTCCATTCATCAATCCGACTACCTGCTCATGATGCTCAAGCGCAGTGAAGACCAACTCTTCTATCCCTTGGACTTTATTGCCCTCTATCTCAAAGACCTGCCAGCAGCCCTCTGTCAGCACCATTTCTTCAACGAAGTGATTCATTCACTGGAAGACGCCTTAGATGATGACTTCTATAATGTTAACTACTGTGTCTGCCATGGGGATTTACATCACCTTAATTTCTTGGAGGCGGAAGATGGCCAGCTCTACCTAGTAGACTGGGAGAACGTCCGCATTGCTGATCCGCTTAGCGACCTTAGCCGTCTACTCTGTGAGTATTACCGGCCTAGCGACTGGACCCAATGGCTTAAGACTTATGGCCTGCGCTTTGATGCCACCACCTACAAAAGAGTCCAGTGGTATAGCCAGATTAACTGTCTACTCATTATCAAACACTATTATCAGGAGAATCGCTTCGACCGTATGAACGAATTGGTGCTACTCTTGAAATCTATCTACCAAGGGGCGCAAGCTGATAAGCGGCGTCTCGCCCATCAACCAAAGGAGTTTTTCTAAGTTATGAGATTACGTCATAAACCTTGGGCCCAGGATAAACTGGATGCCCATCCTCAGTATGTGCCTCAGCAAGCGGAGACACTCCGTGGCCAGTGGCAGACGCGTTTCGCCAAGGAACAGCCTATTCATATCGAAGTCGGTTCTGGTAAGGGACGCTTTATCGTGGAAATGGCTAAGCGCCATCCTGAAATTAACTACATCAGTATTGAAATTCAAACCAGTGTCATCGTGACGGTCTTGGAACATCAAATCCGGGAAGACTTACCTAACTTGCAGATTCTTCACGCCGATGGCCGCAACCTCAACCAGTACTTCGCGCCGGGCGAAGTGTCCCTGGTCTACCTCAACTTCAGTGATCCTTGGCCTAAGAAAAAACATGCCAAGCGTCGTCTGACCTCGCCTGATTTTCTGGCTCAATACCAAGAGATTTTGGTGCCAGAAGGGGAGATTCACTTCAAGACCGACAACCAAGGTCTTTTCGAATATTCCTTAGCCAGCATGTCTCAGTATGGCCTCTACTTCAAACAGGTCTGGTTAGACTTGCACCAGTCAGACTTCCCTGATAATGTCATGACTGAATATGAGGAGAAATTCTCTTCGCGTGGGCACCGTATTTATCGCATGGAAGCAAAGTTTAGAAAATAAGTCCTTGGGGCAGGAAGGTGACTTCCTGTCCTTTTTTGATTGGGCCTGGCTAGTTTGGATTAAGCGTGTCTCTATACAAGGCCTGATAAATTTGGTATAATAGCGTTATCAAAAGCAACCGGAGGCGGTATTATGGTAAAAGATAATCCATTAGAAATCGAAAACATCGAAGACGAAGAATTGGCCGCACAAGACCATGCGGATGGTCATTGTGGTGTAGGGTGCTGCAGCACCTCCTTCCACGTAGTTGATTCTGAAGAAGCCTTCCAAGAACTTCTTCGGGGTTTGCAAGACGAAGGTTCATTCTAATCTTGCAAGACCCTGAGGCCCTTGGGGCCTCTTTTTTCGTAGAGAGGGAGGAGAAAGTGTATGGATGAACTGGTCTTGTTAAAGGAACTCATTGCCATTGGCCTGGCGGGTGTCTTCTATTCTAAGGATGTCTTCGACACCGAACGCTATGAGCGGATTCAAGTCATCGCCAAGCAACTTATTGCCCAGAGGTCTAATTTGACTCGGGAGCAGCTGGACCTGGGCTTTGATGGCGAATATGGCTATCAGACGCCTAAGGTTGATACCCGAGCGGTGGTCTGGCGAGACGGAAAGATTCTGTTAGTTCAGGAAGCCGATGGACGCTGGGCCCTGCCAGGTGGCTGGATGGACGTGACGGAGACTTTGACTTCTAACGCCCTCAAGGAGCTTTGGGAGGAGGCCGGTGTCGTCGGGCAGGCTAAGCGTCTGATTATGATCCAAGACCGTAATCTGCATAATCCAGGTCATAGTCCTTTAACTATTCTCAAGTGCTTCATCGAGTGTGACTACCAGAATCAAAACTTCCAAGCCAATGTCGAGACCCAGGCAGCGGAATTTTTCGCTCCGGATGACTTGCCGGAACTCTTTGAAGCCAAAAGCTCCTACCAACAAATCGCGCTCTGCCATGAGGCCTATCAGGCGGGTGAGCGTTGGCAGGTATTAATCGATTGATTTTTGAGCATTCGAACATTTAATTTGTTCGATTTTTACCCGATTCGTGTTACAATAAAGGCAAGCAACAAAGCAAAGGAGATATGCGCATGTTTAATGAAAAAGACTTACTCGCCGTCAATACCCTACGGACCCTGAGTGTGGATCAAATTGAGGCTGCTAACTCAGGTCACCCTGGTTTACCAATGGGGGCGGCACCGATGGCTTATGCCTTGTGGGCAGGCCACTTGAATGTTAACGCTAAGGATTCTGACTGGCTCAACCGCGACCGTTTTATCCTCAGTGCGGGCCATGGTTCAGCCTTGCTATACAGCCTGTTGCATACCGCTGGCTTTGATGTAAGCATTGATGACTTGAAGAACTTCCGCCAATTAGGCAGCAAGACCCCTGGTCACCCAGAAGTGGGTCACACGCACGGGGTAGAAGCGACTTCTGGTCCTTTAGGTCAAGGGATTGCGACAGCTGTCGGCATGGCCATGGCTGAAGCTCACTTAGGTGCAACCTACAACACGCCTGACTTCCCAGTAATCGACCACTACACCTATGCCCTATGCGGTGACGGGGACTTAATGGAAGGGGTAGCCTATGAAGCCTGCTCCTTAGCTGGTAAGCTCCAATTAGGTAAATTAGTAGTGCTCTACGATTCTAACGATATTTCCTTGGACGGGGACTTATCTCAAGCCTTCGTAGAAAATGTCAAAGACCGTTTTGAAGCACAAGGCTGGCACTATCTCCGCGTGGAAGATGGTAACGACTTGAATGCTATTTCTGCTGCCATTGAAGCAGCTAAGGCTCACACTAGCCAACCAACTATCATCGAAATCAAGACCGTGATCGGCTTTGGTTCTAAGAACGAGGGGACTGCCAAGGTTCACGGGGCGCCTTTAGGGGCAGAAGATTGGGCAGCAACCAAGGCTAAATATGGCTGGAACTACCCTGCCTTCACTGTGCCAGAAGAAGCAGCTCAACTTTTCGCTGAGAAAGTTCAAGCGCGTGGCGCCAAAGCCAATGAGGCTTGGAACCAGTTATTTGAAGCTTACAAGGCTGCTCACCCTGAAAAGGCTGCTGCCTTAGTCGCTGCCTTCCAAGGTAAATTGCCTGAAGGCTATGATGCAGGCTTGAAACTAGTTGGTCCAGAAACAGCGGCTGACGCAAGCCGTAACTCAAGCTTCAAGGCCATTCAAGCCTTAGGTCAAGGCGTGCCTTTCCTATGGGGTGGCTCTGCTGACTTATCTGGTTCTAACAAGACTATGAACAGCCAAGAACAAGACTTCATGCCTGATAACTACGCAGGCCGCAACATCTGGTTCGGGGTACGTGAATTCGGCATGGCAGCTGCCATGAACGGGGTAGCTCTCCATGGTGGGTCTAAGATTTACGGTGGGACCTTCTTCGTCTTCACTGACTACCTCAAGGCTGCTGTACGTTTGGCTGCTTTATCTCAATTGCCAGTGATCTATGTCATGACACATGACTCAATCGCAGTTGGGGAAGACGGCCCAACCCACGAACCAATCGAACAATTGGCTGCCTTCCGTGCCTTGCCTAACCTCAACGTCTTCCGTCCAGCAGACGTGAACGAGACTTATGTGGCTTGGAAGGTTGCGTTAGAAGAACAAACTCGTCCAAGTATGTTAGTCTTAACACGTCAAAACTTGCCAGTCTTGGCTAACAGCCAGTCCTTGGCAGAAGAAGGCGTACGTAAAGGGGCTTATGTGGTTTCTCCAGCTCAAGGTCAAGTGCCTGCTGGTTTACTCCTAGCTTCTGGTTCTGAAGTAGCCTTAGCGGTCGCCGCTCAAGCTAAATTACGTGAAGAGCACGGCGTGGATGTATCCGTTGTATCCTTCCCAGCCTTCAACCGCTTCGACGAGCAAGATGCGGCTTACAAGGAATCTGTTTTGCCAAATGCCGTTCGCAACCGTCTGTCTGTTGAAATGGCCTCAACCTTCGGTTGGCAAAAATATGTCGGCTTAGACGGCGTCACTGTGGGCATCGATGGCTTCGGGGCATCAGGTCCAGCTGACCAAGTCATGGCTCAATTTGGCTTCACCGTAGACAACGTGGTGGCACGTTACTTAGAAGCTTTCGGTAAATAAGTTAAAGAATTTAAAAGGGTTGGAAGCTAACTTCCAGCCCTTTTTTCTATGGCCGAGTTAGGTAGGCGAGAGGGGCCAAAGTGTGCATTTAAGCGCACATTTTTGGTGATTGGAGTTGTTTCAAAGGGGCGTCATCGGGTATAATAGAAGGGAGTAGCTTAAGAAGGGGGATACGACTATGCGCGAATATGAACGAATGATTTCTGGGCAAGCTTATAATCCATCAGACATGGGGTTGCGCCAATTGGGCCAAAAGGGGCGTTTGGCGATGGAGCGCTATAACGCCTTGTCGCGGACGGAAAAGGAAGCTCGTTATCAGATTCTCAAGGAGACCTTCGCGGCAATTGGCCAGCGTTGTCATATTGAGTCTCCCTTCTATGTGGACTATGGTTGTAATATCTCGGTGGGTGAGTACTTCTATGCCAACTTTGATTGTATTATGCTGGACGTGGCGCCGATTACCATTGGCCGCAATGTTATGTTTGGGCCTCGGGTCAGCCTCTATACGGCGACCCATCCCCTGGATGCTGGGGTCCGCAACCGCGTTATTGAATTTGGTAAACCTATCACCATCGGCGATGAATGCTGGCTAGGTGGCAATGTAGTGGGCAATCCTGGTGTCACCATTGGCCCTCGCACGGTTGTGGCTTCAGGTTCTGTTGTCACCAAGGACCTGCCGGCTGATGTGCTGGCGGCAGGTAACCCGGCTCGCATCATTCGGACCTTAGGTCAGGAGGAACGCCTGCATTGGGAGGCGGTTGAGGCTGACTACTTTGCTAGCAAGGCAGCAGAGGAGGGAGATTGTGATTAAAAAACTCCGAGGTCGTTTTACTACTGGGCGGGCCCTGGTGACGACCCTCCTGATTCTGATTCAGCTAGTCTGGTTTGCCACGGTCTTTCTCAACATCATCGATTACTCCTTGGTACTGGACGCCCTCTTGCGGGTTTTCACGGTCATCATGACCCTATATCTGATTCGTAAGAACGAAAACCCAGCCTATCGCATGAGCTGGATTATCTTGATGGGCCTCTTGCCTATCTTCGGTGGGCTCTTCTATGCCCTCTTCGGAAATAAGCGGCCTAGCCGACACATGGCAGCCCAGGTAGCCAACCAAGTGGCCAAGGATTATGCCCAAGCTGTGTCAGGGGCTTATCCTCACCTGTTAGAGCAGGATTCCCGTATGGCTAGCCTCAGCTATTATATTGAACAAACCTCTAATTTACCGGTCTATGGGGATACCCGAGTAGATTACTATGCTGCAGGTGAGTTGGCCTTGGAGCCTCTTTTGGAGGCTTTGCGGTCGGCGGAACGCTATATATTGCTTGAATTTTTCATTATGAATCCAGGCCTCTTCATGGATCAGGTCTTCGAAGTCTTAGCGCAAAAGGCTGACCAAGGAGTGGAGGTTCGCGTGATCTATGATGATTTTGGTTGCTTGACCACCTTGCCGAGTGACTTTGTCGCTCAAATGGAGGCTATCGGTATTAAGTGCCTGCAGTTTAATCCCTTTACGCCGGTGATTTCGCTAGCCGTTAACAACCGCGACCACCGTAAGATTGTGGTCGTCGACGGCAAGGTAGGCTTTACAGGTGGCATGAACCTAGCCGATGAATATATTAATGAAATCGAACGTTTTGGCTATTGGAAGGATAACCTGATCCGCCTAGAAGGGCCAGGTGTCTGGAGTCTGGCCACCCTCTTCCTGGATATGTGGAATGCCTTCTATCCTAAGAAGGACATTAACTATGAGACCTTCAAAGAGGACACCCTGGCGGAACGGGCGTTAACACTAGCCAATCCTGCTCAGGGCTTTGTCCAAGTATATGGCGACACACCTTTGGACAATGAACCCCTAGGTGAAAATGTCTATCGCGATATGCTCAATATTGCCCAGGATTATGTCTATATCTATACGCCATATCTGGTTATTTCCTATGAATTGCAGACGGCTATGACTTTGGCGGCTAGACGTGGGGTGGATGTCCGCCTCATGACACCAGGTATTCCGGATAAGAAGATGGTCTTCCGTATGACCCGTTCTTACTATCGTCCCTTGATTGAAGCAGGGGTTAAGATTTATGAATTCAGCCCTGGCTTCCTCCATGCCAAGACCTTCGTGGCAGATGACCGCTTGGCCAGTGTGGGGACCATTAACCTGGACTACCGCTCCCTCTATCTGCACTTTGAGTTGAGCGCTATGTTATACGATCATCCAGTGATTCCAACTATCAAGGCGGACTTCCTAGCCACCCAAGCCCAAGCTCGCCAAATCACCCTGGCAGATACCCGCAATACCTTGACTGGTATGTTATGGGATGCTGTCTTACGGATTGTTGCACCATTTGTATAAATTAAGTCAAAAATTATTGTTGAAGAGGACGGATTTGACATGTCAGACCAAGAACAAGTAAGCAAGCAAGATCCAATTAAACCTTCAGAAGAGACCAGTCCCAGCCCTGCCAGTGATCCAGCGGCCTTGAGAAAACGGGCAACCCGGACGGGCTTGACCATCTTAGCGGGAACTATCGCAGTGCTAGTGCTGGCCTGGGTGGCTTTCCCTCTTATTCGCGGGGGTTCAAGCCAGAGCATCCAAGCAGCCGAAAACGCTATTCAGGACCTCTACCTCAACCAGCAACGGGACTTCTTGGCTCAAGATATCTCGACCAGCAAGTTAGAGGCGGCCAAGTCTAAGGTCCAAGCCTTGGGAGGTTGGTCTGGTTACCGACTTATGCAAGACTATCAAGCGGCAGAAGCCCGTTACCAAGCCATTCAAGCCCTGAGCCAGCTCTATGCTAGCGACCAGGCCCTCATTCAAGGTAGCCAAGTCAACCACCAGGCAAAATTAGCCGAGGGTGTGACGGCTGAGACAGTTAAGTCTGTAGCTAGCAATGAAGCGGTAAGCAAGGTAGGTAAGCAAGATGCCCTAGGCCAAGCCATCCAAGAACTGATTGCGGAGGCTGATCAAGTCTTTAGCTTGAAAGATAAGGTGACGGCAGCGGTTAGCGACTTGTCCTTGGGGACGACCGTCGATCAAGCGACGGTGGACACTAACGTGGCTACTCTTCAGGCCATCGAGCAAGATATCCAAAAGATTGAAGCTCATACCGATGCCCAGGACTTGAGTGACCAGCTCAAGGATAAGGCTAAGGATTTCGCCAAGGCAGTAGCCAAAAATGCTACCGACGATAATTTATCCAAGGAAAGCATCGAGGCCCTCTGGTCTTGTGCTAGCCTAGCAGACGGCTTGTCGGGCTCTGCTATTGACCACCGTAAACTGATTAGTCTGACCTTTGACGATGGGCCGAGCCCAGAAGTGACAGAGAAGTTACTGGAAGTCTTAGACAAGCACCAGGTGAAGGCCACCTTCTTCATGATGGGGGGCTTCGTCGAGAAGTATCCTGAAATTGCTCGTAAGGTGCGAGATGCCGGCCACCAAATCGGCAATCACACCTATACCCACCCAGACATGGCCAAGGAGTCGGATGAAGGGGTTAAGAAGCAAATTCAATACGCCCAAGAAGCCATTCAAGAAGCGACGGGTGTCACCCCAACCCTCTATCGCCTACCATTCGGGAGTGGGGGTAAACGGGTTGTAGACCTCCTGCAACCTATGACCTCGATTGTCTGGAATGTGGATTCCGAAGACTGGAAGAGCCACGACAAGGACATGATTATCGAGCAGGTCTTGAGTCACCTACAACCCAAGTCGGTGATTCTCATGCACGATACCCACATCTCCACGGTGGAAGCCATTGATGTCCTCATCCCTATCTTCAAGGAGAAGGGCTATCACTTCGTCATGCCACAGCAGAACGACTTAGGCTATTACTATTACTAAGCCAAAGGACCGGAAGGTAATTTCCGGTCCTTTTCTTGTGCTGACTTAAGCACAATTTGCTTCGTCCCGCTAGGCAAGCGAGCGCAAGTTTGTGTATAATGGAGGAGAGTTAGCATGTCTAGACCTCGCATATTTGAATTAATACTATAGGAGTTACCACTATGCAACGTGATGTACGTGAGACCGTCATGAAATATGTCTTCTTGATTTCGGCTTTGATCTCGGTCTTATCTATTATCCTGATCTTTTACTTTATCTTCTCCGGCGGTCTGCCCTTTATTCTGCGGCAGGGAGTCTGGGAATTCCTGACTGGGACTAACTGGCGGCCAACGGCCAGTCAGCCTGAATTTGGCATTCTGCCCATGATTGTGGGTTCCCTGATTGTCACAGGAGGTGCTATCCTGATTGGGGTGCCTATTGGGGTCCTGACGGCCGTCTACATGGTCTTCTACTGTCCAAAACGCTATTATCGCTATGCCAAGTCGGCCATTAACCTGATGGCGGCCATTCCTTCCATTGTCTATGGTTTCTTCGCCCTCCAAATCTTCGTGCCTTTCTTCCGTCTGATGGGCCGGTCGGGTATGAATATGGTGACAGCCTCGCTCCTGCTAGGCATTATGATTCTGCCGACTATTATTGGCTTGTCGGAATCAGCCATTCGCAATGTGCCTAAGTCCTACTATCAAGGGGCCATCGGCCTAGGGACCACCCACGAGCGGGCCATCCTGACGGTCGTGGTGCCAGCTGCTAAAAACGGTATTTTGTCAGCCATTATCCTCGGGATTGGCCGAGCCATCGGGGAAACCATGGCCGTTATCCTAGTGGCGGGTAACCAACCACGGATTCCTACAGAACTCAACCAAGGGGTTCGGACCCTGACGACTAATATCGTCATGGAAATGGCCTACGCAACCGGCCAGCACCGGGAAGCCTTAATCGCCACAGCTGTGGTCCTCTTCGTCTTCATTCTGATTATTAACCTCTTCTTCACCCGGGTTAAAAACAAAGGAGGTAAACGCTAATGTCTAAGCTTACTTGGGTTAAGTGGCTGATCTATGCTTCGGCTGCCTTCACCTTGGGCATGTTAGCCTTCATTGTAGGTTTTATTGTCTGGAACGGGCTGGGTGCCTTGACGCCTAGTCTCTTCGCCTGGGACTACACGACGGACAACCTGTCCTTGACGCCGGCTTTGATTTCGACCTTGATTACGGTCGGCCTGTCGCTGGCTATTGCCACCCCCATTGGTGTCTTTACCGGCTTTTACCTAGTAGAGTACGCTGACCGCAAATCACGCGTAGTCAAAGTCATTCGTCTGGCTACGGACACCTTGGCTGCCGTGCCGTCCATTGTTTATGGCTTGTTCGGCATGCTCTTCTTCGTTATCTACCTACGCTTCCAGTTTTCGCTCTTGGCCGGGATTCTAACCATTGTCATTATGGTCCTACCCATTATTATTTCGGCAACGGAAGAAGGTCTGCTCCAGGTCGATAATTCCCTGCGTATGGGGAGTTTGGCCTTAGGTGCCGGCAAATTACGGACCATTTTCACCGTCGTCCTGCCTGTGGCCATGCCAGCCATTCTGCAAGGGGTCATTCTGGCCGTCGGGCGGATTGTCGGGGAAACGGCCGCCTTGCTCTTTACCTTAGGGTCGGCGACCGGTCTGCCATCCAGCCTCATGTCCAGTTCTCGGACCCTGTCCCTACACATGTACGTGCTCTCGTCAGAAGGGCTTCACCTTAAGGAAGCCTACGCGACCGGGACCGTCATTATTCTCTTAGTACTAGCAATTAACGGCTTATCGAGCTATATTGGGCGTCGCTTAAGCCGAGGAGGAAATTAAGATGACTCAGCCATACAAGTTTAATGTTACCAATCTCAATCTCTATTATGGAGATTTTCATGCCCTAAAAAACGTCAATATGCAACTAGAAGACAAGGTCGTGACCAGCTTTATCGGCCCATCAGGTTGCGGTAAGTCTACCTTTCTTAAGACCCTTAACCGCATGCAGGACTTGGTGCCTAGCGCCCGCGTAGAAGGGCTGATTGAGCTGGACGGTAAGAATATCTATAGTAAGAACTATGATGTCACCCAACTGCGTAAGCAAGTAGGCATGGTCTTCCAGCAACCCAACCCTTTCCCTAAGTCTATTTATGATAATATCGCCTATGGACCACGTACGCACGGCATTAAGGACAGCCAAGTCCTGGATGAAATTGTGGAGAACAGCCTTAAGGGGGCGGCGATTTGGGATATGGTTAAGGACAAGCTGCATTCTAATGCCACTGAATTATCAGGGGGGCAACAACAACGGATTTGTATTGCCAGAGCCATCGCCAACGACCCCGAGGTCCTACTCATGGACGAGCCGACTTCTGCTCTGGACCCTATTTCAACCAACAAGATTGAAGACTTGATCCAGGAACTCAAGGACCGCTACGCTATCGTGATTGTCACCCACAACATGCAACAGGCAGCCCGTATTTCGGACAAGACGGCCTTCTTCCTATCAGGGGAAGTAGTGGAATTTGGCGACACGGCCCAAATCTTTACCGATCCACACGATCAACGGACCAATGACTACATCTCAGGCCGCTTCGGCTAATCTAGAGGAGGTATGACCTATGCGTAATAACTATGTTCAAGAATTAGAAGCCTTACACAACAAGCTCTTAGACCTAGGCAAGGCGGCTGAAACCTCAGTCAACAAGGCCACCCAAGCCTATATCGAAAGCGACACCGAGTTGGCTCACGAAGTCTTCAGTGATGACCTGAGAATCAACGCGACGACGGCCGAAATCGAAAAAGATACTCACAAGATTATTGCTTTGCAGCAACCCGTAGCCCAGGACTTGCGTATGCTTTTCGCCGTTCTTCATGTCAGCATCGACCTAGAGCGCATTGCTGACCACGCGGTTTCGATCGGGACTATCGCCCTGCGCAATCAAGACCACGACGAAGAAAGCCAGACGGTTAAGGGTTACCTAGCCCGCATGGCGCAAGTGGCCGAGAAGATGATTGCGGACGCCTTGGACAGCTACATCAGTCGTGACGCTAAGAAGGCCCGTAAGGTGGCTCTCATGGACGAGGAAATTGATGAATTGCTGGAGGCGGTCTACCGCGATACGGCTGAGCGCATGGAGCGCAAACGGGAGTTGATTCCGGCCGGGATTGACTACTTGGGCGTGGCCGGCAGCTTGGAGCGTATTGGCGACTACGTGACCAACATTTGTGAGCGGGTAGTCTTCCTCAACACGGGCGAAATCGTCGAGCTCAACTAGGAGGCTAGTAGATCATGTTTATGCAGAAGAAATGGGGGAGCCGACGCCTTAAGTGGGCGCTGGCGACTCTAGTGACTGGGCTTCTAGCTGGTGCCCTTGGGCCATTTGGCGTAGAGGCAGCTGCTGCTAGCTCGGTCAGCGGCCAGCCCATTATTGTGGTCAGCCGGGAAGCGGGGTCTGGAACGCGCCAGGCCTTTGTGGAATTGGCTAAAGTCCAAGATGCCCAAGGCGACGACAATATCACCGTGGAAGCCGATGTCCTTAATACGACGGGCGGCGTCCTCCAGGTGGTGGCAGGCAATCCGGCGGCTATCGGCTATATTTCCTTTGGTTCCCTCAACGACAGCATCCAGGCCCTGAGCTTGGATGGGGTGGCGGTCAGCGCTGAGGCAGTGCGTGACGGTTCCTATCCTCTGGCCCGGCCCTTTAACCTAGCTTGGAAAGAAGATGGGTTGAGCGACCTGGGTCAAGACTTCATGTCCTTCGTCTTCTCGCGTGAGGGGCAGGCCATGGTAGAAAGCGCCGGCTATATCAGCCCCGGCAGCAAGGCGACTTGGCAGGAGCAGGCGGCCGGCACCTATGACTACAGTTCGGGTGGCCACAAGGGCCAGCTGAGTTTAGTTGGGTCGACTTCCTTGACGCCGGTCATTGAAAAGCTAGCCGAGCGTTACGAGAAGCTCAATCCTGGCGTTAAGATAAATGTGACTTCTAACGGATCGACGGCCGGCTTCACTGCGGCCCTAGATGGCACCGCCGATATCGGCATGCTGTCACGGGAGCTGACGACTAGCGAGGCTAGTCAGGTCGGGCACGCCACCTTTGCCTTAGATGGCATCGTGGTGGTGGTCAACCCGGCTCAGAGTCAGCTGAAAAACCTGACACTGACCGAATTACAAGCCATTTTCAGCGGCCAGAAAACTCATTGGTAAGATAAAAAAGCGGCTAGGATACAATCCTAGCCGCCTTTTGGTGAGTCAGTGGTCCACTTTGAAGAGTGGACCACTGG
>NZ_KV822210.1:268508-277749 GCF_001815865.1 Abiotrophia sp. HMSC24B09
CTAGTGGACCACTTTGAAGAGTGGACCACTAGCTCGGGCAGGAAGTTATTAAATGATCAGCCTTGTAGCTCGAAGCTTTTCCAGGCAGCGTATTGGCCGGCGATGGTGCCGGTCACAAATGCGGCGGTGATGTTGTAGCCACCGGTGTAGCCGTTAATATCCAGGAATTCGCCACAGAAAAAAAGGCCTTGGGTCAGCTTGGACTCCATAGTCTTAGGGTTGACTTCCTTGGTGGAGACGCCGCCCCCAGTCACGAAGCCCTTTTCCAGAGGTTGAGAGCCGGTCGCGCTTAGTGGAAAGGCCGTCATCAGCTGCCAGAGCTGGGCGACTTGGGCGTGGGTCAGCTGCTTGAAGGCTGTCTCTGGCGCTACCCCTAATTGCTGGCAGAGGACCAAGGCCAGGCGCTCAGGCACCCACTGCTTAAGCAAGGTAAGCAGCTGTTTGTCGCGGCCGACCTCTGCCTGAGCGCTCAGTTCAGCCTGCGTCAGGTTAGGCTGGAAGTTGACCGTTAGCAGGCAGGATTCGGCTTCCGGGTGGGCAAAGAGCCACAGGTTGACGTGGCCGGAACAACGTAGGATGGCAGGACCTGAGAAGCCAAAGTGGGTGAAAATCATGTCCATTTGGTGAGTGACGATAGCCTTGGCGGGGGTGCTAGATTGTTTGGTAGGCGTGTTTTCGGCTGTTTGGGCTTGGGGAGAGGTAGAAGGAGCTCCCACTACATCCCAGACTGTCACCGCCACGTCACGCAGGGAGACGCCTTGTAGGGATTTGTCTACAATGAAGCTATCCTGACTCAAGAGTGGAGCTTCGGTAGCATAAAGGCGCTCGATGGTGTGGCCGGCAGCCCGCGCCCAGGCGTAGCCATCGCCGGTGGCCCCGGTCTTAGGATAGGCGCGGCCGCCCACTGCTAGCACCACCGCAGGCGCTAGCACCTCCCGGCCACTAGCCAGTAGGACACCGCGCACCCGGCCGGCTTCCTTGTTCAGAAGCAGGCGCTCAACGGGCGCTTCGTACCGGATGGTGACATCTAGGGCCTCCAGCTCAGCCAGCAAGGTATCCAGAATGGTCCGAGCCGAATTAGTCACCGGGAACATGCGGCCGTGGTCCTCTTCCTTGAGGGCGACGCCCCGGGACTGGAAGAAGTCGATAATGTCATCTTGGTCAAATTGATTGAGAGCTGAATAGAGGAATTTACCGTTGCCGGGAATGTGGGCAATCAGGTCCTGGCGGCTGGTTCGGTTGGTGACGTTACAGCGCCCGCCACCTGATAGCAGGAGCTTGCGGCCGGGCCGCT
Organism: Abiotrophia sp. HMSC24B09; assembly: GCF_001815865.1. Lineage (GTDB taxonomy): Bacteria > Bacillota > Bacilli > Lactobacillales > Aerococcaceae > Abiotrophia. The sequence continues at coordinate 269,803 of NZ_KV822210.1, forward strand.
TATTCTTCTCTAGAAGGAGGACGCGGGCCCCTTGGCTGGCGGCATTAATGGCGGCCATGAGGCCACTGGAACCGGCGCCGACCACGAGGACGTCGAAGCTAGGATGTGTCATGTGAATTCTCCTTATAAAAACGTGTTTCAAGTCCCCTTTACTTTACCGTAAGGACGGGCCTAAGTCCACCTTTTCGCTGTTATGCGTTTGTAATCTTTTTTGGGGGAGGAATTTGGCAAATACTATTGACTTTTGGGGCAAATCACGTTAATATGGATAACGGTATTGTTTGCCCCACTATGAGCCCCGGAAACTCAATAGTAATGTCAAACAACTAGATTTATATTGGAGGAAACTATCGTGCGTACAACATACATGGCTAAGAAAAACGAAGTTGAACGTAACTGGGTGCTTGTAGACGCAACAGATGTCCCATTGGGTCGTTTGTCTGCTGTAGTGGCATCAATTTTACGTGGTAAAAACAAACCGACTTACACCCCTCACGTTGACACGGGTGACTTTGTCGTAATCGTCAATGCTGATAAGGTAGCCTTGACCGGTAAGAAAGCAACCGACAAGATTTACTACCGTCACACTGGCCACCCAGGTGGTTTGAAACAAATCACTGCTGGTGAATTACGTGAAAAGAACCCAGTTCGTTTGGTAGAACAATCTATCAAAGGGATGTTACCAAGCAACCGCTTAGGTCGTCGTCAATTCACTAAATTACATGTCTACGCTGGTGCTGAGCACAATCATGCTGCTCAACAACCTCAAGCATTGGACATCCAATCATTAATTTAAGGAGGGAACCACATTGTCTAAAGCACAATACTTAGGTACAGGTCGTCGTAAAAACTCTGTTGCTCGTGTACGTTTAGTGCCCGGAACTGGTGTATTCACTGTCAATGGTCGTACATTGGAAGAATACATTCCATTCCCTCACTTACACGAAGTAATCAAACAACCATTCGCTGTGACTGAAACTCTCGGTCAATACGACGTATTGGTGAACGCTAACGGTGGTGGCTTCAACGGCCAATCCGGTGCAATCCGTCACGGTATCGCACGCGCGCTCTTAACTGTTGATCCTGACTTCCGTCCAGCTCTGAAGGCTGCAGGTCTCTTGACCCGTGACCCACGTATGGTTGAACGTAAGAAGCCAGGTCTTAAGAAAGCTCGTAAAGCTTCTCAATTCTCAAAACGTTAATCAATACGATTATATCAACGTTTGTGGAGCACCCTACACTCTGTGTGGGGTGTTTTTTTGTGCTTAAAAATAGGGAATGACTTACCGTTTGACTTACCGCTTAGTTAGTGAATAATAGTGGTAACGGTAAGGCATTCCCATTTGCCTTACTTATTTTTCTACAAAATTTGCGAAGTCTGACCCGATAGAGCCCATACGGTCTTTATTGATATGAGAGTATACTTCCATAACCATATCGCTGTTTTCGTGTCCTAGACGCTTCTGAACTTCCTTTATTGGAATACCGGACTCAATCAACAGAGTACAGTGCGTGTGGCGTAAGCCGTGGACTGTGATATAGTCGATATCTGACTTCTTCCGTAACTTCTTGAGCAGGGCATAGGGGTAGCCCGCATACTGAAAGTTATTGTTCTCATCGGAAATGATGAACTGTTCCTTGGAGAAAATATTGAAGCCTAGGGAAGAAAGTATCTTTCTTTGCTCTTTCTTCCACCGCTTAAGCACGTTGATAGTGACCGGGTCTAAGGAGATTTCGCGTTGACTAGCAGGAGTCTTCGGTGTCTGTAGAATACGTTTATAGTCTTCGCCTCGTGCAACAGATCGTCTCACGGTCAGAGTACCCTTAGACTCGTTGAAGTCAGTCCATTTGAGACCAACGACTTCACCTTCACGCATGCCGGTAAAGGCAATGATACGAAAGACAACGCTAGCTTGAGGGTCGCCCAGTTCCTCCACACATTCTAGAAAGTAGAGGAGTTGCTGACGGCTATAATAGGGTGCCTCGTACTTGCGTTCGTCTATCTTAAGGCGACGCTTGGGGCGAATAGTATCTTTCATAGGGTTGTCTCGAATGAGTTGGAGGTGTACCCGCGCGTATTCAAGAATACGAGAAGCAAGTCCTATCATATTAGAGTAATTCTTATAGTTTGAATACCAATGGTTCACAGCTTCTTGGCAGAGCTGAGGCGTTATTTGTTTCACGCGCATATCTCCCAATTTTGGTAAGATATAGCGATTGATAATGAAGAGTTGGGAGGTAAAGGTACTCTCCTTAACGGTTAGGCGATAAGTTTCTAGCCATTCATCACAGACTTCTTCAAAGGTAACACTAGTCCCGCCGGATTTTATACGCTTTTCGGTCAAGCGTCTTGTACCAGCTAAATAGGCCTGTTTCTCTGTACTAAAGCCACGAAGCGTTGTATTACGCTTCTTTCCAGTGAGTGGGTCGCGCCCAAGGTGAATGTCCACCCTCCAGGCCGTCTCCCCATTTTTCTTGCGATACTTACTAACTTTCATTTCATTCATCCTTTCGTGGCCATCCGCTAGGCTAGAAAAGAATGATGCCTTATCTGAGGTTAGTTCGGTGTATTAAGCGTATAAATCACACGCCCGATGATGCGGGCTACTTGCTCGGCCGTGTAGACCGTGGCACTTGGATCTAGGGGTTTATAGATTACCTGGTCGCCCAGGGTATCCATGATGCGAATCAGCGGGTGTTCGATGCCGGTCACGAATAAGGCTAGGCGGTCGCCTACCTTAGGCTTGGCTTGCTGATTGACGAAGATTAGGCTGTCCTTTTGGATCTCAGGTAGCATGCTGTCGTCCTTGGAATAGAGGGTGACATAGCTATCAGGGTTCATGAGGAACTTCAAGGGGTCTTTCTCGCTTGAATAGACCAGGCGATTGGTCTCGCTTAGGCCGTCCACCACGGACAAATTCTTCTTGTGGCGAATAAGGCGCGAGCTAGTGGCCTTATGGTTGCCTTTGCGCTTGCTATCCTTGTCGTCAGACCAACCTACTAGGTAGGCGGGAGAGACATTCAGGGCATCGGCCAATTTCTCTACCACATCCACACGAGCTTTTTCCAATGAAAAACGCTCGTAACGGGACACAGCTGATTTCTCAATCTGGGCCATTTGGGTCAGTTGTTTTTGCGACAAATCTCTTGATTCCCTTATTTTTCTTAATCTGCTCAAGTTTCTTTCACCTCCTGCATTTGGAACTATTTCCACACTCATTATACTCCTAAAGCCTGTTAAGTGCAATTAACAGCTTTTAAATTTCGAATAAAAAACGCGTGACAAAGGTTGATAATGGGTGTATATTGTAATTAACAAGAAAACGTTTTACATAAAAAGGGGGAATTATTATGCGAGATCACATTAACCAGAAGCTTCTGGTTGAAGAGATGATGAAATGTCGTTACTCGCAGAGCGATTTAGCTGAACGGTCAGGCGTTAGTCGTACCACCATCAGCAAAATAACTTGCTATCGCTGTTATCCGTCATTGGACGTGGCAGTTGCCATTGCCAGAGCCCTCAAATTACCTGATCAGGTATTACTACAAATCTTCTTCAGGCGAGAGGGTGACAAGACTAAGCGCTCGGCTTGAAAGTCGGTGATACTAGATGCCTACACAATCTGATGCCTTAATGAGTCAATTAGCTGATTATCTTTGGGAGAATTATGCGGGGAAAATGAATGACCTGCTTGCTACACTATCCCAACGTGTCAGTCAGTTAGAGGCGAGTCAACACAAGGCTTATCTGACACAACATGAAGTCATGGAGACCTTCGGTATCGGCCATCGCACCCTCAAGACATGGGTGGCTAATGGTCTGCCGGAAATCTGGCTAGGGAACAGAGTCTACTATGACAGAAATGATTTGCAGCACTATATGGAGACACAGAAAATCTAAGAAGCCATCCGCTAGGCCCAGTAGACTGCAAGTATATAAGTTCAAAGATTAACATATCAAATCAGGGAGGGACCCCAAATGGAAAAGAAACTGCAAGCGCGTATCTATGACTTGGAGGTTGAAAGAGCCAAGCTGGCTGACAAGCTCCAACATCTAGAGAAGAAAGTAGCCCGTATGGAGACTGAAGTGTCAACGGCCTATGTGACGCCAGCCGTTGCGAGCGCTCTAGACTTAACCCGCAAAACCAAGATAACGCAAATTCTCGGCGGGCCCAATGCCCCCGCCTATCGCAACCTTCGCTTACGCTATCAGGTCTTTCAAGAAGCTGAAGCCGATTTTAAGCTCTGCTTTGAAGTGCCTCGCTACCACATGGTCAAGATGGATCAGAAGGACACAGTCGTCGCATTCTGGCAACGTTGGATTCCGTCAGATGCCTTAACTCGTGCTATTCTCAATGCGAATGGGGTGCCGGTACCTATGGGAGATGAGCCCCATGCCAATTAAGCGGCTGATTGACACGCGCTTTTGGAGCGACGGGCAAGTGTTGGATTCCTATTCGCCAGAGGACAAGCTCTTTGCCCTCTATCTGCGGACTAATCCGCACTCCAGTCAATTAGGCGTCTATGCCTTACCAAGGCGCACCATGTCCTTTGAAATTGGCTATACGCCAGAAGCCATTGCCGTCTTACTGGATCGTTTCCAGACCAAATACCACGATATTGTCTATTCTGATGCAACGCAAGAGGTGGCCATCTTAGGCTACCTCAAGTCTAGCATCATCAAGGGTGGTAAGCCTGTACTTGATCTGCTTAAGCGGGAGCTTGAAGAAGTGGTCGACGGCGGCTTACTCCTACATCTACATGAGGCCATGGCCGACTTCCTAGAGCTTTCGACACGGGAAGTGGACGGGCAAATCCTGAAACTGATTGAGGCAGAACTCCAGCGTCGGGGTCTCAAGGCTCAAAATCAGAATGACAAAGACAATGACAATGAGATAAATCAATACAATGAAATATACAATGACAATGAAGAATCGTCAGGACCAATCGTGCAGACGACACGTCATAACGAATCGTCTGCACGATTCATCAAGCAAGAGCCTCCAGCTAATATGGCAAGTAGGCCATCGACACCACTAAGCGCTAGCGGTGTTGAGACAGGGCAGAAGTTGGTTCAATCAGCTTTCACTATGGCCTTTGGCCCTATCACGCCATCTATTACTGAGACCTTGAATCAATGGACCCGCAAACTAGGGGCTAGTAAGGTCCAAGACGCTATTAACTTGGCTAGCAAGAATAAGGCCAAGGATCCTATTCGTTACATCTCAGCGGTTTGCTTGAATTGGGAACAGTCAAACCGCTAGCCTTACCGCAACGCACAACAAGAGGGATACACTATGTTTGAATTACAATTTGCCGAATTAGAACCCCACAACCCCCACCGAAAGGGGCAATTGTTAGAGACACTACAAGAGGCCCAAGTCACAGCGGAAGAAGCCCTAGTGGCCTTCCGCGACTATGGCATAGATGATGCCCAGGTCTTTGGCCAGAGTATCCGTCGCCACCAGAAAGTGGCCGGCCCAGATTATGCACGTTATCAGATCGTCAGGCATGGTCCCCATGATGCGCTAGAAGTCGCCTATGAGGGCTATGTCACTCCAATCGTGATTTGCCATACGGCTCTAGCCGAGGAAGTAGTCAAACTCAGTATGTTAGTCCTAGAGACAGGGCCCCACCTGGCCAGAGGGGGAGGGAAGATTACCAACCTGCATCGTCAGCTGATTAAGCTGCTTAAGGCAGGCAGTGACTATGCCTTATCCGACGCCTTGACTTGCTTAGAGGCCGTTCTCATCGTGATGAAAGAGGTCGGTGTTCAGCTTCGACCAAAGGTAGCAGATCTAGTGGCCCGACAGACAGACCCGCTTTCCTTTGCGGAATGTATCCGAGGCCTAGACCGAGCCTTCCTGACAGGGCTGAATGTGGACTACTATCTATCCGAACTCTATGCCCTGGTGGTCCAACGCATTGAAGCGCGTTATCACCCCGAACTCTATGATCAGCTAGTTGACTTATTGGCTAGTCCAAAAGAAAATCGGGAAATCGCCCTTATGACCCAGGCTTATCATCTGGGGAGTTAGAAGACAAAGAAGAACCCCTCCCAAAATGTGGGAGGGGTTCTAGGCTGAAATGAAAGTAGTGTGTCACTCAGGGGGACACTTCTATTATACGCCCAAAGCCCTTGAATGTCTGTACCTTGCACTTAACAGCTTTTTAGTGACCTGCGGGCTCGGCCTGCGCCCCAACCCGCAGAAGGGGCTAGGAGCTTGTCTCAGCTTGCCTAAGCCAGAGGCTAGTAACTAGCCCCTGGCGTGGGGTGGTGGCTGTCTAGCTAGGCTAGAGGTTGACTCAAGGGTTTCCCGTGGGGCTAGCCCCACACCCCACCAGCGCAGCCGGCGCTGGACTCGGGCCTCTGGACAGTGGGCTGATCTGGGGTCGGTGGCCATACCTAATCCCCTCACCCCCTGTCCGGTCGGTGGTCGTGTGGAATAACACTGCGGTCCCAATGTCAAGGCTACCCTACGGCATTGGGGCAATGGTCTTGACATTGGGACCGCAGTGTTATGGAACCGGGTACTCGCCGACGGACAGGGGGTGAGGGGATTAGAGAGGTAGTTGATAAACTCATTGACTATCACGGATGCTCCCTTCTCATAGGACTTACAGTTGGATACTTGAGGTGGGAAGGGCTAGATTTTATTTGATAGGACTATAGGAATTTATATATTAGGGAGTGACCAGACATGTTAGACCAGGAAGTCCTGGTTGAGATGTATGGTAGTGTGATTCATCATGTGTTGCATAAGCAGGGGGTGCATAGGCAGCGGGATGAATATGGGGGCTATTACAATGAGCTCTATATCAAGTTAGTTGATCTAGCGAGCAAGTTTCGTGGCAATGCCTTGGATGAGGCGGAACGTGGGCGTTTCGTTGGCTATGCTAAGCCAGCCCTTACGCGCTATTTATGGTGGCTGTTGAAGCGAGATAGCTATCGGAAGGTAGAAGTGCTGACGGATGGGAGTCAGCATGAGTTTGGGCTTGTAGACCAGGTGAGTGAGCTGTCACTGGTGGAATATATGGCAGACGCTGAACGGGTGCTAAGCACCGAAGAATACGAGTTCTTCAAGGTGGCCGCTGACACCCGATGGACGGTGACGGAGAAGGCGAAGATGCTAGGGATTAGTAGGAAAACATACTATAAATTTCTGAGTAACCTACGTGGATATAGGCGCTAAAAAAGCTACTCACTGAATCAGTGAGTAGCTATATTTATATAGGTGCATCGTCAATGATGCTAGAGCTTTTGATTGGAAGTTGGCTCGACCGAATTTGTCTTAAACATGTCAGTAATATATCTGCACACCAAGATTAGTGAGAATTCACTAATAGAATGGTTTGCTACTAGTGTGAAAAGATACGTCATGAACAAAAGCATTAAGATAAACATAGCATTCTTCAAAAGCACTATCACCTCCTGTACGGTTATATTTTCGTTTGTGCGTACAGGATAAGAGTATCACAAAATGGGTAAATAGCAAGTTAACATAGGTGTATTGCCTTTTTATTTACTAGATAGAAATATAATCAAGATGATTCAATTTCTTGTCTATAGTAATCAGGTTAGGTAAGTATAATGATATGACAGCGCTAAGTAGAAACTTCATACTACTAATAGGGAGGTAACACTTTTTTCGTCCCCACCCTATATATAAGTGTAGCTACAAATCAAAACAAAGGAGCGAATTACAATGGCACGATCATTCGTTAAGGGCACCCTCCAAATGACCTCAATCGACGAAAACAAGAAGAAGGAAAACGTCAGCCTAGGTCATGTGGTGGCTAATGCCTCACTTGAAGATGTGACAGCGGTGCGCGATGCAGTGGGCACACTGGTTAAGCACCCTATCACCGAAACCAAAGTCACTGAAGTCTATGCCTATAACTAGGCCTAGCACCCACTCACTAAACTAGAAGAAAGGAGCCACCCAC
>NZ_KV822210.1:277769-278581 GCF_001815865.1 Abiotrophia sp. HMSC24B09
GGACCCGCGGAGCGGGTCCCTTATTCATATGTAAGAAAGGAGATGAGTCGGATGAGCTTATTAGAAATTGGAGGCTTGGCATCGGCAACGGTGGCAGTGATCACCCTGATTAGCAAGCTAGTCAACCTCATTACTGCCATCCAAAGCCTCATCCTCCGCATAGATGAGATGCAGCTAGAGATTGAGGCTAATAAGTTGGTTGTTAAGACTATTGATGACCGCCTAGCTTCAATGGATCTGCGCATAACCAAGATAGAAACACTGTTAGAAGAAAGGAAGTAAGCAAATGAACTTAGATAATAAATACTATGATGCGCTCAAGTGGCTAGTACTAATCTTCCTGCCCGCCCTAGCCGTCTTAGCTTCAGGCTTAGGCGACCTCTATGGCTGGGCGCCAACCAGTCAGCTAGTTGCGACAATTAACCTAGTCGCCATCTTCCTAGGCGCACTAATTCAGAAGTCTAGCCTAGACTATTGGAAGAAGGGCGGTGACGACCATGGGACAGGCCGATAAACTTATCAGAGTAGCCCAGAGCTACCTGGGCACCAGTCAATGGTCTGACGACCACTTGGCCATGGTGGATTCCTATAATTCAGTCAGCCCTATCCCAGTCGGCTACCAGGTCCAATACGGAGACGACTGGTGCGACCTCTTCGTCACCGTCTGCGGGGATGAATCAGGTATCAGTCACCTGATTGGCCGAGAGTGTGGCGTCCCACGCCACCTAGCCTGGTTCCAGGAGCAAGGCATCTGGCTAGGGCAAGAATGGCCACAAGCCGGTGACATTGTCATCTTCAACTTCGACGGTGGG
>NZ_KV822210.1:278601-282282 GCF_001815865.1 Abiotrophia sp. HMSC24B09
AGTAGCCAGAGCCTACTATGACTGGAACCATGAGGCTATTGCGGGGTATGCAAGACCATGCTACGACCAGGACAGCCAAGAGACATCCCCCGCATCATCAGAAAATACCTCACCTAGCGACGACCTCATCACTGCGGTAGCCTGGGATGTTATTCGGGGTGAGTATGGCAATGGGGAAGAGCGAGTTAGAGAGTTGACTGAAGCAGGGTATGATTATCAGACTGTGCAGGATCGAGTTAACCAGTTGCTAAGCTAATACAAAACAAATAGCCACCGTGAGGTGGCTATTCTTTTTGTATAGAGAAAACCACCAGCAATGCTAGTGGTTTTCTCCATACAATAAAGGCTAGCGACTTATCTGTCACTAGCCCATTGCTCTTAGATATATAATATTTTATATACTACTCCAAAAAAACCAGCAAAGTACACACCTTGATAGTATGAAATGTACTGTCTTGCTAGAGTTCCGGCATAACCCTCATAACTGTAATATATTGTTTCTGGAGGTGTTGTCGTATACTGACGCGTTACATATACTGTATGCGGACTATATGCAGGCTGGTCCTTTTCGTTAGAATCTTCCGTTGAAACATCTTGTGATTTATTTTCATCTCGTACATTAAACTCTTCTAACGTGTTATTGGTATTCACTTCATTCCCCTCATCAGATGAAGTAAACACTACAGTTTGTGTCGTAGCCTCATTGTTCGAAAAAGGTTCCTGTGTTTGACTCTGAACTAATTCAGAAAATTGTTCAGTTGGTTCATTTAGAGTTTCTTCGGCCTGAACAGATGGAATTACAAGCAAAGATAATAAAATCAAGAATCCAAATAAAAGTCGAACTACAAAATTTTTATATCTCATTTGTATGCACCTGGCCCTTTCAAAATAACCGCACCTCTATATACAGCATAATAAACTGCCCCTTGCTTCCATGTACGAACCAAAGGTATATAGCCATAGTACTGATTTTTATTATAGTAAATAGTTTGTGGTGGCTGAGACGTAAATCGACGAATCTCTTGTACAACGATAGATGCTGGAAATGCTCCTTTTTCCTCGTCACAAGGGCATCGTTTTTTGTCCTTCTTATCAGGAATATAGGCTGTCAAATCTTCTTCAATCGGCCGAACACCATTTGGATTTGCTCCCTTGTACCACTCTACAGCATATTCTTCACACCAAGATTCATGTGGCTTCTTAGGACAGCAACATAGGTCATCACCTACTGATTGGTTGGCTTGAACGTTTGAAGTCGAAAGACAAAAGAGCAGTAGAAACAAGAAAGTGAGTGGGGTCAAAACAAAACGTTTCATATTACATTGCTCCTTCATAATGTGGTATGTCCGATGATGCCTCTATCCAATACCTCCTTTCTTATAGACATCATCATAACTAAAATCCTATCTACGCTCTTATTATACACCAAGAAACCGTTTTCGTCTATGTTTTTATGCTTTTTGCCAGTCCAGTGTGGGGCTAGGCTCACACGTTTTTGATTCCTATACCTAAGTCATCACCTTGACAAAAAGAACAAACGTTCGTATTATATGGGTGTGAGGTGATAAAAATGGAAGTAGTACCCGATTATGAGGACCGCGGCATGAAGAAGTGGCGGCCCTTCTATTCAAGCCCTGAGCTACGCCTCAGTCTCAATAGTGTCATGAACGAATTTAAGCTGCCTTATCAGGCGCCGCCTCAGATGACAGCAGAAGAAATTGACCAGGCCCTGACACGGGCCTTTCGCTATCAGGAGCGGGTCAAGGTAACCTTATCTAGCACCTGGGAAGGGCGCCATGTCTACCATATCGGGCGCATCATTGGGCGGGCCCAAGGCTATGTAATCTTGGAGCGCATGCCCATTGAGTACGAGGATATCCGCCACGTTGAGACCTTGCCGGAAGTGAAGTGGTTCGAATGACGGACGATCCACGCTTTCCCAAACGCGATATTCTCTGTATCGACTGCAAGTCCTTCTTCGCCAGTGTAGAGTGCGCCGAGCGCGGCCTAGACCCCATGACAACAAAACTCTGTGTGGTCTCCCGCGCGCATCTTAAGGGCGGGCTAGTTCTCGCAGCTAGTCCCCGTATGAAGGCTGAGTACGGTGTCAAGACTGGGACCCGCGTCTTTGAATTGCCTAAGCGTGACCCTGAGATTGTATTAGTCCCACCGCGTATGGGACTGTATGTTCAGCGTAACCAGGAAATCGTCCGCCTCTTTCTGCAATTTGTGGCCCCTGAGGATTGCCACCCTTATAGTATTGATGAGGCCTTCCTGGATATTACCAGAAGCCATGCGCTCTTTGGCTCGACCTATCAGATTGCCCGGCGTATTCAGACCGAGGTCATGAAGCAATACGGTATCCCGACCTGTGTGGGCATTGGGGATAACATGCTACTGGCTAAGTTAGCCCTGGATAATGCGGCCAAAAAGAAGCCCCCTTATCTGGCCTACTGGTCCTATAAGCGGGTGCCTGAGACCCTATGGAAGATGGACAACTTATCTGACTTCTGGGGCATCGGTTCGCGGACTAAGGCCTCATTGGAGCGACTGGGTATCTATACTGTGAAGCAACTGGCCCACGCAGATCCGCGCAAGCTCAAGCGCCACTTCGGGGTCCTGGGCCTAGAACTCTATCATCATGCCAACGGATTGGACGGTAGCCTTATCCACCAACCTTACCAGGAAGTCAGCAAGTCCTATGGAGCTTCGCAAATCCTGGAGCGGGACTATTGGTCCATGGAAGAATTGGCCCTAGTCCTTCGGGAAATGGCCGAGCAGGTGGCTGCGCGTCTGAGGAAGGGCCATCAATTAGCTGGTGAACTGTCGCTCTTCATTGGTTACGCTCATGAGGAAATTCCCCGCCATTCTGGTGGCCAAATGCAAATAGTGGCCACGGACGCCAGCCACAAGGTCATTGAGGGAGCCATCTACCTCTTGAAGAAACACTACCTGCCGCAACCGGTCCGAAGTATCGGGATATCAGCGGGTAAGCTACGCCCTAAGGACTATCAGCAGTTGTCCCTGTTTGAGGATGTAGAAGAAGTCAAAGAGCAAGAGGCACTAGATAAGGCGGTAGATAAGATACGCGAGCGCTATGGGTTTGGTAGCCTGGTGCATGCGAGTAGTCTCCTGCCTGGGGCAACGGCTATAAAAAGGGCAGGGCTTATTGGTGGGCATAAAGAATAGGGTTGCTACTTATTCAATCCCCCATGCAATTCGTCCGTCGGCGAGTTCCCGCTTCCATAACACAGAGACTCTCCTGTCAAGGCCGGCTGATTAGACGCCGCAGGTTTAGCCTTGACAGGAGAGTCTCTGTGTTATTCCAGTCGACCACCGACGGACGAATTGCATGGGGGATTGGGCAGCGTCATAACCCTTCCCCAGCATCCGTCCAGAGGTGCGGGTCCAGCGCGCCACGCTGGCGAGGGTGTGGGGCCGAGCCCCACCTAGGAGATAGGATAGGGCAGTAGCTATATACGCCAGTATCGCTATCATAGTATGTAAGCTAGTGCGGAGCTCCAGTTCCCTAAAATACAAAAGTCTGGTAAGTACAGAGTTTATAGTGTATCGATCTAGTTTATTCAGTGTTCAAGTGACCCATCTATCATAAAAATTACATTGTAGTATTGGTATTGGTTTATTTAGCAAAAAAACACCCTGCCCTCAGGCAAGGTGCTT
>NZ_KV822211.1 GCF_001815865.1 Abiotrophia sp. HMSC24B09
TGGTCTACTAATTCGAAAGTGAATTGATCAACTGCTAAAGTGCCGCCGTTCAATGTCTTGCTTGCTTTCACTACTAGGCTTGCTGCCGCTGCCTTGTAAGTGTTGCTGAAGCTTGCTTCTGGTGTGTAAGTTGCGGTTGCTTCTAATTGAGCTTGACCATTATCAACAACTGATACAGCCACTTCTACTTCTTTAGCGTCGTAGGTGTAACCTGCTGCACCTTCATTCTTTTCACGAATAGTGTAAGTGTAGTTACCTGCTGCGTCGAAGCTTACTGCTGGAAACTCAACAGTACCATCTGCTTTGTTCTTAGCTGTTTGAACTACTGAACCAGTAGCTTTGTCTACTAATTCGAAGGTGAATTGATCAGCTGCTAAAGTGCCACCAGTCAATGTCTTAGTAGCTTTCACTACTAGGCTTGCAGATGCTGCTTTATAAGTGTTAGTGAAGGCTTCACGGTCATAAGTAACTGTGGCAGTCTTAGCACCTGCATTGTTAACTACCTTAACAGTTGCTGTGATTGGGTTTTGGTCATAAGTGACACCTGCCAAAGCGCCTTTTACTTCGCGAATCTTGTAAGTGTAGTCACCTGCTGCCTTGAACTTAACTTTCTTGAATTTAACAAGACCGTTTTCGTCGTTCTTAGCTTTTGCAACTACTGAGTTGTCTGCTGAGTTTACTAATTCGAATTCGAATTCTTCAGCTTTCAGAGCACGACCTTCCAATTTCTTGTTAACTTGGAAGATTACTTCGTCAGAACGAGCACCAGTACCGATACCATCAGTAGTTGTTAATGGTGCAAAACCGTCGAATTCTTGCTTATCTGTATCAGAAGAGAAACTTACATGGTTTTTAGCACGCTTGGTTACTGGGTCAACTGGTTCAGTAACACGAGTTTGGTAGATTAAGAAGAGACCACGGCCATCCAAGCTACCACCCTTGTTAGGGATAACTGTGAAGTGGTTGTCATCTTCATTTGTAATCGTAGTCCCGTCAAAGGAGTCTACCCGAATCCCATTGTTCCAGTCGCTGAAGTAGTAACCAGTCATTGGGCCAACAAATTCTTGACCTTCAGGGATAGTGTCTTTGATAACCGCATTAGTTACGCCTGGTTTAGCGTAGCGGTTAATACGAATACGCCAGTCAATTAATTCTGGGTTGGCTGCGTTTTGTACGCCCCACTTGGTGTAACCAGTTGGGTCTTCATCGACAACGATACGTGTCAAGGTGTAAGTCCCAGCCCCTGGCATTTCAAAGGTTTGTGGAACATCTTTTGGCACGCTATCCGCCCAAACTGCCGTGAATTGGACAGCAATTGTCTTGTCTTCGTTGAGTTTTGCGTAATAAGCTTCGTTAGTGATAGTGATAGTTGCAGTATTGGTAGCTGGATCTGTTACCAAAGTCCCTACAACTTCGCCCCCAGCGGTAATGTTAGTTGGGCCAGTTTGCTCAACTTTGAAGGTACTTGGCACTGTATAAACAATGGTGTCGCCATTCTTCAAGGTTACGCTGTTTGGAATTTTGTAACTTGGGGCAATATAGAATTTACCTTCCCCGTATTTAGCGTCATTTTTAACCGGGTTAGTGTTAATGGTAAAGCCAGTAGTCAACTCATATTGAGCTGGTTGAACTTGTGCTTGTGGGAAATGTTGTTCTGGCTCTGCCTCTGGATCAGCTGTTGCAGCTGGTTCAGTTTCTTTGGCAGGCGCCTCCTGTTTTTCCTCCCCGTTCTCTGTTGCCGGTTGGACTGCTTCTGTTGCCGCTGGTGCTACTGGTGTTGCCGCATCTTGCGCAAAAGCAGAAAGTGGGCTAACAAAGACTTGTAGAACCATCAGTAAGACAATCAGAAGATTATGTAGCTTACGTTTATTCAATTTATCACTCCTATCCCCTAAATCACACCCTCCCTCTAGACGCTACTTACTCAAGGGAAGACAATGCTTTTTTAGGATGTTTTTATGGCATTTAGTACCAAGTATATTCTATCAAACCGAGATTCATTTGTATAGAGGAAATTGCGATATTTTCAGAATCATTCGCATATTGTTAACAATGTCACGTCATGTCTTTTTTTTTATGACATGCTAAGCAAGCCAACGCCTATTACTAGCGGTTTTCATAGTCTGTGCCATCTAGTATCTGACTTACATAGACCACTAAAAAAGTTGCTTGGGACCGGCGACCAGTTCTACCATATATGAAGCAATATAAGACGATTCCTATTACTAGCAAGCTACTTAATCCCGCAAACCCACTAGCTGGCCCTAGGCCATTGATGGAAGATGCTGCCATCATTTCTTTCTACTATTATAATATGCAAATCTCTACCTGGGATGATACTGCCAGTAACACATAAAAAAGAGACTAGGAAGTTAGTCCCAGTCTCTCGTTTGACTTATTTACTTATTGTATTGATCAGGCTGATTATAGGTGTAAGTAGCCCTTGATTAGATCTTCTAACTTCTTCATTTCAGTCTTGATGTCCGCATCGTTAACGACGATGTTTTCCAAGGCTAATTCTGAATCAGAAAAGGCTTTAGCAGAACCTTCATAGATTGGAGCCGTAAAGCCGTACTCTAATTCGTCAGATGCTGCCTTAACAAGTGGGTTTTCTTTGACATAGTTAGTCCAGATTTCTGAGTTAGTCCCAGACTTAGTGATTGGTAGGTAACCAGTCTTAGATGCCCAAGTTGCAGTGTTCTCCGCCTTGAGGAGGAAGGACATGAAGGCTACAGCCCCTGCTTTTTCTTCATCAGAAGCATCTTCGAAGACCCCTAAGTCGTTCCCTGCTAAGAGGGTCATTTGCTTGCCTTGACCGAAAGTTGGAACTGGCGCAGTGGTAATGTTGATACCTGATTCTTGCACACCCTTGACTACGTAAGGTAAGCCCGCAGATGAGCCAATGTAGATTGCAGAACCGCCAGCTGCGAATGGACCTGACATGTACTTGTCTTCACCGGCCAAACGTGCTGAACCGTCTTTGACCATGTCTTTGATGAATTGGATAGGTTCGATGGCTTTGTCAGAAGTGAGGTCAACTGTCTTCAAGTCGTCAGAAACCCAAGTTGCGCCGTTTTGGCGAGCCATGGTTTCCACTTCAATAGATAGACCATTTTCCAAACCTAAGGCTGGCTTATCAACGCCTTTTTCTTTGAGGGCAGCTGCTAATTCTTTGACTTCAGCCCAAGTCTTAGGTACTTCTTTACCTGCTTGTTTGAGCATGTCTTGGTTAACGAACATGAGACGTACAGATTTAGAAAATGGTAATGCGTAGATCTTGTCTTCAACGGTTACGCCTTTTAAGAAACCTGGGTAGATGTCCTTCTTAAGTTCTTCAGTGAAGCCATTGTCAGCAGTTAAGAATTCATCTAATGGAGCTAAGAGGCCTTCTGACTTGAAGCCAGAGAAGCTAGATGCAGTTAATTGAGTCATGGTTGGTAGGTCGCCAGAGGCAGCCGCAGCCATCACCCCTTGTTGTAAGGCTTTGTAGTTCCCTTGGCTAGTTTCTTCAACTTCATACTTGTCTTGAGATTCGTTGAAGGCCTTAACGAGTTTGGTTAATTCCTCAGCATGAGGACCGTTCATTGCATGCCAGAAAGTTACTTTAACCTTGTCAGCAGCCTGAGCAGATGGTGCGTAAGCACTGAATGCTAAGACTACTGAGAGTAATAATGCGAAAAGCACTTTGATTTTTTTCACTAGATGTTACCTCCAAATAGTTAATGGGAAAGCATTGAGGGGCTAGCCCTTCAAGCCAGAACGTGAAATACCTTGAATAATGTATTTCTGCAACAATAAGTAAATAATCACCATTGGCAAGATTACCAGGGTCGACGCCGCCATCAAGAGTTCGAATTGGGTGCCGGCTTCAGTGGTAAAGGCTTGGAGTCCAACAGGTAAAGTCCGTAAGTCAGGTGCCGAGTTGGTGACGATCATTGGCCAGAGGAAGGAGTTCCATGAACCGATGACCTTGAGAATCATCACGGCGATAATGGATGATTTAGACAGTGGCACAACCATTTCCCAGAGGAATTGCCAGTCGCTGGCGCCATCCGTCTTGGCAGCATAGTAGAGCTCGTCTGGAATCGTCTGAATGTTTTGCTTCAAGGTGAAAACCGAGAAGACAGAGGCGAACCAAGGAATAATCAAGGCCCAGTAGGTGTTGACTAATTTCCAACTTGACAAGGTCACGAAGTTTGGAATGGTCATCAATTCCCCTGGCACCATCATGGTTGCCAATAAGAGTAAGAAGAGGATGTCTTTACCCCAGAATTTGAGCTTAGCGAAGGCATAAGCTGCTAGGATTGAGGTGAAGAGTTCCCCGGCGGTCGTCACAGTTGTAACAAAGACCGAGTTAAGGAAGTAGCGGCCGAATGGGGCTTTCTCCAGGGCTTGGCCATAGTTAGAGAAGAGCCAGTTCCGTGGTAGCCAAGTTGGCGGTACGGAGATTGCTTCGGACCCTGACTTCAGACTGGTCGCCACCATCCAGTAGAATGGCAGAATCATGACCAGCGCGCCCAAGGTCAAGATGACATAGAGCAGAATTGTTTGAATGCGTTTTGTGCGTGCCATGTCTTAACCTCCCCGCTTCTCGAAGTATTTGTTGCCTATGTTCTGGAAGACGGTAATAACGAGGACAATGGCGAAGAGGATAATCCCGGTCGCAGCTGCCATCCCGTAGTTAAATTGAACATAGAACTGATCGAAGAGATAGTAGACAACGGTCATGGCTGAACCACCTGGTCCAGGACGCCCATTGAAGAGGGCGAAGACTTCATCGAAGACCTTGAAGCCATTGATGATGCCGACTGTTGACAAGAGGAAGAGGGTTGGTCGTAAGAGCGGTAAGGTAATATTGGTGAATCTCTTCCAGGCGTTGGCCCCATCAACTTGAGCTGCCTTGTAGTAGGTCTCGTTGATGTTACCCAAGCCGACCAGGGTCAGCAGGATATTGAAGCCCAGACTCTTCCAGATGGCCATGATGATGACAGCCGTCATGGCTGTCTTAGGATCATTGAGCCAGTTGATACGGTCAATCCCTACTAAACCTAAGAGGTAGTTGAGTAGTCCGTACTCTGAGTGATAGAGCCAAGACCAAACCACGGAGATGGCCACCGTTGAGGTAACGAATGGCAAGAAGTAGGCAGTTCGGAAGAGCCCTTTGAGGACCGGAATCTGATTGAGTAAGACCGCTACTGTAACTGAGATTGTGATGGAACAGAGCACCACCCAGAAAACATAGGTTGCGGTATTTTGTAGCGCTAGGTAGAACTTAGGATCCGCCAGAATCTTCTGGAAGTTATCCAGAGACCAGACCACTGGCTTGTTCTTAGTAATATTCCGCAACTTGTAGTTTTCATAGAAACTCATCATGAAGGAGCGGATAATCGGAATAATGGTGAAGGTTGTCATGAACACCAAGGCCGGCGCTAAATAGAGTAGGGCCTGGAGGCTACTCTTGAGAGTAGGTTTGCGGTTCATCTAGCCCTCACGCTCGCTTTCTGACAGAATGCGACGTTGGTCTTCTTGGAAGAAGAGTAGGCGTTCAGCAGGCACTTGCAAGTAAACTTCTTGGCCTACTTCTAAATCGCCGTCTAAGTTGGAAACGACGAAGCGTTCGCCTTCCCATTCCAAGTGAACGGTAATATCCTTACCTACTGCTTCCACGCGGACTACTTTCCCGCGGACTAAGTAGTTATCGGCTGTCCCAGGACGGAAGTGCTCGGAACGGACCCCGATAGTTGCCCAGTTCAATTCTGCAAAGGCACTGTTAGGGTTAAGGGCTGCAGAGCCCTTAGCAAAGGTGTTGATGATTGGTGACCCGATGAAGCGAGCCACGAAGAGGTTGCTAGGTGTTTGGTAGAGGCTGACTGGGTCCGCTACTTGTTGAATCTCGCCTTTTTCCAAGACCATGACGCTGTCCGCGATAGACAAAGCTTCTTCTTGGTCGTGGGTAACGAAGACAGTGGTAACCCCTGTCTCTTGTTGGATACGGCGAATTTCTTCACGCATCTCAATCCGCAGGCGAGCGTCTAAGTTAGATAAAGGCTCGTCCATAAGTAGGATGGAAGGTGATTTAGCCATAGCCCGGCTGATGGCCACCCGTTGCTGTTGTCCCCCTGACAACTGGCGTGGGTACTTATCTAGTTGGTCTTGAATTTGCGTTAATTTTGCCATTTCGATGGCACGTTCGCGGCGCTCAGCCTTTGGCATTTTTTCCATTTTGAGCGGGAACATGATGTTTTCCAAGACCGTCAAGTGTGGATAGAGGGCATAGGATTGGAAGACTAAGCCTACCCGACGCTTAACTGGGTCTAATTTAGTTACATCTTTATCGTCGAAGAAAATCTTACCTGATGTTGCGTTCAGTAACCCTGAAATTAAGTATAATGTTGTAGATTTACCACAGCCAGAAGGTCCTAAGAAGGAAATAAGTTGCTGGCTAGGCAATGTAAAATTAATCCGGTCCAAAACAGTCTTCTGTTCGAACTGCATGGTCACGTCTTCAAATCTAACTTGCACGTTGATTCTCCTCATTTTTGTCAGTCTTAATAAGTGCTTGGGAGCTTATTGCTCTAGCATGAATTATAGCATAAATCGCATCATATTTCCCTCAATTTTTGCGTTTTTCATGCTATTCTAATAAAAGCTTTTTTAGTCAGCTAGGCCCTTAATCTGGTCAGCCGAATAAGTGGTATCTAGACTTGGTAACCATGGGGTCAGCCCTAAATCGACTAAGGCTTCTGCGTAACGTTCTGGCTTAAAGCTGTGCCATGGCACCACTAGCTTAGCGCCTACCACATAGTTGACCAAGCAGAGGTCTTGGGTAGAGGCATGGCCAGACACATGGCCATGATAGAATTGCCAGCCTGCTTTGACGATACCTTCCAACCAAGGTTGGTAACGCGCATCATAAGCTCCTAGCGGCACCCCGTTAGAGTGAATGTAGATACCTTCCGATAGGCTGAAGATATAATCATGGTGTTGCTCATAGTCAACTTGAACGGCATATTGAGCAGGTGCTGCCTGCACTTGATCCCAGGTCAAGACATCTTGAGCTGGCAGCTTGCTGTCACCATCCCAGTTGATGGTTGCCAAGGCTGCCTCTGGCGCCATGTAAGGCCGCAAGAGACGGTAGTAGTTAGGCTCCAAGACCAGCGTCCGTCCTGCGCGATTGAGCGCTCGCGCCATATAAACTAGCCGCTCAATATTTTGTGGATAGACATTGAGTGCAATTAGCTGATTGCCAGCTTGCTCTACGACTTGGGTAAAGTCCTTGAGAAACTTGGCTTCATTGCTCGCTGAGATTGAGGATACGTGGGAAGCTAGGTCCTCTGATAGTTGCATCCGGTCATCGCGTGATCCTGGGTCAAAGCTGAAGGTTGTCCCTTCAACTAAGAAGAGGTCAGGCTGGAAGTCACGGGCTTTTTGCGCCCAGTGTAAGACGCGTTCCGGATGGAAACCAGTTAAGCGGAAGTCACCTGAGTTAACCACCTTAAGGTCTGGCCCGGTAATGAAGATGCTAGCTGCCCCAATGGTATCATGGTCGCTGACCACAAACTCAATGGTGAAAGGCCCAAATTGGAAAGGTGCCTCTGATTGAACGGCTTGCCAATTAACCTTGAAGTCAGGCAGCAAGTCGTCGCTTGCTAGACGTTGGTAGAAGGAAACACTGTCTTCTAGGGCATAGATGGGTAGGTCCTCAGGCAACTGACCGAAGCCCCCAATATGGTCTAGATGGAGGTGGGATAGGCAGACAATGGTCTTAATATCGGTCTCCTCATAGCTTGCTAGGTCACTTGCGCCTAGTTGTTGGCGGGTGTAGAGGCCATCAATGGCCGGCAGGTGTCCCTTTTCCAGCAGGCTTGGGGTCAAGTCGACTTGTTTCAACTCTTCCAAGCTTGCTCCGAATAAGGCGCCAAAATCTGTCAGAATACGGTAGTTGCCCGCTTCTAGACTGACAATATTACCACCTATGGTATCAAGTCCTCCCCAAAATCTTACCTGGGTCGTGATTTCTTGTGTCATGTTGTCTGTCTCCTTCATTGCATTTTGTGCCACAGTCCATGATACCACCAAAAGCCCCCCTGTCGCAAGTCTTGGGGAAAGGTTCTCAGGTCAGGAGCGACAACTTGTTATCAGGTCAGCACTCGGTCGCCTGACGCTTAGGAGAATAGCAAAAGCCCCGCCTCCTTTTCGTCAGGGGGCGGGGCTGGATCTTAACTTAATTTTGCCAGTCCTTAGGACTCCACATGCTACCATCTAATTGGCCTTCTAGCTGGCGCAGACGGTCTTCTTGTTGTTGATAGAGGTCGCTAGCGACTTGCAGCAAGGCTTGACTGGGATAGTCAGGAGCCTGTGCCTGCCAGTCCTGGATATAGTCTTGATAGGGATTCATAAGAAGCTAACCCTCCTTATTCAGGGCCTGCAGCTCCTGGATTTCATCTCGATTTTGACTCAAGTCCTCACGGAACTGGTCATAGACTGCTTGGCTTTCAAGCGACAGGGACAAGTCCAAGTCGGCTAGTCGATCCAAGACAAAGGTCTGCAAGGCATCGAAGTCATCCACCTTCCCCGTCTCAAGGTAGCAGGCGTAGTGAACTAGCAGCTGCTTCTTCTGGGGCTCGGTCAGATAGTGGAACTGATGAACCGGGAAATAGGCCAAGGGCGCTAAACCAAAATGCTTAGCCCAGGCATAATAAGGCGACAAGAGCGAAGACAGGCTAAAGCCTTCCCGGCCCCCGACTTGATAGCGGCTAGCCTTAACACCTGCGATGACCACCAAGCCCATTTCCATCTGAGCGAGGCGAGACATGGCGGCCTGCATGGCCTTGGACATATCGAAGACGCTATCCAGCCAGATTTTGAGGATGGCTGGCGCCTGGTACCAGTAGAGTTGGAACTGGAAAATCACCCGGTCATAGCGACTGAGGCGCGCCAATTCCACACTGGCATCAAATTGCTGGCCATTGGCCTCATATTCCGCCTGCAAATCGACATAGCTGACCTCAGTCAGGGCCAAACCTGATTGTTGTAGAAATTGTTGGCTACTAGAGCCGGCCACATCAGGGTGGGCCAGATAGACGATGGTCTTAGTCACGACAGGCTTCCTTTCTGTGGGGACTTACTTGTCTTCTGACTTAGCCTTCTTGTTACCAATCAGGAAGCTCCCCAGATTTTTCTTGACTTTGTTTGGAGCTGGCTCTTGGGCCTGGTCTCCGGATTCCGCTGCTTCTAGCGGTAGGCGAATAATGAAGGTCGAACCCTGACCTAGCTCACTTTCGACCCGAATGGTGCCGCCGTGGGCTTCGACTAGGGACTTAACGACTGCTAAACCAATCCCGGATTCACCGAACTTGGTATTCTTACGGGAAATGTCCACCTTGTAGAATCGCTCCCAGATGTCTTCAATTTGCTTGGCATCAATCCCAATCCCCTGGTCCATAATGCGGAGCTCGGTAAAGCCTCCGTCTTGGCGCCCCCAGAGGGTGATATCACTATTCTCTGAGAACTGGATGGCATTGGTCACCAGGTTAATGATAATCTGAACCAACCGGTCTCGGTCCCCGTAAATCAGAAGATCCTCAGGCGCATCCAGTACTATGCGGTCGCCCTTTTCTTGGGCCTTAGCGGTTAGCTGGGTCCGAATCTGGCAAAGCAAATCATAGGCCTTGAGCGTCTGCTTGTTAAGGCTAATCTGGTTGGTCCGAATTTTTTCGTAGTCCAGATTCTCATTAACTAAGCGAATGAGCCGTTGGGTCTCGGTAGCCAGCAATTCTAGGCTACGTTTGCGCTGGGGCTCAGGGAAAATATCATACTGGAGCCCTTCGATGACCCCACTCATGGTAGTCAGCGGCGTCCGCATCTCGTGGGCCGCATCCATCATAAATTGGCGTCTTAAGGTTTCTTGGCGCTTAATCTCTTCGCGAGATTTTGCCAAGGAATCCGTCATGACTTGGAAATCATGGGCCAAGTCACCGAACTCGTCTCGACTCTTATTACTAATATTAAGCTGAACATCATAGTTGCCCGCCGTAATCTGGCGAGTGGCTTGTTGCAAGCGCCGAATCTTGCGGGTCTGGAAAAGGGCATAGGCCACACTGATTCCCAGACCAATGACGGTTGCAATCCCGAAGGAGAAGATAATATTGTTGTAGACTTCTTGCTGGCGGGTCTCCAGGTTCTCAATCGGCTCGCTCAGGCTGATAAAACCGGCCGGAAATTGGGCACTGTCGCTAGCCTGGCGGTTGAGCGGCAGATAGACGGTGGCCAGACGCGTGATTTTCCCTTGGTCTGGGCGATAGGTCACACGCAAAGGCAGGTTCTGCCCTTGGCGAATGGCCCGCAACTCGCTATCTGTCAGATTAGCCCGGTACTCCTGGCGGTAGGTTGGGTAGATGATGCTCCCATTGGCCAGGTAGACCTGAATGGAGATATTGTCCGAAGCCAGTAGTTGGTCTACTTTCTTAATATCCTCACGGGAGAAGTTATTGCTGACAATGTTGCTACCGTAATTCAATAGGCGCGTCTCGACTTCACTGTGGATTTGCTGATTCATATAGTTGCTAATCCGTGAGGCCGATAGGGCCAAGGTCACCAGCATGACCAGCAGAAATCCGGCAATTAATTGCCAGAGAAATCTAAATCGCATTAATGATCACCTGGATCTTCGTACTTGTAGCCGACACCCCAGACAGTCTGAATAATTTGCGGCCCAATCACTTCAATCTTCTGCCGTAATTTCTTAATATGGGCATCGACGGTCCGCTCGTCGCCATAGAAAGGATCTTCCCAGAGCTGCTTAAGCAACTGTTCACGGTTGAAGACCCGCTTAGGCGAGCGCACAAAGGTCAGCAACAAATCAAACTCCTTAGGTGTCAGGTTCTCAATCAGCTGGTTATTATAGTAGGCTTCCCGGGTCACGGTATTGATCTTGACGCTCTTGGTCACTACATCGAATCCTTCTTCTTCCTGAGTTTGACTGTGGTCAGTACCAGGAATTTGACTACGACGGTAGAGGGCCTTCATGCGAGCCATCAAGGTCAAGGGGCTAAAAGGCTTGGTGACGTAATCGTCAGCCCCCATTTCCAAGCCAATGACTTGGTCACTCTCTGAATCTTGAGCAGTCAGCATAATAATAGGTGTTTCCTTAGAAATCTTGCGGATATTCCGGCAAATGGTGATGCCATCCATAGACGGCAAGTTAATGTCTAGCAAGACAATGTCCCACTTACTTGGAGACTCCGCATAGGCGTTGTACCCTTCTAAGCCATCATGGTAGAAGTGGCCTTGGAATTGCTCCTTCTCGAAAAACATGGACATCATTTCGCAGACAGATTCGTTATCTTCAATCATTAATACGTTCATTCGACGACCTCCTAACTCTTGGTTTCACTCCTATTATATACCAAAAGTTAGCAAATGTAATGGTAGAGCTTACCTAGTCGCAAAATTGTCATAAAGACTGGCGTAATCTGAGGTCTTAAGCCTTAAAACCCGCTAGCTGGCGCATATCCAATTGTTCTTGACTGGGCACTTCATACTGGCGCCGGATAGCGTCGTAGTCTTCCTGGCCCTTAGGGGTGCTGTGATTCTGGCCGCTAGCCTTGCCGGCACTGCCATTCTTGCTCTCAAGCAGGGTAATATCTTGGACATGGCATTCTAGGATGTAGACTTTTTGGTCTTGATTATTGGTGTAGTGACGGGATTCCATCCGCCCTACCACCCCGATGCGGTGGCCTTTTTGGGCGTATTTGACTAAGAGGTCCGCTAAATAGTCCCAGGCCACAATGGGAATGAAGTCGGTCTGCAGCTCACCATTGCGGTCGCGATGGCGGCGGGAGACGGCTAGGCAATTATTGACCACCCGATGGTCACCCACCTGACGGTCTTCGACAGGACGGGTCAAACGTCCAACAAGCAACAATTGATTCATAGGTATTCCTCCAGAAAATAATTTGCCTTTCATAGATATATAGGCTTTGGGACTCGGTTTTTTACTGGTTTTGGAGATAAAAGGTTGAAATTTTATAATGCTTACAAGCGAGCCCTGGTTTACCAACCTTGCCTTGCAAAGAGTATATATAGGATTTTATATATAAAAATAGACTAGCCTCAGCTAGTCTACAAAAAAAGCCCCTATCGCTAGGATAGGGGTAGATTGCTATAAAGCATGACTTTCCGCTAGTTCCACTAACTTGCGGAGACGATGGTTGACACCCGACTTGGAAATAGGACCACCTGGAATTAATTGGCCTAACTCACCCAAACTGAGGTCGGGGTGATCTAGACGGAATTCCGCCATAATCCGCAACTTATCAGGTAGGCTATCCAGCCCCCGCGTGTCGGCTAGGTAACGAATGGCTTCAATCTGCCGTTGTGAGGCATCGATTTGCTTGTTGAGGTTGGCCGTCTCACAGTTGACCAGACGGTTAACGGAGTTACGCATGTCACGAACAATGCGAATATCTTCGAAGCGCAACATAGCCCGGTTGGCACCGATAATAGCCAGAAACTCGGCAATTTTCTCAGCTTCCTTAAGGTAGGTAATATAGCCGTTGCGACGGACGATGGTCCGTGCATTGAGGTGGAAATGATTCATCATCTTGCAGATGTCCTCATTGTGCTCCTCGTAGTTGGAATAGATTTCCAAGTGATAGCGACTATTCTCCGGATTGTTGACGGAACCAGCTGCTAGGAAGGCACCCCGCAAATAGGAGCGTTCCTTTTGCTCATTGTTCATAATGTCATGCGCGATATGATGGTTAATCATGAGTCCGTCGAAGATGCCTAAGTCCTCCAAGATATCCCGCACATTCTGGCGGCAACGGACAATATAGACATTATTCTTCTTAAGCTTCATCTTACGTCTAACCATAAGTTCACTCTCAGTGTGATAGAACTGCTTGAGCAGGCTGTAGAGACGGCGGGCAATGGCCGCGTTCTCGCTCTGAACATTAAGAATAAACTTCTGTTGATAGAGGCTGACTGCCCCATTCATCCGAATCAGGGCCGCAAGTTCCGCCTTGGCGTGTTCCTTGTGGACCTCTAAGAGGGTACATTCCTTCTTAACTTCTGATGCGAAGGTCATGAGAACCCTCCTTTCTGCTTGGACTTAAAGTGTGCGAGCCCTTAGACTTGTGTCGCCTGACGGTTAAGACGGCGATTAAGTTTGAGAGTCTCCATGAGATGGCGGAGTTCTTCCACCACTAATTCGGTGTCATGGTAGGCACCGCCATTTTTCATGCTGAGGAAGCTGTTGGAAATGACGCGGCAACCCAATTTGCGCATGCCTTCAAAGTCATGGCGAACTTGAAGCAGGTACTCTTCATTAGGTTGATTGTCAATGTAATCCTGAGGCACCTCGGCAATGTTCACGAGGACCGTGTCGATAAAGGCCTGACCCAAATGTTCATGCAAGACCCGGACATGGTCAGCATCCGAGAATTGCTCGGTCTCCCCTAACTGGGTCATGATGTTACAGATATAGACGACTTCCGCCTGGGTCCGTTTGATGGCCTGGCCGATTTCTTCAATCATGAGATTAGGCAGGATGCTGGAATAGAGACTACCTGGCCCCAGAACAATCAAATCTGCCTGTTCAATTGCTTCCACAACATGAGGTGTCGCGTGAATGGCCGGCTCCCCTTGCATGGTGGTCACTAAGACTTGTTGAATCTTCTTACGATGACGGGCAATCTTAGACTCGCCGACCGCAATGGTCCCATCCTCGAAGAGGGCGTGCAAGACTAGGGGCTCGGTCGCTGCCGGCAGAATCTGGCCCTGAACCTTCATATAGTTGGATAGAATGTCTAAGGACTCGGTCAAGGAACCTCGCATTTCTTTCAAAGCGGCAATGAGTAAGTTGCCGATGGCGTGACCAGCCAAGA
Organism: Abiotrophia sp. HMSC24B09; assembly: GCF_001815865.1. Taxonomy (GTDB): domain Bacteria; phylum Bacillota; class Bacilli; order Lactobacillales; family Aerococcaceae; genus Abiotrophia. The sequence goes on from NZ_KV822211.1 coordinate 13,890, forward strand.
AGTCATCATCCGTGTTAAAACGGTACTGGAAGACGTTCAACAGCAACTCATCGGCATCGGACAAGGCCACCATACAGTTACGAATATCGCCCGGAGGGACGACATCAATATAGTCGCGAATCGCGCCTGAGCTACCGCCATCATCCGCCACGGTTACAACGGCTGTAATGTCGGCGTCAATTCGTTTGAGCCCCCGCAAGATAACAGGCAATCCGGTCCCACCACCGATGACTGCTACCTTATAGCGGTGCGATTTGGTCTCGCTCATGACCGGTTCACGGTCTCTTTCTTCTTCATATAATCACGGTGGGAAATATTAACCGCATAATTATCTGTCTTAAGGTGGTTGGCAATCCGCTCAGCAATGGCTACGGACCGGTGTTTACCGCCGGTACAACCAATGGCGATGGTCACACTGGATTTGCCTTCCTTCTTGTAACCTGGCAGGCAGAACTCAATGACATCAATGAGCTTGCTGTAGAAGGCCTGGGTTTCGGGTTGCTTCATGACATAGTCATAAACTGGCGCATCCATCCCGGTCTGCGGACGCAATTCCGGAATGTAGTGCGGGTTAGGTAGGAAGCGCACATCCCAGATAATATCGGCATCAATGGGCACCCCGTACTTGAAGCCAAAGGACATGACTTCCACATGGAAGGTCTGATAATCCTTAGTGGCGAAGTCCTTAATCAGGCGCTCGCGCAACTGACGTGGGGAAATATCGGAAGTATCGATTATAATTTGGGCGCGGGTGCGCAAGTCCATAAGCAACTCGCGTTCTCTCGCAATCCCTTCTGATACTCGGCCATCTGGGGCCAGTGGGTGATTGCGGCGGGTCTCCTTATAGCGAGATACTAAAACCGAATCGCTAGAATCTAAGAAAATAATGCGGGTTGTCACTAACTGGGTATTATCTAAAGTTGCAATCAGGCTGTCGACTTCGTTAAAGAAGTCCCGGCTCCGCAAGTCGATGACAAGCGCAATCCGGCTGATTTTTCCCGATTCCTTGACCAGTTCCCAGAAGGTTGGGAGCAGGGTTGGGGGCATATTATCGATACAGAAATAGCCTAAATCTTCAAAACTTTGGACCGCAACCGTCTTACCGGCGCCGCTCATCCCTGTAATAATGACTAGTTCGAGTGTGTCTGCCATATCATCGCCTCTTTCTTTGTGGAATCATCGCTATACTCCATCTTAGTATACCACGCTTAGGCGGGAAAAGCGACCTAGGAGCCAAGCGCTCCATTCTGCCGGTCTTGGGGCCTTTAGGGGGATTTACAAAACTTTCTGGGTGCTAACCTCCTGCTAGACCCGGACATTTACCTTAGTGCTATCGCTAAATTTTCGTTCCAAATCCCTACCCCCACTAGTAACCGTCTACATTTCATGGTAGAATATTAGCATAAAGTGAGGAGCCTCTCACTAGGTTTCATTTCTCTTATGACGCAATACTGAAAGGTGGTAATGCTATGACATGGCAAGAAACATTAAACCTCTGGAAAAATTACGACGCCCTTGATCCTGTTCTCAAGGAAGAGTTAGCCAATAACCAAGACGAAGAAGCCTTAAAGGATGCCTTTGGTGCTAACCTCAGCTTCGGGACGGCTGGTATGCGTGGTGTCCTAGGGGCAGGTCCTAACCGCATGAACGTCTACACCGTTCGCCAAGCAACAGAAGGCTTAGCCCAATTAATCGAAGAAGCTGGCCAAGCGGCTAAAGACCGCGGGGTTGCGATTTCCTATGACTCACGGCATTATTCTCCTGAATTCGCCATGGAAGCTGCCTTGGTCTTGGGCCGTCACGGCATCAAGAGCTATGTCTTTGAGAGCCTACGGCCAACACCTGAATTATCCTTCGCCGTGCGTTACCTCAACACCTACGCTGGGATTATGATTACTGCCAGCCACAACCCAGCAGCCTACAATGGCTACAAGGTTTACGGCGAGGATGGTGGGCAAATGCCACCAGAAGATGCAGATAAATTAACAGAATTTGTTCGCGCAGTGGAAAACCCACTAACGGTTGAAGTGGGCGACAAGACCGAATTATTGGGTAGCGGCGTCGTAGAAATCATCGGTGACCGTGTGGACCAAGCTTACCTAGAAGAAATGAAGGCTGTCACCATCAACCCTGAATTAGTCAAGGAAATGGCGGACCAAGTCAGCATCGTCTTCACTCCACTTCACGGGACTGGTATGTACCTAGGTCTCAAAGCCCTCAACCAAGCAGGCTTCAACACCATTCACGTGGTAGAAGAACAAGCCAAAGCAGACGGCGACTTCCCAACTGTTAAGTCTCCTAACCCTGAATCTGCTGCGGCCTTTGATTTAGCTGAGCAATTAGCTAAGAAGGTAGAAGCGGATATCCTCTTAGGGACTGACCCAGACGCTGACCGTCTCGGTGCTAAGGTTCGCACTAGCAAGGGTGACTACCAACTCTTGACCGGGAACCAAATCGCTTCTCTCATGTTGGACTACATCTTGAACGCTAAGTTAGAACTCAACCAACTGCCTAAGAACGGGGTAGCGGTTAAGTCTATCGTATCGACTAACTTTGCTGACGCCATCTTATCTCACTATGGCTTAGAAGCGGTCGAAGTACTGACTGGTTTCAAGTTTATCGCTGAGAAGATTCAAGAATATGAAGAAACAGGTTCTAAGACCTTCCTCATGGGCTTTGAAGAATCTTACGGTTACCTCATTAAGCCATTTGTGCGCGACAAGGATGCTATCCAGGCTTTGGTAGTCTTGGCTGAATTGACCGCCTACCACAAGAAAGCGAGCCGTACCTTGGCGGATGTCTTAGAAAGCATGTACGAAAAATACGGCTACTTCTATGAAAAAACCATCGCAGTGGATTTCCCAGGTCTCTCTGGGCAAGCTAAGATGGCAGCCATCATGCAGCAAATCCGGACCGAAGGGATTAAGGAAATGGGCGGCCTCAAAGTGGTGAGCGCGGCTGACTACTTAGCTGGCACACGCACTCTAGCTGATGGCACGGTTGAAACCTTGACCTTCCCACCATCTGATGCCCTCAAGTATGTCTTGGAAGACGGCAGCTGGGTAGCATTCCGTCCAAGTGGTACCGAGCCAAAAATCAAGCTCTATCTAGGCACCCAAGGCGCTTCGCATGAAGAAGTAGAAGCTAAGGCTGCTAAGATTGAAGCAGACATCGCTAAATTAACCGCCTAAGACTAAGGCAAAAGGACTGGGATTGACGACCAGTCCTTTTTTGTGTGGTTTGGTTAATGGAGAGCTAGCGGCTCTAGGCCTAGGTTTTTGGCTGAGCCATCTCGGGATATCATGAAATCTGCCCTAAGCCCTATCTTTTGACCGAGCCAGTGGTCCACTTTCCGGAGTGGTCCACTGGCTCGAAGCTTTTCCTGAATTTTGGCACGTTTCCAGCGATTTCCCGAGAGCTAGTGGTCCACTTTCCGGAGTAGACCACTGGCTCGAAGCTTTTCCTAGCTTTTGACCCGTTTCTGGTGATTTCCCGGGAGCTAGTGGTCCACTTGACAGAGTGGGCCACTGGCTCGAAGCTTTTCCTAGCTTTTGACCCGTTTCTGGTGATTTCCCGGGAGCTAGTGGTCCACTTGACAGAGTGGGCCACTGGCTCGAAGCCTTTCCTAGCTTTTGACCCATTTTCGGCGATTTCCCGGGAGCCAGTGGTCCACTTTCCGGAGTAGAGCACTAGCTCAAACAAAAGCCCTGCACTGTCTATCAGTGCAGGGCTTTTTAGCTTAGTCTTTAAGGCTTTCAATGTATTGGTAGGCTTGGAAACCAGCCGTGCCGCCATCGCCGGTGGCTGTTACGATCTGACGCAGGTGCTTTTGACGAACGTCGCCGGCTGCAAAAACGCCTGACAGGCTAGTGGCCATATGATCATCCGTGATGATCCAGCCTTCTTGGTCGGTAATTCCCAAATCTTTAACTGCTTCCGAGTTAGGCACTAAACCAACGTAGATAAAGACCCCTTGAGCATCTACGAGGCTAGTTTGGCCAGTCTTGACGTTCTTAATTTGCACGCCTTCAACCGCATCCATCCCTAGAATTTCCTCCACCACGCTATCCCAGATGAATTCAATCTTAGGATTAGCAAAGGCCCGGTCTTGCAGGACTTTCTGCGCTCGGAGCTCGTCACGACGGTGAATAACCGTGACCTTGCTAGCAAATTGAGTCAGGTAATGGGCTTCTTCAACGGCCGAGTCACCTCCGCCGACTACGATAATTTCCTTATCGCGGAAGAAGAAACCGTCACAGACCGCACAGTAGGACACGCCACGGCCAGCCAACTCTTCTTCACCAGGCACGCCAAGGTGGCGGTGGAAAGAACCGGTCGCCACAATGACAGCCTTGGCCTCATAGACCTTAGAGCTGGTATGCACTCGCTTAAGGTCGCCTACTACTTCAATATGGCTCACATCGCCGTAGTCATGGACCGCGTCAAATCGCATAGCCCCTTGGTACATGTGTTGAGCCAATTCTGGGCCAGAAACCAGTGAAAAACCAGGATAGTTTTCCACATCTGCCGTGTTGTTGACTTCCCCACCGGGAACGCCTTTTTCAATCATGTGGGTCTTGAGATTAGCACGTGAAGCGTAGAGGGCGGCGGTCATGCCAGCCGGCCCAGCGCCAATCACGACGACATCTGTTACAATTAATTCTTTTTCCATTCTATCATTCACTCTCTTAATAATGCGCTTGAGACAGGGAGGCTTCTTGCTTGCCGTCGCGCGTCATCAAGCGAAGCAGACCTTCTTTGACCTGCGCACCTTCATAAATGAGACCATAGAGGGCCTCGGTAATTGGCATTTCGATACCGGATTCCTTGGCCAGTTCATAGGCTGACTGGCAGGTAGCAATCCCTTCAACTACCATTTGAATTTCTTCTTCGATGGCTTCCTTGCTGTAACCTTTGGCTAGCAAATTCCCTGCCTGCCAGTTACGGGAGTGGGGACTGGTACAGGTGACCACTAGGTCGCCAACCCCACTCAAACCAACGAAAGTCAGCGGGTCTGCCCCCAACTTAATGCCCATACGGGAAATTTCAGCCAGACCACGCGTTACCAGGGCAGCTTTGGCATTGTCGCCGTAGCCAGCACCCGCTAGGACACCGGCACCTAGGGCAATAATATTCTTGAGGGCCGCGCCCATTTCCACGCCTACCACATCGGTATTGGTATAAATGCGGAAGTAGTGATTCTTAAAGAGGGCCTGCACCTTCTCAGCTGCTTGCAAATTGGGACAAGCGGCCGTTACGGTCGTCAGGTCATGGCGGGCTACTTCCTCGGCATGGCTTGGGCCTGACAAGACAACCAAGTCTTGGTAGTCTTGGCGCGGAATTTCCTCTTCAATCATCTGGCTGACCCGCAAATGGGTCCCCTGCTCCAGCCCCTTAGTGGCATGCACCAGGAGGGGGTGGGCGTCTGACTGACTGAGATAGCTCGCTACCTGCCGAGCAACCGAGCGAATAGCCTTGGTTGGTAAGACGAAGAGCAAGACAGCGGCTTGATCCAAGGCTGCTTTCAAGTCCGTTGTCGCCACAATAGTCGTCGGCAAGTTAATGCCTGGCAGGAAGTGGCTATTGGTATGGGCTTGGTTAATTTCGTCCGCGATGTGGTCTTCACGTCCCCATAAGACCACCTCATGACCATTTTCAGCCAAGACTTGGCCTAGGGCAGTTCCCCAGGAACCTGAACCTAATACCGCAATTTTCATGTCCTTACCTCTTTTCTAATTGGAAATCTGAATAGGCCACACTGTGACCCCCTCGCCGTCTGATGATAATCCAGGCCAAGCCCAGCACTACCATGACGGCGGACACCCCCTGCGAAATGCGCAAGGGACCCAAGTATAAACTGTCAGTCCGTAGACCTTCAATGAAGAAGCGGCCTAGGCCGTACCAGACGAAGTAGCCGGCCGCTAATTCGCCACGATTGACTAAGCCTTTTTGTCGTCGCAAGATAAAGATTAGGGCCAAACCAAGTAGGTTCCACAGCGACTCATACAGGAAGGTTGGCTGGTAATAATGGCCTTGAATCTGCATTTGGTCAATGAGCCAGGCCGGCAAATGCAAGCCTTCTAGGAAGGCGCGGCTGGTTTCTGGCCCATAGGCCTCTTGGTTAACAAAGTTGCCCCAACGCCCGATGGCTTGGGCCAGCATAATGCCTGGCGCTGCCACATCCAAGGTCAGAATGAGGTCTTGCTGATAGCGCCTTGCCACATAGATAATGGTGGCCGTCCCTAACAAGATGGCCCCATAGATGGCACCCCCACCATGCCAAATCTGAATGATTTGGTCGGGATGGGCTAGGTAGTAGTCCAAACGGAAGAGCACATAATAGGCGCGCGCCCCTAGCAGGCCTAAGATAATGGTCCAAAAGTAGGCATCCGACAGATAATCTTCTGACAGGCCCTTACGGCGCCCCTCGCGCATGACTAAGAGATAGGATAGGACCATACCTAAGCCAATCAAGAGGCCGTACCAGTGGACGGGCCAGCCTAGTAAGCGGAAGGCAATGGGATCAATGGCTAAAACTGGCATCTAGTCATCAACCCGATTCTTCTTGATAAGGGCGTCTAGTTTACGGTTGAAAGTAGTCGTCGCATCATAACCCATTTGGTTAGCCCGGAAGTTCATGGCTGCTGATTCGACAATGGCCGACAAGTTCCGCCCAGTCTTAACCGGAATGCGGATACGTGGTACGTTGACTTCAAAGATTTGTTCATATTCACGTTGTGAGCCCAGACGGTCGTATTCGGTCTTGCCGTCATCTAGCACTAGGTTAATAATCAATTCCAAACGTTTAGAGCGACGGATGGCTGCTACCCCGTAAAGAGACATGACATCGATAATGCCTAAACCACGGATTTCCAAGAGGTTTTGGAGGATTTCAGGGGCTTCACCAACTAGGGTCAATTCATCAATCATAAAGAGCTCGACTCGGTCATCGGCAATCAGACGATGGCCGCGTTGGACCAATTCTAGGGCCGTTTCCGACTTACCGACACCGCTACCCCCAGTCAAGAGTACCCCCATCCCGAATACTTCCACGAAGACACCGTGCTTAGCCAAGCGCTCAGCCAAGCGACCTTCTAAAAAGTTAGTCAAGTTGGCTAGGACCCGGGTAGTCTTAGATCGTGCCACCAAAATTGGAATATGATACTTATCTGCGACCGTAATCAAATCTTCCGGCACTGACATGTCCCGTGCGAAGATAATGGCTGGCGTTTCCTCGTTACAGAGAGATTCATAGGCCAAAGTCCGCTCGTTTTCTGGCAAACTTGCTAGATAGAGAAGCTCTGTCCGCCCAAGCAACTGGATTCGCTCGAAGGGATAGTCCTCCACAAAGCCTGTTAGGGCCAAACCTGGCCGGGATACTTCACTAGTATATATTTGACGAGAACCATAATCTTCCCCAAAGGCATATTGAATTTTTAAGGTTTTTACGAGTTCATTGACGGTTACACTGCTGGACATGAAAATGTTGCCTCCTCATTGACTTTTACCTCCTAATCTTAACATAGACGGCGGAGAATTCCTATCTTTTCGTTTGCCCGGACAGACCCTTGAAAAGACTGAATTTACTACCCTAAGCAGAAGACCGCAGCCATCCGGTCTGCGGTCTTTTGTGGGTCTTAATCATGATAGGGACTGTCCAGGCCAACTAAGCTTTGGCCTAGGGAAAGGGCAACAGCCACCAACATAGCGCTCCAGATAGAGCTAATGGTAAGGCCACCTGGCAACCAGCTAGCTAAAAGTAGGATAAAGCCGGCAATCAACCAGTTGACTAGCCCCAAACTCAAGAAGTTGAGGGGCCAGGCAAAGAATTCTAGGACAGGTTTTACCGTCACGCTTAAGAGGGCGAAGACAAAGGCTGATATTAAGGCCCCGCCAAAGCCCGTAACGCTGACACCCGGCATAACATGGGCCAAGCCCATAAAGAGTAGGGTATTCAATAAAATCCGACGCATTAGAAATCACTCCAGTCGTCTTTAGGCGTCACATCACGACGCTTAGTCTCTGTCTTAGCATCGCGACCTGCTGCGCCTTTTTGATAGCGACGTAGGAAATCATTAAGTTCCTCTCTTGCCCGGTTAGCCTGTTGGCGATAACGGTCTCTTTCCTGTTCGCGGTGGCTAGAGCGACTGGTAGGGCCATTGGCAACCGTATAGTCACTTGGCAGAATAATCCCCAAGACCAAATAAATGAGGAAAGGTGCCCCCCAACCTGGCCAGATGAGGACAAACCACACTAGGCGAAGGAAAGTAGGGTCAATACCTAGATATTCTCCCAGCCCCCCGCAGACCCCCATTACCTTACGATCGCGGGTAGATTTATATAGTCGTTTCATAGTCCTTCCTTCTTTCTACCTTACTTAAGCTTAGGCCTCTGGCATGATGAAAGCCGCAATCAAGTAGCCGAACAAGCCCACACCACCTAAAAGACCGGAAATCACCCAGACTAGGCGCACAAGCGTTGGGTCTATACCAAAATAATCAGCAATACCGGCACAAACGCCTAAAAACATTCCTTCACGGCTATTGCGAGTTAATCGTTTCATGATAAATTCCTCCTATAAATCGGTATCTTTGAGGCGAATGTCGCCTGATACGGTGTTAATTTCTAAATGAACAGGGCGTTCTTGGTTGGTCATCAGCCGTTGGAATTCTAGGCTGTGATGACGGTGGGTTTCAACGTCTAGGTGGCCGATACGGTGTTCCACGTCGCCTGAGCTAGATTGGGCGCTGCCTTCTAGGCTTAAGTTGGCCGGAATAGCGATTTTCACATCGCCACTGACCGTGCTGACCTTCATGGCAGCCGGCGTCTCATCACGCTTGGTTAAGAGCAGGTCGCCACTAATTAGGCTAGCGGCTACATCGCCAATGGCTCCCACCACGCGGCAGTCGCCGTTGGTTGTCTCTAAGTTGAGGCGCTTGACCTCTGCTTGGCGGTAGTCTAAATCCCCATTGGTTGAATGGTAGTCTAATAAGTCTGCCGCCACATCGGACAGGTCAACATCCCCATTGACAGTCGTCAGATAGATTTCCTTAGCTTGGACACCGTCTAGCTCAATATCCCCTTGGGTGGTCTCAATCCGAACGGTCTCTAAGTCTTGGTCTGGCAGGGTCACTTCAATATCCGCTGACATATGGTCGTCAGTTACTTGCAGGATCAAGTTGCCGTCGTCTAGGGAGAGGATACTGTGGGCTTGGAAATCTTCTAGGTTAGGATTTGGAATCTTACCGAAGAAGCTAGCCTTGACATTGACTGAGACTTGATCCACATGGGCGCGAGTGACTTTGACATCGCCTCGTGATAACTTAAAGTCTAACACCTTTAGGTCCTTAGCGTCAAAGTTAAAGGTATGCTCCCATTCATTGCCTAAACGGCCGTAGGCCCGCACGCCTACGCGAATGCCTTCACGCGCTGCCTTAAAGGCTGTGCTCACCACTTGGCCAATGACCCGGCCTAGGCGGTTGGCTTCGTTATCAATACGTTGGCCGGCACGGTCGGCTTTCTGACCGAATTGATCCGCTGCCCGACTGACGTGGTCGGCTGCCCGTTGGCTGCCTTCATTGACTTGGCGAACGAAATCGTTGAGTCGTTGGCTGAAGGGCTCTGAAGCCGAACTTTCTGGCTTGTAGGCCTTGAGTTCTTCTTGGAGCTGGTCAATCTTTTGGCCGCGCTCCAGGACTTCTGCTGCCACTTGGGCTTTTTGGGCTTGGAGTTCTTCACTGAGCTCGTCTAATTCTGCTAGAATCTCGAACTCTCTTAAGCGTTGCTTAGCGATTAGGAGGGCTTGGCCTTCTTTTTCCAGGCTTTCCTCTAATTCTTGGCGCTTGGCCGCCGCTGCTTCTGCCTCTTCCTGGCTGATGGAAGCTTCTGGTTCAGAGGCTTCTTGGGTTGGCTCTGCTGACTTGCTGTCTTCAGGCTTATTTTCTTGTTTGTCATCAAGGCTTTGTTGGACGCTATAGATGATTTCTTGGCCAAATTTGAGGCTCTTGTCGATGGCTTCTTGGACGGTAGCCTTGAGTTGTTCTGGGTCGAAGCCCGCCTTCTTGTCCTGCTCAGGTTCTTGGTCAGCTGGCGCTTCTTGCTTGCTTGGAGCTTCCTGGTCCGTCACTTGGGCTTGGTCTTGAGCGTCGGCTGGCTCCTCTGCTTGGTCAGCTGATTTTGCTTGGGCCGAAGCCTCGAGGAGGCGAAGGGCTTCATCCATGGTAATGACTTGTTGTTTGACTAATTCAATGATTCTTTCTTTCTCATTCATATCTCTCACTCCTTAAATGAGGGCTTTTTTCTTAACTACTACACCCTTATTATGCCAGTTTTCCACTCGTTTGACATAGGGCCTAGGACCGATATTTGCTCGGACCTAGGGATGAAAAGAGCGCCTGACAGGTCTCAGCCGCTTTAAGCGCATGACTTATTCTAAGTTATAAGGAAAAATATGAATTATTATATATTGAAGATATGACGAGACCGCCAAGCAAAAGCCTATTAAATCAGGCTTTTTCAGTCAAAAGACGAACGTTCTTGTGAAATTCACCCAACTTTGTGAAAAACGGCTAAGTAAGACCGTAAAAATCATGGCGCTAAACCCTATTTATTAGTGTAACACTAATAAATAGGGAACGTAAAATAAACAAATAAGACTGGGACAAATGTCCCAGTCTTATTTTATTTTTTCAATAATGGTTTGAGGTACTGGCCGGTGAAGGAGCCCTTGACTTTGGCTACTTCTTCCGGTGTCCCAGTGGCGATAATCTGACCACCGCGAACCCCACCCTCTGGCCCAAGGTCGATGACATAATCGGCGGTCTTAATGACATCCAGATTATGTTCAATCACCACTACGGTATTGCCCGCTTGGACTAGGCGGTCGATGACCTCTAGCAGCTTGCGAATGTCGTGGGCGTGAAGCCCGGTCGTTGGTTCATCCAAGACATAGAAGGTATTGCCGGTCGAAACCCGCTGCAATTCGGCCGCCAACTTCATGCGTTGAGCCTCCCCACCTGATAGTGTAGTGGCAGACTGACCCAGGCTAATATAGCCTAAACCCACATCTAGCAAGGTTTGGAGTTTGCGCTTAATTTTTGGAATCGCAGCGAAGAACTCCACCGCTTCTTCAACGGTTAGGTCTAGCACTTCGGTGATATTAAGGCCCTTGTACTTGATTTCCAGGGTTTCAGAGTTATAACGACGGCCACCACAAACCTCACAAGGTACGTAGACGTCTGGCAGGAAGTGCATCTCAATCTTGTTAATCCCACCACCGGCACAGGCTTCACAACGCCCGCCCTTGATATTGAAGCTGAAGCGCCCTTTGTTATAACCGCGCAACTTGGCTTCATTGGTCTGGGCAAATAGATCCCGTATATCGTCAAAGACTCCTGTATAGGTAGCCGGGTTACTGCGTGGTGTCCGGCCAATCGGACTCTGGTCAATGTCGATAATCTTGTCTAAACTTTCGTAACCCTTGATTGACTTAAACTTACCTGGACGGGTCTTAGCCTTAGTCAGCTCCTTGAGCAAGGCTTGCTTAAGGATGGCATTGACCAAACTGGATTTACCTGAACCCGAAACCCCCGTCACTGCTACAAAGCGCCCTAATGGGAATTTGGCGGTGACATTCTGCAGGTTGTTCTCGCTAGCTCCCGTAACGGTTACCCAGCCCTTGTCTTCCTGACGACGGCTGGCTGGCAAGGCGATTTTCTCCTGACCCGACAGGTATTTACCTGTTAAGGAATTTGGATTCTTCATGACCTCTTCTGGTGTCCCACATGCAACCACTTGGCCACCGTGCTCGCCGGCACCCGGCCCAATATCGATAATATAGTCGGCTGTCATCATGGTTTCTTCGTCGTGTTCCACCACAATCAGGGTATTACCCAAGTCCCGCATCTGTGTCAGAGACTGAATCAGACGGGAGTTATCGCGTTGGTGGAGACCGATAGAAGGCTCATCCAAGATATAGAGGACCCCACTAAGATTGGAGCCAATTTGGGTAGCCAGACGAATACGTTGCGCTTCCCCACCTGACAAGGAACCAGCCACCCGACTCAGGGTCAGGTAATCTAACCCCACATTATTGAGGAAGGTTAGGCGATCGGTCACTTCCTTGATAATGGGCTTGGCAATGACTTCATCTGCCGGCCCAAAGGTCAGGCTCTTGAAGTGAGCCAAGGCATCACTAATAGACAATTCAGTAGCTTGGGCAATATTGAGGTCCCCTACCCGAACTGACAAGGCTGTTGGGTTGAGACGTTGGCCCTGGCAGGCCGGACAGATATGCTCGACCATGTACTGGCGCATGACTTCCTTGGTATAGTCGGAACCCGTATCGTTGTAGCGGCGTTCCATATTGGTAATGACCCCTTCGAAGACCGTATCAACCGTCCGCGTGCCGGTGCCCGACATTGGGGTGTAGGTGAATTTGAAGCTGCGACCGTCTTTGACCCCATACTTAAGGTCTGCTTGCTGGGACTTTTTGAGCTTCTTATAAGGAACATCCATGGGAATCCCTTCCTGCTCACAGAATTGGCGCATCATGGACATATAGTAGTTGGAACTGATTGGATTCCAGGCGACAAAGGCTCCTTCTTCCAAGGTGAGATTTTCATCGGGAATGGCCAAGGCCTCATCTACTACTAAACGGGAACCCAGACCATCACAGCTTGGGCAGGCACCAAAAGGCGCATTGAAGGAGAAGAGACGAGGCTCCAGCTCGCCCATCTGGAAGTCGCCGTGCGGGCAGGCAAAGTGTTCATTAAAACGTAATTCCTGACCATCAATGACATCGATGATGACATAGCCTTCAGATAGTTTGAGGGCGGTCTCCATGGAATCGAAGAGGCGGGAGCGGACGCCATCCTTGATGACGACCCGGTCCACCACGACGTCGATATTATGCTTGTTATTTTTAGCTAGTTCAGGCACTTCGGTGACATCATAAACCTGACCATCCACTCGCACCCGGACAAAACCGTCCTTATTAATCTTCTCTAGGGTCTTCTGATGCTGGCCTTTTTGATTACGAATCAGAGGGGACAGAATTTGGATACGCGTGCGCTCAGGCAGGTCTAGGACCTGGTTGACCATCTGCTCAACGGACTGGCGTTGGATGGGAATATGGTGATGAGGACAGTAAGGTACCCCAACTCGAGCATAGAGCAAACGCAGGTAGTCGTTAATTTCAGTTACCGTCCCGACCGTTGACCGCGGATTGTGGCTAGTGGTCTTCTGGTCGATGGAAATAGCCGGGCTCAAACCCTCGATGGAGTCCACATCCGGCTTATCCATTTGACCTAGGAACTGGCGGGCATAGGCCGACAGGCTCTCCACATAGCGGCGTTGGCCCTCTGCATAGAGAGTGTCAAAGGCCAGGGAGCTCTTACCTGATCCAGATAGACCCGTCACTACGACCAGCTGGTCACGAGGAATCTCTAGGTTAATATTTTTTAAGTTATGGGACCGTGCCCCTTTGATTACAATTTTATCTTTGGCCATTGTCTTTCTCCTCTGGTTCAATCTTACCCTACCCATTATAGCACACTTAGTCTCCTAGGTGCGAAAATTTGTTCGCAAAAAAAGCGCCGACCCTCAAGGGCTAGCGCACTGCTTGATAACAGAAACATTCTGGCTCGTGGTCATTGACCATGCCGATGGCTTGTAGATAGGAATAGACCGTCACACTGCCTAAAAACTTGAAGCCACGCTTCTTGAGGTCTTTGGTAATGCGATCGCTTAGATCACTTCGGGTCGGCCGCTCCCCTGGGGGTGGAAAGGCCACCTGGCCCTCCGTAAAGTGCCAGATATAGGCATCGAAGCTGCCCCATTCGGCCTGAACCTTGAGAAAGGCCTGGGCGTTGGCAATGGTCGCTCGAATCTTGCCCCGATGGCGGATAATCCCCGCATCCTGGGCTAACCGTTCGACATCCTCTTCCTGATACTGGGCAATACGGCCATAGTCATAGCCTTCCAAGGCACGGGCAAAGTTGGCCTCCTTGGATAGGACCAAGCGCCAGGACAAGCCCACATGGAAGGATTCCAGGACTAGCCATTTGAAGAGGTCTAAATCCTGGTGCTGAGGCACACCCCAAACCTGGTCATGGTAGGCCTGATAATAATCCGGCATATTGGTGGCCCAGGCGCAACGTTTTTTACTTGCGTCCATGGTCCTTGCCTTTGGCTTGGTCATCCTGGTCATCTTCTAAGGCGCTTGGGTCAAAGGCGAATTGGTCGGTAGGATCGACGAATTCCTTCTTCTCTTCATTTAGGACTAAGCCTAACTTGGCCATGGCAGCCTCTAAGTCTTTATCGTTTTTCAATAAGAAATCTTCATCTTTTAATGCCATAAGTCTTCCTCCTTTATTAGTCAGTCAGGTCGTGATAGGCCTGATAGACGCTCTGTTTTTTCAGTCCGTAAGTCTTGGCCACTTGCTTAATGGCTTGCTTGGCATTGACGCCTTCTTGGGCCATGAGGTCTTGGACCAAGACCTTGAGATCGGTCTCTGCCGTTAGCTCAGGGCCCGTCTCGACCTTACCCCCGCCAGCGATTAAGAGGACACATTCGCCCTTGATTTCCTGGTCCGCTAGGCTCATGAGTACTTGATGTACACTGCCTCGAATATAGGTCTCATAACGCTTGGTTAACTCCCGAGCTATGACCACGGCTCGATCCGGCCCCAATCCCTGGCGAATGGCCTGCAGAGCCTGCTTGATGCGGTGGGGCGACTCGTAGAAAATGGCCGTCGAATCCTGGCCTGCCACTCGATCTAAGACAGCAACCTGGCCTTTCTTATCCCGTGGGAAGAAGCCGTAATAGGTGAAGGTCTGGCAGGATAAGCCCGAAGCAATCAAGGCTGTCAGGGCCGCATTGGCGCCCGGCAGAGCTACCACTGCCAGTCCCTGGCTAAGGGTGGCATCCACCAAGGGATGACCCGGGTCGTTAATCAGGGGCATGCCGGCATCTGACACCAAGGCCAAATCCTGACCTTGCGCCAAACGTTCTAACAAGGGCTGGAGACGGTCAGCCTGGCTATGCTCATGGAAGCTCTGCATAGGCGTCTCAATCTCAAAATGGTTTAAGAGTTTAATGGTATTGCGGGTATCCTCCGCCAGAATCAAATCCGCTTCCTTGAGGTGTCGAATGGCCCGGAAGGTCATGTCTTCCAAGTTACCAATCGGCGTTGGCACCAAGTAGAGGGTGCCACCCGCCCGGGACTCAAAGCTCCGTTGTTCCATCTTGCACCTCCAAAGGGATAATTAAGGGTTGGCTAGCCGATAAGGACGTCAAGCCATGGCGGAAGAGATAGTCTTCTTTCTGGGATCGGGTCAGTCGCTTAAAACGCGCCTCTGCCCGCATGGCCAGAGATCGGCTCGGCCGCTCTTCCGCATAGAGCAAGCGAACCGGCCGGCGCTTGGCTTGTTGGGTATATTTAGCGCCCTTGCCAGCATTATGACTGGCAGTCCGCGCTTCTAAGTCCACCGTATAGCCGGTATAGAGAGTATGGTCCGCGCAGTAGAGCACATAGAAAAAATACTGTTTAGTCGCCATAATAAATTGCCTTCATTTCTGGGGTGTATTGCTGATCCGACCCATAAATGACAATCGGCGGCTCCACCTTCAGACCTTGGCGCCCACCCGCATAAATGGCTTCAACCAGCACCACCTTGGCCACCTGGTCGGCCTTGCCATAGGCAAATTGCAGGCGATGAACACTAAAGCCCGCCCCTAGCAAGGTCTCCATCAAGTCATCTAGGCGGTCTGGCCGATAGACACAGAAGAGCTTGCCCCGCGTCTTGAGCTGGCGCTTGGCCTGGGCCACCCATTGTTCCAGGGTCAAGTAGACCTCATGCCGGGCAATGGCATGGGAGGTCAGGTGGTGTTGGGTCTGTTTGTTAGTGACCGAGAAATAAGGAGGATTGCAAGTTACAACATCATAGAGGGGGCGCGCCGCCGCCATGGTTTTGACATCCCCTTGGCGAAAAGTCAGCCGGTCCGTCAGATCATTGAGCTGGCAAGAGCGCTGGGCCATGTCCACTAGGGCCTCTTGCAGTTCAATCGCATCGATGTGACCGGCTGTTTTGGCACTGAGCAGGAAGGGAATGACCCCTGTCCCACTACAGAGATCCAGAATTCTGGCCGTCTGGCGTCGTGGCACCTTGGCAAAATGGGCCAATAGAATGGCATCGACTGAGAAGGCAAAGTAGTCTGGATTTTGTATAATCGATAATTTCTCGCGGGCTAGATAGTCTAGGCGCTCGCCGGGCTTAAGTAAGTCAGTCGCGTCTGTCATAGGGACCTCCTAGTGGTTGTCGCGCTGGAAACTATCCAGGAGATTCTGACAGAAGATACACTCTTCACCTGGCTCCCGCTTCATACCATAGAAGGTATGGCAGATATGGATGCCTTCCTGGTAGAAGGTCTGCAGGCGCTCGCGCCCCGCTTGTTGCCGTTTGGCTGGCGCCACTTGACTAGTCTCCTCCGGATGCTTGTCTTCTTGCTCTGGGGGCAAATCCGTCAGGGGCGGGCTGGCTTCGCTGACGACCGATGCTAGCTGGGCATTGGCCATGCGAAGACGATTATTTTCATGGGAAAGTTCTGTTACCTGGTGCTTGAGTTGCGCCATGGTATCACTTAATTGGCTAAACTGACTATCCATTAGGGCCAGAATCTGGGTCAAGTTTGACTCATCCATTAGCACAACATCCTTTCGTTATCAATAAGAGTGAATTGGCTTGCTTAGCGCCCCGCCTTAAATCGTAAGACGCACTGTTCTAAAGCCAACTGAGGGGATACATTAGCCAAAATCCGCTGCTTAGCTTCTAGCAAGAGCTGATTAAGCCGCAAGAGGTCAGCCTGGCTAGGCAGGCCTTGTTTGGCCAATTCGGTCAAGAAATGCCCCTGGAAATCATAGGCTGCTGCCTTGGTTAAGAGCTGATGGGTCAGACGCAGGCAATAATCTGCCAGGTCCAAGCCACCCTGCTGAGTCAGGTCTCCCTTGAGACGGGTCTGCAGAACCACAAAGGCCATAGGGTCGCCCATCACTAGCTGGCGATACCAGCCGTTCCAGGTCTTGATAGCCTGCTCAAACTGGGTCGCCTCATAATCGCTGGTCCAGCGAGCCACGGTTTCCTCTCTGAAGCCTGCCAGGATCTGGGCGTGAACGGGCAAGACGCCGTGAGCCTCCCAGTCCGCTGCCTGGGCTTGGCGGTCTGGCGCCTCCAGATGCAGGACTTGAACCCGTGACAAAATAGTCGGCAGGAGCAAGTTAGCACTTGGGCTCCAGAGGAAGAGATAGACATTGGCCACCGGCTCCTCCAAGATGGTCAAAAGGGCGTTGGCCGAAGAGGCATTGAGGCGTTCGGACTGCTCAATAATAGCAAACTTACCCCGCCCTTCTAGCGGGCTCTGCCCCAACCATTCCTTGAGCTCGCGGACCTGGTCGACCTTGAGGGTCTGGCCTTGAGCCTCTAAGTAATAGACATCGGCATACTGGTTATCGGCAATCCGTTGGCGGATGGTCGTTGGGTCGCCAGCGCTATCCCTAGAGAAATAATCTTGGGCTAGGGCCGTTATGACGGCTCGCTTGCTAGTTATGTCCCCACCTGTCAGCAGATAGGCGTGGGCTAGGTGGCCTTCCTGGACCTGCTGGGCAAAATAAGCCTTGAGGGCTTCGACGCTATAGGTAGCCATACCAGTCGCCACCTAGAATTGGTGGAAGCTTTCGATTGGTAAGACGAAGACGGTCGCGCCCCCTACTTCAACTTTAACAGGTAGGTTAACAGCTGAGTCTAGTCCCATATCCAAATGGAGCGGAGCGCTGACATATTGTTCACGCGCCTTAGAACATTGGTCAATAATCTTCAAGACTTCCTCAATCCGTTCTTCCTCAATCCCAATCATAAAGGTAGTATTGCCGGCCCGTAAGAAACTACCGGTGGTAGATAACTTGGTGGCACGGACATTGGCATCATAGAAAGCGCGGCTCAATTCGTTTTGGTCTTGATCTTGAACAATGGCAATAATTAATTTCATCATGATACTCCTTCTCCTCTCTGTCTCTAGAGGGCATGTTGATGTAGAACGTCAATACAAGCAGCCACGACCTGGTCTAGTGGCGCTTGGCCGTCAATGACCTTAATGCGCTCTGGCGAGGCTTGGGCCAAATCTAGGAAGGCCTGGCGGACCCGGTTATGGAAGTCCAGGGATTCTTGGTCTAGGCGATCATACTGGCGCTGACCACGAGCCTGATGAATGCGGGCTAGGCCCACCTCAGCTGGCACATCGATTAAGAGGGTCAGAGCCGGCAGTTGATCTTCTACCGCAAATTGGTTAATGGACCAGATTAGATCCACCGGAATATCGCGGGCCATGCCTTGGTAAGCCAAGGACGAATCCACGAAGCGGTCACAGAGAACGATTTTACCTTGACGCAAGGCTGGTAGAATCACTTCGACCAAGTGTTGACGGCGGGCTGCCGCAAACAAGAGGGCCTCTGTCCGCGGGTCCATGGCAGTGTGATCCACATCTAGAATAACCCGTCTAATCTCCTCCGCAATGGGCACGCCCCCCGGCTCACGAGTGGTCAGGACTTGATGGCCCTGGCCCTCTAAATAGGCGGTTAACTCCGCAATCACACTGCTCTTGCCGGCCCCATCAGGACCTTCAAGGGTTATAAACTTTCCTGGAAACATGCCTTCTCCTCACTTTGTCTTTCCACTATAATTCACGTCGCCCTTCAATGGCCCGGAAGAGGGTCATCTCATCGGCGTATTCAATGTCACTGCCTACCGCCAAACCGTGAGCTAGGCGGGTCACCTTAATACCAGCGGGCTTAAGCAAGCGGGCCAAGTACATGGCGGTCGCTTCCCCTTCAGCCGTGGCATTGGTGGCCACAATGACTTCTTCAATCTCCGTCTCCTGCAAACGACGCAGGAGCGAAGGAATATTCAAATCTTCTGGCCCCGTGCCTTCCATAGGTGATAAGACCCCATGAAGGACATGGTAGAGGCCATGATATTCATGCATTCGCTCCATGGACATGACATCCCGGGCATCTTCTACCACTAGGACCGTCTTGCTGTCACGACTTTGATCGGAACAGATGACGCAAAGCTCGCTGTCCGTGATATTGCCGCAAGTCGGGCAGAAACGCAAGTCACGTTTGACTTGAATCAGGGCTTGAGCGAACTCGGTCACGTCGGATTCTTTCATGTCAAGGACATAGAAGGCCAACCGAGCCGCTGTCTTGGCTCCAATACCCGGTAATTTGGTAAAACTATTGATTAACTTCGCGATAGGTGCAGGGTATTGCACTGGGTGGCCACCTCCTTTGATGGTTTATAGGCTAGAAGGGTAGGTTCATGCCTTGGGTGTATTTACCTAGGCGTGATTCCGTCGCTTGGTCTACTTGCTTCAAAGCATCGTTGACTGTTGCAATCACTAAATCTTGTAACATCTCGATATCATCTGGATCTACCAAGTCTGGCGCTAGGTCCAATTCTACCAATTCCTTCTTGCCGTTGACTTTAACCGTTACTAGTTGGTTAACATCTTGGGCTTGAAAGATAGTAGCTTCAATGGCCGCTTGCTCCTTGGTCATTTCTTTTTGCATTTTTTGGATTTTTTGCATCATGCCTTGCATGTTGCCCATATTTCCCATTCCACGCATCTTTATATCTCCTTTAATGCTTGCTTTATTTTTCGTAATCGATGTCGACCACATCTTGACCAAAGAGGGCCAAGGCTTGGCTGACAACAGGTGGGAGGTTGTCCTGATCTGGTGCCTGTGCGAAGACAGGATCAACCGTCGGCAAGTCCTCCTGGTCCACTAGTGGCTGAGCGGGCTCTGGCCTTTCCATTGGCAGGCCAAACAAATCGGTGCCTGGCTCACTTGCCTCTGGCGCTTCTGGCAAGTCCATCATGACTTGCTCTAGGCTTTGGAAGTCGTCTGACTGTGGCTTGGCTTGTTCAGCTTCTATAGACTCTGCTTCAGGGGCTAGCCTAATAGGTTCTACCACGGCACCAATTTTGATTGGGCCGCCCGCTTGATCATAGAGGACCTTATAGGTCTGGCGCACCTGACTCCATTCACTCTGTAAGACAAAGGCTAGGGCGACCGGCCGGTCAAAGTGGCGGGCCAGTTGGCGGCTAAGTTCTTGGACGAAGTCCGCATCTTGTTGGACCCGGCCACAGAAGTCCTGGCTCTTGAAGGATAAGAGAATACGTTCAGGACCTGCTGCCTGTACCTCTGCCCCCGTCAAGCGCACGCGGTCTTGTGGTGGCAGGGATTCTAGCCAAGCAGCCCAGCCGCTTTTGAGCTGGCTGACGTCTTGACGTGTGGCTTCATTGAGGACGGCATAGACGGCATCCGTGTCCAAATGATAGGCTTGACGCTGTCCACCAGGACGCTCGCGCGGTACCCGTGGTTGGTCATCCTCTGCTGGGGCTTGAGGGCTAGGGACTGCTTGAGCAGGAGCTCCCGCCTGCAACTGAGCTTCTAATTGGCTAACCTTGGCCTCTAGGGCTTGCGCCTGACGCACAAGGTCGGCCACGGCGCCTGACTCAGGGCCAGAAGCTACCGGCTTATTTGAGACCTCTTGAGCCAATTCAATGGTAGCCACTTCTACGAAGAGGTCTGCCTGCGTAGCAAAACGCATTTGATTTAAGGCCTGATTCAGTCTTTCAATTAGATTGTAATAGAAGCGATTGTCCCCAGCCTGACGCAGAGGCTTGAGTTCTGCTTGGGTCAGGAGGGTGAAGTTGTCTTTGGAATTCAAGGTCAACAAGAGGTCCCGGCAGAAGAGGATTAACTCTTCCACGAAGCGGTTGGCCTGCTTGCCTTCTTGAAGACTGGCCTGCAGGATGCTCAAGGCCTTAGGCCCATCGTGGGCTTGCAGGGCAGTCAGATAATCGATATAGACGAGCTGAGACAAGGACCCCGTCACTTCCAAGGCCGATTGAACGGTCACCGCTGAACGGTTATAGGATAGGGATTGGTCCAGCAAACTCAGGCTATCCCGCATCCCACCATTGGCGGCCCGCGCAATCACTGCCAGGGCTTCGGCTTCAAAGTCAATCCCGTCTTGTTCCAGAATATACTGCATGCGGCCGACTAAATCAGCCTGACTAATCCGGCCGAAGTCGAAGCGTTGAGTCCGCGAGATAATAGTGGCGGGAATCTTATGGGGTTCCGTCGTTGCTAGGATGAAGAGAACCTGAGCCGGTGGCTCTTCCAGGGTTTTGAGCAGGGCGTTAAAGGCCCCGGTGGTTAGCATATGGACCTCGTCGATGATATAGACCTTGTAGGTCGCTTGACTGGGCGCATAGCGCACCTTGTCCCTTAGGTCACGGATTTCCTCAACCCCGTTGTTGGAGGCCGCGTCAATCTCAATAACGTCGCTTAATTGGCCAGCTGTAATGGCCTGGCAAAGTTCACACTGGTTGCAGGGATTGCCATCTGTCTGATGTGGACAATTGACTGCCTTGGCCAGAATCTTGGCCGCAGAGGTCTTCCCTGTTCCCCGTGGCCCGGTGAACAAATAGGCGTGGCTTAATTGCTGGTTCTTGACCGCATTTTTTAGGGTTTCGGCAATTAGGGGTTGCCCCACTAACTCGTCAAAACTTTGGGGCCGCCAGACCCGATATAAGGCTTGATAACTCATTGTCCACCCTCCTTTTTGGGCACAGATATTTCCTATCTATTATAGCATAAGTAGCCCTTGATTCGCTAGGTATGGCCCTAGAAAATCAAGGCAACTTGCTTAAATCTGCCTAGCACTAAAACTCCTTTCCCTATTTATCTATTCTATAGATAAATAGGGTAGAAGTTGGTCAAAATACGTGATATTTTGGACACTAAATTCATGATTTGTGCCTTAAATATAACTACTGGCAGGTTAAAAGAAAACCCATTATATCATATATGATATAATGGGCGATTTTGATAGTATTTGATGGGTAAAAAAATAAGCACATGGCTTTGTCACTTATAGCTGCTACCTTCCGGTCCTGACTCGATTCATGACGCCGCCATTGCCTACTCTTATTCTAGCAAAAGCTGACTCAAAAAGCAAGATGGACGAACCAAAGCTCAATCGCGACTTCTTGGCTGGCACGAGCGTTGGCCTGGCAGTCCCTTGGCTCCTTTCCTTATACCCTAATCCAGCAAACAAAAAACAGAGCACCATACAAGACGGTACTCTGGGCTTTGCTAGAAGATTCTAGCCTTATCATAAGCGGAAAACGGGATTCGAACCCGCGACCCCCACCTTGGCAAGGTGATGTTCTACCTCTGAACTATTTCCGCAAGTTGGCGATGCCGGCTAAAGGATTTGAACCCTCGACCCTCTGATTACGATTCAGATGCTCTACCAACTGAGCTAAGCCGGCTACAGCTTGCTAAAAGCAAGAATGAGTCATACAGGGCTCGAACCTGTGACCCTCTGATTAAAAGTCAGATGCTCTACCAACTGAGCTAATGACTCTTGTAACGACTCATATATCATAGCTTAGATTTACATTTTAGTCAAGTCATAGCCTAAATTTTTTCAGAATTTTTGCTGAGTTTTAGTGTTTCATTCCATTTTCAGTCTATATAGTATATAAGGAGGTGCTCTATATGCGATTTATCTTAGCCTTTTGTTTGGGGGCTTGCCTAGGTTCTTTTGTGCCTTGTTTGGCCCACCAACTGGTTTTTGACCATTTTAATTGGCGGGCTCGTTCCTCTTGCGATTATTGCCATCATCCTCTCTCCTGGAAAGAGCTCATCCCCCTGATTTCCCAAGCCCGCCTCCATTCCCGTTGCCCTTACTGTCACCAAGTAATCTCATCGATTTACTGGCAAAGCGAGTTGGTGGGAGGCAGCTTAGCTATCGGCGTGGTCTTGATGGCTGCTTATCAGGCCTGGTCTCCTACTCGAATCTGCTTATATAGTATCTTACTCGTCTTGCTTGCTGTGATGGCTGCTTGCGACCTCTGGGCTTACTGGGTGCCGGATATCTTACAGCTTGCTTGCCTACCTTTTAGTTTCTTCCTTGCCTTTTATCAAACTTGGGATGGCTGGAAGATGCTGGTGATTGTCCTTGCCTTGGGCTTTCTCATCTTACTCCAAATTTTGCATCCCCATTGGCTTGGCGGAGCTGATATCAAATTACTGGGCCTGCTCTGGCTGTCTCTTCCACTCAGGGCGCTAGCTTGGCTCTTGGGACTGGCAGCCGGGCTTGGTCTTTTGATGGTTGGCAGTCGGCCTAGGCGCTGGCACCAACCTATTCCCTTTGTCCCAGCCATTGCCCTCGCCTACTATCTAGTCTTAGCCCTCTTGCCATGGCTCACATAAAAAACCAAGCTGTACAGAAGACAGCTTGGTTAGATGAGTCTTAACGTTGTTGATAGAGACTACGAGCGATAAAGGCCACATAGTGCAGGGTGCCGACTTCATTGTGGTGGACGCCATCTGACACATACCATTCCGGATGTCCCACTTGATAGGCTTGCCAATCAATTACATGGGCATTTGGGTAGCGACGGGCAGTGTCTTTAATATAGCTATTCACTTCCGTGTCTTCACCATCCGCGTTATGGACGGTTACAAAATAGACTTCTCTACCCTGTAAAATCGCCATGAGCTGATCCATTGAATCAGTATCTAAGCCCCCGTTAACCCCAAGTTGGATAACCACTTTAGGTTTAACTAGACCCGACCAAACACGGTCCTGTAGAATTTCTTGCGCTCCGTTATAGACGGACAGGCTGACCTTACCGTAGGTATTGCCTTGCCAGAAGATATCAGAGAAGGTCGATGAGTTAAGCAAGGCCACCGAGTCACCAAAGAGCGATACTTCTTGAGTAGTCGCATAGATGATTTCAACTGGTGACAGCATAGCCACAAGCTCTGGATTAAGGGCAGCGGCTTGCTCTAAAACTTCCTTGTTCTCCTCAAAAAAGGCTTGCATTTCGGCATTAACCTGACTAGCTTTAATGGCCTTATCAAGGATGGTTTGGTGAGACTGTGGCGTCACATAGTCGGTCTTAAAGGTCGTGTCCACTGACTTGAGATCGGTCTGTAGGGCATCCATAGCTTCAGTCCCAGGATAAATGGCTTTTTGAACATGGGTCTTGTTAGTAAAGGCCAAGTACTCCAATTCAAACAAGGCAAAGCGTTGATAGTCAGCCGCTAGCAAGAGGCCGACGACTAAGATAAGGGCACCCACTAGCCCTAGGCTAGCCTTACGCCAGTCTGGCCAACGCCACGCCCCTTGTCTTAAGCGCGTCCAGGCGTTCTTGAAGCGACTGCCCCAAGTCCAGACAGGCTGAGGCGCGCGACCTTCAACTAGCCAGTAGAAGATTTCGCTAGCCAGTAGGATGACCAATAAGACCAGGATAGCTGTCCAGGCGGTATGAGGTAGCGCCTTGAGCAGGCCGGTCAAGAGCGGATAGTACCAGAGGTAGAAGGAATAGGAGCGACGACCAAAATGGGTCAAAAAGCCCCAATCAAAGACCAAACGCCCTAGGGTTGCCCCTCCTACTAAGGCCAGCACTAGTAACATGGTCAGGATGTTGAAGGCTGGTAACCAGAGATAGTAGGTAATACCTGCCTGGTCTGATGCAGTAAAGCTAAGCACTAGCATGAGCGCGACTGACACCAGGGCCAGAATGTTAAGCATGGCTTGCTTGTGCTGATAGCGATAGCAAGCGTTAAGGAAAATTGGCAATAAGTAAGCCAGGGCAATCCCACCCGCTACACTAGCAAAGCGGGTCACCAAACCATAATAAACCAGAGAGGGATCCCCTGATGGTTGGTAGAGGTAGAAGGTCAATGTGTGACTGAGACTCATCAGAGCCAGCCAAAAGGCTGCCTTATAGTAGGCCGAAAAGTAGGCTTTCTGGGTCACCCAGATACCAGCCACTCCGACTAGGAAAGACTGGACATAAAGCGAATTATACCAGAGGTGGGTAAATGGCGAGGTCCCAGCCATCTGAGTAAAGTAGGACCGGCCGGCGCTAATCTGGAAGTAATTATTGAAGAAGAAGAGACTAGATAGAATGTCGCTTCGGTCATAAGTCAGCTCTCGTCGATCAAAGGCTAGCAGATAGGCCAATAGGATTAAAATAAAGACCAAGAGTGGCCACCAAAGCCGTTGGACTGTTTTTAAGACATAGTTTCTCAGGGCATGTGGCCGATTACCTTCTTGGATTTTCTCCATGCTTCGCGCAAGGAAGAAGCCCCCTAGGACAAAGAAACTATTGACCCAGAGAAAGCCACCGCTGGTCACGCTCGGAAAGAGGTGATAGCTAATGACCATCAGAATAGCCAAACCCTTTATGCCATTCAGGCCTCGTATATGTTGTCCTTTCATCTTGCCACCTACTTGTACTTGTTATTTTATTATTATAAGGGAAATCTTAGCCCTATACCGTAACAATCAGATTACGTTCTCAGGGCTTTCCGGCAACAAATGAACTCGTGTCTCCTTGCCCTATCAGCAAAAAAGAGACTGGAATCGAAATCCCAGTCCCTACATGATACTTACTGGTCTTAGGCTTTGCCTGTTGAACCAAACATGTCCATGATTTCTTTAGTTGTCTTCACAATGGCTTCTTTACCAGGTGCGATGACTTTACGTGGATCATAGACTTCTGAGTCAGCTGCTAATTTAGCACGAACAGCTGCTGTCCATTGTTGTTGCAATTCAGTGTTCACGTTGATTTTAGCGTGACCACGTTCGATTGCTTTCTTGATTTGGAATTCTGGAATCCCTGAACCACCGTGGAGTACAAGTGGAGCACCAGTTGCTTCAGAGATAGCAAGCATTTCATCAAAACCTAATACAGGTTCGCCAGCGTAAGTCCCGTGAACTGAACCTAAAGCAGCAGCTAAAGCGTCGATTTGACCTTCAGAAACCATGCGTTTGCATTCTTCTAAATCAGCGTATTTGATCCCGCCGGTTACGCCATCTTCAGTACCACCAACTGTACCAACTTCTGCTTCTACAGAAACGTTCTTAGGATGAGCATAAGCCACTACTTCTTTGGTTAAAGCGATGTTTTCATCGATTGGGTAGTGAGAGTGGTCGAACATTACGGAAGAGAAACCTGCATCGATGTATTGTTTACATACATCAACAGATGAACCGTGGTCTAAGTGCAAAGCAACTGGTACTTTTACATCCATTGCTTCCAACAAACCATTTACCATGCCGACAACAGCAACAGGGCCACCCATGTACTTACCAGCACCTTCAGAAACCCCTAAGATAATTGGTGAATTGTTTTCTACAGCAGCTTGTAATACCGCTTGGGTCCATTCTAAGTTGTTGATGTTGAATTGACCAACAGCGTAATGACCTTCTTTTGCTTTCTTCAACATTTCCGTCATACTTACTAAACGACTCATGTTTATGCCTCCTTGAATTGGATTATTTTATGTTTTTATTATACTCCATTTTCACTGCCTTGGCTAGTCTTTCCCCCTAGCCAAGGCCAGAAACTGCGCCATAGCGTTTTATTCACAAGTTCGCCTCTTGTCTAGTCAGGCACCGCGCATCTTCAGACAAAAACCGCACAAGCTCTGAAAACTTGTGCGGTCCTTGACTATGCTTGTTGCGCTTGGCAGGCTGCCACGAAACCATCAAAAATAGCTTGTGGTCGGTTAGGACGAGAAATAAATTCCGGATGGAATTGCGCCGCAATAAAGAATGGGTGGTCTTTAATTTCGACAATTTCCACCAAGCGACCATCTGGGCTCAGGCCTGAGAAAGTCAAGCCTGCTGCTGCTAAACGCTCACGGTAGGCATTATTAAACTCATAACGGTGACGGTGGCGTTCTTGAACCACCTCTTGGCCATAAAGTTGATGAGCCAAGGTCCCTTCTACTAAGCGGCAAGGGTAGAGACCCAAACGCAGCGTGCCGCCCAAGTCGCCTTCTGCCTCTTGGTCAGGCAGGAGATCGATAATTTTGTGTGGGCAAGCTGGATTTTCTTCACCTGTATCCGCATCATGGATGCCTACCACATTACGGGCAAACTCGATGCAGGCCAATTGCATACCCAAGCAAATCCCGAAGAATGGTAATTTGTGTTCGCGAGCATAGCGAATGGCTGCGATTTTTCCGATTAGGCCTCGGCTACCGAAGCCACCTGGTACTAAGACGCCATCGACATCAGCCAAGTAGTCCGCGACATTCTGATCATCCACTTCTTCGGCATCAATCCAACGAATGTCAATCTCAGTATCGTGTGCATAACCTGCATGCTTGAGTGCTTCCACAATGGATAGGTAAGCATCTGGCAAGGACACGTATTTACCGACTAGACCGACCGTGACCTTACCCTTAAGATTGAGCACCTTATTTTCTAGCGCACGCCAATCGGTCATATCTGCTTCTGGACATTGGATACCAAAGTGGTCCAGTACCAAATCATCCATGCCTTGCGCTTGAAGATTAAGCGGAATCGTATAGAGGGTCTCGACGTCGCGAGACTCAATCACAGCATTAGGTTTAACGTCACAGAAGAGGGCTAGCTTGTCCTTAATACCACTTGGCAACTCTTCTTCGGTACGGACTACCAAGATATTAGGCTGAATCCCCAAGCTCCGCAGTTCCTTGACGCTGTGTTGAGTTGGCTTGGTCTTGAGCTCGCCCGCTGCCTTGAGGTAAGGAATGAGGGTGGTGTGAATATAGAGCACATTGTTGGTACCCATGTCGGCCTTCATTTGACGTAAGGCTTCAAGGAATGGTAGGGACTCAATATCCCCTACTGTCCCCCCTACTTCAGTGATGACAATATCGGCATCGGTTAATTCACCTGCACGACGGATTTTATCTTTGATTTCGTTAGTGATGTGCGGAATCACCTGAACCGTTGCCCCGAGATAGTCACCCCGACGTTCTTTCTTGAGCACTTCGGAATAGACCTTACCGGTAGTGACATTGGAATATTGGTTCAAGTTAATGTCGATGAAACGCTCATAGTGACCTAAGTCCAAGTCTGTCTCGGTCCCGTCATCGGTGACAAAGACTTCCCCGTGTTGGTAAGGACTCATGGTGCCGGGGTCCACATTGATATAAGGATCGAATTTTTGGATGGCTACTTTGAGGCCACGATTCTTGAGCAGACGCCCTAAGGAAGCTGCTACAATCCCTTTACCAATAGAGGAAACTACCCCGCCTGTTACAAAAATATACTTTGTCATGTCACTACTCCTTTTCCTTGTCTATTTACTAAATGAAAATCGCTCCCCGTTCTAGGAACAGGGAGCGCTCACTCGGTCAGTTGCCCCTAAAAAGCTTTAGGGGGCCCACATAAAATATTACGCTAAAGCTCTGACCGCGTCAAGTTTATTCTTCTTCGTCTTGTAACTCTTCTTCGTATTCTTCGTCTTCTGATTCGAAGTCATCGGCTTCATCATCTTCAGCCTCGAAGGAAGCATCACCGTCTAAATCTAGGTCATCGTCGCCGAAATCAGAGAGGTCAGAAGCGTATTCGCCCAACTCTTGACTTTCGTCGTCTAAGTCAACGGCATCGTCTTCAATGAGGGTTAGACCACGAGTATCGTCGTCATCCTCATCTTCCTCATCCACATCACCGTAATCGTCTAAATCAGTATCGTAGATATCATCTGCATCTTCTGGATCATCATCGTTGTAGTCGATCATGTCGTCTCCTTCAGAGAAGGCATTGTATTTACGTTTCTTACGACGGCTAACTGGACGATCATCTTCAGCTTCAGCGCTAGAGATAATTTCTTCATCGATTGCATCGATTGGGTACCAGCCACGCAAGCCCCAACGATTCTCCCCTAAGGAGATAAAACGACCGTCGATATTCAAGTCGGTATAGAAGCGGACCATACGGCTTTCTAGCTCTAACTCTGATAATTCCAAGTAGTTTTGGATTTCAATCAGTAATTCCGTAAAGTCTACCACATCACCTTTTTGTTCTAAAATTGCGTGAGCAACTTCAATCATGGATAAATCTTTGCGGTCTTGTCCTTCAAATTGTTTCAAAATCATGGTTTGACACACCCTCCCTAGTATACTCTTATATATTACCTATTTAAGCGACATAAATCAATCGAAAACGATAGTTTCCTAGCAATTCTTGATCATTTTTTAATTGATAGTCGACGGTCAAGGCATAGCGGATTTTTCCTGCTTGATCCGCCGGCTCAAAATGCCAGTGCAAGTGCTGGGTATGGACACTCAAAGGCCAGCTGCCCTGAGGAGTCTGGTAGTTGGTCATGGTTTCTTGTTCTGGCGCGAAGAGCAACACCCCCTGGGCCTGACTGACTTGAATCTGGGTGCTCCCATCAGCTTGGGGTAGCCATTTGACTTCAACAGGTTCTTGATTGAGATTTTGATAGGTCAGCTTGGTAAAAGATTCTAGCTCTAAGAGGACCGCCTGGGTCTTGTGGTCATAACGTTCTACCTGCTGACTATCTGGATAAATAATTTGTTGTTCGACCTGAAGGTCAATGCTTACACGTCTCATGAAGGTCCTTTCTGGCCACTTGTTCACTTTCTGTCACAAGATGGGCCTCTCGAATGGTTCTATATAGTCATTATACCGCAAATCGTGCTATAATAACACCATAGCAATCGCTCTCATCGGCATTTAGGAGGGCAACTTTGACAAGAAAGGGGGAGGGCAGAATGGCATTGCCACAATTTCCGTATTTATCACAGCATGAATGGCGTTACTTCGACGATGCTAGCCATGATCCGGCGCTACCGGCAAGCGATAGTTTGGCCTATCAGGACAGCTTCATTCGTTGGCTCCCTCATTTACAAGGGGACCAGCCTCAGGGCCTCGTTCACTTTTATTCCATTGATCGTCCCACTGTCCTCTTGGGCGCCAAAGATAGCCGCCTGCCTAACTTAGCGGCTGGTTTGGCCTACCTAGAAGAGCAAGGCTTCGACTACGCCCTCCGGCCCCATGGTGGTTTGGGTGTGGTCTGTGATCCAGGCATCCTGAATATTGGCTTGGCAAGCGACCTGACCCACTTCCCCCTATCCATTGATGCCGCCTATGAACAGATGGTGGCCCTGATTGGACTGTCCCTGATACCTTATGGCCTTGAGCTTGAAGCCTATGAAATCGCCCAATCCTACTGCCCTGGTACCTATGACTTGGTCGTGGGGGGCCAGAAAATCGGGGGCATTGCCCAACGTCGCTTTAAGACCGGTCTGACGACTGCGGCTTATATCAGTGTAGCGGGTGACCAAGCTGCTCGCGCCCAACTCATGGCGGGCTTTTACCAGGCAGCTGGAGCGGACGACAGCTATCCCCAAGTAGACCCAGCGGTCATGACGACACTGGCTCATGCTTGTGGTCAACCACTTGACCGCCAGTCCTACCAAGAAGAGTTGATCCAGCTGATTAGCCACTATCAAAAACTAGTCCCAGGCGACTATCAAGATCCTGACCTAGTGCCTATCTTTAACAAAATGCGCCAAGTTTCCTTGGCCCGTACCCAATCACTTAAATCAGAAGTCAATAGCACGCAAGATAGCTAAGGAGGTTATGCCATGTTTAACTTTGATGGGACCGTTGAGGCCCAAAAACTCAGCCGTGAGAAGGTCTTCCGCGACCCGGTACATGGCTATATCCATATCCAAGACCAGATTATCTTAGATCTGATTAATACGCGAGAATTCCAACGCCTGCGCCGCATTAAGCAATTGGGCGGTTCTGTCTACACCTTCCACGGGGCAGAACATTCGCGCTTCGGTCATTCTCTAGGCGTCTATGAAATCACACGTCTCATAGTCGACAAATTCGAACGCCAATACCTGTCCCAAACGCCGGGTGACGGCCTATGGCAGGCCTCTGAGCGCTTGGTCGCCCTCTGCGCTGCCTTACTCCATGATATTGGCCACGGTCCCTTCTCCCATGCATTCGAAGGGATCTTCCATACCAACCATGAGGAGATTACTCAACGTATTATCACCTCGCCTGAAACTGAAATTCATCAGGTACTGTTACAACTTGGCCCAGAATTCCCGGCTAAGGTCGCCAGTGTCATTAATAAGACCTACCCTAACCAACAGGTGGTCCAACTGATTAGTAGTCAGATTGATGCCGACCGCATGGACTATCTGCTTCGCGATGCCTACTATGCTGGCGTCTCCTACGGCACTTTCGATTTGACGCGGATTTTGCGGGTGATTCGTCCCTTCAAAAACGGCATTGTCTTCGACTTCTCGGGCATGCACGCCATTGAAGACTATATCGTCAGTCGCTATCAAATGTATATGCAGGTCTACTTCCACTCCGTCTCCCGCGGCATGGAAATGGTCCTCCACAGCCTACTGACCCGCGCTAAGACCTGTTATCTGGAAAAAGCGGACCAGATGAAGACCCAAATTAGCTTCCTAGAGCCCTTCCTGCGAGGGGACTGGCTCCTATCTGATTACTTGCGACTGGACGACCACATCCTCAGCAGCTACTTCAACCACTGGCTAGACGAAGAGGATATCTTGCTGGCAGATTTGGCTAATCGCTTCCTGACCCGCAAACCTTTCAAATCAGTTCTGACCAGTCCCGAAGAGAAGACCGAACTGACTATTGCCATCGACCAAGAACTAGTCCGTCTGGGCTATGACCCTTACTATTATTTCGCGGAGAATTCTAGTTTTGACCTGCCTTATGACTATTATCGTGTAGGTCAGATTAGCAAACGCACCCAGATTGAGCTCATTACCAAGATGGGGCAGATTGTTGAGCTATCTCAAGTTAGTCCCCTAGTCAATTCCCTAGCCGGCAAGCAGCGCGGCGATTTGCGTCTCTACTTCCCTAAAGAAATTTTGACCACAGCCGAGGATACGGCGGCCGACCAGGTCAATGAGAACCAGACCACCTTGCTGGCGGCTTATTACAATGAGCGCAACGACGTTACCCAGAATATTCAACAAAGACTGTTCTAAGGATTAGAAATAGATACTAGCTTTTCAAACGGTGAATAACAGTAGTCGCTCAAGCAAACGTCATGCCCTTGGAAGGGGACCGGCTTTAGCCTGGCTATCCGCCAGTCTTCCTCCTTGTCAGGCTATGGAATCGCTAAGTCGCGACGCTCCAAGCGCTTCTCATACGCCTGCCATCCTCAACCTTCCAATGGCATGATGTTTGACGCGACTACAGTTATTCACCTAGCTTCAAGGCTAAAAGCTGTCCTATGATGATATAAATAGCGATCCACACACAAAAAACCATTATATCATATATGATATAATGGTTTTTTGCTATGCCCTAATTTCCTCTAAGTAGCCATCGCGTATGGTAAGGACGCGGTCGTATTGGGAAATGAGGTCTGGCGTAATATGGTGCTCAATGTCAATAACCAAGCCGGGATATTGACGTAAAACTTGGTTTAAGGCTTCTGCAGCTTGAGCATCAAGTCCTGAAAGAGCCTCATCCACTAGCAAAATAGGCTTTTTGAAGAGGAGCGCACGTGCAACCTCTAATCGCTTGAGTTCACCGCCCGACAAAATTTGTTGGTCACCACCCAAAACTCTAGCCAAAGATTCTGGATCAGCAAACTTCGCCAATCCTACAGCTTGTAAGGCCATTTCCATTTCCTCTGACCTGTAATCTAGTCCTAAACTTAAATTTTCTCCTAAAGTCAGATTAAAAACAAAAGGCGCTTGTTCCACCATACCAAACCAAGATCCTTCATCCGATGGTAATGCATCTCGATTCAGACTCACTTTGCCTTCCAGCAGTGGGATTTCGCCCATCAGAGTCTGGATAAGGGTTGACTTACCCGAACCTGATGGAGCCTGCAGGAGGATTTTTTCTCCCAAGTTCAACTGGAGATTCAAGCCTTTAATCAAAGGACGATTTGGATAACCAACTGTCCCATCCTGCACCTGAATCAATGCTTGCTTTTCACCACGCACTAACTCTAGGTGCGACTTTTCGACTTGAACTGGTTGCATTATCTTGTCTAGGAGTGGCTGTGTTGCGGACATATTATTATAAAGTTGAATACAGGTCATTAGGGGAGAAATCACCCGATCTGCCGCCATGTAAATGGTAATCAACGCCCCCACCGTTAGACGACCTGCCATGACAGATTGAATGCCTAGTAGCAAACCCACCAAAAGGGCACCAACATAGAGTAAACTAACCAAGGTATTGGCTATTTGTTGCTTGAGCTCCATTTGGAGATAGGCTGACTCTGAATGATTCAATTGGGACATAACACGCGTTTGTCCCGGTAGTAGTGCCTGAAAACGACTTAGGAGTTTACGCCCTTTAAGAAAATCATCCAATTGATTGACGAAACGCTGGTTTTCTCCTTGCCAGTTTACAGTGGCCTCTTTGAGCCACTTGGCGCTGAGGCGCGGTACCAAGACAGGTATAAATCCTAGCCCAACAAAAATCAGCCCTACTGGTACATCAAGCATCATTAAGAAGCTAAAAGTAACCGCCGTCTGCAAAAGACAGTAGACAAATGTCAAGAGGCTAGCGACTATCCGCTCATCAATCTGCGTCACCTCGGTCGTAATACTAGCCAGATAGGCACTGGCAGCGCCCAATCGCGGTCTAGCACTGGCCTTAGTCAATTCTTGCGCTTTTAACTCAATCCTAACTTGGGTCCGAATTTTAGCTAGGAAGTAACGCTGCAAGGCCTGCGAAAGGGCAATTAGCATGAGAAAAGCAAGCCACTGCACTGTTGTCCAAGTCCCGGAAACGTAATCTCCCACTGTCAGAAAGTCGGTAAAGCGCCCTAAAAAGTATGGTCCCCCGATACCATCGAAGGAAAGTAAAATAGAAAATAGGATGCAAGCCAGAACTAAATTAAACTTTCCAACAAACAATTTACTTATTTTCCTCATCTGTCACCCCGCCCTTTCCTAATAAGGCCCATATATATTCAGTGCGATATCTTGTTTTGCATTTTATCCTTAAAACTCCCGTTTGTCAATATCCATAAAAGGATAGTAAAGGTGGCATTTTGAATTCATAAACTCTCTTAAGCGTATGTAACCAGAAGCAATATATTTATTAACGTATTTATGGACAAAACAAAAAAGCTAGAGACTCCGATAAAACGGAGTTTCTAGCTTTATTTCTGAGCTTGAAAATTACTTCAAGGTTACAGTTGCGCCAACTTCTTCCAAGGCAGCTTTCAAAGCTTCTGCGTCTTCTTTAGAAGCGCCTTCCTTGACTACAGATGGTGCGCCGTCAACTAATTCTTTAGCTTCTTTCAAGCCTAAGCCAGTTGCTTCACGGACAACCTTGATAACTTTGATCTTACCTGCACCTGCGTTAGTTAATTCAACGTCAAATTCAGTTTTCTCTTCAGCTGCTGCTGCTGGACCTGCTGCTACTGCTACAGGAGCTGCTGCAGTTACGCCAAATTCTTCTTCGATTGCTTTTACTAAATCGTTTAATTCGATGATTGTTGCTTCTTTGATTTCAGCAATAATGTTTTCAATGTTTAATGCCATGATTAATTTCCTCCATTAAGTTTAGTATTGTGTAATTAAGCTGCACTTTCTTTTGCTTCTGCAACAGCTTTAATAGCCAATGCAGTGTTGCGTACTGGGGCTTGCAGTACAGAAAGGAGCATAGAGAGCATGCCGTCGCGGTCTGGAAGAGCTGCAAGAGCCTTCACGTCTTCTGCTGAAGCTGCTTTCCCTTCGATTAAGCCACCTTTGATTTCAAGCTTTTCAGCTTTCTTCGCGAATTCTGCGATAACTTTCGCTGGCGCTACAACTTCTGATTCGCTGAACACGATAGCAGTTGGGCCTACAAAGTGGGCATCCAAGCCTTCGATTTCAGCTTGAGCAGCAGCACGACGTAAGATGGTGTTTTTCACAACCTTCATTTGCACGCCGTTATCACGCAACTCTTTACGTAAGTTAGTCACTTGTTCAACGGTTAAGCCTAAGTAGTCAACAACGACTACAGATGCTGCAGATTTGAGTTCTTCAGCAACTTTTGAAACTTCTTCTTGCTTTTTCAAGAGAATTGCTTTTGTCATAATTTCACCTCCGCTAGTTTGATATAGAGATTCTTATGTTGCCATAAAAAATCTCTATGTCACCTTAGACATAGAGATAGCTTCCATTCGTGGAACTTCCTCGGTAAGAAATTAAGGCCTGCGCCACTTACTGTCTTCGGTCGTTATATTAACGTATGTTATTGTAGCGAAGAAGGGCCATCATGTCAAGCCTCTTCGCGGATTTCTCGCTAAAAATTAGAGAGAAGTAACATCCAACTTGATCCCAGGACCAAAAGTAGTGCTCAAAGTCAAGTTGTTGATGTAAGTACCTTTAGCAGCGGCTGGTTTCACACGCAAGATTTGCTCGTGAAGCGCCTTGAGGTTTTCAACCAATTTGTTGTCTTCAAAAGATACTTTACCGATTGGCACGTTCACGATACCAGCTTTGTCAGCACGGTAAGTTACTTGACCAGCTTTGATGTCGTTTACGGCTTTGGTTACGTCCATGGTAACAGTCCCGGTTTTAGGGTTTGGCATCAAGCCTTTTGGCCCTAAGACACGACCAAGGCGACCCACTTGACCCATCATGTCAGGGGTAGCGACCATCACGTCGAATTCTAACCAACCGTCAGAAATCTTTTGGATTAAGTCTGCTTCACCAACAAAGTCAGCACCTGCTGCTTCCGCTTCTTTAGCTTTTTCGCCACGCGCGATTACAACTACACGGCTGGTTTTACCAGTCCCGTGTGGCAATACCATTGCGCCACGGATTTGTTGGTCAGCTTTCTTAACGTCGATGTTTAAGTTGTAAGAAACTTCAACGGTAGCGTCGAACTTAGCGAAGTCGATTTCTTTTGCTAAGGTAACAGCTTCGTTAGCTTCGTATTTTTTGTTGCGGTCTACTTTTGCAAGAGCCGCTTGTAAGTTTTTGCTCTTTTTAGCCATTTTTCTTCCTCCTATGTTGTGGTTATAACGGTTTGACCTCCCACACCCGATAGAATTCGGGTTGAGAAGCTACATTGTGCTTAGTCTTGGACTGTAATCCCCATTGAGCGAGCAGTACCTTCAACCATGCGCATTGCAGCTTCAACATTGGCTGCATTTAAGTCTGGCATTTTAGTTTCTGCGATTTCTCGTACTTGATCTTTGGTTACAGTGGCAACCTTAGTTTTGTTAGGTACACCTGAACCTTTGTCAACTTTAGCAGCTTTCAGTAACAATACTGGAGCTGGTGGAGTTTTGGTGATGAAAGTAAATGAACGGTCTTCGTATACAGAGATAACAACAGGAATAATCAAGCCTGCTTGATCTTGTGTACGAGCGTTGAACTCTTTACAGAACCCCATGATGTTTACTTGTGCTTGACCGAGCGCTGGACCTACTGGTGGAGCAGGGCTTGCTTTGCCGGCTGGGATTTGTAATTTAACTTGTTTTACGACTTTTTTAGCCACGAAACATTCCTCCTTAATTTTTGGTTCGTGATGTGGTTCATGGAAGCCTAAGCCTCCTCCCACTCAGTGTGCGTACTTTGCGCACCGTACTATTATAGCATACTCCAGCAAATATGCAATGCCTTAAGGCCTGATTTCGAGAGATTTTTTTGCTCTGCAAGATTCTGCTCATACTTGGCTTTTTCCGCACAAGAAAAGCCCCCTGGAAAGGGAGCTCCTTATTTACGCTTCACCAAGTAATTCTTCAACCTTCTGGTCTTGGAATTTTTCTTCGTGTGGCAAGATTAAGTTGAGCAGAACGCCCGCCAAGGCGCAGAGGGCAGTGCCAGATAAGGTCACCGGCCCCAATTTGAGAACCGCGCCTCCCAAGCCTAGCACCAACATGGAACTGGCGATAATCAAGTTGCGGACTTGGTGGAAGTCAACTTGCTTCTCAATCAGCACTTTCAAACCGTTAGAAGCAATAACCCCATAGAGTAGGATGGCCATACCACCTAATACGGGTTTAGGAATGGTGGAGATGATGGCCGTGAATTTGCCCATAAAGCTAAGCCCGATAGCAAAGAGAGCAGCATTACGAATGACAGAGACGGAAGCGATACGGGTCATCCCTACCACCCCAGTGTTCTCGCCATAAGTGGTATTGGCCGGGCCACCGATAAAGGCTGACACAGCAGTCGCCACCCCATCCCCAATCAAGGTCCGATGGAGGCCTGGTTTTTCCAAGAACTTACGGCCGCAGATTTGCCCCAACACTGTATGGTCCCCAATATGTTCAGCAATGGTCACGACCGCTACCGGCAAAATCGCCCAGGTCTCTGGCCCAAAGTAGAGGTGATAGCGACTGAAGAAGCCCCCAGTTTCAAATGGCAAATAGAGATGTGGCACTTCAAACCAAGCTGCCTCTAGGACTGGCTTAAAGTCTACCAAACCAAAGACAACGGCCACCAAGTAGCCCCCAATAATCCCAAAGAGGAAAGGAATGATTTTGAGAAAACCCTTGGCTTTGGTATTAATGAAGGCCGTGATTAAGAAGGTAACAAGGGCGACCAGGATATGTTTGATGTCGCCCCCCTCCACAAAACCAGCATTCTTAACCGCTGAGTTGGCTAAGCCCAAACCGATTACCATAATCATGGGCCCAATCACAATAGGTGGCAATAAGCGATCAATCCAAGTAGTTCCAATTGCCCGAATCAAGAGGGCCATTCCAACATAGACTAGTCCAACTAGCACCACCCCAGTTTGGGCAGCGGAGACATCGCCATTCATCTGACTATTGGCGAAGGCCATGGCCTGGATAAAGGCGAAGGACGACCCTAGGTAGACCGGCACCTTGAACTGGGTTGAGACCATGTAGATGAGGGTCCCAATCCCTGAGGCAAAGAGCGCCACCGAAACCGGCATCCCCAGAATCAGGGGCACCAGAATGGTCGCCCCAAACATAGCAAAGACGTGTTGGGCGCTCAACAAGAGCCCTTGTAGGAAAGGCGGCTTCTGCTCGACATCAAGCAGCATGCGGACTTTGGACGTTTGTAGTTCCATCATAACCTCTTTTCCGGGCTCCAAGACATGACAAAGAGCCCTCTGAATTTATTCCAAGGGCTCGGTAAAGTGATTTAGCCTTCTCCACCTCACGGGATGGAATTAAAAGCCCTTATTGGGAGATAGTATAGCACACGTGAGGCTCTTTGACGAGTCTAAGCTGGGCATTTGGCCAATTTTGTTAAGACTTCATCACTCACCCCACAAAAAAATAGACTAGGAAGCTTATTTCCTAGTCTCTACCTTGATTAAATATCTTCTTTTTTAACTTGCACGAAGTCTAATTCCGCCACTGTCTCACGACCAAACATTTCAATCACTACTTTGAGTTTGTCATGATCACGGTCGATTTCCTCGATTTGACCAGATAGGCCAGAGAAAGCCCCATCGATAATGGACACATAGTCGCCTTCTTCAACATTGAGTTCTACACGTTGACTTGGCATTGGCGCATCACCCAAGATAGCCGCAATTTCTTCTGGCAAGAGCGGGGATGGTTTTGAGCCGGCACCATGAGAACCAACAAAACCAGTTACACCTGGTGTATTACGAACAATAAACCAAGCCTCATCAGACATTTCCATCTCTACTAGGACATAGCCAGGGAAGGTCTTTTCGACTTTTTTCTTCTCTACGCCATCGGTCTTCTCAACCACTTCTTCTTCAGGTACCGCAATACGGAAGATGTGGTCTTGCATGTTCATGCTTTCCGTCCGCATCTCGATATTTTCTTTGACCTTGTTTTCGTACCCTGAGTACGTGTGTAATACATACCATTCTTTACTCATCTGTCTACTCCTTTTATTTGAACCGGCAAAATAAAAAACCTACATTGGGTAGGTCGCTATCGTTAGCCTTAGTATAACATAAGGGCGGCCACTGAGACAAGACCCGGCCCAAGGAATTTCCCTGGGCATTTGGCCTAGTGGCTAGTCTTGATTTCTCTCTAAACCTGCGTGAGCAATCCGAGCTGCAGCAGCGGCTGCAATGGCGCCTACCAAGTCATCAATGAAAGTGTTGACCCGGCCAGGCGTCTTGGAATCTAGTTCTTTGACGATGCCGGTCTTCATTTTGTCTACATAGCCAAAGTTGGTCAGGCCAATCGACCCGTAGACGTTGACAATGGACAGGGCCAGAATCTCATCAATGCCATAAAGACCCGCATCGCGGGCAATAATGTCTCGCAAAATAGGCGAGAAGTGGCCCGCTTCTACCGCCATATCTAACTCAATACCAGTGACTACTGCGTGCTGAACCTCGCGTTTCTTGAGGACTTCTTGAACGTGGGCTTGGCATTGCTCAATGGTAATATGGGGCACATAATCTACTTGTAAGTCGTAGACAATGTGGGCAATATCCTTAATAGTCACGCCTCGTTGGCTTAAGAGAGCATACATATGTTGTTCTAAGCGTTCATCGTGTGTCATGACACCACCGTCCTTTTCCCTAAAGTAAATCAATCCGCCTAGAGAGATTCTCCAAGCGGATTGAGCTTTTCTATCTAAGTGCCTACCTCTCGCTCGCTTAGAGGGCGTAGAAGTAATTGAGTAAGTTGGACAAGCCAAAGTCGATGCCACCAAAGTAGAGGCCTAATAAAACGACCATAATGATGACTGTCCATGTATATTTGTTGACTTCACCTAAGCTTGGCCAAGTCACACGTTTCATTTCTTTTCCGACGTTCTTAATGTATCCCATGCTCTAATACCCTTCTATTTAGTTTCTTTATGCAAGGTATGCTTGTTGCAATACTTGCAGAATTTCTTGATTTCTAAGCGTTGCGACTGTCCCATCTGCGTGGGTGTCATGTGGTAATTACGTTGACCACATTCACTACAGGCTAAGGCACCTTTCTTTTGAGCCAAGGCAACTACCTCCTTTTGATGCTATATCATCTTTTAATGATAGGCAGTTCCCGGCTATTTGTCAAGCCTCTTGCAGAAATCTTCTAGTTTTTTACGACAGCGGCTTAGGGCACTTTGACAAGAACGTTGGGACTTGCCCTTGACCTGAGACATCTCCTCGACACTCATGCCATCTAGGCAAGCTAAGAGAACCTCTTTTTCCCAATCAGACAAACTTGAAAAATAACCATCGGAGGCTTCACGTGCCAGACACCAATCTTCTGGTGCCACATCATGACCTTGGGCTAGGGGACTCAAAGGATCGAAATGTGCCTCTAGTTGTTCTCTCACATAGTCATCCACATCCAGAGAAACACAATCGGATGCTTGAACACGTTTATGAGCCGATTCATAACGATATAAATGGCTAAAATGTCGGATAAGGACAATTTTAAAGTAACTCTTGAAGGGAATTCCACCATTATAAGTGAAGATGGCCTTCCACAAAGTAACTCTAGCTTCTTGTTGGAAGTCTGCATAATCAAGATAGGCAGACTTACTCATCAAATAACAACTTCTAATCAAAGGACTGAACTGGCGCAACAATTGTTCAAATTGTTGGCCATCAAAATCTGCCTTGAGTGCTGCAACTGCTTGATCTAGTGCTGGCAACTCTGTGTCTTCGTACTGATGAAAATCCATGGGTGTTTCCTCCTCTATAAAGGTTATTATAGGGGAGAAGGAAAAGGTTTATCCCATATGTTTAAAGTGTTTTGCGCAATTGATCGAGTTTCGCCAATTGTTTTGCGCTCCACGGGCTGTGCCGGCGGAGCCGTCTACTATAGTAACGTTCGACATCTGCAGTCATTTCTTCCTTGGCTAACTTCAAATCAAGCCATAATTCTTGAGCCGACATACGAAGGGCTCCCTGTTGAAAAATAGTCCATTGCTCAGCCATATCACTCGTCGCCACCGTTACGCGGTTCAACGGATGGATATAGGCTCCTACTCCCCTCTCAATATACGAGTCTGCCGTTTCGTTCTCCTCGGTAAAAACCACTTGCACTCCAGACTGCTCAAGCCTTGTCGCTCGTCCAGGTACTAATTGGGCATCAAAGACCACAATCACTTGGACCTGTCTCACCCTGGCATAACTGGCCAGTTCAGCTATTAGTCGATCCCGCGCTTCTTGGATATTAACCACTTGAAGACGCGACAGGTGTGGCCACGCACCAATCATATTGTAGCCATCCACCAAAAGGTAGGCCTGTCTTTTCATCTAGTGATTCCCCTAATTCATCCGATGCCGGGCAACTTCATAAACCAATACGCCTGCTGCCACGCTAGCATTAAGACTTTGGACATGTCCCACCATTGGGATGGTGACAATGCCATCTGCTTTTTGCTTCACAAGAGGAGAGACCCCTTGACCTTCATTCCCAATGACAATCGCTAAAGGCCCTTGACTATTCCACTGGCGCACATCTTCTCCCGCCATATCCGTGGCGAAGACCCAGATTCCTTGATTTTGTAGCAGTTCAATGGTCTGAGCGATATTTGCAACACGAACAACGGGCACATGTTCGATAGCCCCTGTGGATGTCTTGGCAACAATGCCTGTTAAACCGACTGCGCGACGCTTAGGAATGATGATTCCGTGGACACCAAAAGCATCCGCCGTGCGAAGAATGGACCCCAAATTATGAGGATCTTCAATCCCATCAAGAATCAGTAGGAAAGGAGGCTGGCCCTTGCTTTCGGCCAAGGCAAGGCAGTCTTCTATGGTCTGATAATCAAAAGGAGGCACGGTGAGAACCAACCCTTGGTGATTAGCACCTTGGGTCAATTCATCCAGTTTACTTTTCGGAACTTCTTGAAAAATTCCGCCGTGGTTTTTTACTAATTCTATTATACTACTTATTTTAGAATCTGCCAGCCCTTTTTGATAAAAAAGTTTATTTATCCCCTTATTTTTTTTAAGGGTTTCCATTACCGCGTGTTTGCCAAAGATAATTTCCTCTTGGGAAGATACTTCTTGATTATTTTCTATTTTCTTGTCTGTTGTTTCATCATATTTCTTTTTATGCGTTTGTCGCTTGCTAGTTGATTTGCGCGACCGACTTGTATCATATTTCATTCTATTGTCCTCTCTGATCGATCAGGGCTAGAGACTGGGCAATCAACTCCTCCAAACGCTGACTTTGCCCGGAGAGATGAAGCCAGCCAAGTAGGGCTTCAAAGCCTGTTGCCTGGCGGTAATCGCCAATGCTAGCATTCTTGGCTTTGGTATTAGCCTTATGATTGCGCCCCCGCTTATAGATGGTTAATTCCTCTTCATTTAAGGTCTCTTGGTCCCGCAGACACTGCATGGCATAAGCCTGGCCCTTGGCCTCTACATATCGGGTCGCTGCCCGATGCAGACGATTGGGCTGGGTCAAGCCAGAGGCGATGACATGCTGTCTGACATAAACCTCATAGATGGCATCCCCAATATAGGCCAGGGCAGCACCATTTAATTGATCTACTTGATTCATCGATTCACTCGCTTCCAAACCGTACCTTGAGGCGTATCATCTAAGAGAATGCCTTGCTCCTTGAGTTGATCACGAATCGCATCGCTACGGGCGAAATCCTTGTTGGCCCGGGCTTGACGGCGTTCCTCAATCAGCGCCTCAATTTCCTGATCAATACTATTGCTTTTATCTTCTAAATCCAAGCCAAATACTGCTAATAAATCATGTAGGACTTTGTCATAAAGTGACAGAACAGCTTGGCTCACTAATTCTAGGTCCAGGTAGCGATTCAGGGACTTGACCAAATCAAATAGAGCCGTAATCCCATTAGAAGCATTAAAGTCATCATCCATAGCGGTCACAAATTGCTCTTGAATGCCATTAATCTCCGTTAACCAAGTCTCATGATCTTCAAGGTCTGCGCTAGCTTGGTCCTGACGGTGCTTAAGTCGACGAATTGCTTCCCGTAATTTGTTGACATTAGCTTGTGCTTCGGTAATCACAGCCTCATCATAGCGCAAAGGACGACGATAGTGGGTTGTCGCCAACATGTAGCGAATGACCATAGGATTGTAGGCTTCTAACAAGTCGCGCAGGAGGACGAAGTTCCCCAAGGACTTACTCATTTTCTCATCTTGCTTCCCAATGGTCACAAAACCATTGTGGAGCCAGTAATGGGCAAAAGTATGGCCGGTGCAAGCTTCAGACTGGGCAATCTCATTCTCATGGTGAGGGAAGGTGAGGTCTTGCCCGCCCCCGTGAATATCAATGGTATCACCTAGATACTTAGTCGCCATAACTGAACATTCAATATGCCAGCCTGGACGGCCCGGTCCCCACGGCGAATCCCAGGCGATTTCCCCAGGCTTGGCAGTCTTCCAAAGGGCGAAGTCCAGAGGATTGGCCTTGCGTTCTGCAACTACCTGATCCAAACGTTCGCTTGCGCCTACTAGTAGGTCCTCTAGCGATTGGTCAGATAAATGGCCATAGTCCTTGAAGGATTCCGTCTTGAAGTAAACATCACCTTCTGATTCATAGGCATGGCCCTTTTCAATTAAGGTCTGGACGAAGGCAATAATTTCCTCAATATTTTCCATAACCCGTGGATGAACGGTCGCCGGTTGAATATTGAGTTGCCCG
Source organism: Abiotrophia sp. HMSC24B09 (assembly GCF_001815865.1). Classification (GTDB taxonomy): domain Bacteria; phylum Bacillota; class Bacilli; order Lactobacillales; family Aerococcaceae; genus Abiotrophia. Next base: position 57,343 of record NZ_KV822211.1, read on the forward strand.
GTATCTTCCTTGAAAGCCGCGATATATTTATCAGCAATGGCTTCGGGAGTTGAACCTTCGGCAATCGCTGCCTTGATAATTTTGTCATCGACGTCAGTAAAGTTGCTGACATAATTGACTTGATAACCTCGATACTGGAAGTAACGGCGGATGGTGTCAAAGGCTACCGCGCTACGGGCGTTGCCGATATGGATATAGTTATAGACGGTCGGACCGCAGACATAGAAAGCTACTTGCCCCTCTTTAATAGGACGGAAAACTTCCTTCTGTCGTGTCAAGGTATTATAGACTTGTATTGCCATAGTATTGCTCCTTTGCGTTAAAATAGTAAAAAGGCCCTAGCTAAGCCAATTAATTGGGGTCTGACCCTGCGCCTCTAAAAAGGCATTGGCTCGTGAAAAAGGTCGACTGCCAAAGAAACCGCGATAAGCAGATAGGGGACTAGGGTGCGCTGATTCAATCACCAAGTGCTGGCTAGCGGTAATCAAAGCTTTTTTCTTGCGAGCATAGGCTCCCCACAAAATGAAGACAACCGGCTGCTCCTGTTGATTGACGACCCGAATGATGGCGTCGGTAAATGGCTCCCAAATCTGACCTGCATGGCCGTTAGCCATACCTGCTGGAACGGTCAAACAGGTATTTAGCAGCAAGACGCCTTGTTGGGCCCAGGCCGATAAGTCATGATTGGGCTTGACGCCAATGTCATCCGCTAATTCTTTGAGAATATTCTGAAGGGAAGGGGGAGCAGGCAAATCATTAGGTACAGAAAAGCTTAATCCTTGTGCCTGACCTGGCCCATGGTAGGGATCTTGCCCCAGAATAACCACCTTGACATCCTCTAGGGGAGTCATTTGGATGGCATTAAAGACTCGGTCACGCGGCGGATAGATTCTTCCTTGGCTATAAACTTGATCCATAAAACGGTTAATTTGACTGAAATAACCCGTTGGTAGTTCTTCCTTAATGGCTTGATGCCAAGTAGAATGTTCCATGTCCACTCTCCTTACTGTATCCAGCGCCAAGCGCGCTTTAATTCTGCTGTTCCATTTTCTAAATAAGGCCGGCCGTGGGCCATGATGACTCGCTCCGGCTGCCAGGCGAGGACTTGATCCATGCAAGCCTTAGCTTGAGCACGACGACCAAGAAAGCTCATCCGAAAATCAATTGGCGTCTGGCCATCAGGATCTGCAATCCTCGCAAATCGATAAAAGCCACGCTGTATGGCATGAGGCATCTGGTTAACTTCAAAATTCTCGATTAAGTCCGTCACGATCAAGGTCTGACTCGCTCGATGGAAGAAGACCACTTCCTCGACTGCACGACTACCAGAAAAAATTAATTGATCTAGTTGGCCCGCCCAATCTTCCGGCGCCCGATTCTCCAAAGTCGCATCAAAGTTTAGAGCGATTTTCTGACTTGCAGCCCGCTCTTCAACACCTGGACTACCCCAAGCCTTAGCTTGAGGGTAACGCCGCTGCCAATCAGGAATGTAGGCATAATGAATTTTGTTAGGAGATACCAAATGAGCCACTGGTCCCAAGGAATCTAAGGCTTGAAACAGGCTCTCATTGGGCGCAATGGGTGAGTGACACCACAGGCTACCATCCGCTAATTGGACCACTGTCATACGCGTCGAAAAGGGCAGGCTCCCGCAACCAACTGACATCTGAATCAGATTACCATCTACCATCCAAATTCCTTGTCCAATTGGATTGAGCGTATTTAAAGGTTCATACAAGGGAATATGCATGTTCACGACCTCCAAACTTGAATCATCCATCTGACTTAACTAGAAAAAGAGGTTGAGGCAAGTGCCCCAGCCTCTTTTAGTCATCTTGAATTTTATGCCAAGAGCGCTGCTACTTGGTCAATATGGGATAGAACTTTTTCTTTGCCTAAGACCTCGATTAATGCAGGTAATTCTGGCCCATGCATTTGGCCACTCACAGCAATCCGGATTGGCATGAAGAGGCCACGCCCTTTGGCGCCTGTTTCCTTCTGCACTTCCTTGATGCAAGCTTTAATATTCGCTGCTTCAAAGTCTTCTAAGTTTGCTAACTTCTCGCGAACCGCCGCCAAGACAGTCGGCACTTGCTCGCCTGCTAAAACCTCACGACTTTCTTCGTCAATCGTCAAACTATCGTTGAAGAAGAGGCTAGACAGAGATACGATTTCTGCCCCGTAAGACATTTGTTCGTGGAAAAGCGAGACGACCTTGGTCACCCAAGCTAACTCTTCTTCTGATGGATTAGCCGATACACGACCTGCCTCAATCAGATGTGGCAAGGCCAGTGCCGTCACTTCTTCAAGACTTGCTTGCTTCATATAGGTATTGTTAATCCATTCCAATTTCTTGGTGTCGAAGGAAGCTGGTGAGGTAGATAAACGTTCATAGTCAAAGAGCTCAATTAACTGCTCACGACCAAAAATTTCCTCTTCCCCGACTGGAGACCAGCCCAAGAGGGCGATAAAGTTGAAGATGGCTTCTGGTAAATAGCCCAGGTTACGGTATTGTTCGATAAATTGCAAGATAGCACCGTCACGTTTGCTGAGTTTCTTATGAGTCTCAGCATTAACGATTAAGGTCATGTGACCAAAACGTGGGTAGTCCCAACCGAAAGCATCATAAATCATCATTTGCTTAGGTGTATTAGCGATGTGGTCGTCCCCCCGCAGTACGTGGGTAATGCCCATAAGGTGGTCGTCGACCGTTACCGCAAAGTTATAAGTTGGCATGCCGTCACGTTTGCGGATAACCCAGTCACCAGAGACACTGCGTGATTCGAAGGTAATCGGACCCTTAACCAAATCTTCAAATTCATAAGTCACATCTTCTGGTACACGGAAACGAATAACTGGCACACGACCTTCTGCTTCAAAGGCGGCTTCTTCTTCAGGAGTTAGGTGAGCGTGTTGACCACCATAGTGTGGCATTTCGCCACGGGCTTGTTGGGCTTCACGTTCTGCTTCTAATTCTGCTTCCGTCATGTAACACTTGTAGGCCTTGCCTTCTGCCAATAGTTGGTCAATCAGTGGATTGTAAATATGCAGACGCTCTGACTGACGGTAAGGACCCACTTGGCCTGGCTTATTAGGCGCTTCATCCCAGTCCATTCCCAACCAGGTTAAGTTATCTAGCTGGCTCTTCTCACCATGCTCCAGGTTACGTTTTAAGTCGGTATCTTCAATCCGAATGACGAAGTCCCCGCCATAGTGGCGCGCGAAAAGATAGTTGAAGAGCGCAGTCCACGCATTCCCGATATGTAATTCTCCTGTTGGGCTTGGTGCATAACGCACACGTACTTTTGAAGTCATGTAGTTTCCTCTTTCCTTAGTAATGTGACTGCTTGGTTTCGATTTTATCTTGCGAGTGAGCGGGCTTAGCGAAAATCATACGCCCAGCGCTAGTTTGCAGGGCACTGGTGACAATGACTTTCAGTCGCTCATTCATATAATGTTGCCCGTCTTCGACCACAATCATGGTCCCGTCATCCAAATAGGCAACCCCTTGTTTACGCTCGGTCCCGGACTTAACCACCGTGACTTCCATGATTTCGCCAGGAATCACGACGGGTTTGACTGCTAGGGCCAGGGCGTTGATATTAAAGACGGTGACATTCTGAAATTCACAGACCTTATTTAAATTATAATCGTTTGTGACGACGGCTGCATCAATTAATTTTGCCAAACGGATTAATTTGCTGTCAACCTCTGGCACATCGTCAAAATCCCCATCATAAAATTCGATTGGGATGAGTGATTCTTTTTGCAAGCTGTTGAGAATATCCAGCCCTCGGCGACCGCGAGCACGCTTGAGCGAATCCGCTGAGTCCGCAATGAACTGCAATTCCTTAAGCACAAAATTAGGAATCACCAGTACCCCTTCTAAGAAGTGGGTCTTAGCAATGTCGGTAATCCGACCATCAATGATAACGCTAGTATCTAAAAGTTTGTAGCGGTGGAAATTCTCACCAGCCTTGCGCTCCAAGATACGGCTTTCCTGTTTTTCCCGCTTGCTAGCAGAGCGACTAAAAATCGTCCGCCATTCATCCTGCCGACTGGTTGCAGTCTGGTAGCCAACAATGGATAGGATGACCGATAAAACCAAAGGCAGGGCGTTAGAGATAAAGGGAATTTGCAAATTAGAGAAGGGGAGTGAAATGAGATAGCCGATAATCAGACCGACAACCCCACCAATAGTCCCGAAAAAGATGGTTGAGGTGGTTTGTTTGTTTAAGATTTCTTGTGTCTTGCGAATCCAACGAGCTAACAAAGGTGAGGCGAGATTTCCCAAGAGGGCGAAAATAATTGCGAATAATAAACCGTTAAAATAGGTGTTCTGCAAGAAAACTTGCGTTAAATGTAACCACGGCCAGATAGAAGCCCCAAAGGACACGCCAAAACTCAGTCCGATAATGGCTGAAACCATTAAGACAATACGTTTAAACATAAACCTTCCTCCTTTCCTATTTTTTTTAATGATGGCCTCCCCCTATTGGCGGGGGAAGACCTTATGAATGGCTTCCTGGATAGTGGCCACTGGCACAATTTCGATTGCTAGTGTCTGATCCAGGCCCGCTAGATTATTTTTGGGAATATAGGCTCGCTTAAAGCCCAGTTTGGCAGCTTCCTTGAGACGCTCTTTGATTTGACTAACCCGTCGGATTTCTCCCGTCAGACCAATTTCGCCGATAAAGCAATCTTCAATCTTAGTGGCCTGATTCCAATAACTAGACGCGATGCTGACCGCAATGGCCAAATCAATGGCCGGCTCGTCTAATTTAACACCACCTGTAATCTTGAAGAAGGCATCCTGATTTTGCACCAGCAGACCGCAGTGCTTTTCCATAACTGCCAAGAGCAGTGACACGCGTTGATAGTCAATCCCCGACGAGGTTCGTTTGGCTGTACCATAGACAGTTGGAGTCATCAGGGACTGGATTTCCGCCAAAATCGGTCGCGTCCCTTCAATGGAGGCTACGACAGTCGAGCCCGTCGCGCCAGCCAAACGCTCTTCCAAGAAGAGCTCCGAAGGGTTTGTTACTTCTTCCAAACCTGCTTCCAGCATTTCAAAGACCCCTAACTCATGTGTGGAGCCAAACCGGTTTTTTACGGCTCGCAAGACCCGGAAACGATTATGGCGCTCGCCCTCAAAGTAGAGAACGGTATCCACCATGTGTTCCAACATCCGAGGCCCTGCAATATTGCCCTCCTTGGTCACGTGCCCAACAATAAAGGTCGCAATATTATTATCCTTGGCAATCCGCATTAAGATAGCGGTAGCTTCCCGCAATTGGGAAACACTTCCCGCCACCCCAGTATGATCTGCCAGTTGCATGGTCTGGATAGAGTCAATAATCAAAATATCTGGCGCAATACGCTGAACTTCGCCAGCAATAACTGCTAAGTCCGTCTCTGATAAGAGATAGAAATGACTGTCCTTGAGTGATAGGCGTTCCGCCCGCATTTTAATCTGGGAGAGACTCTCTTCCCCAGAAACATAGAGGACGGTCTGACCTAGATTAGCCAGTTGAATCGAGACCTGGAGCAAGAGGGTAGACTTACCAATCCCAGGATCGCCCCCAATCAGAACCAAACTGCCGGCTACCACCCCGCCCCCCAAGACCCGGTCGAACTCTTGGAAATTGGTATGAGTCCGCGTTTCAGCCTTGTAGGTGATTTCTTCTAGGCGTTGAGCCCGGTTGGCGCCTTCGCCGCGCTGGGTCAAAACCTTAAACTGACTTTTCTCGGTCTTAATGGTCGATTGGACAATCTGCTCTTCCATCTGATTCCAAGCGCCACAGTTAGGGCACTTGCCCAGATACTTGGCCGATTCGTAGCCGCAGGCCATACATTCGTAGCTTACTTTTTTCTTGGCCATAGCTTTCCTTCTTTCTTTGGCTCTAGTCCTTAGAGCCTATTGTTGGTGATGACCAGAGGAGCCGAAGCCCCCTTCGCGGGCAGCCTGCCCACCATGGTCGCCATCTGCCTTCAAGAAAGGTAAGAAGATGGCTTGGGCAATGCGCTCACCTTTTTGGATGGTTTGGTCAAAGAGCCCAAAGTTGCTAAGTTGAACATAGACATGCCCTTCATTGCTAGGATTATTATAGTAGTCTGCATCAATGACGCCCACTCCGTTAGGAACCTGCAAGAAACGCTTGAGCGGGTTACTAGAGCGGTTAACAATTTGTAAGTATTCGTCTTCCTGCATATAAACCTTAAGCCCAGTAGGCACAAGGGTTGGTTTCAACAAGCGCTGTGGATCCTCTGCTGGCTCCTTTTGGGTTGGTTTGGCATGAATCCATTGTTTCATTTCCATGGCTAAATAGCGGAAAACTTGTCGCCAGTAGGACGGAACTACAATGGTTTCTGCTGCTTCCAAATCATAACCAGCGGCATGATGGGTCGCTCGCTGTGGCAGTTGGATGGCTTTATCTTGGTAGCTAGTGATGACTTCAAAGCCACGTTTTCTTTCCTGGGTCATAAGACACCCCTTTTCTACTGAATCATCTCTATTTTACCAAATTTCCCGGCCAATAGGGTAATAAAAGCAATAAAAGTGCTTGAAAAATCACACTTTCTTGCTCTTTTTAGAAAACCTTTTACTTTTTGTACAATCTGCCGAAGAAATTTGTGCAGTTTGTCAATGGAATTGTAAACCGTTTTCAATTACACTGTAGATGTCAATAAAATCAATCAATAAGGAGCGAATTTTCCTATGGTAGAAATGAAATTAAAAGGCATCCACAAAAAATATGATAATGCCGACTTCTATTCCGTTACTGACTTTAACTTAGACATCGCAGACCGCGAATTCATCGTCTTCGTTGGTCCTTCTGGTTGTGGTAAGTCTACTACATTACGTATGATTGCCGGTTTGGAAGATATTTCTGAAGGGGAATTATGGATTGGCGACCGCCTCATGAACGACGTAGCGCCTAAAGACCGCGACATCGCCATGGTATTCCAAAACTACGCCCTCTACCCACACATGACTGTCTTCGACAACATGGCTTTCGGGTTGAAACTCCGTAAATATCCAAAAGAAGAAATCAAACAACGTGTAGAGAACGCAGCTGAAATCTTAGGCTTGTCTCAATACTTAGACCGCAAACCAGCTGCTTTGTCTGGTGGTCAACGTCAACGTGTTGCCTTGGGTCGTGCCATTGTCCGCGACGCTAAAGTCTTCCTCATGGACGAACCGCTCTCTAACTTGGATGCTAAACTCCGTGTACAAATGCGTGCTGAAATTGCTAAATTACACCAACGCTTGAACACCACTACTATCTACGTAACCCACGACCAAACCGAAGCTATGACCATGGCTAGCCGGATTGTCATCATGAAAGATGGGATTATCCAACAAATCGGTAGCCCACAAGAAGTTTACGATACTCCAAACAACGTCTTCGTTGCTGGCTTTATCGGCTCTCCTGCCATGAACTTCTTCAAAGTTAAATTCGAAAACGGCATGATTAGCAATGGCCACGACTTAACCTTAGAAGTAACAGATCCACAACGTCGTTACTTAGTAGAACGTGGTTACGAAGGCAAGGAAGTCATCTTCGGTATTCGTCCAGAAGACATTCAATCTGAACAAATCTTCTTAGACTCCTATCCAAAATCAGTAGTTCGTTCAGAAGTTGTCGTATCTGAATTATTAGGGGCAGAAACTATGCTTTACTCTAAAGTTGGGGACACTGAATTCATCGCTCGTGTGGATGCACGTGACTACCACAACCCAGGTGAAACCGTAGAACTCGGTTTCAACATGAACAAGGCTCACTTCTTCGATCCAGAAACCGAATTAGTAATTCGCGAAGAAGCTTAAGCTTAACTGGTCTACCGCTCCGGCCCTCCTCATCTGAGGAGGGTTTTGGCGTCTAACTGACGACAATTGCACCTCAAATCTGTGACAAGTCCCTAACATCCGTCATTTAGGGACCGGTATCAGTTGCTTTTTGTCTGCCATCGTCCTAGAATAGAGCCATACAAATTGTAAAAGGAGGCTCGCACCATGCAAAACCAGACTTTAATGCAAGCTTTTGAATGGTATCTGCCGAGTGACCACCAGCACTGGAATCGACTTGCCCAACTAGCTCCAGAATTGGCTGCCAAGGGCATTCGGAAAATCTGGCTCCCACCTGCCTTCAAAGGCACCAACAAAGACGACGTCGGCTATGGCGTCTATGACTTGTTTGACTTGGGAGAATTCGACCAGAAGGGGACCATCCCTACTAAATACGGAACTAAAGACGACTATCTCGCTCTGATTGAAACTTTAAAAGCTAATGGGATTGACCCCATCGCTGATATCGTCCTCAACCACAAGGCCGGCGCCGACCACAAGGAACGCTTTACGGTCATTGAGATGAATCCTAACAATCGTCAAGAAGCCATCTCTGAACCCTTCGAAATTGAAGGTTGGACTTGCTTCACCTTTGATGGTCGCCAGAAAGCCTACAATGATTTCACCTGGCACTGGTATCACTTTACAGGGACCGACTATGACGCTGGCCGTAACCGATCCGGTATTTATCTGATTCAAGGGGATAATAAGGGTTGGGCTGACGACACGCTCGTTGACGACGAGAACGGTAACTATGACTATCTTATGTATGATGACATCGACTTCAAGCATCCGGAAGTGGTCCAACATCTCTATGATTGGGCCCATTGGTTTATTGAAACAACCGGAGTTCGCGGCTTCCGCCTAGATGCCGTTAAACACATCGATTCCTTCTTCATGAAGAACTTTATCCGGGACTTAACCGAACACTATGGCGATGATTTCTATGTCTTCGGTGAATTCTGGAATGGCGACGAAGAAGCCAATAGCCAATATTTGGAGAAAACTGACTTTCACTATGACTTAGTAGACGTCAAGCTCCACCAGAACTTCTTCGATGCCGGTCAAGCCGGGGCAGATTACGACTTGAGTAAGATCTTCGACCAAACTCTCATGCAAAACTACCCAGAATCGGCGGTTACCTTCGTTGATAACCACGATACCCAACGGGGTCAAGCACTTGAATCGACCGTAGCAGAATGGTTCAAGCCTCTGGCTTATGCCATGATTCTCTTGCGCCAATCCGGTTTACCTTGTGTCTTCTATGGCGACTACATGGGTATCCAAGGGGACTTTGCCCAAGAATCCTTCCAGGAAGTCATCGATAAATTGCTCAACCTACGGCTTTACCATGCCTATGGTCAAGAAACTGACTATCTCGATGATCCTAACTGTATTGCTTGGACTCGGGCTGGTAATGAAGAAAATGATGGCCGGCCATTGGCAGTTATTCTCTCCAACAAAGACGATGCTAGCAAGCGCCTCTTCTTGGGTTCTGAATGGGCTGGCCGCACTTTCCGTGATGGCTTAGAACACCATGAAGCCAGCATCACCATCGAAGAAGACGGTTGGGCTGATTTCCCAGTTCATGGCGGCTCTGTCTCTGCTTGGATTTTAGCTGATTAAGCAATTAATAGTAGATAAATTTCCCATTATATCATATATGATATAATGGGAAATCAAAAGGCTGAAACTTGAGTCTCAGCCTTATTTTTTATTGATAATTTACTTGATCTTCTGGGCGATAAGACAAGTTAGAAAACTTGTTATACTCTTTCTTAAAGAGTAAGTTGACGGTGTCCCGGGCCCCTGACCGGTTCTTGGCTAGAATCACTTCAATCGTATTATCTGGCAAGGAATCATCATGGTCTGGCTCATCGCCCGGCTCGTCATGACGGTGATAATCGTGACGATAGAGGAAGGCCACAATATCCGCATCTTGCTCAATAGACCCGGATTCCCGGATATCACTTAAAATTGGCCGCTTGTTTTGCCGCTGTTCCAAGCCCCGTGAGAGCTGGGACAAGGCAATAACTGGCACATGCAATTCCTTGGCTATTTTTTTGAGTTGGCGTGAAATCTCAGAAACTTCTTGTTGGCGGTTCTCACGGCCGTTTCCTTCGATCAATTGCAGGTAGTCGATGACAATCAAGCCCAAGTCAGGATTTTCCTGCTTGAGTCGGCGACATTTAGCCCGAATTTCGGAGACCTTAATCCCCGCCGAATCATCGATAAAAATCTTAGCATTCTTTAGGGTATCGGTCGCAATGGTAAAGCTAGACCACTCATCTTCGGTTAGTTGACCCGTCTTCATGTTGGATGCAAAGATATTTCCCTCTGCGCAGACCATCCGATAGACTAAGTCAATCGCCCCCATTTCTAGGGAGAAGATGGCAACCGGCACCTTGGATTTAGTGGCAACGTTCTGGGCAATATTGAGGGCAAAGGCCGTCTTACCTACGGAAGGACGGGCGGCGATAATAATTAACTGATCTCCTTGGAAGCCTGAAGTCATCTTGTCCAAATCATGATAGCCCGTAGCTAGCCCCGTAATGTCGCGTTTTTCTTCCGAAAGCTTAACTACACGGTCATAGGCTTCCACCACTAGGTGGCGCATTTCTTTTGGCTTATTAACCTGGCTACCTTCCCCGATTGAGAGAATCAGCTTCTCACTGCGATCTACAATATTTTCAACGCTATCAGACTCATCATAGGCTTCCGAACTAATGGTTGTGGTGGCCGCAATCAGACGTCGCAAGGTCGATTTTTGTTTGACAATATTGGCATAATACTCCACGTGTTCTGCCGTTGGTGTCGCTTCGATTAATTCTGCCAGATAGCTGGCGCCTCCCGCATTTTCTAGGGCATCATAGGCTTCCAGTTGGTTGACCACCATGACGAAGTCCAAGGCCCCGTTACGGTCGAAGACCACATCAACGGCATTAAAAATCAATTGGTGGGATCGTTTATAGAAGTCATCTTCACTTATAATGGCTTGGACGGTCCCGATTTTACGTGGATCTAGGAATAAAGCACCTAGCACCGCACGTTCAGCTTCAATATTATGAGGCATTATTCGTTGCTCATTAAGATTTAATTCTGTCACTAGGTTCCCTTCTTTCTACTCATATGTAGTTTACTAAATGTCTTAGCCCTTTTCAAGTAGGGCGATATACCCTTGCAAAATCCCCTTAAATTCTATATAATACAGATGAATTGATAGTAGCAGTCAAAGTGCTTACTACCCCAACTGGCCATATCCAAGGGGGTAGTCTAGGCACTTTTTTTGTGACAAGAGAAAGGAGCCCGCCATGTACACCCAAGATACCATTGTCGCCATCTCAACTGCCCTAGGCGAGGGCGCTATCGGCCTAGTCCGCCTGTCTGGACCAGAAGCCATCGCCATCGCCAACCGACTCTTTCCAGAAAAGGACCTCAGCCAAGTGGCTAGTCACACCATTCACTATGGCCATATCCAAGATCCCCAGTCAGGCCAAGTCTTGGATGAAGTCATGACCAGCGTCATGAAAGCCCCACGTTCTTATACGACAGAAGATGTCGTCGAAATCAACGGCCACGGCGGGATTGTTGCCATCCAATCCATCCTCAATGCTTGCTTAGCCCAAGGAGCTCGCCTAGCTGAAGCCGGGGAATTTACCCAGCGCGCCTTCCTCAATGGCCGGATTGACCTATCTCAGGCTGAAGCCATCATGGATTTAATCAGCGCCAAGACTAGTCGTGCCAAAGATGTAGCTATGAGCCAGCTTCAAGGTAGCCTCAAACACAAAATTCGTCAGCTACGCGACACCATGCTTAACACCTTGGCCCAGGTCGAAGTCACCATCGATTATCCAGAATACGATGATGTTGAGGAACTTTCTCTCCAGCAACTGGCCTCCACAGCAGAATTGGTGCAAAGCGAAGTCCGCGCGATTTTACGCCAGGCCACCCAAGGCAAGCTTTTCCGTGAAGGGATTAAAACTGCTATCATTGGCCGTCCTAATGTTGGTAAATCCAGTCTTCTTAATTACTTAATTGGCGAAGATAAAGCCATTGTCACCGATATTGCAGGCACCACTCGTGACACCATCGAAGAATATATTTCTATTAAAGGTGTCCCCCTCCATATTATCGATACGGCCGGTATTCGCCATACGGATGAAGTAGTCGAGCAAATCGGGGTAGAAAAGAGCCGCGCCATGATCGAATCGGCAGACCTGATTCTCCTTATTTTGAATCAGGCCCAAGCCCTAGATCCAATGGATTTAGAACTTTTAGAGCTGACACAAAATAAGGCCCGCATCATCCTCTTAAATAAGCAAGATTTACCTAACCAATGGACCATTGAAGACTTAGCAAGTTATCTGCAAGATGATTCGGACATTATTAAAACCTCTGTCCTAACTGAGGACGGCTTAACCGCCCTTGAAGATGCTATTTCAGCACGCTTCTTATCCGGTAATCTCCAGTCTACCGACCTCAACTATCTCTTGAACAGTCGCCACACCCATCTGCTCAACCAAGCCTTAGCCAGTTTAGATGAAGTCATCCAGTCTTGTGCCATGAGCCTACCAGTGGATCTCATTCAGATAGACTATAGCCGTGCCTGGGATGCCCTGGGCGAAATCACTGGTGACAGTGTTCAAGATGAGCTCTTAACCAAGCTCTTTAGCCAATTCTGCTTAGGTAAATAAGGAGGATACATCATGCCAAAACTCGCCACTATCTGTTATATCGACAATGGCCACTCTCTGCTATTGCTCCACCGCAACAAGAAGCCCAATGATGTCCATGAAGGCAAATGGATTGGCGTCGGCGGCAAATTAGAAGCCGGTGAAAGCCCAGAGGAATGCGTTATTCGCGAATCCAAGGAAGAAACCGGCCTGACCCTCCATCAGCCGCAATTAGTGGGCATTATCGTCTTCCCGGAATTTACGCCTGGCCATGACTGGTACACTTATGTCTTTCGAGCCCGTCATTTTGAGGGCCAAGTCATTGACTGCAATGAAGGTACCCTAGAGTGGGTACCCTACGACCAAGTCCTTAGCCGGCCTAGTTGGGAAGGGGATCATATTTTCTTAACTTGGATTTTAGAGCAGAAACCCTTCTTTTCAGCCAAATTCAGCTATTCCCCTGATAATCGACTACTTGATCACGAAGTTATTTTTTATAATCATCCATAAACTACAAAGGAGTCAAAACCATGCAAGAATTCTCTGCTGGCCACTATGAAGTCATTGTTGTCGGCGCTGGCCATGCCGGTTCAGAAGCCGCATTGGCGGCAGCTCGTATGGGCTGTCGCACCCTGCTCTTAACCATTAGCTTAGAAATGGTAGCCTTTATGCCCTGTAACCCTTCTGTAGGAGGGCCTGCCAAGGGTGTTGTCGTTCGCGAAATCGATGCCCTCGGTGGCGAAATGGGCCGCAATATTGATAAGACCTACATCCAAATGCGCATGCTCAACACTGGGAAGGGACCAGCCGTCCAAGCCTTACGTGCCCAAGCGGATAAACATGCCTATGCGACCGCTATGAAACAAACCATTGAAGCCTGCCCTAACCTAGACCTTAAACAAGGCCTAGTTGACCTCCTAGTAGTAGAAGAAGGGCAAGTCCGTGGCGTTGTCACTTCGACTGGCGCCCGCTATAGTGCGGATGCCGTTGTCTTAACTGCTGGGACCTCTTCACGCGGCCAAATCATCATTGGTGAACTTAAGTATTCATCTGGCCCCAACAATACCCTCCCATCCCAGAAACTCTCTGAACACCTTTTGGAACTGGGCTTTGAGTTAGCCCGTTTCAAAACTGGAACACCTATGCGTATCCATAAATCTAGCATTAACTATGACGCCATGGAGATTCAACCTGGTGATAGCCAACCCAACCATTTTTCCTTCCTAACGCCAGATGCTGACTACCGACCTGACTTCGTCCCTTGTTGGCTGACCCATACCAGCCAAGATACCCATGAAGTTATCAAGGCTAACCTGCATCGCGCGCCTATGTTTACCGGCATCGTGGAAGGGGTAGGGGCACGTTATTGTCCTTCTATCGAAGACAAGATTGTGCGCTTCAGCGATAAGCCTCGCCATCAAATTTTCGTTGAACCAGAAGGTCTAACGACCGATGAGATGTATATTCAAGGCCTATCCACCTCTATGCCTGAAGATGTACAACTTCAGATGCTACATTCTGTAGCGGGTCTGGAAAATGCTAAACTCATGCGACCAGGATACGCTATTGAGTACGACGTGGTCATCCCGCATCAATTGCGTGCTAGCTTAGAAACCAAATTAGTACGTGGCCTCTATACGGCAGGCCAAATGAACGGAACTAGTGGCTACGAAGAAGCGGCTGGCCAAGGCCTTATTGCTGGCATTAACGCAGCTCGTCAAGTCCAAGGGCAAGACCCACTCATCATCAAACGGAGTGACGGCTATATTGGCGTCATGATTGACGACTTAGTTACTAAAGGAACCACAGAGCCTTATCGTCTCTTAACTTCCCGGGCAGAGTATCGTCTCTTGCTACGCCACGATAATGCTGATTTGCGTCTGACGGAAATTGGCCACCAAATTGGCTTGGTCGATGACCAACGCTATGAAGCCTATCTAGCTAAGAAAGCTCTGGTTGACGCTGAAATCAAACGCTTGAAGAAAATCACCTTGACGCCTAAGACGCCCGGCCTTCAGGAACTCTTTGAGCGTGTAGGCTCTTCGTCCCTCTTAGACGGAATCAGCGCTTTCAATCTGCTCAAGAGACCAGAGATTCGCTACTTAGATTTAGTGACGCTTATTCCTCGGCCAGAGGGCCTATTGGAACGCCAAGAAGCTGAACAAGTTGAAATTCAAATCAAGTATGAAGGCTATATCCAAAAGGCCATCGAAAAAGTCGAAAAAGTCAAGGCCATGGAAGAAAAACGCATTCCTGAAGATATTGACTACGACGCTATCTTGAATTTGGCTAACGAGGCGCGTGACCGCCTAAAATTAATTCAGCCGACTACTCTTGCACAAGCTAGTCGGGTCAGTGGTGTTAACCCAGCAGACATTGCCATCTTGTCAGTCTACATCCAACAAGGCAAGATTGCTCGCCTACAAGATCGTCCATCTCAAGACTAAAAGAAAAGCCCCTTTCAGGGGCTTTTTTTCTTCTATATAATATAGTAAAAAGACAGGGCATAAATCCTGTCTCTTTTTTCATTATTTAATTGAGTGTCTACGACGTGCGAATTCTTGGAAGTGAAACTTCTCCAGTCGCGTATGAGAAATACTGTATTGGAAGAAGGTAGTGTCTTCCAAGTAAACAAAGCTGTCTGTCTTAATGACATAGTCCATAGGTGTTAACTTCATGAGTTCCAAGCCTAGCTCAGAAACAATCTCAGCTCGCATATCCTTGGTAGCATAGCTAATATCTAAGTCTAACTGACCTTCTAGGTACTCATAGACGGAGTTTTTAGCCACGCGGCTTGGGATAGATGGCACCACGCTGCAACGGAACCAGTCTTCATCAATAATCATGACTTCGCCAGCGATAATCCGCGTACGCAATAAGTAAATAAAGCGTTCATTCTCAGTCACGCCTTCTTTACCAATAAGAAAGTCTGGCGCCTTCACGATTTCATTACGGATTACCCGGGTTTCAGCTTTCATATTTTGATCAGCTTGTAACTCTTTGAAACTGACCAAACCCGAAAATGGAAAGACAAAACGGTTAAAGTCTAAAACGGTAGAACCACGACCTTGTTTCTTATGAATAAAGCCATTTTCCAATAGGAGTTTTTGTGCTTTACGGATAGTTTCACGGGATACATCATAGGTTTCTGCTAGTTCATGTTCTGTAGGGATTAGTTCACCAATGGGGTAGGTCCCATTTTCAATTTTTTGCTTGATGTCTAGATAGACTCTTTCAAATTTATTCATTTTTACACCTCGATACGTATTCTAGCATAATCTGTTACTTTGTGAAAGAGTTTATCCAGTTTTTTTTCGCATTTTTTTAAGGATTTGTCCCTAACCAGTTCGGATTTACTTCCCAAATACCATTATCAGGCATTGGCAAGGTATCTGGCGTTAAAATAAGTCCGCCTACTGTCAGCTTGACCTGTTTGACCCCATAATAATCAGCGATTGTTTGGACAATAGCCGGTAAAACAGCCGTTTCTCGTGCTGTATGCTGATTCATGGCTGCCACGATACCAGGAGTGAAGTCTACGAGGGCAGTTTGCGATTCAATTTTTATATCTTTGACTTCAACAGATGAATTAATCCATCCTTCTTTGCGGAACAATTCTGTAAAAGTTTTACCTGGATTCTGATTAGTCTGCCAAGTTAAGTGCCCCGTCCCCTTAGTCAAAATTGGATTCATCTGATTACTTGGCTTGGCTATATTGATAGGTTGCGTGATGCTAACCTGATGCTGGTTAGCCTTAAGTGTGAGCGTAATATTTTCCCCACCACTATTGATGGCTTTCTGACTAGACATAATCAAACCTTGATTCTTGGCATAGTAGGTATGTAACTCTTGATCAGATTGAAAGGTCGTTACCTCAATAACATCTTCATAATTGCTAGAACCTATTGTGGCTGATTGGTAGAGATTAGTAATAGTGGAACGACTTCCTTGGCTATCTTGCCACATCGTTCCCACTTGAAGGGGAGCCATCAAATAAGGGATACGGTGGGTGTGACTAATTTGTTCTAGATGGTTGCTAGTATCCAAAGTATCCTGGGCTTGCCAAGATATCTGCCAGCCTTCCTTGGTTAGCTGATAAACTGACACGTTGGCCCGACCATTAGGTAAGAGGGTCCGCACTTGCCATAGTTGACGGTTAGTGTCTACATAATCTGTGTACACTATTTGTAAACCATCACGCGTATCAAACTCTTTAAGTTGATTGATACCATTAGGCGCATAATGACTTATCTCATATTGTGTTCCATCCGGTGCTTTGTGCCATGATGACGTGTCGAATTCTCCTGTGTTCTCTGCAACAGTAGAGCTAGTTTCAGACGATTCGTTCGTTGCTGTCCCTTGGCGGTCAGCAGCTTTCTTGTCTATTGATGCCTGAACATCTGGACTAATGTGAATCATAGGTTCTTGCTTGCAAGCACTTAATAGCAATACAAATCCAACAAGAAGAATCCCTCTTTTCATGCTGCTGCCCCTTTCTTTTATGTTTTTCTCTAGCATATTCGTCTTATTTTACCATGCTAGAAAGGATTTTACCATTCTTCATTTCTATCTAATACCACCTGGCAGATAAAAAGGACAAATCCCTGGGAATTTGTCCTTTAACACTTAGCTTATTCTGTTTCAAATAAGAAAGCAACAGCTTCATAAGCTCCTAAAGTCAATCTATCAGCATATTGGACTGGTCCATTGCCAATCAACTTAGTCGCTGTTCGACCACGAAAGGCCTGAGGTAATTCAATTTCTACATTTCCGTCATAAAAATGTCCTAGAACTAGTAATTGTTGACCCTCATACTCTCTTACAAAGCCCATAATACTAGGGTGATCCAAGAATAAACCGCTGTAAGTCCCATCTGAAATCACATCATAGTCCTTGCGCAAGCGAATGAGCTCTTGATAATAGGTATAAATCTTACCTTCCGCCAATTCCTTCTCAACATTAATAGTGGGATAGTTAGATGCAACTTCTAGCCATGGCGTAGCCTTGGTAAAGCCTGCATGGGTTGTCCCATCCCATTGCATAGGTGTGCGACTGTTGTCGCGGGATTTAGCCTGAATGATGGTCATGGCTTTTTCATGGGAATAACCCTTATCCCTCATGATTTGATAGTTATTGTGTGTCTCTACATCATTGTATTGAGTCAATTCTTGGTAGCCTGGGTTAGTCATGCCAATTTCTTCACCCTGATAAATATAAGGCGTCCCACGCAATAAATGGGTAACTGTTGCAAGCAAGGTTTGGGTTTGATAAGGATAATTTACCACATCTCCAAAACGGTTGTTAGATCGAGGTTGGTCATGATTATTGAAGAAGAGGGCATTCCATCCCTGTCCGTCAGACATGCCTGTTTGCCACTCATCTAAAATGCGCTTAAGCTCTATGAAATCAAAAGCTGGATTGGACCATTTTTCCCCATTCTCATAGTCAACTTTGAGATGATGGAAGGAGAAAATCATAGACAGTTCTTGATCTTTAGGGTTAGTATAGCTAATCCCATTTTCAATTGTAGTAGAAGACATCTCCCCAACTGTGACGATTTCTTGATCCTGCCCAAAAGTAGCTTGGTTCAATTCCCGAATCCAAGTATGCACAATAGGCGTATCTGTATAGAGGGACTTCTCCTGACTAGAACCAGGAGCTTGGCTATCAACCAATTCTTCTGACTTGCCAATAACATTCAAAACATCGAATCGGAAACCCTTTACCCCTTTTTGACGCCAAAAATTCACCACTTGGTGGAGTTCTTGCCGAACCTGAGGATTGTGCCAATCTAAATCTGCCTGCGTCACATCATAAAGATGTAAATAATATAAGTCAGTCTTGCCAAACCTTTCCCAGGCAGGTCCGCCAAACTTAGACTCCCAGTTGGTTGGCAAACTACCGTCAGCCTTAGCAGGTCTTAAATAGAAGTAAGCTTGATACTTAGGATCCCCAGCCAAGGCTTTTTTGAACCATTCATGTTCTGTCGAGACATGGTTTAAGACCATGTCGAGCATGAGTCCAATATCTCGTTTGCCAGCTTCCGCCACTAACTCTTCAAAATCTGCCATAGTCCCAAAGGCCGGGTCAATGGCACAATAATCCGAAATGTCGTAGCCATTATCATGTTGTGGGGAAGGGTAAAAAGGGTTCAACCATATTAAATCAATACCTAGACCCGCTAAGTAGTCTAGTTTTTCGATGATACCACGTAGGTCCCCCATCCCATTCCCTGTCGTATCTTTGAAGGATTTAGGATAGAGTTGATAGACAACCTTTTTCGATAAACGCATAAGAACCTCCTTTCAAAAGGGCTAAGATAATTATCCTAGCCCCATAGCCTTTACTTGTTAAAGAATGGAATATCAAAGTCAAGAGCCTTGTTTTCCAAAAACTTGAATTGACGATTGAAGAAGAGTGTTACAACGAATGGGACCACTAAAGCGACTGCCATGCAGACAAAGAACATAGCCATAGATCCCGGTTGAATTGCGAGAAATCCTGGTAACCCCCCGACTCCAATAGCGTTAGATGTAACCTTATAAGTCGTTGCAATCAAACCCGCAATACTAGAGCCAATCATGCCGGCAAGAAATGGATAGAGATACTTTAGGTTAACCCCAAAGAGGGCTGGCTCAGTAACCCCTAAGTAACATGAAATAGTGGACGGCACTGTAATTTGGTTTTGCTCTTCATCTTTGCGTGTCAACCACCAGACAGCTAAAACAGCGGAACCTTGTGCAATGTTAGAGAGGGCAATCATTGGCCAAAGACCTGTCCCATTGAAACGAGCGATGAGTTCTGAGTCAATCGCGTTAGTCATGTGATGAAGACCGGTGATAACAAGCGGCGCATAGAAGGCACCAAAAATAGCACCAAAGAGCCAAGAGAAAGTGCCGGTCAAACCTGCTCTAACAACCTGTGAAATCCAGTCACCAATTGTCCAACCAATTGGACCTAAAACTGTATGAGCCAAGATTACTGCAGGAACTAGGGCTAAGAATGGCACTAGAATCATGGACAGAACTTCAGGCACCACTTTACGCCAGAAGATTTCAAGATAAGATAGAGCCAAACCTGCTAAAATAGCCGGAATTACTTGAGCTTGATAACCAATAGCATTAAGTTTAAAGAATCCAAAGTCCCAGAATTTAAGTGTATGGTCTTTTGATGCCTGAACATAATCGTAAGCACTAGTTAACAGTTTTGGTGATACAAGGGTAATCCCAAGGACAATCCCCAGAATTTGAGTTGTCCCCATCTTACGTGTAACCGACCAGACAATTCCTACCGGTAAGAAGTGGAAGATTGCTTCACCCGGTAACCATAAAAAGTCATTAACCCCACTCCAAAACTTGGAAACATTGACAATTGTGTTATAGAGTATAGTGCCATCTGGATTAAATTGTGCTTGTCCATGCACAAATTTCTGTCCTAAAAATTCAAGTGGCACATTTCCTAGGATGTTACGAAAACCTAAAATCAAGCCACCTACGATAATGGCTGGAATAATTGGGGCGAAGATCTCTGCCATAGTGGTCATAACTTGCTGTAAGAGACTTTGGTTCTTCTTAGCAGCAGCCTTGACTTGATCCTTACTAGCCTCACCTACACCAGAGACCGCTTGGAATTCTTTGTAGAATTCAGAGACCGCATTACCAATAATGACCTGGAATTGGCCCGCTTGAGTAAAGCTACCTTTGACAGATGGTAGCGCCTCGATTGCCTTAACATCTGCCTGACTAGGGTCAACCAAGGCAAAACGCATCCGTGTTGCACAGTGGGTCACTGCTGAGATGTTTTCCTTGCCACCAATTAAGGACAATAATTGCGTCGCATCTTGTTTGAAGTTTGACATCCTTTTTCCTCCTTTTAAACTTGTCTGTACAAATTTATAATTTCATTGTATCACTTATCACAGTGAATGCAACCCTTTTTTGTAAGAGTTTTCTTATTGTGAAAACATACTTCCATAATAAATCAGCTGTAACTGACTTATGAGTCAATTACAGCTGATTTTACTTTATTATTTTCATTTAGTTTTCATACTCAACCACTAAATATCGGTTAGGTTCAACCCCTTCAGAATGGGTCTTAACATGTTCGATTTGACTGAGATGAGAGTGAATTTGCTTACGCTCGAAAGCTGGTAGAGGATCTAAAATCACCGCTTGCTTAGTCTTAAGGACTTGGCGTGCCGTACGATCCGCAATACTTTCTAAGATGCCTGCGCGACGATCGCGGTAGTCACCCACATTAAGCAGAACTGCTACGCGACGATGATGACCACGGTGAACCATCACTTGAGCCAAGGATTGCAAGGCATCAATGATTTTACCGTGCTTCCCGATAATCAAACCAGATTTGTCTGTTTCAATATTGAAATGTACTTCGCGGGAACTTGCTTCTACACTAACCTTTGCTTCAGCGCCAAAAGCCTTAATGACATCTTCAAGGTAACGTGCCACTGCTTCGAGGCTAACTGAACCTTCGGTTTTTTCTTCGGACTCAACCACTTCTTCTGTTTCTTCCACAAGAGCAGCTTCTTCAATAAGTGGACTCACTTCTTGGCTTGGCACAGTTGGCTCAGCAACTGTTTGGCTTTCAAGAGCTACAGTTGCTGCCACTTCTTCAACTTCTGTGGTTTCTTCAGCTAAGTCGTTGAGCGAGATTTTAGTTTTGGCACTAATTTCAACAATGGCATCTTGTTTACCAAAGCCGAAGAGACCCTTCTTACCTTCATTAATGACAGTTACCACCGCTTGATCTTCAGTGATATTAAGTTTTGATAAGCCGATTTTGACTGCTTGTTCCACGCTAGGTGCTTTAATCGTAACACTGTTATCTAACATAAAAGAACGCTCCTTTACCTATACTAACTATTTAACCTTCTTCAGCGCTTTACGTAAACGACGCTGACGGGCTTTTTCTTCTTGGCGTTTTGCTTCTCTTTGGGCAATAATCTTGTATGGATTATAGAAGATAAAGGTTTGGACAACCCGTACCGCATTGGATACCACCCAGTAGAGAGTAACCGCTGCTGGGAAGTTGAAGGATACCAAGAGAATCATGGCAGGTGCCACATAAGTCATGGCTTTGCTGGCGCCATTTTGGATAGGATTAGCCTTGACTGTTAAGTATGAGCTATACCAAGTTAAGACTGCTGCTAAGATTGGTAAGATGAAGTATGGATCTGCCTTACCCAAGGCTAACCAGAGGAAGTGGCCATCCCGTAAAACTTCAGTTCGAGCAATTACCTGATAGAGAGCGAACATGACTGGCAATTGAATGAGAAGCGGTAAACATCCTGCAAATTGGTTAACACCGCGTTCTTTCATCAAATCCTGTTGAGCCTGCTGGAGGGCTTCCATGGACGCACGATCTCGGTTAGGGAATTGTTTTTTCAGTTCTTCAATTTCAGGTTGGATTTCAGCCATTTGGAATTGCGAATCCATCTGCATCTTGGTCAGAGGGGTTAATGCGACCAAAATAATAATGGTAAAGAGAATAATACCTAAGCCGTAACTGCCTCCCAGTAAATTGGATAACCAAATAATGAATTGAGAGAGGGGGTAGATGATGTAGCCATCCCAGACACCACTACTGTTGGCATCGACATTTGATGTGGCACCGCAACCCGCTAAGAAGATTGGCAAGGCCAAAAGCATGGCTGCTTTCATCCATCGCGATAAATTTTTCATTGAAACCTCCTATGAATGGGATGATAATAACTTTGCAACGGTCATGACATGACGCAAGGATTGACGCACCGTAGCCTGATCCTTGTCTTTAATATCAGGTCGAGCAATGAGAAGATAATCATAGTCGTGGGGGATCTCATGCTCTAAATCCTGCAAGGATTGACGGAGATAACGTTTGACCTTATTGCGCATGACAGCATTCCCGATACGTTTTCCAACCGATAATCCGACGCGAAAATGTGCTTGTTCAGGTTTCGGATAGACATAAAGCACTAACTGCCGGTTGGCGTAAGTCTGGGCATGGTGATAGACATGTTGAAATTCACGTTCTTTCTTGATTCGATAAGCTTTCTTCATGGTCTCTCCTTATTCTGCCTCAGGTGCAAAGTATTTCTCCACTATTATACCGTATTTTGCAAGCTTTTACATCTATAATTGTGTTTTGGAGCGGTTTTTCTTTTCATCTTTTGTAAGCTTATGCCTATTTACTTAAGTTTATAAAACGTAATGGTTGCTTTTTATGATCTCATCCTTTATACTATAAAAAGTAACCATTACTTTTATAAAGGAGAAGAATATGAAACGTACTTTATTTTTATTACTGAGTCTCTTTGCACTAGCAGTGAGCCCCGTCTCTGTTTTTGCCCACGGTAACCATTCCCACCATGAAGTAAAACCGCATCAGAAAGGTGTTTTTGAAGACAGTCAAGTCTCTGACCGAACCTTAAGCGACTACAGTGGTGACTGGCAATCTGTCTATCCTTATATGGAAAGCGGAGAACTGGATATGGTCATGCGCTACAAGTCTAAGGCAGAAGGCGCAACCAAGACTTTCGAAGAATATAAGGAATACTACCTAGCGGGTTACAAGACAGATGTCACTCGAATCGTGATTGACGGCGATAGCGGCAAAATTACCTTCTATAAAGGTGACCAAGCTAGCACGGCAACCTACCGCTACGATGGCTATAAGATTCTGACCTATAAATCCGGTAAGAAAGGTGTCCGCTACCTCTTCACAGCCGAAGGTGACAGCCAAGGAGCACCTAAACACATTCAATTCTCTGACCATGAGATTGGGCCTACCAAAGCCGAACACTTCCATATCTTTGCTGGTGACCAAGACCACGAAAAATTATTGGAAGAAATGGAAAATTGGCCAACCTACTACCCAAGCGATCTTGATGTCTATGAAATCATCGATGAAATGATTGCCCACCATTAATATTATAAAACTAGGCTACGAGATTAATAAATCTCGTAGCCTAGTTTATTTTTTAAGTTAGTTGAAGAACTCCATCAAGCTGTTGAAGGATTTCTGGATGTAAGTGATGTGTAACCATGATAAGCGTTTTATGTTTTTGTTGGATAAGTAAATTTTCTATTTTTAGCATAGTTTCTTGGTCTAATCCAGATGTACTTTCATCCAATAAAAGAATAGGTTTATCATGTAAAAGGGCACGGGCAATAGAAAGTCGTTGGAGTTGTCCGCCAGATAATAGACTGCCTTTGTCACCTATCTTTGTATTTAATCCGTCTGGAAGCTGAGAGATTACTTGTTTTAAATCAAGAGCCTCTAAAATTTTATATATGTAGTCGACCGATAATTCTTCTCCAAAAGTCAAATTTTCTAAAATAGTACCCTCAATTTGACTATCGTGCTGATTAATATAAATCATATTTTCATAAAGTGAATCATAATCTACATCTAAAATACTATTTTCTCCATAGCGTATAGTCCCTTGATAGTGCCTATTTTTACCTGCTAATAGGTTCAACAAAGTAGATTTACCTGAACCACTATTTCCAATAATGGCGTATTTTCCTCCCATCTTAAACCGATATGATAAACCAGTAAATAATGGATTCTCTTGATAGGCAAAACTAATATTTTCTAGGCTTAATTCGTCTATAGGTGTTAGATTTTGAGAAATATAATGAGCTGGTTCTAATGCCTCAAATTTATCGAAAATAGGCTTGCTACTCTTGATAATGGCAAGATACTGGCTAATGTTACTTACTGTATTAAAAATATCACCCGCTAAAGAAGCAGTTGCTGATAAAGAACCAATTGTAACGATTTGTTGAACTGCTAAATAACCAGTCAAAGCATAAAGAGAGAACTGACTCAATATATTTCCTAGACCGCTTATCACAGTCACCCAACCAATTTCTTTCTGATAATTATTTTTTTCTTGAGCCAGATGATCTGATGCCTGTTCTGTCCTCTTGATAATATAAGAAAACTTTCGATAAGAAAAAATTGTATCATAGGCCATTAAATAGTTACCAATCTTCTGTATGAATTCCTCATTTGCTTGAGCCACTTGACGAGTGGTACCTTCCATCCTCCTAGAAAATAATTTGGGGATAAAAAGTAATACAAGAACCAGACTCGCCGTTAAAACAATTAAAGACCAATGCATAGTTAGGAGAGCAATTCCAGATGTAATGGCATTAATAATTCCTCCTATCAAGGCATACAGGGGAACCAAAGACTGTTTTTCGATTAAGTCCATATCATTGGTGAACCAAGAAACATATGATTGAGATTCCTTAGACTTGAAATCTTCATAGCTAATTTGGCTAATTTTTTTCAGTACTTTAACCCGTAGAAAGGTTGTTTGCTGCTGAATTAATTTGCTCTGATATCTTATTTTTAAGTAAGTCATTCCTAGCATTATCAAATAGGCCATCAATAAATAGCCCATCGTCTGCAAAAAATTGATAAGATTTAAGCTAATAAGCGCATCTAAAATAAAAATTTGCATCAAGCTAGTCGCCGTTAGCGCGAGCGCATTACCTAACAAGATGACTAGCATTAGGAGATTTTCCTTCCAAAAATGTTTGATGAGCTGTTTCATTTATATTCCCTACTTTCTCTTTATGTCAAATTTCTATTTTGTTTCACATTTACATTATTAATTCTATCGCTTAAACTATAATCATAGATAAAAATGTCGTATACGACATAAAGGGGAATTACAGATGGAAATTGGTGAAGCTCTATATTATTATCGTAAAAAATTAGGCCTAACAATGGAAGAAATGTCCGTCGGTATCGTGACTCCTTCGTTTTACTCGAAGGTAGAAAAAGGTATCCACCGTATTTCAGCTGAAGATTTATTTAATATTCTTAATACACATGGCATTGATATCACGAAATTTGTAAGATCTGTTAATATTTCAAGCGATTCACTTGGTTTTGATCGTGCGCAGCATCAAATTCTTCAATACTATACACGCTATCAAAGTCAAAATCTAATTCAGTTGAAAAGTCAATTTCAAGGTGATAATAGTCTTAATCAACTTGAAAAAGATTTACTTACGGCAATTGTTGATGTTTATCTGGCCGACTTAAACGATGATATATCCATGGTTGCAGAAAATACCAAACATTTTCTGCAAGATAAGCTTTTCAACGCTGAAAACTGGGATAGCTATAAATTATCTTTATATACTAATATTATGGATTTATATGACCTAGAAGCTAACCGTCAAATGATTTTTTCTATACTTCGAAAAAATCTTGATGCTTATACAAGTAAACAACGAATGATGATATTAGCAATTCTAAACAATTTAATTTATACTTGTATCAGAGAGAATGAAGATGAATTAGCTCGCTACTGTCTAACAATCATAAATAAAGAAGTTACTTTATACGAAAATCTTCCAGAAAAAATACATGCGCTATTTTACCAAGAACTATTAGCCTATCGAGCTACTCCACACTCTTTACATGTAGATAAAATTGAACGCATCATTGATTCTCTTAGTCTATATGGGCTCGAGGAGACTAGTCATCAATTTCGGAAATTCTATGAAGAAAACAAAAGCTGTGAATGATAGCATTCACAGCTTTTATTCATTACCCAATTTCTAATTCTAACTTCACTCGAATCTTCACTGTGGTTTCCTCCTTCCAATCTATTAGGTGAGACTAGAAATCACAATGAATAGATAAGTGATTTTTAAATTAAGTTAAGTAACTCAGAATTATTTAAATATAGCGCCGGACTCTTTTCATGTAGTCCTTGTAGCTTTTTCCAAACTTTGCTAGACACCATCTTTCTTCAGAGAGAATAATCCAATGTGCCGAAATCTGGAAGATTAAGACTATTATCAACATTGGTACAGACTGTGTTAAGAAAGACATTCCTAAGAAACAAATAAAATAGGCCACATACATCGGATTTCTTGAAAATTTATAAATACCGTTAATATTTAACCCATTAATATCTGGCAATGCGAAGCATACAAGAGAAATTGCACATAATAGGATACCTACTATAAAAAAGACAGTTCCGCAATAAAATAAAAGTGAATCCTCAATTTTTACTGATGAGACTATTAAGCATATGAACAATCCAATATTGGACACCTGATAAATGTAATATGCTATTTTTTCTGATTTTTGTAGTGGAGCAAAATATGCAGCTCGCTGTATCGCTTCCCTCTTTATGATTGCTAATAATCCGAATCTTACTATTAAGAATAGCAACAAAAGCCAAATCCCAGCCATTATCATCTCTCCTCAAAAGTTCATCATTTATTTAACCCAAGTCACTAATTGATCCAGTGACTGACGAGTCTTTCGAGGAACTGAGCCAAGTCCATAGCCGAAAGACACCATGACAGAGACTCCCCATTCACTAGGATCTATTAGACCACGTTCAGTTAACAAATCAGTCACTGCCTGACGATTGAAGCCTTCCATAGCTAGAGAATCAATGCCTCGCAAGGCTGCAACCTGCATCATCTGTGCTAGTGCCAGATAGGATTGCTTGCTGGCCCAATCGAAAGTGGCACGTTCAGTGCTCAATAAGTCAAAATCTTCCTTCTGGAAGGTCTCGAAGCGTTGTTGCTTAAATTCACAGAAGTCCTCTGGCAGTCCTTGAATTTCCCGCATCATGTAACCAATATAAGGCGCATCATAACGTAAACTAGCTTGCGTGCGCGATAAAATGATGACAAAATGGCTAGCTGACGCTAAAGCTTTCTGAGCACCCAAGGCGATGGGAGCCAAGGCTTGCTTGAGTGACTCCGATTCAATGACTAGAAAGTGCCAAGGCTCAAAACCATAAGAACTAGGGGCTAATTGGCCAGCTTCTAAAATCAAGTGGAAATCCTGGTCAGAAATCTTACGATTGGGATCATAGTCACGGCAGGCATAACGTCGCTTAAGTAAATCTCGAATAGCTTCTGGGGTCATGATAGGGTCCTTTCTTTAGGTAGTTTACTATATATAAGAAGAAAGGCCGCTTCTGGTTTAGAAGCGGCCTGTTAAGGTCTCATAATTATTGAGCTAGACGTTTGCGTCCTTTTTGGCGGCGACGTTTTAAGACGTTACGGCCGTTTTTAGTGCTCATACGTTTACGGAAACCATGCACTTTTTTACGTGTACGTTTCTTTGGTTGGTAAGTTCTCTTCATGCGATCCACCTCCTGCTGCATTCTTGTGTAGAGTACTAGATTAGTTTAATGAAGTTAGGGCTGAAAGTCAAGGATTTTTGTAACTTTTGCTAAACTTTCTCTGTCTTAAGTAGGCACTGAATCCGACTCGCTGTGCACAAATATGTGGATAAGTATCATAACTTGTTCATAAGTCTTAACTATATCCACAAGCTATTTTGGATTTATCCACAAATTTTAAACTTATGCACATTTTAGCGACTTATGCACAGAAAGAAGTTGATAATTACCCTAAAAGCTTATATAATAAGGTTTGTATGACTTTCACTTATGCACACCTAACTGTGATTTTCTCTCTAAATGGCCTTTATCCACACTTTCCATGCACCTGTGGATAAGTTTCCGTTCATATGTGGATAGAGAGACTTATCCACAGAAACTAGAGATAGCAAGCCGATTATGCTATAATAGAAGTGATTGATTCTGCTTATGAAAGAGGTGACCCCGTCAATGGAAGAGAAAGAGCTCTTTTGGCAAGAACTCCTAGAATATATACGCCACTATGGTGGTTTAGACGAAAAGACTTTTGAAGCTTTCGTTTCTAGTGCTGACATCATGGAATTAACAGAAAACTCCTTTAAACTGCGCGTTCCCAATAGTCTTATTCGGAACTTCTGGGAACAAGGGAAGCTTAAGAATGTCGTAGTAGATTTTTCCTTATCTACCTTTGGTCGTCAGTACCAAGCCAAATATGTGGTATCTCCTTCTAAGCAGCAGGTAAATACTCCAGTAGTCCAAACACCTGTCCATATTTCTCCCTTGGAGATGGAACCCAATGAACCGAGTTCTTACAGTCGCTCCCAATTAAATCCTAACTATACCTTCTCTAATTTTGTCATCGGGGAGGCCAATAAAATGGCCCATGCAGCAGCCTTGACCGTCTGTGACGCGCCGGGAGAGACTTACAATCCTTACCTGATTTATGGGGGCGTAGGGCTAGGTAAAACTCACCTCATGCAGGCTATTGGGAACGAAATCCTTAGCCGCCAACCGCATGCTAAGATTAAGTATGCCACGACTGAATCCTTTACTAATGACTTTATAACCGCTTTAGAGAAAAATACAATCGAAGAATTCCGCCATATGTACCGGAAGATTGATGTGCTCTTGATTGATGATATTCAGTTTTTAAGTAATAAAAACAAGACGCGCGAAGAATTCTTCCATACCTTTAATGAGCTTTATAATCACGGCAAACAGATTGTGATGACCTGTGACCGTCTGCCAAGTTCCTTAAGTGGCTTAGAAGATCGACTGATTAGTCGCTTTGCTTGGGGCTTACAGATTGATATTACGCCACCAGACTTCGAAACGCGGATTGCTATCTTACGCAAGAAAGCAAGTAATGAATTCTCGGCCGATACCCTGCAATATATCGCCAGCCATGTGAATACCAATATCCGGGAACTAGAAGGTGCCTTGACGCGGGTCACAGCCTATGCGACTATCCACAACCGCGAAATTACCACTAATTTAGCGGCCGAAGCCCTATCTAGTCTCCTCAATGGAACTCCAACTATGGGCGATAAGCTATCCATTGATGAGATTGTCACCCAGGTTGGACGCTACTATAATGTCGAAATAGATGAATTAAAGGGTAAGAAACGGACTAAGGAAATCGTTCATCCCCGTCAAGTTGCCATGTATCTCTGTCGTGAATTAACGGATGTCTCCTTCCCTAAAATTGGTGAAGCCTTCGGCAAGCGTAATCACACCACCATTATCCATGCCTATGAGAAAATCAATGACGAATTACAACATAATGCTCGACTAAAACAGGAGCTCAGTGAGCTCAAACAAAAACTAGGTCAGTAAGCTTGTTGATAAGTCTAAACACTTGTGGATAATTATGCACAGGGTTTTCCACATGCAAAAATCCCTTTATCTTCCCACTCAAAACAGTCTTCCACAGAATCCACAAGCCTTATGATGAAGAAGACTATATATATTTATCTTATTATATTTATGAATAAAAGGAGTCGACCCACTATGCATTTTTCGATTAACCGTGATTACTTCATTAATCAACTCAACCATGTAGCACGGGCTATTCCAGGTAAAGCAGCTATTCCTGTCTTAACTGGTATGAAGTTAGAACTAAAATCAGATCGATTGATTTTAACTGGTAGTGACGCTAGCATTTCCATTGAAAGTGTCATTGAAACAAGCCAAGAGGCAGCCCAACTTCAAGTTACTAGACCAGGTAGTATTGTCTTATCAGCACGCCTCTTCATTGATATTGTGCGCAAGCTACCAACTAATCAGGTAGAGATTGAAGTTCAAGACCACTATAATGTTCAATTAACATCAGGTAAAGCGGTCTTTACTATCCAAGGGGTCGACAGTAGCCAATACCCTGTCTTACCGGAAACAGATGAAGATAAGCCTGTCACCTTACCAGGTCTACTATTTAAGAAGTTAATCAACCAAACTATCTTCTCTGCCTCTAACCAAGAAAACCGTCCAATTTTAACTGGTTTGAATCTTTCTTTCCATGATGGTTATTTGACTGGGGTCGCAACTGATAGTCATCGCTTGAGTAAACGCGATATTCCAATTAAGGATCTCAATCCAAGTCTCAAGGGGCTGAATATTACCATTCCTAAGAAAACAGTGATTGAGTTGACTCGTATCTTAGATGACGAAACTAATGTGACTTTTTATGTTATGGCTCAGCAACTAGTTTTCCATTTTGATAATCTAGTCATTTACTCTCGTTTACTAGAGGGAACTTTCCCAGATACTAGCCGCTTAATTCCAACTACTTACAATACAGAATTAACCGTCAACACCCAATCCTTCAGCCAGGCTTTGGAGCGGGCAGCGCTCTTAGTTCATGTGGCTAAGTCTAATGTGGTTCAACTCAAAATGAGTCAAGGCAGTGTGGCGCTTCTAGTACAAGGTATTTCAATTGGTCAGTCTACCGAAGAGTTAAGCTATGATAGCTTGGAAGGGGACGACTTAACAATTGCCTTCAACCCTGATTATATGCGTGATGCCGTCAAATCATTTGGTGATACCACCATTAAATTAGGCTTTATCTCAGGTGAACGGCCATTATTGCTCCGCGAAGATAAAGTTGAAGAAGGTCACAATGACTTGATTCAACTCTTAACGCCAATCCGTACTCACCACGCTTAAAATCTAAAACTAAAAAAAAGCGCCTTTTTAGGCGTTTTTTTATTTAGCTAACTATTGGGCTTATTTGCCAGAAAAATTGCTTAAATCGAGAAAAAAGAGTATAATTAGAGGGTAAAGGTCTAAAATCAAGATAGGTTAAGGTGATAAAATGGCAAGACAAGAAATAAGCATTGAGTCAGATTTCATTACCCTAGGACAGGTATTGAAAAATGAAGGCATCATTGCAACAGGTGGCCAAGCCAAATGGTTTCTGTCAGAAGAAAAGGTCTTGGTGAATCAGGAGCAAGAAACACGCCGAGGACGCAAGCTCTATCCAGGGGATCAGGTCACCATTCCGGCTTTGGATTTTGATGCCTTGATGGTTGCAGATGAAGCTTAAGACCTTAAAGTTAAGCCATTTTCGTAATTACCAAGGGATTGAGCTTTGCCTAGGACCGGGTTTAACTATTCTGACAGGTGAAAATGCCCAGGGCAAGACTAACCTCTTAGAATCGATTTTTCTCTTGTCCTTGGCTAAAAGTCATCGAACGAATCATGACAGCGAAATGATTGAGTGGGACCAAGAACAGGCACGGATTGAAGCGGTTATTGAAACCAAGAACTATGAAATTCCCCTGGCTTTAACCTTGACCAAAAAAGGCAAGGTAGCTCAGGTTAATTATCTGGATCAATCGAAGCTTAGCCATTTTGTGGGGCAATTCAATACGGTGCTATTTGCGCCAGAAGATATGCAACTAATCAAGGGGGCACCTAATTTACGGCGTCGTTTCCTAGACATCGAGTTAGGTCAGGCCAATCCCATTTATCTTAATCACCTCTTAACCTATCAGCGTTTGCTTAAACAGCGTAATAGCTATCTCAAGCAGGAGGGACGGGGCAAGAAATTCGATCAAGTCTTCTTTGA
This sequence comes from Abiotrophia sp. HMSC24B09, assembly GCF_001815865.1. Taxonomy (GTDB): domain Bacteria; phylum Bacillota; class Bacilli; order Lactobacillales; family Aerococcaceae; genus Abiotrophia. Next base: position 89,085 of record NZ_KV822211.1, read on the forward strand.
AATTTTGACTGAGCAACTATGCCAAGAAGGTGCTCATTTGATTCAATATCGCATGGAATTTCTTGAAAAATTAGGGCAAATCGCTAGTCCTATCCATCAGAATCTATCCAATGGTCGTGACCAGTTGCATCTTGAATATGTCAATGGTAGCCAAGTTTATCAGCCTTTAACCTTAGAGGAAAGAATCAAGCAACTCCTCGATCAAGCTAGCACTTATGCCAGTCGTGAGCGTGATCAAGGAACGACCTTGTTTGGGCCTCACCGCGATGATTTTATGACCTATGTAAATGATAAAAAAGCCCAATTCTTCGGATCTCAGGGTCAGCAACGTACCATTGTCTTGAGTTTAAAACTGGCTGAAATTGAGCTCATTAAACAAGCACGAGGCGAATATCCCGTTCTACTCTTAGATGATGTCTTATCAGAGCTAGATGACGATCGCCAACATATTTTGATGTCTTATATTAAAGATAAGGTCCAAACCATCCTGACGACTGCGACGATTAAGGGCCTTAAACTACATCAGTTGCCTTATGCCGAGATTTTCTATATCTCAGCAGGTAACATCAGTAAAGGAGAACACTATGACGGAACAAATGCAAGCACCCCAACAGTATGATGCGGGTCAGATTCAGGTCTTAGAAGGTTTAGAAGCCGTCCGCAAGCGTCCCGGTATGTATATCGGGTCTACCTCGATTGTTGGTTTACACCATTTAGTTTGGGAAATTGTGGATAACTCAATCGACGAAGCCTTGGCTGGTTATTGTGACCATATCGAAGTAACCATTGAAGCCAATAATAGTATTACCGTTCAAGATAATGGGCGGGGGATTCCTGTTGATATTCAACCTCAAACAGGCCGTCCAGCGGTTGAAACAGTCTTTACGGTCCTCCATGCCGGTGGTAAATTTGGCGGTGGCGGTTATAAGGTGTCGGGTGGTCTCCACGGTGTGGGGGCATCTGTCGTAAACGCCTTGTCTACTGAATTAACCGTTCAAGTTTCGCGTGACGGGAAACTCTATCAACAACGTTACCATCGTGGAGCCGTTGAAGGCGACCTCGAAGTTATCGGTCAAGCTACAGAAACAGGGACCAAGGTCAACTTTTTACCAGACCCTGCTATCTTTACTGAAACAACGGTCTTTGAATATGATCGTTTGAAGAAACGGATTCGCGAGTTAGCCTTTCTTAACAAGGGTTTGCGGATTACCATTGAAGATAAGCGTCTGGATCAAGAAGAAAAAGATAGCTTCCACTATGAAGGTGGGATTAAGAGCTATGTACAACATCTTAATCAACATAAGACGCCAATTTTTGAAGAACCAATTTACATTGAAGGCGAAGTCGATGATATCCAAGTCGAAATTTCCATGCAGTATACGGATAGTTATCATACAACCATTTTGTCCTTTGCCAACAATATTCACACCCATGAAGGGGGTTCTCACGAAGCCGGCTTTAAGACGGGTTTAACGCGGGTTATCAATGATTATGCACGTAAGATGAACTTAATCAAGGATAATGACGAGAATCTAACCGGTGAAGATGTCCGTGAAGGTTTAACCTTGGTTCTCTCTATCAAACACCCAGATCCTCAATTTGAGGGGCAAACCAAGACAAAATTAGGTAACTCCGAAGTAAGAGCCATCACAGACCGACTCTTCTCCAATGGGTTTGATGTTTACCTTATGGAAAATCCTAAAGTGGCACGCATTATTGTCGATAAAGGGATTTTAGCGGCTAAGGCTCGTATGGCGGCCAAACGTGCGCGGGAAATGACAAGACGTAAGTCAGTTATGGAAATTAGTAACCTACCTGGTAAATTAGCTGACTGTTCTAGCCGTGAAGCGGAACTCTGCGAATTATTTATCGTTGAGGGGGACTCAGCCGGCGGTTCGGCTAAGCAGGGTCGTTCGCGTATGTACCAAGCCATTCTACCTATTCGTGGTAAAATCCTTAACGTTGAAAAAGCGTCCATGGATAAAATCCTTAATAACGAAGAAATTCGTTCCCTCTTTACTGCTATGGGGACTGGCTTCGGGGGAGAATTCGATGTCGCTAAAGCTCGTTATCATAAGCTTATTCTCATGACCGATGCGGACGTTGATGGGGCTCACATCAGAACCCTACTCCTGACCTTGATTTATCGCTATATGCGTCCACTTTTAGATGCAGGTTATGTTTATATTGCTAAACCACCGCTCTATCAAGTTAAACAAGGTAAGCGTGCTATTTACCTAGATACTGATGCAGAACTCAAGGAGTGGCAAGAAGAAAATCCTAACGCGCGCTACACTATTCAGCGTTATAAGGGTCTTGGGGAAATGAACGAAGACCAATTATGGGAAACAACCATGAATCCAGAAAATCGCCGTATGTTACAGGTGACGGTGGAAGATGCTATTGAAGCGGAAGCCGTCCTGGAAATGTTGATGGGTGACGATGTAGAACCACGGCGGGCCTTCATTGAAGATAATGCTGTCTATGTCGAAAACCTTGATATCTAGCAGGCTGCGACAAGGAGAAAGGAACTAATAGTATGAGTGAAAGCTTTGATCATACACCGCATAATTATGAGGTAGTCAATCTCTCTAACGAGATGCGGACTTCCTTCCTAGATTATGCTATGAGCGTCATTGTTTCTCGGGCCTTGCCTGATGTACGTGACGGACTTAAGCCGGTTCACCGCCGTATTCTCTACGGGATGAATGAAATGGGAGTTACTCCGGATAAACCTTATAAGAAATCTGCTCGTATCGTCGGGGACGTTATGGGTAAATATCACCCACACGGGGACTCGGCGATTTATGAAGCCATGGTCCGGATGGCCCAACCTTTTAGTTATCGGGAACTACTAGTTGATGGGCATGGTAACTTTGGTTCTGTCGATGGCGACGGGGCAGCGGCAATGCGGTATACTGAAGCGCGTATGTCTAAGATTGCCATGGAAATGCTCAAGGATATCAATAAGGATACCGTTGATTTCAAGGACAACTATTCTCAAGAAGAAAAAGAACCTGTAACCCTCCCCTCTCGTTTCCCTAACGTCTTAGTCAACGGGGCAGCCGGGATTGCGGTCGGGATGGCAACCAATATTCCGCCTCATAACTTAGGCGAAACCATTGATGCCCTCAGTCTTTTGATGAAAAATCCAGAGGTGTCAGTTAATGAGCTGATGGAAGCTTTACCTGGACCTGACTTTCCAACAGGCGGGATTGTCATGGGAAAATCAGGTATCCGCAAGGCCTATCAAACTGGTAAAGGCAAGATTATTGTTCGCAGTCGCGTCGAAATCGAACAAATGGCCCATGACAAGGAACGAATTGTTGTGACCGAGATTCCCTATGGGGTCAACAAGGCTAAGTTAGTAGAGCGGATTGCCGAATTAGCACGAGAGAAGAAAATTGAAGGGATTACCTATGTAGCCGATGAATCAGGCCGTGAAGGTATGCGGATTGTCGTAGAAGTAAGACGCGACACCAGTGCCAATGTCGTGCTCAACAATCTCTATAAATACACTGCCCTTCAAGTTACGTTTGGCTTCAATATGTTAGCCATTGACAAAGGTGTTCCAAAGATTATGAGCCTCAAGGAAATCTTGACCAAATATTTGGAATACCAAATCGAAGTTATTCGTCGTCGGACTGAGTTTGAAAAACGCAAAGCCGAAGATCGTGCTCACATCTTAGAAGGTTTGCGTAAGGCATTAGACTTCATTGATGAGATTATTGCCATTATTCGTGGCTCTCACGATACAGAAGTAGCCAAGGCTCAGTTAATTGAACGTTTTGAATTCTCGCCAATTCAGGCCCAAGCAATCCTAGACATGCGTCTAGCTCGCTTGACTGGTTTGGAACGTGAGAAGATTGAAGCAGAATATAACGATTTGATGGAATTAATTCGTCGTTTAACTGAAATTTTGAGTTCAGAGGCCAACATTATGGCTATTATTGAAGACGAATTGGCAGATATCAAGAATCGCTTCCCAGGTGAGCGTCGGACGGAATTACGTGTTGGCGAATTGACCAGCATCGAAGATGAAGACTTGATTGAGGAAGAAGATGTCTTGATTGCCTTGACCTCTAATGGTTATATCAAGCGTATGACCCAGGATGAATTCCAAGTGCAAAATCGTGGTGGCCGTGGGGTCAAAGGCATGGGGATGAGTGATAACGACAATATCCAAACCCTCGTTTCCTGCTCGACTCACGACAGCCTACTCTTCTTCACCAATAAAGGGAAAGTCTACCAAAGTAAAGGTTATGATATTCCTGAATATGGTCGGACTGCCAAGGGGATTCCAGTGGTCAACCTCCTCAATATCGAGAAGGAAGAATACGTTAAGGAAATCATTGCCCTTCATCCAAGTCAAGAAGATCAATACCTCTTCTTTGTAACCAAGAATGGGATTGTGAAGCGTTCTGACGTTAACGCCTATGCCAACATCCGCAATAATGGTTTGATTGCCCTTAACATGCGCGAAGACGATGAATTAATCAACGTCCTAGTGACGAATGGTCAGCAAAACATTATTATCGGAAGTCACAATGGTTATGCTATGACTTTCTCAGAAACAGATGCCCGTATCATGGGCCGGACAGCGACTGGTGTACGTGGGATGAAACTGCGTGAGGGTGACTATGTCGTTGGGGCTGCCGTCTTAAATCCTGAATCCAATGTTTTAGTTGTAACCGAGCGTGGTTATGGTAAGCAAACCCCAGCTAGTGAGTATGCTGTTAAGAACCGAGGCGGTAAAGGGATTAAGACCTCTAATATTTCTGCTAAATCTGGTCAGCTGGCTGGTATTGTAGCGACTGAAGGTGATGAAGACCTCATGGTGATGACCGATCAAGGGGTTGTAATCCGCTTCAATATTGCTAGCATCTCTGTCACTTCACGCGCTACCCTTGGGGTCAAAATGATTCGTCTAGATGATGGAGCTAAGGTAAGTTCTATTACCAAGATCATGAAGACAGGTGAAGAAACTCAAGAACTGGCTGAAACGGAAGTAGATACCGAAGAAGCCAAGGATGACTCGGATTCTGAAGAAGAATAAGAAGTTCAATCAAGAAGTTGGGTCCCTTTATTGGGAGCCAACTTCTTTTGTTGTCTTAGCATAATTTGACATGATAGTTAAGAAGGGATAAGATTAAGACTTAGAGAAAGGTTTTGAGAGAGGGGGATTATCCCATGAAAACTTGGCAACAAGTCTGGACTCTGGTTGGAGTAAAATTTAAGCAGAGTTTTGCGTCTGTCAAAATATCACCTATGATATATATAACGATTTTATATCCAGTAATAATGAATTTTATTCTTCCAAACGATGTGAGTTCTATAGAACGACAAGGCTTTGTTATGATTATGTTTTTTTCCTTTTTAGGTAGCGTGTCTCCTATTACGCTTGCTATGTTGAATTTAACTGAGGATAAGGAGCATAAAACTTTACGTATTTTATTAGATAGTCATGTTAGGCCTTGGGTTTATTTACTGTCCCTAGTAATTATGACACAGATTACTATGTGGGTGACAGTAATGATAAGCTTGCCTTTAATGAACCTAGATTATCAGTATTTAGGCTCTATTTTTGGCATGATTTTCCATTTTGGTATGTGCTTTCTAATTTCTAGTATCTTGGGATTGATTTTTGGTTTAATCTTTGATCGGTCTGCAACAGCAAATGCTGCAAGTATAGTCCCCATGTTAGCCATAGCCTTTATTCCTTTATTTAGTAGAATGAATGACCATTTAGCAGGATTGATGCCTTATTTTTATACTGGACGTGCCAATGCCTGGTTACTTCATTTAGATTATGGCGGTTTGGGGATGGATTTGTTGGTTTATGGCGTTTGGCTACTAGCTAGTCTGATTGTTTTGACAATTTCTTATCGACAAAAACGGAATCGACTCTATCTATAAAAGGAGGATGAGGCCATGAAGTTATGTGAATGGCAAGATGTGATGAAGCAGTCGCAGAATGGCATGTTACTCAAGGATTTGAATTTTAGTATTGAAGCAAGGCAGCATCTAGGAATTAAGTTCACGCAAGATGAACGGCAAATATTCTATGAGCTTTTGGTGGAGCGCGAGCGACCAACTAGCGGTCAAATCAACCGTAGTTTTAAGTCGATGGCAAGCTGTCGCTTAGATGACGGAGTCTATGAAGGTCAGACAGTTAAAGTAGCTGTCACTCTTTTTAGTCGTTTGACTGGCTATGCTGGAAATTTGTCAGAGCTCTATGAGGCCTTCGCCTTATCGGATTTAGTAAATTATCGTATCAAGGATTTGACGTCTGATCAGCGTCATCGCTTGCAGTTGCTACGAGCCACTCTTAAGCAACCAGATTTGCTCTACCTAGAAAGCCCCATTTCGCTATTAAGTCATGACGGTGTAGGTCTATATCTTAAGGCTTTGGATTATATCAAGTCTCTCTCCCTAACCCTCTTGATTACGGCTACCTCGCTAGAAGAATTAGTTCTCCTTAATATCGTGACCTATCGTTACCAGGTTCAAAATGGATTAGAATTGGTAGATGTCTCAGAGGAAGAATCGGATTCAGAAGGTAAGGAAGCAGAGGAATTAACGGCGACTGAGCTCAACCGCGTCTTTAAGGTTGCCTGCAAACTTAGTGATAAGACTGTTTACTTTAATCCAAATGAAATAGATTATATTGAAAGCATTAATAGCGTATCGACTGTTCAAGTTAATGGTGATTCTTATCCGACTGCCATGACCTTGTCTGACTTAGAAGATAAGTTGAAGCACTTTGGCTTCTTCAGATGTCATCGATCTTACCTGGTTAATCTCCAGCGAATTAACGAATTGGTGTCCTATTCTAAGAATTCTTATACTTTGATTCTCAAGAAGCCTAAAGAAACACTCTTACCTCTGTCGCGTAGTCGATTGGACTCTTTGCGACAATTAATTGAATTATAGCCATTTATGAGGTACCACTCAGCCCGTTTTTTCCACACTTGGGCCGAGTGGGCCTCTTTTTGACTTTTTGGCCGTACGTTTGGGCGATTTTTTACGTCAAAAGTCAAAAGTCGGTGTAGACTATAGTCATCAAAGCAAATACCAGAAGGAGGCAGTCACATGTCACACACATCTGTTATCGAGGTACGCGACCTCGTCAAACAATTTAAAAATCAAACCGCGCTCAATCATTTAGATTTTTCAGTTGAATCTGGAGAAATTTTTGGATTTTTAGGACCATCAGGTGCAGGTAAAACAACCACCATTAAAATCTTAACTGGTCAACTACTCGCTAGCTCAGGTGAAACTAAATTATTAGGAATAGCAACTGATGCTCTGACTCAAGATATCTATCAGGAAGTCGGAATCGTCACGGATAACTCAGGTCTCTACGAAAATGTTTCTGTCTATCATAATATGAAGTTTTTCGCCGATCTACTTAAGGTTGATAAGAAGCGGATTGACTTCTTACTTGAACGCGTTGGATTGGCTCAAGATAAGAAGAAACTTGCCCGCCGTTTATCGAAAGGGATGCGTCAGCGTCTAGTATTGGCCCGTGCCCTTCTCCATTCGCCTAAGGTGCTCTTCCTAGATGAACCAACTTCCGGTTTGGATCCAGCAACTGCTCAAGCCATTCATAAGTTACTGAAGGAAGTGCAAGCTGAAGGGACCACCATCTTCCTCACAACACATAATATGGAAGAAGCGACTAAACTCTGTGATCGAGTGGCTCTCCTCAATGATGGGAAGATTGTTTCGCTCGATACGCCAAGAAATACTTGCTTAAACTTTAAGCGAGAACGCAAGTTAGAAGTAGGCTTAAAAGACAAGAGTCAGGTAGTTATTAATCAGGATCCGGCAGGGATTGCGCAACTGAATGAATGGTTAAGCCAAGACTTAGTCGAAACCATCCATTCCAATGAACCAACGTTAGAAGAAGTATTTATTGCTAAGACAGGGAGAGAATTACTATGATGAACTTACACAAAATCTGGACTATTTCAAAATTCAAAATTTACCAAATCGTTGTTAATATGCAGATTTTACCTATTTTGTTAATGGGTATGATCATGCCGGTTGCTATGAATTTTATCTTACCTCGAACGGATGAATTTGCTCAAGGAAATGTACGTAGTATCATGATTATTTCCATGGGTTTCATCTTTATCGCAGGAATGGGAAGTGCCATGACTGGCATGATGAGCTTAGTTGAGGAAAAGGAAAAGAAAACCTTGCGGGTCTTGATGACTTCAACGGTAACAAGCTTAGAATTTCTCATTGCTACCCTACTGCCAACGGTTGTTCTCTTAATGTTACTCAGCTACCTCTTGATTCCTTTATCAGGTATGAGCTTTACTGATTTATCTCTTCTTAAGTATGGGATTGTCAGCCTATCAACCATTGTTTCTGGATCTATTATTGGCTTTATTTCAGGAATTTTCGCTAAAAATTCATCTGAGGCTACAGCCTACAGTATTTTCCCTTTGATGATTTTAATCTTAGTTCCTTTCTATTCCATGTTTAGTGAACCTTTGGCTAAGGTTGCGCCCTATCTATACACTAACTTCTTCTTCAGTTGGGCGCGTAACTTTGCTGATGCTAGCTTACCTCTGCGAGAAGTCTTAGTAGCTTTAGCTTGGTTGTTAGGTCTTAGTCTGGTTTTCGTTCTACTCTATCGTCACAATGGATTAGAAAAAGAATAGGGGGAAACTCTTATGTCATGTACTCGTCCTAATCGGCTAATCAATATGGTTTTACTTGTTGTCCTTCTCTTAAGTCTTTTGATAGAAGTCACGATAGGATCAAGCACCAGCCTTTGGTTATCCATTTTAGGAAATCCATACTTGCAGCGTGCCATCGCCATGGCCATCATTGGGAACTTTTGCTATAAGTTGTGTCGTCAGGAATGCTAAGTAACTCCATCCCCCTTTTTGGGGGATATTTTTGTTAATAGACTTATGGGAGATTCTTCTGATTATAGCTTGCAATTCTTGCTAGGCTCGCGTATAATTAATAGATGTGAGTATGTGACTATTTCCATACTCTCCTTGCTCTTTATGAGCCAATAGTCCAAAAGGAGGTGCAGTCAATGAGTCAAGCAACTAAATACGAAATCTTGTACATCATCCGTCCTGATTTAACAGATGATGCTAAGAAAGAATTGGTCGAGCGTTTCAATTCAATCTTAACTGAGAACGGTACTGAAGTTGTTGAATCGAAAGACTGGGCGAAAAAACGTTTTGCTTACGAAATCAACGACTACAAAGAAGGTATTTACCATATCGTGAATGTTGTCGCTGAAAACGCACAAGGCATTAACGAATTCGACCGTCTTGCGAAAATCAACCGTGACATCTTACGTCACATGATCGTCAAAGTCGAAGCTTAATTGTTTCACGTGAAACATCTTGAGGGAGGAACCAACATGAATACTGTACAATTAGTCGGACGTTTAACCCGTGATGTTGAATTACGTTTTACCTCATCTGGCACTGCAGTCGGTTCTTTTACCATTGCGGTTAACCGTAATTTTACTAACCAACAAGGTGAACGTGAAGCGGACTTCATTTCGTGTGTGATTTGGCGGAAGGCAGCTGAAAACTTAGCTAACTTCACGCGTAAAGGTTCCTTGATTGCTATTGATGGACGTCTTCAAACACGTTCATATGATAACCAACAAGGTCAACGAGTATATGTAACCGAAGTGGTTGTTAACAACTTCGACTTGCTAGAATCTCGCTCTGTGACTGAACAACGCCCTGTCTCTAGTCCAAATACTGATCATCAAGCAGGTGCTTATGGTGCAGGTGGTGGAGGCGGATACCAATCACAGCCACAAATGAATCAAAATAACTATAATCAATCATTTTCTTCATCAAGTACTTCTCCATTCATGGATGAAGGTTACCCAATTGATATTTCTGAAGATGATTTACCATTCTAAGAATTAATAAGGAGTATGACATATGGCTGAACAACAACAACGCCGTGGCGGCCGTCGCCGTCGTAGAAAAGTATGTTTCTTCTGCGCAAACCATATCGATCATCCTGACTACAAAGACGTAGATTTACTCAAACGTTTCATTTCTGAAAAAGGGAAAATCTTACCACGTCGTGTAACTGGGACTTGCGCGAAGCACCAACGTGCTTTAACCGTTGCTATTAAACGTGCACGGATTATGGGTCTTTTACCATTTACTGTACAAGACTAATTTTACTGACTAGAACTTCGGTTCTAGTCTTTTTTGTTTCACGTGAAACATTCCTCGTCAACTAGAGAAACTAGAATAAATGTGGTAAAATAGAGGAGAATAAAACTACTAGGAGGTGGACAGTGAAAAAAGATAGAATAAGGCAGTTTATAAAACTGTTGGACCGCTCTTCAATGAAGTGGCCAGTATTGTTTTTTACCGTCTTTTATCTCTCTATTATTCTAGCAACGCTTGCTTATATGCCCTGGATAGCACTTCTGATGCTAGTGTTAATGTTCTTATTCATACTGATTGGATTTAATCATTTTGAAGGTTACATGCAATATTTAGAACAGCAGTACTCTAGTGTGGCACCAACCTTGCACTTAGCGCAAGAAGATGCCTTGTATCGTGCTCCTATTGCGGTGCTTATCTACAATAATAAGCACGAGGTAGCCTGGGTTAACCCAGAGTTTCAGCATCATTATGGGAATCTACAACTTCTGGGACAGCCACTTGCTAAGTTACATCAAGGTTTAGGAGAAATAATAAACCAAGAAAATCCAGAAAAACAATGGCAAACTATTGAGGTAAATCAAAAGTATTATCGTTATCTACATCAACCGTCCTATCAGGCGATTTACTTTATTGATCAAACACCTGAACATGAGATGGTAGCTCAAAGAGCGTATGATCGTATAGTCTTTGGCTACTTGCTCATTGACGAATACGATGAATTAGTACAGTCCATGGATGACAGTGAGACTTCGCTCTTTGATGCTAAACTATTAAATGGTTTGCGAGAATGGGCTAATCAATTCAACCTTTATCTCAAACGTTTAGAAGATGATCGGTTTTTAATATTAGCTAATCAAGCAGCCCTAGATGTGTTGGAGAAGGATAAATTCAAAACGCTAGAAAGCATAAAAGAAACAGAAGCTAAACAGTCAATCCCTGTATCGATAAGTGTAGGGCTTGCATACTCAGAGGACACCTATTATGGGCTTGATGAACTAGCCAATCAAGCTCAACTTAATGTAGAGTTAGCTTTAGCGCGTGGGGGTGATCAGACTGTAGTTCGCTCACACAACGGTCAAGCCCGTTTTTATGGTGGTAAGTTGAACGTTAACCAAAAACGCTCAATTACACGTTCTAAATTGGTTTATCAGGCCCTGCTGACCTCTGTCGAACAAGCCAACCGTGTGATTATTGCGGGCCATAAATATCCTGATATGGATGCTGTTGCGTCAGCCTTAGGGATTCATAAAATTGTAAGTCAACAGGGTAAATTTGCTAGAATTATCCTTGATCGCCAGGAGTTATCTGATGATGTGGCTCAGCTTCTTGAATTTCCTGCAATCAAGAATGAGGCCTCCAATCTATTCATTAGTTTAGAGGAAGCTCAAGAGATTGTTGATAATCGTACTCTCGTTGTCATGGTGGATCACCACAGACCTAGCTTATCTGCTGCTGGCCCACTAGTGAATGAGCATGAGGTGGTCATCATTGATCATCACCGCCGAAGTGAAGATTTCCCTACTAAGCCAGTCCTAACCTTCATTGAGCCTTATGCCTCATCAACATCAGAGTTAGTTACGGAATTCTTCATCTATATGCGGAACAGTCACGAAACACTGAACAAAACAGAGGCAACAGCCCTCTTAGCTGGTATTATTGTGGACACTAATAACTTTGCCAGTCGCACAGGGTCGAGAACTTTTGATGCAGCAAGTTATCTTAAGTCTCGTGGTGCTAATGAACACTTAATTCAGCAGTTGCTTAAGGAAGACCTTAAGCGATTGTTAGAGCGCAACGAGATTATAGCTCAGGCCCATTATATCGGTGAAGATATTATTGTAGCTAAGGCTCAAGAGGGAAAAGTTTATGACAATGTGACAGCCTCTCAAGCAGCGGATGTCATGCTAACACTTAAAAAAGTAGAAGCTTCTTTTGTTATATTTGAGCGCCCTGATCAAACAATCGGGATTAGTGCCCGTTCCATGGGTGGGCTTAATGTCCAGACCTTGATGGAAGAAATGGGTGGGGGTGGTCATTTGACTACTGCTGCAACTCAAATAAAGGAATCAAGTCTTGATCAAGTCTATCAAGACTTAGTAGAGACCATTCAACGTAATAAGGAGGAAAGTTGATGAAAGTAATCTTACTACAAGACGTAAAAAAACAAGGAAAAAAGGGTCAATTGATTGAAGTATCGGAGGGCTATGGCCGTAACTTCTTAATCAAGAATGGCTTAGCTAAACTTGCTGATAATGCTGCAGTTAATCAATTAAATGCTGAAAATAAAGCTAAGACTCGCTTAGAGGCTGAAGAATTGGCTCAAGCAAAAGACCTTAAAGAAAAACTCGAAGATGAAAAAACTGTGATTGTAATTAAAGCAAAGTCAGGCGCAGATGGTCGTCTCTTTGGGACGATCCCATCGAAACAAATCGCTGAAGAACTTAAAAAACAGTATAACCTCAGTATTGATAAACGCAAGATTCAGCTGGAACAAAATTTAGCTTCCTTAGGCTACCACCATGTAGTAGCTAAGTTACATCATGATGTGACCGCCAAACTTAACGTTCATGTTGTAGAAGCCTAAGTGTACATCTTAAAGGGACTGACTAGGTCAGTCCCTTTATTGTTTCACGTGAAACATTCGACCTAATTAGAGACAAAAATGGGCAGCTATCAGTTGCTATTTTTTCGGATATACGGTAAAGTAAATAGTGGTTGTGAAACTTTTTTGTTTCACGGATTATTCACAAGAAAGAAGGCTCTCATCCATGAATCCAGAGACATTTATTGCCCAATGCGCCGCACATGGACTAGTGCTGAATGACCAGCAAATTGCCCAATTTGAGCGCTATTTTCAACTCTTGGTTGAGTGGAATGAGAAAATGAATTTAACGGCCATTACCCAACGTGAAGAAGTCTACCTCAAGCATTTTTATGACTGCTTAATGGCTCTATGGAATATGCCCTTGGATAATTACGCTCTTCAACTCTGTGATGTTGGGGCTGGCGCAGGATTTCCAAGTATTCCATTAAAAATCGCTCATCCGGAATTGCAAGTGACAATCGTCGACTCACTCCAGAAGCGTCTGACTTTTATTGATCATTTGGCTCAGGAACTTGGCTTAGAAGGGGTATCCTGTGTCCATGGACGTGCTGAAGATGTAGGACAAAATCCTGTCTATCGAGGGCAGTTTGATTTAGTAACAGCTCGGGCGGTCGCAAGCCTCAATGTTCTAGCAGAATACTGCCTTCCTTTAGTTAAGATTGGAGGCCAGTTCTTGGCATTGAAAGCACAGAAGTCAGACCAGGAGCTAGAAGAAGCAGGGGCAGCCATTCGTGTTCTAGGTGCCAAGCTAATCAAGGTAACGGAAGACCAGTTGCCAGTTGAGTCAGCAGACCGTCGTTATATTCTGATTCAAAAAACAAAAGAGACGCCTAATAAGTATCCGCGTAAGGCAGGTAAACCTGCCAAAAATCCAATAAAAGCCTAGGAGGTAAGCTATGGGAAGAATGATTGCAATCGGAAATCAGAAGGGTGGCGTTGGTAAAACAACGACTACCGTCAACTTGGGAGCTGCCCTGGCTTTCCAAGGCAAGAAAGTCCTGATTATTGATATGGACTCACAGGGGAATGCAACCAGTGGTTTAGGGATTGAACGAGCTGACGTTAAGCAAAGCGTCTACGAAGTCCTAGTCGATCAAATTGAAGCAGCGGGAGCTATCTTGCCTACTTCTCGCGAGAATCTCTGGATTTTACCATCTACCCTCCAATTAGCTGGGGCAGAGATTGAACTGGCAACAGCAGACCACCGCGAATCAAGGCTCAAACAGGCTATTGAACCTATTAAGGCTGACTACGATTATATTTTAGTAGATTGTCCACCATCACTCGGCCAGTTATCGCTCAATGCATTTACAGCGAGTGATACCATCTTGATTCCAGTACAGTGCGAATACTATGCCTTAGAAGGTTTGAGCCAACTCTTGAACACTATTCGCTTGGTTCAACGTACCTATAATAAGAACTTTCGGATTGAAGGCGTACTCTTGACCATGTTGGATGCTCGAACCAATTTGGGTTATGAAGTGGTTGAAGAAGTGCGTAAATATTTCCAAGAAAAAGTCTATCAGACAATCATTACACGTAATGTCCGACTCTCTGAAGCGCCATCCTATGGTCAGTCAGTCATTGACTATGATCCAAAATCTCGTGGAGCTGAAATGTATATGGACTTAGCCAAGGAGGTGGCTGCAAATGGCTAATAAACCAAAACCTAAGCAAAAACGAAGTGGTTTGGGTCGGGGCATGGATGCCTTATTTACCCCTTTAGAAGAAACGCCATCTGAGTTCGAACAAGTTGAAGAAATCAGCTTAGAGGCTATTCGCCCTAACCCTCATCAGCCGCGTAAGCATTTCAATGAAGATGCCCTCAATGAATTGGCCGACTCCATTCGGAATAATGGCGTCTTCCAACCTATCATCGTCCGTAAGTCAGCCATCAAAGGCTATGAACTAGTAGCCGGCGAACGTCGGGTTAGAGCTAGTCGTCTAGCGGGGCTCACCACCATTCCGGCCATTGTCCGTCAACTTGATGAACGGGTTATGATTGAGATTGCCGTTTTGGAAAACTTGCAACGGGAGGACTTGAGTCCACTGGAAGAGGCGGAAGCCTACGACATGCTCATGAACAAGTTGAATTTGACCCAGGCAGAAGTGGCTGAACGTATGGGAAAGAGTCGGCCTTATATTGCCAATTATCTACGACTCTTAACTTTACCAGATGAAGTGAAGAAATTGGTTCAAAAAGAAGCACTATCTATGGGCCAAGCAAGAACCCTGCTGTCACTTAAGGATAAGAAGCAGTTGGTGACCCTAGCACAACGTGTCATCAAGGAACAACTAACAGTCCGTCAGTTAGAAGACTTGGTACAACAACTCAATGAGAAGTCCCAAGCCAAACAAATCAAAAAGACCAAGAAAGCAGACAAAAAGCCATCTTATATCTTAGCTTGCGAGCAAAAACTGCAAGAACGTTTTGGCACCATGGCCTTGATTCAACAGCGGGGTGACAAGGGTAAGATTGAGATTGAATACATGGATGAATCTGACCTCATGCGTATCCTAGATTTGCTACAAATTCAAGCCTAGGAGGAAACCATATGCAAAAAGACTATGATCTTCATGACATTATCGAGATGAAAAAGCCTCATGCTTGCCAAACTAACCGTTGGCAGATTATCCGTATGGGCATGGACATCCGAATCAAATGCTGTCACTGCGGACATATTGTGACCTTAACCCGGCGCGACTTTGAAAAACGACTTAAGAAAATCAAAGAAAAAGCGCCCGAAAAAATCTAGCTAAAGAAAGAGTGAATGACATTGGCATTAACAGCCGGTATTGTAGGTCTTCCTAACGTTGGGAAATCTACCCTATTCAATGCAATTACAAAAGCAGGTGTCGAAGCGGCTAACTATCCCTTCGCTACCATCGATCCAAACGTCGGGATTGTTGAAGTTCCTGATCAACGTCTGATTGAAATTACCAAACTTGTTAAACCTAAAAAGACAGTGCCAACGGCGATTGAATTTACTGACATCGCAGGGATTGTAAAAGGTGCAAGCCGTGGTGAGGGGCTGGGTAACAAGTTCTTAAGCCATATTCGCCAAGTTGACGCCATTTGTCACGTGGTCCGTTGTTTTGCCGATGGCAATATTACGCACGTTTCAGGTAAGGTAGACCCACTTTCAGATATTGAGACTATTAACCTAGAATTGATTCTGGCCGATTTGGAAACCATCGATAAGCGCATTGGACGTGTAGCCAAACTAGCTAAATCTAAAGATAAAGATGCAGTAGCGGAATTAGAGGTTCTAGAAAAGTTAAAAGCTGCGCTAGAAGACAATCAACTGGCTAATTCTGTTGACTTCTACGATGAACAACTACCTTATGTACGCAACCTCTTCCTCTTGACACGCAAAAAGATGCTTTACGTTGCCAATATTGGTGAAGATGAAGTGGTGGATCCTTCGGATAACCCATATTTAGCTCAGGTGCGCGAGCTAGCGGCTAGCCAAGGTGCAGATGTCGTACCAATTTGTGCGCGTTTGGAAGAAGAAATTGCTGAATTGGATGATGAAGAGAAGGCTGTCTTCTTGGAAGACTTCGGTTTGCAAGAATCTGGTTTGGACCGTCTTATCCAACATGTCTATAGCCTCTTAGGACTAGCCACTTACTTTACGGCTGGGGAACAAGAAGTTCGAGCTTGGACCTTCAAACAAGGTATGAAGGCGCCACAAGCAGCTGGGATTATTCACTCTGACTTTGAACGTGGCTTTATCCGAGCTGAGACGGTTTCTTATCAAGATTTAGTCACTTACCAAAGTATGCAGGCCGCCAAAGAAGCAGGTCGTGTACGTTCAGAAGGTAAAGAATACGTTGTACAAGACGGCGACATTATGCTGTTCCGCTTTAACGTATAGCCTATAGGAGGAAAAATCATGACTGAAGAAATTAAACAAACAGAGCAAGTAGAGACGGAAGCAGAGGTTGCAGTTGAGGAGGCTTCTGCCAGCTTAACAGAGTCAGAAATTTTTGGCCGTTTAACCAAACGCAACCAACAATATATGTTGACCCTGGACAGAAACTTAGCAGCTGCTAATCTAACCGAGTCTATTCGACAACAAATCTACCAAGAAATGTGCGAAACCTTGGAAGAGGGTCAACAGACCGGGCAGACTGCCCGTCAATTATACGGCACGCCGACTGAATGTACGGCTGTTATCTTAGAACAACAGTTTCCTAGTGATGACGAAGGCGAGCGCTCGGCCGATTGGAAGATTGCCCTCGATGGTGGCTTGCTATTAGGATCTGTCTTTACTTTGATTACGGGCTTCTCGCTTATGCGTCAAGGGGAACATAGTGAAGCAACAATCAACAATATGGGCTTAATCACCTTAATCGTTAACTACTTAGTGGCAGGGATTGCCATGCTGATTGTGTCCAAGGTGCTACCAGACATGGATGCGCCTAAAGGCAAGCGCGGCTACTTTAAATACTTCTCTGTGTCTTCTCTGGCTATGCTAGGGTGGATTGTTGCTGTCAGCATCTCGAGCGTCATCTTCCCAACGGCTATCAACCCAGTCTTTCCATATGATATCTACTTCATTATAGGGGGCTTAACCTTCCTCTTGCGCTTCTATCTCAAAAAGCGGTGGAATATCAAGGGTGGCCTTTTCTAACAAAATTGAAAGACCGATTCAGTCGTAAGCTGAGTCGGTTTTTTAGTATGCAAGATCTAGGAGATTAAAGTAAAGCAACAAGATTAGAATTTACAAAGAATGAGCCTTTAGGCTTGCTCCTAAGGGGCGAAAGTGGTATTTTATTAAAAATAACTGTTGCTGAGAAGTCAAAGGAGGAAATAGAATGTCAGGTTGGGAAACAAAATTTGTACGTGAAGGATACACATTTGACGATGTCTTGCTGGTGCCAGCGCGCAGCGAGGTATTGCCAAATGATGTGGATTTAAGAGTTGAGTTAGCGCCTAATCTAAAATTGAATATTCCAATTATTAGTGCTAGCATGGATACTGTTACGGATTCGACCATGGCAATCGCTATGGCCCGTCAAGGTGGACTGGGTGTCATCCATAAAAACATGTCCATTCAAGAACAGGCTGAAGAAGTTCGTAAGGTAAAACGTTCAGAAAATGGCGTCATCATCGATCCTTTCTATTTAACACCTGACAATACGATTGAGGATGCGGAAGAATTAATGAGCCGTTATCGGATTAGTGGGGTACCGATTGTAGAGAGCCTTGAAAGCCGTAAGTTAGTCGGGATTATTACCAACCGTGACCTCCGTTTCATTCCAGATTATAGCCATAAGATTGTGGAATATATGACGCATGAAAAATTGGTAACTGCTCCGGTTGGGACGACCCTAGAAGAGGCAGAAAAGATTCTTCATCAACACCGGATTGAAAAATTACCAATTGTCGACGAATCAGGTCGACTATCCGGCTTAATCACCATTAAAGATATTGAGAAAGTCATTCAATTCCCTAACTCTGCCAAGGATCAACACGGTCGCCTTTTAGTTGCGGCAGCTGTAGGGATTACCAGTGATACTTTCGATCGTGCAAGTGCCCTCATTGCTGAGCAAGTAGATGCTTTGGTCATTGATACTGCCCATGGCCACAGTGCTGGGGTTATCCGTAAGATTAAGGAAATTCGTGAGACCTTCCCAGATGTCACCATCATCGCTGGTAACGTGGCAACTGCTCAAGCCACTCGGGACCTCTTTGAAGTAGGGGTAGATGTCGTTAAAGTCGGGATTGGACCAGGTTCTATCTGTACTACCCGGGTTGTAGCCGGTGTTGGTGTGCCTCAATTAACTGCTATTTATGACTGTGCGACAGCTGCCAAAGAATACGGCAAGGCTATTATTGCAGATGGTGGGATTAAATATTCAGGGGATATCGTTAAAGCCCTTGCCGCTGGCGGCCATGCGGTCATGCTAGGGAGCATGTTGGCTGGTACGGACGAGTCACCAGGTGAATTTGAAATCTACCAAGGCCGTCGTTTCAAGGTTTATCGTGGTATGGGTAGCTTAGCTTCAATGGAAAAAGGTTCAAGCGACCGTTACTTTCAAGCCACCAACGAAGCCAACAAACGTGTACCTGAAGGGATTGAAGGTCGCGTTGCCTACAAGGGAAGCGTGGCGGATATTGTCTTCCAAATGATTGGGGGCCTTCGCTCAGGTATGGGCTACTGTGGAACACCAAATCTCCAATCCCTACGTGAAGATGCGCAATTTATCCGCATGAGTGGTGCAGGCTTGATTGAGTCTCACCCACACGACGTTCAAATCACCAAGGAATCACCTAACTACTCTCGTAGCTAAAGATTTTAAATGAGATGCCTCTAGGGGCATCTTTTCTTTGTCTATAACTTTTAATAAAACTTAAGACACAGGGCATCTGGTTTGATGTATAATGAAGGAGACTTGATAAGAAAGTGAGGACAGCAAGATGCGAATTTTGGTAGCAGATGACGATCGCGAAATTGTTGAATTACTCAATATTTATCTTCATAATGAAGGTTACGACGTAATTAAGGCCTATAACGGCCATCAAGCCTTAAGTTACATTAAAAACGATGTGGACCATGAAATTGGCCTCATCATTTTGGACATTATGATGCCAAAAGTCGATGGTATGCAGGTCCTGGATAAGTTACGTGCCGCAAATTATGAGACACCCGTCTTAATGTTGAGCGCCAAAAGTTCAGATCAAGACAAGATTCAAGGACTGACCAGTGGGGCTGATGACTATGTCACCAAGCCATTCAACCCATTAGAAATTATTGCGCGGGTCAAGTCCATCTTGCGTCGCCAGTCTACCTATCAGAAGGAAGTGGCAGAGCCAGATGTTATTGAGATTGGTCCTTTAATTATTCGACGCGCTTCCCACGAAGTAAAGACCTTAACGGATAAGGACATTCAGTTGACGGCTTTAGAATTTGGTATTCTTTATCTTCTAGCTAGCCATCCCAACCAAGTCTTTAGTGCCGAAGAAATATTTGAAGCCGTTTGGAACCAAGAAAGTATTGTGTCAGCCAAGACGGTTATGGTCCATGTCAGCCATTTGCGGGATAAGATTGAAGCGGCCACAGAAGGTGAACGTGTCATTCAGACCGTATGGGGAGTAGGTTATAAGATTGAAGGATAAGGATAAAAAATCGCCTCAACAACTCAGCATGCGCTTGACGCGCAGCGAGCGGAGCGAACTCATTGTAGAAGCCATTATTACCATGAGTTTAATCTTCTTACTCTATCTCAGCGCTCTCTTGATCTATCGCCAAGCCATTGATTATAAATTAAACTTCTTTGGCCTAGATACCACGCTACGCCATATGCTAGGCTTAACACGCCAGCAAATTATTGTCTCCGTCTATATTTTTTCTCTTGCCTCCTGTGTGGTTGCTATCCTTGTCACCAATTGGCGGGTCAAGCGACGCATTAATCAAATGAAGTTAGCTCACATTCTGGACTATCTTAAATATATTGCGCAAGGCCACTATGAGATTCGTATTCCTCAGACAGACTTAGGTGAGATGGATGAAGTGGTCAGCTCAATCAATCATTTGGTAGATAGCACGGTCAAGGCCATTGAAGAAGAACGGAAGATTGAAAAGTCGAAGGATGAGCTTATTACTAATATAGGACATGATATCCGTACGCCTTTGACTTCTGTCATAGGTTACCTAGGTTTGATTGAGAACCAACAATATCATAGTCAGGAAGAACTAGCCCGTTATGCCCACGTTGCCTATCGGAAGGCCCAGCAGATGCAGAGCTTGGTTCAGGACCTCTTTACTTATACAGCTACTCGTCAGACGACAACGGAAATCAAACCAGTTCAGGTTCAGGTACTACGTTTCATGGAACAGTTAGTGGCTGACTTCGAACTCAACGCCAGAGAAAAAGCCATTGAACTACGCTTGGATATCCGGCCGCAGAACTTGCTTGCTAGCTTTGATGTCGATAAGATGGCGCGAGTTTTCCATAACCTTTTATCCAATGCACTTAAATATGGTGCTGGCGCACATTATATTGAGTTATTAGCTTATCAAGAGGAAGACTATATTTATTTTAAAGTTAAAAACGACGGACAAGCGCTTGATAAGACTGAATTAGAAGACATTTTTCAAAGAAGCTATCGGGCTGATCAGTCACGCAGTGCTAACCAACCTGGAACAGGCTTAGGATTAGCCATCGTCCGTAATATCGTTGAACTTCACCATGGCCGTGTTTATGCCGAGGTAGAAGGCAAAGAAACGATTTTTACTATTGAAATCCCCCAAAAATCCCCCCAACAATAAGGTGTACTATGAAAAAACGTAATCTCTTCCTAGCCTTTTTAGGTCTATGGCTAGGTCTACAGGCTATAGCCACAACTGCTATTCAAGCAGTTGGGACAGAGCCAAATCTCAACGCTCAGTCTGCGATTGCGGTAGATGCTGCTAGTGGACAAATTTTATATCAGAAGAATCCAATGGCACTATTAGAAGTAGGGAATTTGACCAAGCTGCTTAGTTTGCTAATCATCTATGATGCGCTAGACCAAGAGAGCATTCATTTGAATGATCGTGTGACTCTATCTGATGAGGCTTATGCCCTGAGTCAGAATTATGAATTGTCCAATGTACCGTTACGACAAGACTTAGATTACTCTGTCGCCGAACTTTTAGAGGCGGTTGAAATTGGCTCTGCTAACGGGGCTCTCCTAGCCCTAGCTGAGCACACAGCAGGTAGCAAAGAAGCTTTCCAAGACTTAATGCAAGCCAAGGTTCAATCCATACTAGTGGATTCAGAAAAGATTGATGAGGTTGACCGAGGAGAGTGGCAGGCCCTAGTTCCTGAGCTTGTTAATCTAACGGGCCTTGTAGAACAAGAGGAAGGTGTGGCAAGCAAGCAGCAGAATAAGCTCAATGCTATCATTCTAGCAGCTATAAGCTACCAATTAGTCAGTCGCCATCCTGAACTCTTAGACAATACCAAAATAGGTGCTAAGCTCTTCCGCCAAGGGACTGATGATCAGTTTGAGATGCATAACAGCAACCAAATGTTAGCCGGCCAAGCCTATGAATATGACCAAGTTGATGGGCTAGTCAGTGCCTCGACAGCTCACGATGGCTATGGAACGGTCCAGACCATGGCGCGCGATAATTTTCGCGTTATTGTTCTCACACTAGGAAATAGCGAGTCAGCTCAAAGCTATCATGATAGTAAGAAACTGTTAGATTATGTATATGGGACCTATCAGCTTAAACGCGTTATCTCTACAGGAGATTCGGTCACGCAGATTACTCAATTGTTAGCTCACGATGGTGAACCTGAGCAAGTACAGGCCTATTATGGCGAAAATTTAGACCTCGCAATTCCTATTGTTGATACCACGCCTCGCATTGATTATCTCTTTGAGCCAGATTCTAACCTAGTGACAGCCATTGACAATGGTTGGAATATTCAGGCGCCGCAAGCGGGTGGACAAGCAATTGGACAGGTGCAGGCAGTTATTAAGCAACATGCTATGCAGTTTCTTCCTACAAGTAAGACCAACCGTGTCAGTGTCAAGCTCAGCCATGACATTAAGGAAGCAGGTTTTATGACCAAGTTTTGGCGCGGGCTTGGCCGTTTCTTCAGCGGTCTAGCAGAAGGAATTCGGCAGTTCTTTACCAGACTATTCAATTAATTTTGAAGGGGAAGCTTTAGGGCTTCCCCTTTAATATATTGAATAGGCAATATATTGTGGTAATACACAATGGCTTAAGCTATAAAATGTAGAGAATAGCTATACGGAGCCAAAGGCAAAGTAGTTAAGAAAAAAAGAATTATAGCACTATATTTAGGGAAGACTAAAAATTAAAACTACTAGATATAGTAGGTGGAGAAAAAGTTAATAAAAGGCGAAAAAAATGTAGGAAAAGTATTGACGAAGAGAAGGATTCATGCTAATATATAGAAGTTGTCACGTGGTGA
>NZ_KV822212.1 GCF_001815865.1 Abiotrophia sp. HMSC24B09
TTCTAGGCTTTCGTAAGAAGTTTGACTTGAGGCAGACTGGCTAGACTCAGATGACGATTGGGCCAGTACGGGGCTAGTCGTTAAGACCAGACCGGCTGCTAATAGGCTAAGTTTCTTGAATAGAGACATATACTTCCTCCTTGACTTACTTGTCTGAGATGGCATCTTCAAAACGAAGACTTGGTTTGACTTGCATCAGATAGCGGAAGAGTTCAATGAGATTGTCGTATTTTTGCTGACTGACAGTCCCCATATCTAAAGAATGCATTTCCTGCTCACCTTCTCTCATGTAGAGGAAGAAGAGGTGGTTGGATGAGACATGTGGGCCGTCTTTCATGCGTTCAATCTTTACACCGATTAGGCTTAACTCTTCGATTTGGTAGTCAATGAAGCCGTTTTTGATATAGAAGAGGGTATCGCGGTAGACATAGAATTGGTTGAGTGGGTCCACAAAGCTAGCTTGCTCCGTCAGCAAGGAGAGGTTGTCACGCAATTCAGGGTAGCGTTGGTAGGTCGCTTCGTAGCGTGCCTTGGTTTCCCGTCTG
>NZ_KV822213.1:0-12643 GCF_001815865.1 Abiotrophia sp. HMSC24B09
GCTTCGTAGCGTGCCTTGGTTTCCCGTCTGCTTTTGAAAGCCAGGAAAATGAAGCTGATGCCCATAGGGATAAAGAGTAGGCCAAAGATACTAGATATGATAATGCCGACCTGATCCTGTTTATTGATTGCACTCGGGATATTGAGAACAGCCCAAAGACCCATGAGGATGAAGAAAATCCCGAATGGTAAGGCTGTGAACATCGCATGATTATTATTCTGTTTCATTGAAAAACCTCCTAAGATAGTCTTTGCCTTATTATAGCATAAGGTTAGGTTTCTTGTCTTTGATTGCCAATCCAAAAAAGAGGCTGAGACACTTGTCTCAGCCTTTAGCCTTTGGCTCTGAAGCAGAGCTAGTAGAAGTCTTGTAGAAAGGCACAATTTGGTCCTGCCCCGGGTACTTAATCCAGACGGGGGCTTCGTATACGATGGCACCTGCAGGCACATCTTGCTTGATGACGACATTACAGCCGATTTTGGCCCCTTGGCCGATGGTGACATTACCCAGAATCTTGGTGCCCGCTCCAATCAGGACATGGTCTTCAAGCGTTGGGTGGCGCTTGACGGGGTCTAACTTGGTTCCGCCGAGGGTCACGCCCTGATAGAGGGTGACATCCTTGCCAACTATGGCTGTCTCGCCAATGACGATGCCCATGCCATGGTCCATAAAGAGGCCAGGGCCAATTTGGGCGCCAGGATGAATTTCAATCCCGGTCACGCGACGGGCGCGTTTGGCTAAGAGTCTAGCCAGAAGTGGATGGCCTTTGACATAGAGCGCATGGGCAATGTAGTGGTAGTTGAGAGCCTTAATATGTGGATAGGTCCAGAAGACCATCCAAGGCGACTTGGCAGCAGGGTCAAGGGCCATGACGCGTTGAATATTATAGGAAAGTCGTTGCCAGAAAGACATTAAACTTGGACGTAGTTCCCACCTTCAAAGTCCAAGACGGAGAGATATTTCTCTACGCCATCAGGTAAGATGGTCACAATTTTTTTGTCAGGATATTGGGCAGCTAATTTCTTAGCCCCGGCCAAGGCTGCTCCAGACGAAATACCGACCCCAATACCAGTCGTCCGGATAAAGTCTTTGGCTTCAGCGAAGGCTTCGTCATTGCTGATAGTCAGGACTTGGTTGGCTAATTCAGGTTTGAAGTTACCTGGCAGGAAGCCAGTCCCAATCCCTTGAATCTTATGGGCGCCGGCCCGGCCTTGGCTGATAACAGGTGAATCTTCTGGTTCTAAAGCAACCGCCAAGACGCCAGGTTTGTGTTCATTTAAGTATTCCACGACCCCTGTGAAGGTGCCGCCAGTCCCAATCCCTGCGACAAAAATATCTAGTTCTGGCACTTGTTCTAGGATTTCCTTACCTGTAGTTTGGTGGTGGTAAGCTGGGTTAGCTGGGTTATCAAATTGGCTCAAAATAATAGCGTTTGGATAACGGCTCTTAATTTCTTCTGCCTTAGCGATGGCAGCCTTCATGCCGCCTTCTTTTGGAGTCAAGACGAGTTGTGCCCCGTAGGCTTTGATAAGTTGGCGACGCTCCACGCTAAAGCTTTCAGGCATGATGACAACTGCCTTGAGACCCAAGACAGAGGCCAGAAGGGCGACCGCAATCCCAGTGTTACCAGAACTTGGCTCAACAAAGATAGTTTCAGGCGTTACTGCACCTGCTGCTTGAGCTGCCTGAATCATACCCAGAACGGCACGATCTTTGACGCTGCCACCCAAGTTGTACTTCTCGAGTTTGACATAGATATTGCTATTGTCTAATTGATAGACAGGGGTATTACCGATAAATTCTAATGAGGTTTGGGACATATAGTTCAACTCCTTCATATTTGGCTATCATCAGCCGACTTATTGTTGATTAGTATAACACAGTTTGGTATGTCTGGCGCGGGTTTAAAGCTATTTTGGCTATCTTAATTTCATATAACCAGCTATAGTTTTTGACTTGAAAGGTGAGTTTAGTCTCAGGATTTGCTATAATAGGAGCTGAGATTTAGAAGATGGAGGTTGGGCACGTGACGGCGCTAGACACGTTGATTAAAGGCTTAAATTCAAAACAAAGAGAGGCGGTTCTGACCACGGAAGGGCCTGTCCTCATTGCAGCCGGAGCAGGGAGTGGTAAGACGCGGGTTTTAACCCACCGCATTGCCTACCTGATTCAGGAGCGGCAAGTCAATCCTTGGAATATCCTGGCTATTACCTTCACCAATAAGGCGGCAGCCGAGATGAGAGAACGGGTCCAAGGTCTAGTGGGAGAAGAGGCTTCTTCTATTTGGGTGGCTACCTTCCACGCTATGTGTGCCCGTATTCTGCGTCGGGAAATCGAGACGCTGGGCTATGCCAAGAACTTTACCATTATTGACCAGGGCGAGCAGCAGACCCTGATGAAGCAGGTCTTGCGGGACTTGAACTTGGACAGTGACCAGTATAACTACAAGGACTTGCTCTGGGTCATCGATGCGGCTAAGAACCAAGGCTATTTGCCGGATGATTTCCTAGCTTCTGATAGTGGCTATATTCATGAGATTCATGCCAATATCTACCGTAATTATCAGAAGCGACTTAAGGCAGCCAATGCGCTGGACTTTAATGACCTGATTTTGCTGACAGTTAGACTTCTTGAGCAGAATCCGACCGTTCGCCAGTTCTATCAGCAGAAATTCCAATATATCCATGTAGATGAGTACCAAGATACCAACCACAGCCAATACCGTCTGGTTCAGCTCCTGGCGGGTTTGCTTAAGAATATTTGCGTGGTGGGGGATGCCGACCAATCTATCTATGGTTGGCGGGGAGCTAACATGGCTAATATCCTTAACTTCGAGCAGGACTACCCTCAAGCTAAGGTAATCTTGCTAGAACAGAATTACCGTTCAACTCAAACTATTCTTAAGGCCGCTAACAGTGTGATTGAAAATAACCTCCAGCGTAAGGATAAGCAGCTCTGGAGTGATGGTCAAGTAGGGGAAAAGATTCAAATCTACTCTGCCGATAGTGATTTGGAAGAAGCTGATTTTGTTACGCGAACCATTCGGCATTTGCGGGACCAAGAAGGTGCCAACTATAGCCAAGTAGCCGTGCTCTATCGGACACAAGCCCAATCACGGGGGCTAGAAGAAGCTCTCTTGCGGTCCAATATGCCCTACAAGGTAGTGGGGGGACTTAAGTTCTATGCTCGTAAGGAAATACAGGACACTCTGGCCTATTTGCGGCTTTTGGATAATCCACATGACAACCTCAGCCTTAACCGGATTATTAATGTGCCTAAACGGGGAATTGGGGCAACAACAGTGACTAAGTTGGCTGAATTCGCGGATTCTCTCGGAGTCTCCTGGTTTGAGGCCATTGGGCGCCTGCATTTCTCCAATTTCTCAGCCAGTGTTCAGAAAAAGCTGCTGGACTTTGCTCACTTGATTGAGACCCTGCGCCAGCAAGTACCTTTCTTACCACTCCGGGACTTAACGGAAGAAGTTTGGGATAAGACGGGTTACCTTAAGTCTCTCAAGGAAGAAGGGACGGTCGAGGCGGCTAACCGTCTGGAGAACTTGGAAGAATTTGCCTCAGTCGTCACCCAGTTCGACCAAACGGAGCGGGAGGCGATTCTGGAACAAGATCCTGATTATTTGGCCCAGACCCAGGGTCAGGAAGAAGTAGCCTTGGCGCCACTGACCCAATTTTTAACTGATGTCTCCCTCATGACCGACTCAGACAATCAGGAAGAGGCCTTAGATCAGGTGACCCTCATGACCCTGCATGCAGCAAAGGGTTTGGAATTTCCTTATGTCTTTATGGTGGGCATGGAAGAGGGGCTTTTCCCACTGCGACGGGCTAGTGAGAATCCTGATGAGCTAGAAGAAGAGCGACGTCTGGCCTATGTAGGCATGACCCGGGCTGAATCCGCCCTCTATCTGACCGCTAGCAAGCGACGCCTGCAATATGGCCGAACCGTGACCAATCCACCTAGCCGATTCTTGGATGAAATCCAACCTGATTTGGTCGAGTGGCTAGGGTCAGGCCGTCAGTCAAGCGCCTATGGCCAAAGTAGCTGGCAGCAGACTTGGTCTGACAACTCTTCTTGGACGGGCTTGCATCATCAGCCAACCGCCAATGTCGCACCTAGTCGGACCATTCGCAAGCAAGAAACGGGTGACCGTCGCCTTAAGAATCAAGCAGCCCTTCGCCATAAGGGGCCAGTAGCTGGGGCTAGCACTTCCGCAAGTGGAGCAGGTCAGACTTGGCAGGTCGGGGATAAGGTCATCCACAAGACCTTCGGCCAGGGCACCATTGTTAAGGTGGCTAAGGCTGGCAAAGACCAACTACTGAGCGTGGCCTTCGCCTCGCAAGGCATCAAGGATTTGATGGCAGCCTATGCCCCATTGACTAAGGCAAGTGAATAGAATAAGCCAAGCTGAGACTTAAGTCTCAGCTTTTTTGTATGACTTAGGTGTTCGATAATGGTCGCCTCGGGAGGGCATATTGCACTTTTGTAAAAAGTTCGCATTTTCCGAGAAAAATTCGCTCAAATGCGCTATAATGTAGAATAGGGTAGTGGGCCCATGGCTCACTAGCTGACCTGGATATGAAGGAGAATGAAAATGCCAAGCCAAAACCTTCAGGCACGCCTTGAAGAAGTCAAGCACTTATTAAATGACTATGCCTACCATTACTATGTTCTAGACCAATCCCTGGTCAGTGACGCAAGCTATGATGCCCTCTATCGGGAACTGGAAGAAATTGAAGCGGCGCATCCAGAATGGATTACGCCAGATTCGCCTACCCAACGGGTCGGGGATCAGCTCTTAGAAGGCTTTAGTAAAGTGGCTCACGCAGAATCCATGTATAGTCTAGGCAATGCCTTCAGTCCAGAAGAAGTGACACAATTTATTGAGCGGGTGACCCAGCAAGTCGAGGGTCCTGTCTCCTTCATGTGTGAATGTAAAATCGATGGCTTAGCCATTGCCCTTACCTACCAGGATGGCGTCTTTGTACGTGGGGCCACGCGGGGGGATGGGACAATTGGCGAAGACATCACCCAGAATCTTCGTACCATTCGCTCCTTGCCTCTACGTCTAAGACAAAATCTGTCAGTAGAAGTACGCGGTGAATGTTACATGCCTAAGGCTGTCTTCCTTGCACTCAATGAGGAGCGCGAAGCCCAAGGCCAAGAAATCTTTAAAAATCCCCGCAATGCGGCGGCTGGTGGCTTACGTCAGTTAGACCCGCGTGCGGTGGCTGACCGCCAACTGAATATCTTCCTCTACAGTGCAGTCTACACGGACCAATTTCATCCTGAGAGTCAGGCCGGTCTCTTTGCTGCCTTTGAGCAATTGGGGCTACGGACCAATCCGCTCAGACGTGAATGTCAGGCGGCTGAAGAAGTGATTGATTATATCCAAATGATTGGTCAACAGCGCCATGACTTGCCTTATGAGATTGATGGCGTGGTCATCAAGGTTAACCGCATTGACCAGCAACAGGCCTTAGGCTTTACGGTCAAGGCACCACGTTGGGCCATTGCCTATAAATTCCCGGCTGAAGAAGCGGTGACCACCCTGCGTGAGGTGGAGTGGACCGTGGGGCGGACGGGTGTCGTGACACCAACTGCCATTATGGATCCCGTGCCATTGGCAGGAACAACGGTTCAACGCGCTAGTCTCCATAATGTGGACTTGATTGAGAGCCTGGATGTGCGAATTGGAGACCAAGTCACGATTCATAAGGCGGGCGACATTATTCCAGAGATTACCTCAGTGCTTTTAGCCAAACGGCCCCAAGACAGTCAGTCCCTGGCCATTCCGACTCATTGTCCGGAATGTCAGACGGCCTTAGTACGTCAGGGTGAAGAAGTGGCTTTACGCTGTCCTAACCTGGTCTGTCCGGCCCAACGCCTAGCCCTCTTGAGCCATTTTGTTTCTCGGGGTGCTATGAACATTCAGGGCTTGGGACCACGTATTCTTAACCAGTTAGTCGCTAGTCAAGCAGTCACAGAATTAGATGATCTCTATCGCTTGACCTTAGAGGACCTCTTAAGTTTGGATAAAATACAAGAAAAATCCGCCCAGAAATTACTGGCTGCCATTGAAGCCAGCAAGTCCAACTCCGCTGAGCGCCTGCTCTTCGGTTTGGGCATTCGACATGTGGGCGCCAAGGCGGCGCGCTTAGTCTTGCAAGTCTTTGGTGATTTGAATAGATTAAGCCAGGCGACTGCCGAGGAAATTGGGGCCATTGAAGGAGTCGGGCCAATTATCAGCCAGTCTCTAGTGCAATATCTGGCTTTGGAATCCAGCCAAGCCATGCTTAAACGCCTAGCAGAGGCAGGCGTTAACCTGACCTATCAGGGCCCACAGCCTCTTGAAGTGGCGGAAGGTGCCTCAGCCAATGATTTCTGGTTAGGCAAAACAGTTGTCCTGACCGGGACCATGGAAAGCTACTCGCGTTCTGAAGCCAAGGAGCTCTTAGAAGCGCGGGGAGCTAAGGTCACCGGTAGTGTCTCCAAGAAGACCGATTATTTGGTGGCCGGGCAGGAAGCCGGAAGCAAATTAAGCAAGGCGGAGTCCTTGGGTATAACCATCCTTGACGAAGCCAGTTTCTTAGCAAATCTATAAAAAGTGGTGAAAATATGAAAAATAAATGGCAGAAGGGACTGACCCTCGCGGCAGTCAGTCTGACCCTGGCAGGGTGTCTTAACAACCTAGAAGCCGAAAATACCAAAAAACCAGTGGTAGGACCTAACCAGGTGGTGGTGCAGACCACTCAGAACCAGCTGTCTAGTGAAAACTATCGGGCAGTTATCAGCAATGGTCGCTACCAATTAGGGGTGGCCAGCAGCTCTGACAGCAACCTTAGTTCCGCCGGTAATATCCGTGCCTTTGAAGAAGGGCTCCTGCGGATTGCCAAAGGCGTCTTTCCAACCAACCAATATTTCCTGCAGGAAGGAACCTTGATTAATCTTGAGACCATGACCCGTTGGACGGGCCGTGAATCAGATGATAACCCAGAAGGGCTGAACCCTCGTCTGCCGGATGATGCCGAGCAACAGCGTAAGGCTGAAAGCACCATTTCGGCGCAAAGTAGTGAGTCAAGCCAGGAAGAATCGTCTAGTGCAGAATCAAGTTCCAATGATCAGGTAATTACGGATGCGGCTGCAACGCCAATTTACCTGGCCCAAATCATGGAAAAAGACATTATGGTCGAAACCAACGATGGCTACTCTCTATCTGGGATTGTCATCGGTTTGGCCATGAATAGTGAATACCAATATACCGACTCCAATAACGTGGTGCACCGTCAGGAAATCTCGATCGGGGAAATGCGGGAGCGGGGTAAAGCTTACGCCAACACCATCGTGGGTCGTTTGAGGGCAACCCCTGAATTGCGTTCTGTGCCAATTTCTGTGGCCATTTTCAGTCAAGCCCCTGCCAATAATGTGGTGGGTGGGACCTTCGTCTTAGATGGGATTTCCCGTGAGGGGAATGCCGTAACCGATTGGACCGAGCATAACGAAAGCCGGGCTCTCCTGCCATTTGTAGGGACCAACCAAGGTAGTAACGATCAATACCCAGGTTTTGAAGAATTCCGGACCAAGGTCAGCGACTTCTTCCCTAAACTTAATGGGATTACGGCTGAAGCCCTCAATATCAACGGCAGCCTAGCTTCTCTTAAGATTAATATCGTGACCCAGTTCTATGATTTAACGGAGATTACCGCTCTGACCCAGCATGTGACGGATGTCGCCCAGAATACCTTCCCTGAAGGACTGGATTTGCAAGTGCGGATTGAGTCATCAGAAGGGACCGAAGCTGTTATTACCAAGCCGGCGGGTAGCAACCAGTATCAATCGCAAATTCTAAAATAAGGGGTCGCTCGTCCCTTCAACAACCAGCAAATAAAGTCAGTATCAGAAAGGAAGAATCGCATGGTCCAACCAGCCGATATCAAACACGTCGCCAAATTGGCGAAACTCTCATTCGATGACAGCAAGATTGATGCCTTTACCGAGGAATTCAATGCTATTATCGACTTTGTTGAGCAACTCGAACAAGTGGATACCCAAGGGGTGGCACCGACTTACCATGGCAACCAACTCCTCAATGTCTTCCGTGAAGACAAGGCCCAAGCAGGCGTTGAGCGGGAGCAATTATTAGCTAATGTTAAAACTAGCAAGGATGGCTTCATTCAAGTACCAGCCATCATGGAAAGTGAGGAAGCCTAAGATGCCCCAATATCCAACGACAATCTTAGCCATGAAAGAAGGCTTAGCAGCCGGTAAATTTACATCCCAAGACTTGGTGCGGGCGGCTTTCGAACGTATTGAAGCGACAGATGCACAAGTGGCAGCTTTCTTGGCCCTCAACAAAGACTTGGCCCTAGCAGCCGCAGCTCAAGCGGATGCACGTGGCTATGGGGCGGATGCGCCAATCCTTAACGGGATTCCGATCGGGGTTAAAGATAATATCGTAACCAAGGGCTTGGTAACCACTGCTGCCAGCCGCATGCTGGAAGACTTCGTGCCAACCTATGATGCGACGGTCGTAGAAAAACTCCACCAAGCCGGTGCCATCATTGTAGGGAAACTCAACATGGACGAGTTTGCCATGGGGGCTAGCTGTGAACGCTCGGCCTTCAAGACAACGCGTAACCCTTGGGACTTGAATCGCGTACCAGGTGGGTCATCTGGTGGTTCTGCGGCAGCCGTAGCAGCTCGCCAAGTGCCAGCCAGCTTAGGGACCGACACTGGGGGGAGTATCCGCCAACCGGCAGCCTTTACTGGTTTAGTGGGGATGAAGCCAACCTACGGTTCCGTTTCTCGTTATGGCCTTATCGCCTTTGGTTCTAGTTTAGACCAAATTGGGCCAATGACCTTAACCGTGGCCGATAATGCCCTGGTCTTAGAAGCCATTGCCGGTCACGATGCTAAGGATTCCACTTCCTTGCCTGAAATTGATACTAACTATAGTGCGAAGATTGGCCAACCTTTAGCTGGTCTGAAGATTGGTTTCCCAGTGGATTATCGCTCAGAAGCCATCAACCAAGAAATTCGCGAGCGCATGGATCAAGCCGCTGCCTACTTCGAAAGCCAAGGAGCAGAAATCGTGGAGATTTCCTTGCCGCACTCTAAGTATGGGATCAATGTCTACTATATTATAGCCTCTTCAGAAGCCTCTTCTAACTTACAACGCTTTGACGGGATTCGCTATGGCTACCGTTCGCAAAGCGCGCAAACCCTGGAAGAAGTCTATGTGCAATCTCGGACGGAAGGTTTCGGGCCAGAAGTACAACGCCGGATCATGTTAGGGACCTTCAGCTTGAGCTCAGGTTACTATGATGCTTACTTCAAGAAGGCAGCCCAAGTTCGGACCTTGATTATCCAAGACTTTGAGCAAGCCTTCCAAGCCTGTGATGTAATCATGGGGCCTGCGACCACCTCAACTGCCTTTGAAATCGGGGGCCGGATCCAAGACCCAATCGAAATGTATGTGGCTGACCTCTTGACCGTTCCAGCCAACTTGGCCGGGCTACCAGCCTTGTCAGTGCCAGCTGGTTTAGACCAAGCAGGGCTTCCTATCGGCTTGCAACTCATGGCTAAGCCATTGGATGAAGCGACCATCTATCAAGTGGCTGCTAACTTCGAAGCCGGACATGACTATGTCAACCAATCCCCACGGGCAGCCGTAGAATAGGAGACCGCTATGAATTTTGAAACGATTATCGGACTTGAAGTCCACGTGGAATTGAAGACTGATTCCAAGATGTTCAGCCCATCGCCTGCACATTTCGGGGCCGAACCTAACACCAACACCAACGAAATCGACTGGGGCTACCCTGGTGTCTTGCCAGTAGTTAACAAACGGGCCATTGAATTTGGTATGCGGGCAGCTTTAGCGCTTAACTGCCAAATCGCGCCTGAAATGAAGTTCGACCGCAAGAACTACTTCTACCCAGATAACCCTAAGGCCTACCAAATTTCTCAATTTGATACGCCAATCGGGTCAAATGGTTACATTGATATTGAAGTCGATGGCCAAACCAAGCGTATTCGCATCGAACGTCTACATTTGGAAGAAGATGCAGGTAAGAATACCCACGCCACTGATGGCTATTCTTATGTCGACCTTAACCGTCAAGGGACTCCTCTGATTGAGATTGTCTCTGAAGCGGACATTCGCTCACCAGAAGAAGCTTATGCTTACCTGGAAGCTTTGCGCGAGAAAATCATGTATACGGAAGTTTCTGACGTTAAGATGGAAGAAGGGTCTATGCGTTGCGACGCCAACATTTCCCTACGTCCTTATGGCCAGGAAGCTTTCGGGACCAAGACTGAGCTCAAGAACCTCAACTCCTTCAACTTCGTTAAGAAGGGCTTGGCCTACGAAGAAAAGCGTCAAGCTCAAGTGCTCTTAGCAGGTGGTAAGATTGGTCAAGAAACTCGTCGTTACGATGAAGCGACTGGTAAGACCTTGCTCATGCGGGTTAAGGAAGGGTCTGCGGACTACCGCTACTTCCCTGAACCAGACCTACCATGGATTACCATTGCACCTGAATGGGTAGAAGCGGTTAAATCTACCATTCCTGAAATGCCAGATAGCCGTCGGGCTCGCTATATCAAGGAGTTCGGCCTACCTGCCTATGACGCCATGGTCTTAACCTTGACCAAGGAAATGTCTGATTTCTTCCAGGCAACCGTAGCCGAAGGGGCAGATTCTAAACAAGCCTCTAACTGGCTTATGGGCGAAGTATCGGCTTACTTGAACAGTGCTAAAACTACCTTGTCTGGGACTCAATTGACGCCACACAACCTAGCGCAAATGATTCGCTTGATTGAATCAGGGACCATTTCTTCTAAGATTGCTAAGCAACTCTTCAAGATTCTGGTGACTGAGGGTGGCGATGCGGATGTCATTGTGCAAGAACGTGGCATGGCCCAAATTAGCGACCCAGCGCAAATCCAAGCCATTATTGATCAAGTCTTGGAGGCCAACCAAGCCTCTGTCGAAGACTATCGTAACGGGAAAGACCGTGCTGTTGGCTTCTTAGTTGGTCAAATTATGAAGGTATCTAAAGGGCAAGCCAACCCACAAGTCGTCAACCAATTGTTGATTAAGACTTTACAAACTTTCATCTAACCGTATAATAGAGAGTAACGATAATTTTAGATAGGGGATTTGCCAATGAAACGCTTTTTGAAATACAGCATGATTCTTCTGGGTTTATTAGCAGTAGCCTACATCGGGGGCTTGATCTTCTTCCTAGATCGCTTTACCTTCGGTAGCTACTTTGGAGATATTCCGCTCATGGGCTTAACTCAAGCCCAAGCCCAAGAGAAGATTGCTGAAGAACTTGGCAAGCGTCAAATTAACTTGCAAGAGAATGGGAAGACCACTGCCCAAGTAACCTTGGCTGAATTATCACCAAGTTATGACTTGGATAAGGCTGTGGGTCAACTCTTCAATCAGCAAGATCCAGTGATGTGGCCATTGAGTTTTGGTAGCCACCAAGATGTTAAGGTGGACTCCAACATGGTCCATGTAGATAAAACCAAGGCAGCTCAAGTCCTAGCAGCCAAAGGCATTGATAACAGCCAACGTCAGGCGGCGACAGATGCTAGCATCGAATATACAGAAGCAGATGGCTATCAAGTGAAGTCAGATGTGACAGGGACTCAGGTTGATACAGATAGCCTGGCCCAAGATATGTTGGTCGCTGCGACACAAGAAAAGACGAGTGTGGATGTCAGCCAAGCCTATGCTAAGGCAACTATCCAAGCAGATAGCGACACCATGAAGTCAGCGATTGGCTTAATCAAGCAGTATAGTGAGAACCCAATCGTTCTTCAGATTGCCGGCGATGATGTTCAAATTCCGACCAAGACCATTGAATCTTGGATGCACTTTGACGAGAATAACCAAGTCAGCTTCGATCGCGAGCTCATCAAGGCTTACGTTCAAGAATTGAATGAAAAATACTCTACCTATAATAAGACGCGTGAGTTCAAATCAACCTTACGCGGTACAGTAGAGGTGCCACCTGGCATTATGGGTTGGGGCATTGAAGTGGACCAGGAAGTCGATAAGATTGAGCAAGAGTTGCTAGCACACCAACCAGTTAAACGTGAACCTGCCGTTAACTCGACTGGTGGCGTGCCTAACGCCAAGGATGATATCGGCCCAACCTACGTGGAAGTCGATATCGCCAACCAAACCATGTTCCTCTATAAGGACCATAAGAAAATTTTGGAGGCACCTGTTGTCACTGGTCAACCAGCAGCCGAAACGGTTCCTGGGGCAGGGGCTATCATTGAAAAATTGGCTGGGACCCGACTCAAGGGTTACAACCAGTTCTATCGAGTAGACTACTCTGTACCGGTTAACTACTGGATGCGTTTCGACGATAAGGCCCAAGGGATTCATGACGCCCCATGGCAAAGCCAATTTGGTGGCGAAGTCTGGACCCATAGTGGTTCATTGGGCTGTGTTAACTCACCACTAGACGCAGCTGCAACCATCTACGAGAACGTAGAATACGGGACACCTGTTATCGTCTTTAATTAATAGCAAAAAACGAGACCTGTAGGTCTCGTTTTTTTTAGGTCTTGAGGTAAAAACAAATTTCCCATTATATCATATATGATATAA
>NZ_KV822213.1:12663-34645 GCF_001815865.1 Abiotrophia sp. HMSC24B09
ATATATGATATAATGGGAAGTTTTCTTAGTTAGAAAAATCGGCTGAGAATTAGCCTCAGCCGGTATAAGTCTTAGTTAAAGATCCCAAAGATACTGCGCATAAAGTTAGTAAATGGGTTGTTGCGGCGGTTAGGGAGATTCTCAACGTTTTCTTCCTTGCTGCCTGCTGCTTGAGCCTTGCTTGCTGCTTCTTCTGCAGCCTTTTTAGCAGCTTGAGCTTCTTTCTCTGCTTGGGTTGGCAGGAGGTTGGTAGCCAAGCCTTCTAATTGATAGAGTTCAGGGTGCTTGTTCAAGCCGTCCAAGAGAATCTTGGTTTCTTCATAAGAAGAGTAAGGTTCTTGAACCCCCATAACAACGGCAATCATCTTACGGCCATTTTCAGTAGTGGTAGTGACAAAGCACTTGCCGGCTTCATCCGTATAACCTGATTTCAGACCCGTCACGCCTGGACGGCCATATTGAGCCCCTTCAAGGAGCAAGTTGTTGTTGGCCATTTTAATTGGATGGTCGCTGTCTTTGGCCATGGTGTATTCACGGGCAGAAGACAGTTCTAGGATTTGTGGGTATTTTTCAGTGATGTATTGGGCCATCAGGGCAACATCAGCTGCAGACATCTTGTTCTGGCTGTCCTTGGTTGACCCTTCAATCCAGTAGCTTTCTGGTAGGTACTTGTTAGGCGCCCCAGATGTGGTGTAGAACTCATAGTTCTCAATACCCCATTCATCTAGTTGGCGACGAATGGCAGCAACAGCTTCTTGTTCAGAACCGTAGATGTGAGACATCAAAAGGGTAGTCGCATCGTTACCAGATGCTAACATAATCCCGTATAAGAGGTCTTGGACGGTGTATTCTGCATCGGTCACTAGGCCAGCATTAGATAATTCCGCATTGTCGGTGAAATCACGGACAATGGATTCAGGTGTCTTAATCTTATCGTCTAGTTTAATTTTGCCTTCCTCGATGGCTTTGTAGGTCAAGTAAACTGACATAATTTTGGACATAGAAGCAATTGGATAAGGCTTATTCCCTTCACGTTCCATCAAGACCTTGTGGGTATCTTGGTCAATCACGACATAAGAACGGGTATCTTCGGTTAGGCTATTTAATTCTTCAGGGTAGCCACTCGGCATGGTGAAGCTAGATGCTTGGCTGGCTTGAGTTTGGCTAAAATCCTTAGTTAAGTCTGGGGTTTTCTTTAGCTCTTGGGCCATAATAGGGCTAGCTAAACCTAGTAGGGTAGTGCTCGCTAGAGTGAGTAAAACGAGCTTAGTATGTAACTTGGTCATCGAGTCTAATCCTCCTGTTATTTGGACCTATATAGTCATTGTATCAGAAAAAAGAAGCATATGCCAATAAATTTAGCCCATATTTCCTATTAGATAGGCAATTAGAAGAGTTCTTCCGGGGCTATACCGGCTTCCAAGGCAGTCAGATTGGCTGGATCCAGGTGAATGAGGGCCTGGATTTGGCCTTGCGCATCCAAACCTAGCACGGCTAAACCGTCTTGGCTCCCTTCAAAGTCAAGTTGGGCTTGCCAACCGGCCTGGCTCATGTAGGTCATAAGCCTTTGGGACCAGTATTGACGTCGGGCCAAGTAGCGCTCGACTTCTTGCCGGGGAATCCAGTAATTGTCAATCAGCACAGTGGCTGCTAGGCGAAATCCCTTGGTAAGATGAGGGTTAGGCATGGATATGGCTCCTTTTCGGGGTGTACTTTCATAGTATAGCTAATAATTGCGAAGATTTTGTGAAGATAGCTAAAATACTAGTGGGGATTGTTATTTTTCAGCTCAGATGGTATAACAATAGAAGAAAAAGATAAGGGAAGGGAGGGGGCGCCATGTCCCTGCCATTACGAACTGCTAAATATACCCTGGCTGTCTTAGCGGCGGCGCTGACCGCTCAGGCGCTGGGGCTCTTGAATCCGATGACGGCGGGGGTCATTGCCCTCTTGAGCTTGTCGGATACGCGCCGGACCACACTTAAGTTGGCCCAGGAGCGTCTAGTGTCCATGGTAGTGGCCTTGGCCCTGGCTTGGTTGCTCTTTGCTGGTCTGGGCTTCAACATGCTTAGTCTAGCCCTCTTCCTGATCATCTATGTACCCCTCAGCTATCGGCTCCAACTCATGTCGGGTCTAGTGGCTAGCACGGTCCTCGTCACCCAACTCTTAGGTTGGCAGTCGTTAGCTGCCTCTTATTGGCTCAATCAAGTGGGGCTCTTTGCCATTGGGGCAGGGCTAGCCCTAGCCTTTAATAGCTATATGCCTTCCAAAGAAGACCTGATTCTGGCCCACAGGGCGCGCATCGAAGAACAGTTACGCCAGTTGCTTTTGACTATTCATGATTCTTTGCGACAACCCCAAGCTAGACGGGGCGTGGACTTAGCCGCCTTAGTGGCCCTTAATCAGGAACTGGAGGCAGCCCTGACAACGGTCTTGGCTGAGCGTGACAACCGCCTCTTCAAGCAGACCAATTATGATGTCCACTATGTCGAAATGCGTCAGGCTCAGGCCCAACTTTTGGAGCAGATGATGACCACCTTGCCTGACTGCTTCTTAGAGAGCGAAGAAAGCAAGGTCTTGGCCGGTATTTTTTATCTGACGGCTAGCCAGTTGGAAACGGCCAATCCAGGTACCTATCTTATGGCCGATATCCAGGCCTTGCTAGCTTATTATCGGGAGCGACCTTTGCCAGTCAGCCGGCAGGAGTTCGAGAATCGTGCCCGACTCTTCCAACTCTTGAATGACCTGAGTCGCTTTATCGCTCTTAAGGTAGCCTTCTACCAGACCTATGCCCAAGATTGGCAAATCGACCGGGACTAGGGCTTGAATTCTTCAAGCAAAAGTGGTATAACATATCTAGAATCTTAATCGAGAGTGAAGCCATGAGTGGCTAGTCGCGTGCACAAGAGAGGGATGGGTTGGTGCAACATCCTGGCGCTATAGTTGCTTACCTCTTCACTGATTCTTGACCTAAGGGCAATAATTAGCCTGTTAAGTCAAGACGGTTGCTCCCGTTACCAGCACCAAGAGGCTTTTGCCAGTGGCAGAAGCAAATTTGGGTGGAACCACGTTATCAACGTCCCATTGACTCTGTGTCGCAATACCAGAGTCAATGGGATTTTTTATTTCCAATGATTAAGACTGTCGACCAAGCACTATTATCCAATGAGGAGGAACTATTATGTCTCAAATCGCCTTAACTTTCCCAGACGGCAGTGTCCGTCACTATGGCAAGGGTGTCACTGTCGATCAAGTGGCCGCTAGCATCGGCTCTTCTTTAGCCAAAGCAACCTTAGCCGGCAAATTCCAAGGTCAATTAGTTGACCACGACCGGCCCTTGGAAGCTGACGGGACCATTGAAATCATCACCGACAAGAGCCCGGAAGCCTTAGAAATTATGCGCCACTCAACCGCACACTTGATGGCTCACGCCTTAACTCGCCTCTATCCTGGTATTCATTTTGGGTTGGTGCCAGCTATTGAATCAGGCTTCTACTACGATACTGACAAGGAAGTTCAATTAACTGAAGACGACCTACCTGCAGTTGAGAAGGAAATGAAGAAAATTATCAGCCAGAACTACCCAATTGTAAGACGGGAAGTATCTCGCGCTGAGGCCTTGGAACTCTTCAAGCACGACCCTTATAAGGTCGAATTGATCACAGACCTACCAGCAGATGAAGTCATCACTGTCTACCAACAAGAAGACTTTACTGACCTCTGCCGTGGGATTCATGTTCCATCAACAGGCAAGATTAAGGTCTTCAAGCTGCTGAGCTTGGCTGGGGCTTACTGGCGTGGGAACTCTGACAACAAGATGATGCAACGGGTTTACGGGACGGCCTTCTTCAAGCAAGCTGACCTAGATGAATTCTTGCGCCTACGCCAAGAAGCGAAGGAACGTGACCACCGTAAATTAGGGAAAGAACTGGGTATCTTCATGGTATCTAAGGAAGTAGGCTCTGGTTTACCATTCTGGTTACCAAAAGGGGCAACCATCCGTCGTGTGATCGAACGTTATATCATGGACAAGGAAATCAGCCTAGGCTATGACCACGTTTATACCCCAATCATGGCCAAGGTAGACCTCTATCAAACATCTGGCCACTGGGCTCACTACAAGGACGACATGTTCCCACCAATGGACATGGGCGACGGCGAAATGCTTGTCTTGCGGCCAATGAACTGCCCACACCACATGATGATTTATAAGAATGACATCCATTCCTACCGCGAATTGCCAATCCGGATTGCAGAATTAGGTATGATGCACCGTTATGAGAAATCAGGTGCCCTATCTGGTTTACAACGGGTTCGTGAAATGACCCTGAACGACGCTCATATCTTCGTGCGTCCTGACCAAATCAAGGAAGAATTCATCCGCGTGCTAGACTTGATTAAGGCGGTTTACCATGACTTTGGGATTACAGACTACCGCTTCCGTCTCAGCTACCGTGACCCAGAAAACAAAGAGAAATACTTTGACGACGATGCAATGTGGGAAAAGGCGCAAGCTATGCTTAAGGAAGCCATGGATGAGTTGGGCTTAGACTACTTCGAAGCCATCGGGGAAGCGGCCTTCTACGGACCTAAATTGGACATTCAATTCAAGACTGCTATTGGCTTGGAAGAAACCATGTCTACCATTCAGTTGGACTTCCTCTTACCAGAACGCTTCGACCTGACTTATGTTGGGGAAGATGGGCAAGATAACCACCGTCCAGTGGTCATCCACCGTGGGGTTGTGTCTACCATGGAACGGTTTGTGGCTTACTTAATCGAAGAGTACAAGGGAGCCTTTCCAACTTGGTTGGCGCCCGTTCAAGTGGCCCTCTTGCCAGTTAGCCTAGAGGCTCACAGTGACCGCGTTCAAGAAATCTATGAAGACTTGAAGGCCAAAGGTTTCCGTGTGGATATGGACTTGCGTAATGAGAAGTTGGGTTACAAGATTCGCTCCGCTCAAACAGCGAAGATTCCTTACCAAATTGTTATTGGGGACCAAGAAGTGTCTGAAGGCACGGTTAACGTCCGCCACTACGGTTCTGCCAAGTCAGAAAGCTACAGCTATGACGACTTTGTCCGCCTCTTAAGCGAGGACGTCGCTAACAAGAGCCGTCTTAACTAATAGGTATTGAATAAATAGAAAAGGGCTAGATCCTGCCTGCCGTCCTAGGGGACGAGGTAGAATCTAGCCTTTTGGCTTTTATCACGGGAAAGCCAAACACAACTTGTGTCTGATAGAGCACGTAAATTTGCTGGCTCATACCCTATCTATCAATAGATAGATTGATAGATAGGGTGGCAGATGCAACTAGAAGAGATCATGCTAAAGACAGACTTTGCTTATGGCATGATTGGAAATTTTCGGCCAAATAGGGTAAAATAAGAAGGTAATAATTGACCCTGATCAACGAGGAGTAGCTTATATGGAAACTACTGAAAGCAAGCAGGCGACACGGCCAACGTTCCGCGATCTAATGTCGCAGCCTGCACTCATTATGACTTATGTAAGTATCTTAATTCTTTTTCCTTTTTATATTAGTGTGCCAGCGGCGGTAATAGCCGTGGGCTTGATTTTCTGGAAGTACCGGCGACGTTTATGGAAGATTGCCCTAGGAACAGGCTGGTTCGGCGCGGGCGCGATTTTTAGCTTTATCATAGCCTTCGCCAACCGCAATCAGTATGGCATCTGGGCGGCACTAGGCTTTATCCTAGTTTGGACCTTCTTCCGGATTTATCGTAGTTTTGTAACACCAGACCTACTGATAAAAATGCTCAATATCATTGGCTTAGGTAGCATTGGAACTAGTCTCTATGCTATCTATCACTACCAAGTCTTTATTGCTAGTCATGGTCTCCCCCTGGACTATATTGTGCGGGATCCTAACCCCCAACACCGGGCCATGTCAACCCTCTTTAATGCCAACTATTATGGGCTCTTCTGTATTTTTGCCCTCTTGGTGGGGGCCTACCTCTTTGTCAAGGCAGACACTAAGAAGGCCAAGGTCTGGTATGGTCTTAGCATGGTCTTGAATGTGGTCGGCATTTTGCTGACCGCCTCCCGCATGGCCTTACCTGCCCTGGTAGTGGGAACCATCACCTTTGTTTTCTTCATTAATCGCCGATTGGTCTTGTGGCTAGGAGGGATTGGGTTAGCAGGGGCCTGTCTGGTCTTCTTCTTCCCGGAACTCTTGGCGCGCTTTACCTCGGCTTCCTTCTCTCATAGCTTAGAAGAGCGGGAAATGATTTGGCGGGCGGCCTGGGGCATCTTCACCGATTATCCTTTAACAGGTCGGGGACCTATGTCCTACTTCAGTTTCTTCTATCTCTATGGTGGTAAGGGACAACCTCATGCCCATCAGATTTTCCTAGAGTTCCTCTCTTCTTATGGTCTCTATGGGACGGCAATCTACTTGATTGGGACGGTTGGCTACTTCCGTGAACGGGTGGCCCTCTGGTTCAAACCAGAAGTTCAAGCTGAGATTGGGCTAGTGACCGCCATGATTGTCACCGTCTTGGTCCATGGCCTCAGTGACGTTGCGGTCATGTGGTTACAGACTGGCTATATCTTCCTCTTCATTGTGACTTGTCCAGTGGCAGTTTGGGAAGCCTTAGCTTCTTATCGGTCAGAAGACGGCTATCTAAAAATTAAATCATAAGTTTCAAAAAGCAAGTGCCTATCACTTGCTTTTTTGACTATTTTAGACTATTATAAAAGAGTGGTTAGCACTTGAGGTGTTTGAGTGCTAAGTTTCAGAATGAATGGAGGAAATCCCATGTTAAAACCATTAGGCAAACGACTGGTAATTGAAGTAGCCCCAGCAGAAGAAAAAAGCCTCGGAGGCTTGATCTTATCTAGCGCCGCCCAAGAAAAACAAGAGACCGGGACGGTCCTAGCAGTCAGCAAGGAAGTAGCAAGCGCTGGCGAAGTCGCAGTCGGCGACCGCGTTGTCTTTGAATCTTATGCAGGCGTGACCGTTAAGCAAGACGGCCAAGAATATTTAGTAATTGAATTAGACCATGTCTTGGCCGTTTTAGGCTAAGCACAAGGCAAAGAATAGAAAAGGAGTGACTCTTGATGGCAAAAGAATTGAAATTCTCAGAAGACGCTCGCGCAGCTCTCTTGCGCGGGGTAGATATTTTAGCAAACACAGTCAAAACAACCTTAGGGCCTAAGGGCCGTAATGTGGTCTTAGACAAGACCTTTGGCTCCCCTTTGATTACCAATGATGGGGTAACCATCGCACGTGAAATCGAATTAGAAGACCGCTTCGAGAACATGGGGGCGCAATTGGTGCTAGAAGTGGCTAGTAAGACCAATGATGTAGCCGGTGATGGGACCACGACGGCAACTGTCTTGACCCAAGCTATTGCTAATGAAGGGATGAAGAACGTGACGGCTGGGGCTAACCCAGTTGGCATCCGCCGCGGGATTGACAAGGCCACTAAGGCAGCAGTTGAAGCTTTACAAGCCTTATCTCAACCAGTTCTATCCAAAGAAGCCATTGCCCAAGTAGCCGCAGTCTCTTCTGGCGACCCAGCCATTGGTGACTTGATTGCGGACGCGATGGAACGTGTCGGCAACGACGGTGTGATTACCATTGAAGAATCTAAGTCTATCGAGACGGAATTATCAGTAGTTGAAGGGATGCAATTTGATCGAGGTTATCTCTCTCAATACATGGTAACCGATAATGAGAAGATGGTTGCTGAATTGGAAAATCCAGTAATTTTTGTGACCGACCGCAAGATTACCAACATTCAAGATGTTTTACCACTCTTGGAAGGTATTATGCAATCTGGTCGTCCGC
This sequence comes from Abiotrophia sp. HMSC24B09, assembly GCF_001815865.1. Taxonomy (GTDB): domain Bacteria; phylum Bacillota; class Bacilli; order Lactobacillales; family Aerococcaceae; genus Abiotrophia. The sequence goes on from NZ_KV822213.1 coordinate 20,475, forward strand.
TCCTTATTATTGCGGAAGATGTAGACGGCGAAGCTTTGCCAACCTTAGTCCTCAACAAGTTACGTGGGACTTTGAATGTAGTGGCCGTTAAGGCACCTGGTTTTGGTGACCGTCGTAAGGCTATGTTGGAGGACATCGCAGTCTTAACTGGGGCAACCGTTGTTTCAGAAGAATTAGGTTTTGAACTGAAGGATGCGACCGTAGAACATCTAGGTCATGCCGGTAAAGTAACGGTGACTAAGGACTCTACCACTATCGTAGAAGGGGCAGGCAACAAGCAAGCCATCGCAGACCGTATTGCGGTCATTCGTGCCCAAGCAGAAGAAAGCACCTCAAGCTTCGACAAGGAAAAACTCCAAGAACGTTTAGCTAAATTGTCAGGTGGGGTAGCCGTGATTAAAGTAGGGGCAGCCACTGAAACTGAGCAAAAAGAACGCAAACTCCGCATCGAAGACGCCCTCAACGCGACCCGTGCGGCCGTGGAAGAAGGGATCGTGCCTGGTGGGGGTACTGCCTTGGTTAACGTTCAAGAAATCGTGGCAGCAGTTGAAGCTGAAGGTGACGAAGCAACTGGGGTTAAGATTGTAGCACGTGCTTTGGAAGAACCAGTACGTCAGATTGCAGCTAATGCCGGTAAGGAAGGTTCTGTCATTGTGGACACCCTCCGTCGCTCTGAAAAAGGTGTAGGTTATAACGCCGCAACTGATGTCTTTGAGAACATGATTGAAGCAGGGATTGTGGACCCAACCAAGGTAACCCGTTCTGCCCTTCAAAATGCAGCCTCTGTAGCAGCCTTGCTCTTAACGACAGAAGCCGTTGTAGCAGACATTCCAAAAGAAAGCCCTGATATGCCAGCCGGAATGGGCGGCATGCCGGGTATGATGTAATAAATTTGGCTGAGACCTTGGTCTCAGCCTTTTTGTTATATAAAAGGCTGAGGGTGTGCTAGACTGAGAGTAACAAGTGTGGAGGAGGGATTTTGATGACCCTAGTGCAGGCTTCATTTTTGGCAGGTCTTTTTGGGGCTCTGGCCTGGTTGGTGGGCGATATATTACTAGTAGGTTTTGCGCCGGTGACTGAAGAAGACTTGGTCCGCTACCAAGCAGGGGGTGTGACCAATTTACGCCTGGCTCTTTATATGAGATCAGGGACCGACCGTCGTTTACGCTGGGGTGTTTGGCTGGCCCAATTTTCTATTTGGCTACCGCTTCTAAGTCTCTATGGCCTCTGGCAAATGGCCCAACCAGTAAGGGGCTTGGCCTGGGCGGGACTGCTTTGTCTCCTGATCGGCTTCAGCCTGTCCCCTTTGGCTCATGGGGCTTTCTATGTGCTAGCCATTCTAGGCAAGGCTTATTGTCAGGATTACGCAGAAGCGGGAAAGGCCAATAAATTTTTGGTAGAGGCGCTTAATCAGGCCAATCACTTACTCAATGTGACCTGGCTGTCGGCCATTGTAATAACCTACTTGGGTTGGGCTCTGTATGGCCTGGCCATTGTGACTGGGCAGACCCAGTGGCCGACTTACTTTCTATTAGCCACCCCGCTGGTGACCACACCAATCTGGCTGGGCCTTAGCCATTATGTCATCCGCCGGTGGACGCCCCTCTTTAATGGTGCTGCCCTTAACTTAGCCTGGGTTAGTTTTTACGTCCTGGCTTTATGGCTAGTCACTTAAAATCATAGTATGCAAAAAGGACTGAGCTTAGGCTCAGTCCTTTTGTTTGCTTAGATAGGCAATAATCCGTTCAGCCAATTCAGCCCTTACACCAAGCTTGGCATAGTCCTCGATAGAGGCTTCTTTCATAGCCTTGAGGGACTTGAAGTGTTTGAGCAACTTGGTGCGGGTCACCTTACCTACACCCGGAATGGCGTCTAACTTAGAGGCGAATTGTTGCTTGCTCCGTACTTGACGGTGGTAGGAAATAGCGTAGCGGTGAACTTCTTCTTGGATTCTTTGGATATAGTGGAAGACAGGCGACTGGCGGTCTAGCTCTACCAACTCCTCGCTATAGCCATTCAGGAGGGAAGCGGTCCGGTGTTTGTCGTCTTTGACCATGCCAGCGACAGGAATAGAGAGGCCTAGTTCCTCTTCAATCACCTGGCGGGCTGCCCGGACCTGGACCTTGCCCCCATCCATCAAAATCAGATTAGGCAGGGGCTGTTCCTCACGCAGTAAGCGCGAATAACGACGGCGAATGACCTCTTGGGTGTGGGCAAATTCATTGGTTTGGTTAGATTCCTTGATTTTAAACTTACGGTAGCTCTTGCGGTCAGGCTTGCCTTCTTTGTAAACTACCATACCCGACACCAGGCCAGTCCCTGAAATGTTGGAGTGGTCGAAGGCTTCGATATGATAGGCCAGAGGGATACCCAAGGCTGCCGCCAGGTCTTCGCTGACACCACGAGTTTGTTGGGCTTGGATGTCCAAGAGGTTGAGGCGTTCATTGAGAGCCAGCTGGCTGTTCTTAGCGCAAAGGTCCAACATGGATTTTTTCTTACCTCGCTGTGGCGTGCTGATAGGGACTGAAATCACTTGCGATAACAAGTCCTTGTCAACATCCTCAGGGACCAAGATAGCCTTAGGAAGTAAGTGGTTTTCTTCCTGATAGAAGCGGGCGATAAAGGTCGTCAACTCCTCGTCGGGGTCCGTGTAAGCAGGGTAGATGGCAGCCTCACGTTTGAGGATGCTACCTTGTCTGAGCATGAAGACCTGGATGGAAATCCAGCCCCGTTGGAAGTCATAGGCGAAGACATCTGTGTTGTCGTAGTCCTGGCTCATGATAATCTGACGCTCGATAGTGGTCTCAATGTATTGGAGTTGGTCCCGGTAATCGGCGGCCTGTTCGAAGTCCAGACGCTCGGCGGCTGCCTGCATTTTGTCCTTGAGCTGAGTCATAATGGGTTGGATATCGCCGTTGAAAAATTGCTTAATCTTCTGAATCTGTTGCTGGTACATGTCCTTGGTGACTTCATGATCGCAAGGACCAATGCACTGACCTAGATGATAATAGAAGCAAGCCCGTTTCTCATTTTTACCACAACGACGAAGGGGATAGACCCGATGTAAGAGTTGCTGGGTTTGGGTGGCTGCCCCCACATTAGGGAAGGGGCCAAAGTAGAGACCGCCGTCCTTGGTCACATTGGATGTGATGATGAGTTGGGGATGGCGTTCCTTGGTGATTTTAAGGTAGGGATACATGGTCCCTTCCTTGAGCCGAATATTATAAGGCGGCTTATATTGCTGAATTAGATTGATTTCCAGCAAGAGTGCTTCCTTATTACTGTTGGTGATGATGGTCTCGAAGTGGTCGATTTCTGACACTAGTTTGGTAGTTTTGGTATCGTGAGCGCCACGGAAATAGGAGCGCACCCGGTTCTTAAGGTTCTTGGCCTTGCCGACATAGAGAATCTGATCGGCCGCATCTTTCATGAGATAGCAACCGGGTAAATCTGGCAAGAGCTTGAGCTTGGCTTCAATTCGTTCTTGAACCTTGGCCCGTTCTTGGGCGGTCTGGGACTGGGCATCCGTCATGGGGGTCCTCCTTCCTTTAATCTAGGGGCAGGGAGCCCCGTCTACTCTACACATTATACGCGTTTTTAGGACTTGGGACAAATGTCCTGTTCAAATCTTAAGAAAGGGTAAATCTCAGCCATCAAGATTGAAATCTCTGTCAGAATTGCCTAAGATGGTAGAAGAAGGAGACTGACCATGAAAAAACGATCTACGACCCCTTTGAAGATAGTGGCGATTATTGTCGTCCTCTGCCTGGCCCTCTTTGCCAGACGGGATATGATTCAGGCTGTCTGGCAGGATAATAGCCTCAGCCGCCCACAAGCTATGCTGACTATCGCCCAAAAATTATTGAATATTCCACAAAATAAGCCTCAGGATAATCAGTCCCATGCCATTCAATCCGGGGCCAACCAAGAGCCCCATCAAGTAGCAGCCAATGTGGCGGCTAGTCCTATATATCAGAAGGCCGCCCGCACAGCCCAAACCTTCAATCAGGGTTTGGATTTGAATGGCCTGAATCAGGCCTTTGTCAATCAAGTTAACCAACATCGGAGCCAACTCGGTTGGCCAGAGATTCAGATCGGCCACCAACTTGCTACAGGGAGTCAAACTCGGGTTCGTCAATTATCCGATTATTATTACTTGAGTAGCCGGACCTTAGATGGGCAAGATTTTCGGACGGCGCATCCAGCAATTGAGGATGCCAATTCCAGATTAGGGGAATCCACCTTTGAGCTCTACATTGCGGCGGATGACGTCCACCTAGATACTTGGCGCCAGCACCCTGACATTCTGGCCGACTATCTCTATAAGGCCTTTGCCAAAATGGAAGGCCAGGAGACCAGCGCCTATATTGCTAGTCAATATGTGACCCTCTACGCTCAGCCTAGTGACCAATTGGTTGGTGACGTGGCCTACGTGCGTTTGGTGGCAGTTGTCACCTCCGATACACTTACTAGTCCTTAATTCAACTTGAAGGAGCCCCACCATGACCTCACCTTATGCTTATCTATTGCCCGGTCTAGTCGGCCTGGGGCTAGCGACTTGGACCTATGGCCAGGTCTACCAGCGTCGACATGGCCTCAAGCCAAGTAATGATCGCGAGCAAGTCTTTGACGTCACCCGCTGGCAGGCTCAGGCTAGCACTCAGCATGCCTGGCTATCGCAAGCCCAGTTCGACAAAGAAATGACAGATTGGGTTCAGCCTTATCTGGCCCAACATGGTCAGTCAGAGACGATTACCTTAGAAGACGGCCAGACCCTAGCCTTTGATTTCTATCCTCATGCTGAGGCTCAGGCTACTCTCCTAATCATCCATGGTCTCAATGAGTTCAAGGAAAAATTCCGGGAGTTAACCTATTACTGGCATCAAGAAGGCTATCAGGTCATTGCAGTGGACCTAAGAGGGCATGGCGTCAGTGGTCCCTATGGTCCCAAATCCAGCGTTCATAGCCAAAGTTTTGATCAATATGCTGAGGACCTAGCTAGCCTTTTGGACCATTTAGGCAAGCAAGGAAAAATCCAAGGTCCCTTAGTCCTATTCGGCCACTCCATGGGTGGAGCGGCCGCGACTCGCCTATGCCAACTCTATCCCGGTTTAGCTCAAGGGCTCATCCTTTCCTCGCCTATGCTGGCAATCGATACGGGCAAGATTCCTTTTGCCTATGCCCATCTACTGAGTCGAGCCGTCACTTGTTTAGGTGGTGGCAAAGCTTATGCTCCGCGTCAGGGCGCCTTTGATCCTGAACGTCATAGCCAGTATCCCCGCCAGAATCGCTGGACGACTCAATATGAACGTGGCCAGTATTTCCATCATTGGCACCTAGCCAACCATCCAATTCCTAGCTGGGGCGCTACTTGGTCTTGGTTAGCAACTAGTCTAGCTAGCTCGCGCAAAATTTTGTCTCGTCAAGGCCTTGGCCAGCTCACTTTGCCAGTCCTAGTCTGGCGGGCGGAGCTTGACGACCATGTTTTAGCTAGTGGCATTCATGGCTTGACGTCGAGTCTAGCTCAAGCCCAAGCCTACTGTGTGCCGGGGCGTAAGCATGAATTGTATTTGGAGGATGATGCTTTCATTCAAGCTTATGTCACCTGTATTCGTCATTTTGTTGCCAGTCTTGCGCCAGCAAGCGACCATTGATTTAATCCTTCGTTGAACTTTGAACTAAAGGGAGTTACTTATGACACGCGTATATATTACAGAAGTTAAGCGCTCGGCCATTGGTCGCTATCTTGGCGCCTTATCCAATCTCAGTCCGCTAGACTTGGGCAGCCAAGTTCTCCGGGCAGTGCTAGAATCAGACCAAGTGCCAGTGGAAGCCATTGAAGAAGTGATCGTTGGGAATGTCTTATCGGCTGGCCATGGTCAAAACTTGGCCCGTCAAATCGCGCTAGAGGCAGGACTAGCGATGACGACCCCAGCCTACACCGTCAATATGGTCTGTGGGAGTGGCTTGAAGGCAGTCTATGAAGGCTATACCAAGATTAAAGCCGGTGAGAACCAAGCCCTGATCGTTGGGGGCGTGGAAAGTATGAGCCAGGCCGCCTTCGTCTTAGATGGCAAATCTCGCAAGGGCATGGCTTATGGTGGCAGTCCTCTAGTAGATAGCCTCTATCGGGATGGCTTGTCTGATGCCTTTGGGGGCTATGCTATGGGTGTGACGGCTGAGAATTTAGCTCAGCAATATGACATTAGTCGCCAAGCTCAAGATGCTTATGCTTATCAGTCTCAAGTCAAGGCTCAATCGGCTCAACAAGCAGGCCTCTTTGACCAGGAAATTGTGGCTGTGACAGAAGTCGACCGCAAGGGCAATCGTCAAGTGATAGATCGAGATGAGTATATTAACTATAAAACCAGCCCTGAGAAATTAGCTGGTTTGCGTCCTGCCTTCCAGAAAGAGGGGACGGTAACAGCCGGTAATGCGTCAGGTATTAACGATGGCGCAGCCTTTCTCTGCTTGGTGAGTCAAGAAATCGTAGACCGCTACCGCTTGACGCCACTGGCTGAAGTTCTAGGTTTTGGTCAGGCAGGGGTTGACCCTAGCCTTATGGGGATTGGTCCTGTAGGGGCTATTGAGCAGGTTTTAGAGCGTACTAGCGTGCCTTTTGAAGCAGTTGACCGCTTCGAACTCAATGAGGCTTTTGCGGTTCAAGCACTGGCTGTTTCACATGATTTAGTCGCCCATCACGGGGTGTCAGCTGGTTGGCTAGCCGAGCGCACCAATGTTCATGGTGGCGCCATTGCCTTAGGTCATCCTATTGGGGCTTCAGGAGTCCGAGTCTTAGCGACGCTCTGCCATGAGTTAGTTCGTTCTGAGAGTCAATATGGCCTTGCCTCCCTTTGTATTGGTGGGGGCATGGGGATTGCTGCCCTAGTTAAACGATATCAGGCATAGTTGCTTATAGAGAGGCTGGAAAGTGCTAGCCCCTAAAGATCCTAAAAATAAAAAGAGAGTCCCACGCGTGATTTTGTTTGCAAGTTGCCGTGGGCTTTTATATACTTAGGGAGAAGATAGAGGGAGGAATTACCTATGAAATGGAAGTTAGTAGCCGATTCAGGCGCGACTATCTCGCCGGACCTGTTTGCAGGGACGGATGTCGCTTTTGAATTAGTACCTTTAATGATTAATATTGGCACTCAGGTATATGTGGATGATGCCAACTTAGATATGGCAACTTTTGTAAAGGATATGCAAGACAGCAAGGAGGCCTCTTCGACTGCTTGTCCGTCTCCTCAAGCTTATGCCAATGCCTTCGAAGGAGCCGAAAATGTCATCTGCTTTACCATCTCAAGTGGCTTATCAGGTTCTTATAATAGCGCCCAGCTTGGTCGCAATATGGCTTTGGAAGAAAACCCATTGGCTAATATCTATATCTTTGACTGCTTGTCTGCGGGGACAGAGAACGACCTCTTGATTGCTAAGGGTTTGGAATTGGTACAAGCTGGCCTGGATTTTGACCAAGTGGTAGCTAGCCTAAAGGATTATCATCAAAAGACGGATGTAGTCTTCATCTTAGAATCAGTAGATAACTTGGTCAAAGCTGGCCGTGTCAACCGTCTAGTCGGTGGTATGATTGGCCTCTTGGGCATCCGTTTGATTGGGGTTCGTACAGCTGAAGGTAAGATTGAGATTGGGGCCAAGTCCAAGGGGAGCAAACGGGCTGTGAAAGCAACCGTAGAAGAAATGCTCAAGCATGGTTACCAAGGTGGTAAAGTGGCGATTTCTCATAGCGACAATCCAGAAGTGGTTGAAGCGGTGAGTGCTTTGCTGCGTGAACACTATCCTCAGGCTCAAATTGAGGTAGTGGATTTTAATGGGCTCTGCACCTTCTACGCGCAGTACCACGGTCTCATTATTGGCTTCGAGAAAGCCTAAGAAGTGTAAAAATTTAAAAGAAAGCAGGGTGTCGGTATGTTTATTGGGAAGTTGCACCGCTCCAATGTGGTGTTATTAGCAGGTTTGTTTTTTGCAGCGACAGGGATCGGGTTCGCCTTTCATCGTGAACTACAGTACGCCCTTGTTTCCTTGATTATTGCCTCCATCATCGACTTGTTCGTCGGAGGCTTCATGAATCAATTCCAGTCTTCGGTGGCGGAGGCTGCCTTCGCCAAGGAGCTCAAGACCTTGAGTAGTTTCCTCATTTATGGCGTCCTCCCGGGCGTCTATCTGATGGCGGTAACCAATGCGGGCGCCTTTAGCCTCATTGTCTTCGCACTTTACATCTTGGCAGTCGGAATTCGCCTGGCCTACTTCAACCAAGCGGCCGAATTCCAAGATCCAGTGGACAAGCGCCACAGCGTCGGCTTGCCACTAGAACTAGGCGTCTTCGCGATTCAGGTCGTGTCCTTAGTAGGCTTCCTGCTCCCGCTGACTGTCTTCCAAATCTTCCTGATGTTGGTCTACGCGCTCCTAGCGGTAGCCTTCGTCTACAAGCTGAAGATTCCGCGCCTACCAAGCCAATGGTTATTCTACATGGTGAGCGTCCAAGTGGTCCTCTGCATCCTGTGGGTATTCCTGGGAAATTTCATTACAGGCTAAACAACGAGAGGCTAGGGCATGCGTCCTAGCTTTTTTTGGGGCGCAGATTGTATAATTAAGTGCAACACCGAAAAAGGAAGATCGCAAGAATAAGTGCGACAACCCAAATCATTGCTTAAAATGACTCATGGGAGAAAGATATGAAATCAAAATGGAAGTTATTTATAATTGTATGTATAGTTACCGTTGTAGGACTTTTTGCATGGACGAAAGTGTCAGACAACTTATCAACTTATAGCGTATACTATGCAAGGTACACCGAAGGAAGATACTCGCCTTTGCAAGAAGCAATGCGAAACTTTAATCAAATCGAGCATCCTGAACTTGATAATTATAAGTACAAGAGAGATAATTTAAGCGGAGATTGGGAATTTACCACGGCGTATAATGGAGCCAAAATTCGTTATATCGTAATTGCGGACAGTAGACAACTCTATTATAATGATGAGGCCATCCACTACTCGCTAACTCCTTTGGGTCAAGTTGAGTATATACCTGTAGATACTCCCTTATTAACTAGTCTGAGACATGACATTTCAGATGAGGAGCAAATATTCGTAGATGAAGCACTTGCTACAATTTTTGAACCTATCATTCAAGCACAGCCTGCTCCAGATTGGAATCTTCAATGGCTCTATAATTTGCTGAATCAGAAAAGTAGCTGGAGCAATACATAGAAAGGTAAACTCTGTAGTAAGTAGCTACAATAAGCTGTTGGTTGAGCGATATATTAAGCGTCCTATTGGCAAGGTAACAAATTATATTAAACGAAGGTTAAGAAGGTAGAGATAAGGGTGAAGAGAAAAAGAATGTTGATTATCATCTTCTCGGTCTTACTGATGCTGGCACTCTTATTTGTTAAGGGGAGGCTGGAATTGAATCTTAAGAAATATGCACCCTATTACGCACAAAACGTTGAAGGGCGGTTCTCACCAGAGTGGGAAGCGCTGCGGTTTATGTTATATAGGGACTCCCGTCAGATACCAGGGTATCACTTTAAGCAAGATACATTGACTAGTAACATAAGGTTTAGAGTTAATAGTCGTGGGAGTGATATTACATTTGCAATTTATGGTGACGAAGGCACAGAGATTAATCTTACTTATCATAATGTTATGTATGCCTTAAGTGCTGAGGGGAGAATAGAGTATATATTTAGCAAGCGTTGTGATTGCAGAGTAAGCCCTTCTGAAGAAGACCAAACACTCATCAATGAGATTATCGAAGAAATTGGGGCACCTCTAGTAGACGCACAGCCTACTCCAGACTGGAATCTTCAATGGCTCTATAATTTACTGAATCAGAGGAGGTGAGAATACCTTGAAGATAAAACAAGTCTTACTCCCCTTCAATGCTTTCTTTTTGGTGTTTTCAATCGGGAATTTCTTAATCTTAAGAGACACTATCGAGGTGCTAGAAATAGCTCTGAGTATCCCGTCGCCCATTATGTTAACAAGTTTGGGTAGCCATTGGCCGCTTCGGATTTATCTCGGCAGTATGCTGATCTTGATAATCCTAGGTATTATATTATCCCTATGGAGTCTTCGTGGCCAGAAGACCACACTGGAGAAATTGGTGGTGGGATGTACCTTGTTCGGATATATTGCCCTATTAGGACTACCTTTGTCATGGAGCTACCTTCCAATCTTGGTGATGTTAATCGTGACAGTTGTCAGCATCATGCGCAACCGTGCGATACCATGATTTTTGGGCTAAGTTGCCTGACTAGACACCCAAAAACAGCCGTTCCCACACGTAGGTGGGGACGGCTGTTTTTGCCATATATGTTAGAAGCAGAAGGCCAAGCCATACAGGATGCTAATCAGCAAGTAACTAGTGCTGAGATAGTTGAGTTTATTTTGGCTCTGGTTATGTTGTCGAGTTTGGACCAAAAGAGGGGCTAAGGTCAAGGCGCTCCCGGCGATAAAGAGGAGTTGGAGCATAAAATAAGATTTGGATGGGAAACTTAAGTAGGTCCCGGCAGCCACAGCTACTAGGCTCAAGATAAGCACTAGACTTGTTTTTAAGCCATGTGGCATGACGGAAGGGTGTCCCGTTAGTTGACTAACTAGACTATTGCCTTCAGCTTGAAAGGCCAGTTGTAAGGCTGCCAGAGGCAGGAGGCTGATGAGGAAGCCGGTCGTGATGGTCCCTGTCTGGCTGAAGTAGGCTAGGTTGTTGACGATGAAGGCCTGGAAGAAGATATTTAGAATTAACTGGTAGAGGCTGTTGGTCAGATTATAAGGATAATGCTGAATGTGGGTATAGGCGATATAGAGGAGGAGTAAGAGGTTAGCCCCCCAATGATGCTGCCACATAAAGCCCACGGTTGCTGCCCAGAGCAGAATTTCCATGGCGTATAGAATCACTGGCGAGCTAGCATTGGCCTTGCGGGTATTGAAGCGAACGAAGAAGTAGTGGTCAATCAACTGACTGCTGACTAAAATCAGGTAGAGATAGCCCAAGGCTAACCAGTTGATTTCGGTAGTGTGGTACATCCCTACGATTAAACCATATATCCCAAAGCCTAGTGGCGCCAGGAAGATTCGAATGAGGGGATGTCTTAGAAAGTGTGCAAAGTGTTTCATAGCTAATCCTCTTTTTTCGACATTTTTTACTATCTATATCTACTATACTAATGTATAATGGAGTCAGTTACAACAATAAATTCCCGATGGGATTCATTTTCTTAATGAAGTTGCCTTGTAACCAATCTACAAAATGGGGGAAATTACTATGGAAAGAAAGTTGTTTACATCTGAATCGGTGACGGAAGGCCACCCAGATAAAGTTGCCGATCAAATTAGTGATGCCATCTTAGATGCCATCCTGACACAAGACCCACTAGCCCGGGTAGCCTGCGAGACCGCAGTCAACACCGGCTTGGTATTGGTCTTCGGGGAAGTCAGCACGACTGCCTATGTCGATATCCAACAAATTGTACGCGAAACTATTAAGGGAATTGGCTATGATTCAAGTGATTATGGCTTTGATGGCGATAATGTGGCCGTCTTGGTCGCGCTTGACGAACAATCACCTGATATCGCTCAAGGGGTAGATGCGGCCATTGAAACCCGGGACGAAGCAACCGATCAATTGATTGGGGCGGGTGACCAAGGGCTCATGTTCGGTTATGCCTGTGATGAGACGGAAGAATTCATGCCATTACCAATCGCGCTTAGCCACCGCCTAGCTAAACGTCTGAGTGAGGTGCGTAAGTCTGGCCAATTAGCTTATTTAAGACCAGATGGTAAGTCTCAAGTAACCGTTGAGTACGGGGAAGACGGTCAAGCCCTACGGGTGGATACAGTCGTCATTTCGACTCAACATGCGCCTGAAGCAACCTTAGAAACTGTGCGTCAAGACGTGATTGAACAAGTAGTGAAGCCTGTGATTCCGGCACATTTATTAGATGAACAAACCCGCTTCTTAATCAACCCAACCGGTCGTTTTGTCATCGGTGGGCCTAAAGGAGACTCCGGTCTGACAGGTCGTAAGATTATTGTAGACACCTATGGTGGCTATGCTCGCCATGGTGGCGGTGCCTTCTCTGGTAAGGATGCAACCAAAGTGGACCGGTCAGCTAGCTATATGGCTCGCTACATTGCCAAGAATATCGTGGCAGCTGGCTTAGCTAAGCGTTGTGAGGTGCAATTGGCTTATGCGATTGGGGTCGCGCAACCCGTTTCTATTCGGATTGAAACCTTTGGAACAGGTGTCGTCTCTGAAAGTCGTCTCGTTCAGGCAGTACGTCAACTCTTTGACTTAACGCCAGATGGGATTATCCGCACCTTGGCCTTGCGTCGCCCAATCTATAAACAGACAGCAGCCTATGGTCACTTTGGTCGTCAAGACGTGGTCTTACCATGGGAGCAGGTCAACAAGGTAGATGAACTCAAAGCTGCGCTTGCAGAATAAGACAAAATGAAAAGCTGAGACTTAGGTCTCAGCTTTTTTTACTTACTTGATACGCTCGATGATGAGGAGCTGTGGTGGATTATTCCGTTGGTTGATGAAGCCATAATGAAGGACTTGGAATTCTTCTTGGGGCCAGCTGGCTAAGGCTTGGAAGAGGGCATCCTTTTCCTTGGCGCCTTCAGGGTGCCCACTGTAGATAACCAAAATAATTTGACCGCCAACCCGAAGTTTGGTTCGCACCTGGTCTAGAGAGGCCAGGGTGGAAGTCTCTTGAGTTGTGATTTGGTGGTCGCCACCGGGCAGATAGCCCAGATTATAAATGGCACCACTGAATTGGGAGACCTCAGCTAAAAGCGTATGGATTTGGTCGTGAGAAGCTAGAAAAAGCTGGGCAGAATCCCGGTTTGGAATATCAGCCAGTCGTTCCTGAGTCCAAGCCAAGGCCTGATCTTGGATATCAAAGCCCATAACCTGGCCACAAAAGCCTGGTTGGCTGAGAATGAAGGCCGTGTCGTGTCCTTTGCCTAGGGTGCCATCAATATAAACACCATCTGGAAAACGTAGGATTAAGGCGGCTAAGAGGGTGTGGCTGTAGTGTAGAGCGCGTTGCATAGACAAACTCCTTTGTATTACGTGAAAGTTACACAATAGTTAAAAGTAAACGAAAAGGGGGCTAGGCCCCTTTTTTTAGCGAGAGGCTTTCTATATAATGGTATTGTATCATAAAATGGCAGAATGGGGGAATATACGTGAAATTAACGCGTCAAGCGGTGATTAATCGTCGTAAACAAGCACAGCGCCACGAATCAAATAAGAAAATTGCCAAAGTGGTTAATGCAGGCTTAGTCTTATTCGCTTCTGCATCTACTTTAAGCACGCTCACTGCACCAAAGGTGACCGTACAAGCTCAAACAGCTACCCAACAAAACTTCTTATCAACTATTGGAGGGTATGCACGCGATATCGCTAAGAATAATGACTTGTATGCCTCTGTAATGATTGCGCAAGCAATTTTAGAATCAGGTTGGGGCCAAAGTGGATTAGCATCAGCACCTAACTATAACTTATTCGGGATCAAGGGTGACTATAACGGTAATTCCGTTCGTATGGACACCTTAGAAGACGACGGTAGTGGTAACTACTATGCTGCTAAGGAACCTTTCCGTAAGTATAGCAACTATGGTGAATCCCTGAATGACTATGCTTCGCTTTTAACTGGGGACAACAATCCTAACAGCTGGCGCTATAAATTCTATTATGGGGCGCGCGTGAGTGCGACCAACTCTTATCAAGACGCAACACAACACTTAACGGGTCGTTATGCGACAGATACTCGTTACGCGTCTAAGCTCAACCAATTAATTCAAACCTATGGCTTGACTCAATATGATGCGGGTGGTTCCAGCACTGCTAGCCCAGCTCGTCCACAAGCTCAAGCGACTGGTGGCGGTTCTTATACGGTTCAAGCAGGCGATAGCTACTGGCGTATTGCTAACAAGTACGGCATTTCAATTGAAGAATTGCAACGCTTGAACGGTACCTCAAGCTACTTCCTCTATCCAGGTCAAAGCTTGGTAGTACCAGGTTCTGCTTCAAATACAAGTGGCTCTGCTGCTTCAACTTCAAGCTCAACTACAAGTACGCGCTCTGCAGCACCATCAGCGGGTGGCTCATACACAGTCCAAGCCGGTGATAGCTAC
>NZ_KV822213.1:34665-137156 GCF_001815865.1 Abiotrophia sp. HMSC24B09
AGTCCAAGCCGGTGATAGCTACTGGCGTATCGCTAATAAGTACGGGATTTCTATCCAAGAACTCCAACGCTTAAATGGCACCTCTGATTACACCCTCCACCCAGGCCAAAGCATTAAAGTGCCAGGTTCAGGAACCAATGCATCAGTGTCATCAAACAGTGGCTCTGCTTCAACAAGTACAACAAGCGCAGCACCATCAGCGGGCGGTTCATACACAGTCCAAGCCGGTGATAGCTACTGGCGTATTGCTAACAAGTACGGTATTTCTATCTCAGAACTCCAACGCTTGAATGGGACTTCAAATTACTTCTTGTACCCAGGTCAAAGTCTCAAGGTTCCAGGTTCAGGGTCATCTTCAAATGCCACTGCTTCATCAAACAGTTCTTCTACTTCAACAAGTACAACGACTGCAGCCCCAGCAGCAGGCGGTTCATATACTGTCCAAGCAGGCGACAGTTACTGGCGTATTGCTAACAAGTACGGGATTTCGATTTCAGAACTCCAACGCTTGAACGGAACTTCAAATTACTTCTTGTACCCAGGCCAAAGCATCAAAGTGCCAGGCTCAGGTTCAGCAAGTGCGACACCAGCTCCTGCTAGCAACACTGCAAGTACAACACCAGCTCCTGCTGAAACACCAGCACCAGCGCCAAGCACAGGCGGTGGCAACTATACTGTTCAAGCAGGTGACAGCTACTGGCGTATTGCTAACAAGTATGGAATTTCAATTTCAGAGCTCCAACGCTTAAACGGGACTTCAAACTACTTCTTGTACCCAGGTCAAAGTATCAAGGTGCCAGGTGGTGGCGCCGCTTCTGAAACACCAGCCCCAACTCCTGCACCAGTTAGCCAAACACCAGCTCCTGCAGAGCGTCCAGCGCCAGCCGTTGCTGAAACACCAGCACCAGCTGCAAACAACGCTAGCCAAGCAAGTGGCGGTTCATATACTGTCCAAGCAGGTGACACCTTGTATTCAATCGCTCGTCGTAATGGGGTAGATGTTTACAAATTGATCGCTAACAATGGGGGTTCTCATTTCATCCAAGTAGGTCAAGTCATCTCATTGAACTAGTCGCTAGTATTTGATATACTAGACTTAATAGTAATTCAATATTGGAATTAGTAGGCGGTACAACTGTTATAGAGAGCTTATGGGTGGTGGAAATAAGCCGGGAGTGCTACTGAACTCATCCAATTGAAGCTAGTCTGAATCTTAGTAAGACTAGACGTCCGCCGCGTTAAGGCTAGAGATAAGCTATTCTAGCTTAAATTAGGTGGTACCGCGAAAATTTCGCCCTATGTGAACTGTGTTTAACACGGTTTATGTAGGGCTTTTTTTATCAGAAATGCAAGGAGGTTATGTGATGACCTATAATCACAAAGCAATCGAAGAAAAATGGCAAAACTATTGGCGCCAAAACCAAACCTTTAAAACTCAGGAGCGTCCTGGGCATCCTAAGTTCTATGCGCTAGACATGTTCCCTTATCCATCTGGTCAGGGCTTGCACGTAGGGCACCCAGAAGGCTATACAGCAACCGATGCCGTGGCACGTATGAAACGGGCACAAGGCTACGATGTCTTGCACCCAATGGGTTGGGATGCCTTTGGTTTGCCTGCTGAACAATACGCTTTGGATACGGGGAATGACCCAGCTGATTTTACTGCTGCCAATATCGAAACTTTCCGCCGTCAAATCAATTCACTTGGTTTCAGCTACGACTGGGAGAGGGAAGTCAATACAACCGACTCTAACTATTATAAATGGACCCAATGGATTTTCTCCAAAATGTATGAAAAAGGCTTAGCCTATGAAGCAGAAGTAGCCGTTAACTGGTGCCCAGCCCTGGGAACAGTCTTGGCTAATGAAGAAGTCATTGATGGTAAATCCGAGCGTGGAGGGCATCCGGTTTTCCGTAAACCAATGAAACAATGGATGCTCAAGATTACAGCCTATGCAGAGCGTCTTCTAGAAGACTTAGATCTTCTAGACTGGCCTGAAAGCCTTAAGGAAATGCAACGCAACTGGATTGGTAAATCCGAAGGGGCCTTGATTAACTTTGATATTGTGGGTCACGCCGACCAAGTACAAGTCTTTACTTCACGCGCGGATACTCTTTTTGGGTCTTCTTATGTGGTCTTAGCACCTGAACATGAATTAGTAGCGAAAGTCACCAGCCCTGAACAAGAAGCTGCGGTAAAAGCCTATGTTGACGCAGTCGCAACGAAGAGTGATATGGACCGGACTTCCCTTAATAAGGATAAATCCGGGGTCTTTACGGGAGGTTACGTTAAACATCCCGTAACTGGTGAATTCTTACCAATTTGGATTGCGGACTATGTCTTGGCTTCTTATGGAACCGGGGCAGTCATGGGGGTACCAGCCCACGACGAGCGGGACTTCGAATTTGCTAGCAAGTACGATTTGCCAATTGTATCTGTAATCGAACACAATGAATCGGGTTGCTATGAAGGTGACGGACCCCACATTAATTCTGACTTCTTGAACGGCCTTCATAATGCAGAAGCCATCACAACCATGATTGATTGGTTAGAAGCTCAGGGCAAAGGCCAACGCCAAGTCAACTACCGTCTACGTGACTGGCTCTTCTCACGTCAACGTTATTGGGGCGAGCCTATCCCAGTGATTCATTGGGAAGACGGCAGTATGAGTCTAGTGCCTGAAGATCAATTACCACTTCGTCTGCCAGTGACCGATAAGATTCAACCAAGTGGTACGGGCGAATCACCATTGGCTGCTATTGAAGAGTGGGTCAAGGTGGTAGATCCAAAGACAGGCCGTAAAGGTCGTCGTGAGACTAACACCATGCCACAATGGGCGGGTAGTTCTTGGTACTATCTCCGTTATATCGACCCACAGAATTCAGAGCGCCTAGCAGATCCAGACAAGTTAGCCAAATGGCTGCCAGTCGACCTTTACATTGGGGGAGCGGAACATGCCGTCCTGCACTTGCTTTACGCGCGTTTCTGGCATAAATTCCTCTACGACTTAGGTGTAGTACCAACTAAGGAACCTTTCATGAAGCTCTTCAACCAAGGCATGATCTTGGGGACGGACGGCAATAAGATGTCTAAGTCCAAGGGGAATGTTGTCAATCCAGACCATGTGGTAGAACAATACGGTGCAGATACCCTACGTGTCTATGAAATGTTCATGGGCCCATTGGATGCTTCGATTGCCTGGAGTGAGAACGGCTTGGAATCTACTCGTCGCTTCCTTGATCGGATTTGGCGCCTCTACGTGGCAGAGGATGGTAGCCTCAGCGAGCGAATTCAAGATGCTGAGAACCCTGCCCTAGAACGTGTCTACCATCAAACTGTCAAGAAGGTAACGGAAGACTATGAAATTCTTCACTTCAATACCGCAATTTCGCAAATGATGATTTTCCTCAATGCCACAAAAGACCAGGCCATCATTCCAAAAGCATATGCCCAAGGCTTGATTCAATTATTGGCGCCATTGGCCCCGCATATTAGTGAGGAAATCTGGCAAAAGCTAGGTCACCAAGACAGCATTTCGCATGTCGCTTGGCCAAGCTATGAGGAAGCATTGACCATTGAAGATCAGGTAGAAGTTGTAGTTCAAATTAATGGGAAGATTAAGGCTAAGGTCATGGTAGAAGCCAATATGGCAGCAGATGCTTTAGGTGATTTAGCTCTTAACTTGCCAGAGATTCAAGCACAACTTGAAGGCAAGACCCTACGCAAAGTGGTAGCAATTCCTAACCGATTAGTCAATATCGTAGCAAATTAAGGAGACGATGCAGATGACAGAAAGAGACAAGCGCGATTTAGAGCGCGGCACACCAAGCCCGGATTTACAGGCTTTGTTGGCCGAAGAACAAAACTTGCATGAGACCGTCATCTTTTCCAAAGAAGACATGAAGAAACTACGTCGGCCTAATGTGCAACCAGAAGATGGCGATTACTTTAACCTCAATCTGCCAGCTGACCTGGATTTGGAACTAGACGATGATCAATTTGATGTAGACCCCATCTTCCAAGCAGATGCCGAGCCAACACCTAGTGAGCCAGCAAAGGATAAGGCAGACTGGTTAGTCAATGACTTGCCAGCCTGGGAAGAAGAGACTGAGCCAACTAAGCAAGATGAAGATGAGGAAGAACAAGACCAGTTAGATGCTGATCTTCCAGAGTTAGAGCTAGAGAGTGCTGAAAGCAGCTCCACAAGTAATCTTGATTTAGAAGGACAAGATGATCCAAACTATAATCCTTTTATCTATCGTCCAAAACATCCAAAACCTCAGCCGACAGAAGCCAAAGCATCAAAATCGCTTAAGCTACCTCGCTTAGATTTAGACGCTGTCTATGAAGCCCACTATAGCTTAGATCACTTAGACGATTTGGATGCTTATGACCAATTTGGGGCACCAGAATTGACCCCAACCAAGATTGAGCGACTGATGCAAAACTGGTGGCAAGGTATCGCGCAAAGAGTCAATAGCCTCAAACCTAAGGAAGAGGCAGCTGTGCCAGAAGACAAATTAGCTGAAGAGCCTGTAGAGGTGGAAGTTAATGACGAGCTTACCCCGATTGAAAATCAAGCAGAACCAGAACTTGAACTAACTGATGTAAAAGTGGAATTAGCTGAGGCAGAAGTTGAACCTACTGAGCAAGTTGAAGCAAACTTGGATAGTGTTGAGACTTCCCAAGGAACTGAAAGTTCGGAGCCGAGTCAGGAAGACCTAGAAACTCAAGGTCAAGCCCAAGAAGAGGCAGAAGAAGAAAGTGTAGACCTTAATCTGCTAGCTCCTGTTGAATTGGAAGAAGAAGCCGATTTAGCTTCACAAGAGGACAAGAGTGACGATGACAACCAATGGGCTCCAGTATCTGTCTTAGATATAGAGGAACAAGAGACTGAGTCAGAAGCTGAGCCAGAAGCTAAATACGAGCCAGAAGCTGATGAAAGCTTAGACTCAGATCAAGTAACTGAGCAAGAGCCTCAAGAAGAGGAAGTGGCTGAACCAAAACTTAACCTTTGGCAACGTCTAGTGCGTTGGATTCAAGAAGGCGAACCTAAGGAAGAAGAGGAGTCCGAGCCAGAAGCAACGACTCAAGAGGATTCCCAAACAAGTCACCCTTCTGATGAGTCAGACTCTGACCATGATGAAGATGATAGTCAAGGTGGTGCCAGCCTAACAGCTTCGGAGCAAGAAGTAGAGCCAGAGGCTGAACATGACGCCTTAGAACTTGAAACCGACTCTGATACCTCCCCTAGTTCAGATTTTGATTTGGAACTAGAAGAAGAGGCGGTGGCCGGCCACCCGGAGCCTCAAGCGGCGCGTCCGACGGAAAGACCTCAGACCGCCAGTCCTGAAAGCCCATCTCTAGGCCAACAACTAGCCTTTGACTTAACGGACACCCAGGCGATTACGCCAGAGGCCATTCAGGCCTACAGTGACCAAGTTAGCCAGGCTACTCAGGTCTTTACTGAGCCTATTTTGACGGACCAAGTTCTAGAGGAATACCTGAATGAAGATGACATCACTATTGAAGCTGAACTTAACGAAAAGCAATCCATCGTCAAAGGGGCGACTTGGCTGACTTTCGGGAATATCTTCTCCCGGATTTTGGGTGCCATCTATGTCATTCCTTGGGCGGCTTGGCTAGGGGCTGACTACCTCAATGCCAATACCCTATATAGCGCGGGTTATCAGCCTTATGCGCTTTTCCTAGCTATTGGGACAGCGGGTTTCCCAAGTGCCATTGCCAAACAGATGGCCTACTATCACTCCAAAAAGCAATACCGTTTTGCAGACCAACTTTTTAAGGCAAGTATGATTGTCATGAGTTTGATGGGCTTGGTTACGGCGACGGCGCTATTCTTCGTAGCGCCAGCCTTAGCGGCAGCTACCCCAACCATTGACCATGCAGCAGCCACTTTGGTTATTCGTTCCTTAGTACCACCACTAGTTATCTTGCCGGTGATGAGCCTCTTGCGGGGCTATTTCCAAGGCTACAACAACATGGTGCCAACGGCTGTATCCCAAATTCTGGAACAAATTGCTCGCGTCTTCTATATGTTGGCAGCGACTTACGCTGTCATGAAGCTCTTCAATGGGGCAGCGACAACGGCAGTTATCCATTCGACCTTTGCGGCCTTTATCGGGGCGGCAGTGTCTCTGGTCTACTTGATTTTCGTCTACCTTCGTCGCTTGCCGATGATTAAGGCTTTGATTGAAACGGACCAATCCCGTGATGAATTCGATTTAATGAAGACCCTGCGGATTATGCTTATAGACTCTGTTCCTTTCATCCTGGTGGGATCCGGTATTATTATCGCACAAAACATCGATACCTATACCTTCGGTCAGATTATGGGCTACACATCTAGCCTCTTGCGTAGCGAAATCGCGGAACTCTATGGGGTGTTGAGCCTAGACGTCAATAAGCTGATTATGATTATCATCTCCTTGGCCATTGGGATTTCCCTGTCTTCTCTGCCGGCTATCACCAAACGTTTTGCCGAGCAGGACAAGGAAGGAACGGGTGACTTAATTCAGCACGTTATCTTGCTCTTCAGCTTTGTGATGTTGCCAGCCGCAGTTGGTATGGCAAGCATTCCTACTGAAGTTTACCAACTCTTCTATGCTAATGGGAGTCAATCGGGGCCAGGCCTTCTAGTGACGGCCTCCTACATGTCGATTGTTTTAGGACTCTACACCATTCTATCGACTATTCTGCAGGCAATGAACTTCCGTCGTCTCTCCATTTGGCATCTCTTGATTGGTTTAGTCGTCAAAGTGGTCCTGCAATTCCCACTTGTGGCGATTTTCCAAGCGCAAGGGACCTTCCTTTCCACAGGTCTTGCCTTCTTGGTGTCTTCCTTGCTCATGTGGCGGACCATTCACAAGTCGGTACCTTTACGCTATAGCGAGATGACACCAAAACTTGTTAAGATGCTAGTTGGGACAGCGCTGATGGGCGTTAGCACCAGCATCTGGGCTCAAGTCTTGAACGGCCTCATGGGGCCAGTTGGGCGAGGCATGACTTTCGTCAAGGTAATCTTGGTTGTCTTGGTAGGTGTCTTCGTCTACATGACAGTGATGGCCTTATTTGGTCTCTTACCAATCCTCTTCGGTTCGCGTAAGAAAGACCTGCAAGATAAGATGAGGTTCTTCTCATGAGAATTGAGAAATATTTGGCGGATACGGGCTGGGGCAGTCGGAAAGACATTAAGCAACTGCTAGCCCAAAAAATCGTCACCATAAATGATCAGGTTTGCAGCAAGGGCGGCACGCAAGTGACGCCCGGTAGCGACCGCGTTGCTGTAGGGGGCCAAGTGGTCCCCTATCAGCGATATCACTATTATTTACTTAACAAACCGGCGGGTATTTTGTCTGCCACGGAAGATGCGCGCCATCAGACCGTGATTGACTGGCTAGGGAAGGGCTACCAACATTTGGACCTCTTCCCCGTGGGACGTTTGGATATTGATACAACGGGGCTTTTGTTGCTTACCAATAATGGGCAGCTAGCTCACCAACTCTTATCGCCTAAGAAGAAAGTTAATAAAACTTACACCGCCACCATCCGAGGTTTGGTGGACCGGGCGGATATCGCGGCCTTTGAGGCGGGGCTGGACTTAAGCGATTTTATTAGCTTGCCTGCAGACTTGACCGTTTTAAGTCAAGATGTGGATCAAGGCACCAGTCAAATTCAGGTCATTATCCAGGAAGGTAAATTCCATCAAGTGAAGCGTATGTTCCAAGCTGTCGGCAAGGAGGTTCTGACCCTCCATCGCTTGGCCATGGGGCCCTTGCGCTTAGATTCAGATTTAGCCATTGGCCAGTGGCGCTCTTTGACTGAGCAAGAGGCGCAAGCTCTCGAGCCTTATGGTTATGTGGCAGAATAAGTATTTAGGAGGTAGACTATGACAAAGATTAATTGGTTACAAGAAGTCGAAGCGCGTAAAGAGGCGCTCTTCGCAGATTTATTCCGTTTATTGAAGGTGCCATCTGTTCGTGAAGACGATAAGGCAACGCCAGAGGCGCCAGTAGGTCCTGGACCTAAGGCGGCCTTAGAAGAATTTCTCAACATGGCACAAGAAGATGGCTTTGAGACTAAGCAGTTTGGCCCTTGGGCTGGACGTGTAGAAGTTGGATCAGGTGATCAGCTGGTTGGTATTCTGGGTCACGTCGATGTGGTACCCGTAGGAACTGGCTGGGATACCGATCCTTTTGAACCAGTAGTAAAAGATGGCCGTATCTATGCTCGTGGCTCTAGCGATGACAAGGGGCCAACAGTGGCAGCTTACTTCGCGCTCAAACTCTTACGTGAATTAGGGCTAGAACTTAACCAACGTCTCCACTTAATTGTCGGGACCGACGAAGAAAGTGGCTGGCAATGTATGGATTACTACTTCAAGCATGCTGAAATGCCAGACTATGGCTTCTCACCAGATGCTATTTTCCCAATCATTAACGGGGAGAAAGGCAACGTGTCAGCGACTTTTAATTTCCAAGCAGGGGCTGAGGCGGCTGGAGCTAACCACTTAGTTAGTTTTGAAGCAGGCTTGCGTGAAAACATGGTACCTCAAGATGCGACGGCTGTTGTAGAAAGTGCTAATTTAGCAGAGCTAGTGGTGGACTTTGAGTCCTTCCTTTTAGAACATCAATTAGGTGGCCAAGTGCAACTGCAAGGCAACCAAGCGACCTTCTCCTTGATTGGGAAGGCAGCCCACGGTTCGACGCCAAGCAAAGGGGTCAATGCAGCGACCTTCTTGGCTAAGTACCTTCACCGTTTTGAATTTGATCGAGCAGGTGCAGAGAGCTTCCTTCATCTTTTAGCGGACCATCTGCACCAAGACTTTGAAGGGGTTAACTTAGGCGTGGCTCACCGTGATCCTGTCATGCAAGAATTGACCATGAACGTGGGCTTGGTTAACTACCGAGATGACAAAGGTGGTAGCATTGTAGCCAACTTCCGTTATCCAAAAGGCACTGATCCAGAAAAAATGGCTGCTCAAACTGCTCAACGTTTGGCTGGCCATGAGTTAAGTGTTGAGTGGGGTGAGTTCAAGGAACCACACTATGTGTCAGTTGATGACCCAATGGTTAAGGAATTGCTAGCAGTCTATGAAGAACAAACGGGCCTTGAAGGGCATGAAATGACCATCGGTGGCGGTACCTATGGCCGCCTGATGCCACGTGGGGTAGCCTACGGTGCTTTGTTCCCAGATTCGATTGACACGATGCACCAAGCCAATGAATTTATCGCGATTGATGACTTACTTAAGGCAACAGCTATTTATGCTGAAGCTATCTACCGTATTACACGCTAGGTCTTGCCATGGAAGTTATTCAGTCCAAGCAAAATCCTAAGATTAAGGCCTGGAAGAAACTAGCTACTGCTAAAGGGCGCCAGAAGGCGGAGCAGTACCTGATTGAGGGGACTCATCTGGTAGAAGAGGCCCTTAAGTCAGGGCAAAATGTCCGTCATTTGGTGGCTACACCGGATTATGATTTGAGCCAGTTACCCAATCAGGCCCATAGTCTGCCACTTCTTTTGGTTAGTCCTGAGCTCTTGAAGGACCTGAGCGAGACGCCTACACCCCAAGGAATTATGGCGGTTATAGACTTACCGTCATCGCCCCTTGGTTGGCAGCCTTCTGGTCAACGCTATCTGATTTTGGATGCGGTGCAAGATCCAGGTAACCTGGGAACCCTGATTCGCTCAGCAGATGCAGCAGCTTATGATGGGGTCATTCTAGGCAAAGGCACGGTGGACGTCTACAATGACAAAGTCCTTAGAGCGAGCCAAGGTTCACTTTGGCACCTGGAGGTCGTCAGTTTGGATCTCTTACAGGAGGCCCGTCCAGCCTTTGAAGCCGCTGGTATTCCTTGGTTTGTGACGGCCCTTCACCAAGAGGCGAAAGCCTATACAGATGTGTCGACTGATCAGGCACTAGCCTTAGTGCTGGGCAATGAGGGTCAAGGGGTCTCGGAAGAGGTTATTCAAGTAGCTGACCAGACCATCTACATTCCAATGCCAGGACAGGCTGAGTCACTCAATGTGGCAGTTGCTGGTGGCATTCTAATGTTTTATTTTCAAGCGTAAAAAGCAGGCCTAGGCCTGCTTTTTTTGAGTAAAAACTAGGGTGAAACTTATCGGTTTTGTTTTTTTAAATGATACCTATTGCAGATGAAACGGAGAGTGCTAGAATGATGTTTGTGGATGATTATACTATTTAATAGTAAGAATTGTTCTGTGTTGCGTGAAAAAATGAGAGGGAAGTGTGTGCAATGAAAAAGTCAGTCTATATTAGCGCATCGTTTCTATTGTTATGCGCCGGTAGCGCTCTAAGTGCAGATGTATCCGCTAAGGTTAGTCAAGATAGTTTGGGATATAAAGTTTTGGCTCAGCAAACGGGAGACAGAAAAGTCACCAAAGTAAAGTCTATTGAGGTCTTAGAAGGTGACTTAATCAGGGTTACTCTCCCTGATGATTCAAGTTATGAAGCGCATTTAGCAATGGTTAATGCGCCCGAAATGAAAGGGAACAAGCCTTTTGCTAAAGAAGCAAAAGAACGTTTAGAAAGTTTGCTTGGGGAGGCTGACACACTAAATGTAGAAGATTCGGGAGGAGCAGAACAGAAAATTGACGGTAAATCCACACTTTTTCTGTGGGCGGATGATATCTTGCTTCAGGAAGCTTTAGTTACGGAAGGATTAGCGCGGGTGGACTATATTCAGTCAGCGGATGAACCGTATCTTAAAGTCATGCGGGAATCTGAAGACTATGCTAAGCAATCCAGTAGCAAAATTTGGTCTCAGAGCGGGGTATTTTCCGATGATCCAGTTCGCAAGGACTTGAGTGCTAGTCAGGCTCAAGCGCCGGCTTCTGCTCCTACTCAGCCTTCAGTTTTCTATAAGAACTGTAAGGAAGTCAAGGCTGCTGGTGCTGCACCTATCCGGCCAGGTGATCCAGGATGGGATCCAAAGTTTGATCGTGATGGAGACGGTATCGGTTGTGAACGATGAGACGGACACTGTTTATACTTCTATTAGTATTAGTGACTATCTGTTTAGGTGGCCGACCAGTAGGAGTGATAGCCCAAGCTTCACCTAACCTACAGGCTAAGCCAATAAATCCCAAATTACTTGAAGAAGTAAAGGCATACCAGGTAGTCGACGGAGATACTGCCTATTTTGACCTAGGCTCCGGTAAGTCGATTAAAGCTCGCTTGTTACTGATAGATACTCCCGAACTACATCATCCTCGATTGGGGCAACAGCCATATGGACTTGAGGCCAAACAGAGATTTCAGCACTTGCTTCAACAGGCTCACAAAATTGAAGTTGAATATGATATTGGAACGCACAAAGATAAGTATCAACGCGATTTAATTTATGTTTGGCTTGATGGGCAACTTGTCCAAGAAATCTTAGTGAGTGAGGGTCTAGCTCAAGTTGCTTATGTTTACCCACCTAATACGCGTTATTTGAATTATTTAGAGGCATCGCAAAAAGAAGCCAAAGAAGCTAAAGCTGGTCTATGGTCATTGTATGGGTCTGAAAGGTGATGGGCGTAGTGCGTGTGAGTTTAAGTTAAAAACTAATTGGTAATTAATTTATAGGAAAAGACTGGAGCTTGTTTCCAGTCTTTTCGTCTTGCATAGGAATTTGGGCAAGTTAACGAAAATTCAAAGACAAATTGAATGATACTTGAAAACGCTACATTTCATGGTAAGATTAAGAAGTAAGAGGTGATACTATGAAAGATGCTAATCAATTCTCAGCCAAAGCGACCATGAAAGATGTGGCGGAGCGGGCTGGCGTTGGTCTAGGGACGGTTTCTCGTGTGGTCAATGGCTTTCGAGTTAAGGATTCAACCTATGAGAAGGTCCAGACGGCAATACGCGAATTAAACTATCAGCCCGATGAATATGCCCGTGGGCTCAAAACCAATCGCAGCAATATTGTGGCACTGATTGTGCCAACCATTTGGCATCCATTTTTCTCGCAGTTCGCCTATCATGTAGAGAAGGAGTTGCAGCAGCATCACTATAAGCTCCTGATTTGTAATGCAGATGGTGATGCGAGTAATGAGATCGAGTACATTGAAATGCTAAAGAAGAACAAGGTGGATGGCATTATTGGCATTACTTACTCTGACATCGATAAGTATATTTTGTCTTCTCTTCCTTTTGTTAGCATCGATCGGCACTTCTCCGAGAATGTCTATTATGTTACTGCAGAAAACTTTGTAGGTGGTCAGATTGCTGCAGAGCAACTGTTGATGCGCGGGTCCAAGCAGCTAGCCTATATTGGTGGCACAAATATTTACGAGAATGAGACAGTCTTGCGTAAGGCCGGATTCTATGATTATGCTTCAAAACACGGATATAGCGTGGCTACCTTAGATATGCCAGAACCTATTGACAATTTAGAAGGGCATATTAAGACCTTTATCCAGGAAAATCCAGAATTGGATGGCTTCTTCACCGTTAACGATTTTATGGCTCTCCATGTCATGAAAGTAATGCAAGCCCTCGGTAAGAGCTGTCCCGATGACTATCAGCTGATTGGCTTTGATGGCCTCAAAACAGCAGAGAATCAGGACTATCTGCTCTCAACCATTGCGCAGCCTATTGATCAGATGGCTAATGCTGCGGTAGAACTCTTAATGACCCTGATTAAAGGGCCGGAACAACCAAGCAGTCATCGTGTCGTCTTACCCGTACATTTTCGCGAAGGAGGCACTACGCGAAAAAAGTTGATCAAAACTAAAAAAAGACCTTGACAAACCGTGAAAGCGGTATTAAAATTAAGCTATAAGTTGAAACGTTTCATTTCCGAGCCCCAGCAAGATAGAATATCAGGCCAGGGCTTGAATAATAAAGAAAAATTGAAACGTTTCAAAAAGGAGGAAACAACATGAAAAAAGGATTCATCTTATCTGCTCTGACCACTTTATCGATGAGCTTCTTAGCAGGAGCAATGGCGCCAACCCCCGTAGCCCATGCTGCCGGCCAAGACATCAAGGTTTGGGTACAGTTTTCAGATGAGACCGCAGAAGGGAAGGCTTGGGCAAAAGTCGTAGAAAACTTCAACAAGAAGTACGATGGAAAGTACCAAGTAACAACAGAATACATTCCTCGTAGTGGTTCTGGTGGTGGTTATGAAGACAAGGTCAACGCGGGTATTACCACTAACACCTTGCCAGACGTTATTACTTTAGATGGACCAAACACAGCAGCCTATGCTAAGTCTAAGGTGATTGCGCCATTGGATGACTACTTAGCTGACGCTAATATGGATGATGTACTTGATTCCATTAAACAACAAGGGACCTATGATGGTAAATTCTATGCCTTTGGCTTCTCTGAATCCAACGTTGGGATTTATTACAACAAGAAAATGTTCAAGGAAGCAGGCATTGAAGATTCAGAACTTCCAACCCTTCAAAAACCTTGGACCTGGGACGAATTTAAGGCGATTAGCAAGAAGTTGACAGACCACTTCAAACAACCAGCAATTGACTTCCGCCTCAATTCTATGGACGAAATGCTGCCATATGCATATATGCCATTACTCTGGTCAAATGGTGGGACTGTTGTGAATGAAGACGGGACTAAGGCACAAGGTTACTTCAACAGTAAGGAAAGTGTTGAGGCCGTTCAATTCATTCAAGATTTAGTCAAAGAAGGTTACACCACGATTAGCCCAGTTGAAAAAGGCTTTGAAACAGGCGTTTACCCAATGATCTTAAGCGGATCTTGGACCATTAATGACTTAAATGAAAACTATAAAGACATTGAATATGGTATCTTGCCTTACCCAGTATCTAATACTACTAAGAAATTAGTTTCCCCATCTGGTAGCTGGCAATTAGCTGTGACGGAAAAGTCAGAACAAAAAGAAGGTGCAGCTGAATTCATTAAGTTTGCAACCAACACCGAGTCTAGTGAAATCATTAGCCTAGGCAACAGCGTTCTGCCAATCCGTAAGACCACCATTGCGAATATCAAAGACAAGGTATCTGAGCCAATGCGCTTCTTGATGGAACAAAATGCTGCGACCGCCCACGCTCGTCCAGTAGTGGTCGCTTACCCACAAGTATCTCGTGCTTTCCAACAAGCTATGCAAGATATTAGTTACTATGAAGAAAATCCAGACGTGCAACAAGTCTTGGATCAACGTGCAGAAGAAATGCAAATTGCGATTGACGAAGCGCTCAATCAATAAGACCTTGGGCAGGTAGTTCCGCTAGGGGCTATCTGCCTTCTTTGAAGAAAGAGGAGTCTGACATGAACAAGAAAAAGAAATTCAAAGAAAATCTCTTAGGCTATGGTTTTCTGTCACCAGCCTTGATATTGCTATTTATTTTCCTAATCATTCCAGTGGGTATGGTCATCTACTATGCTTTCACAGATTACTATATGCTAGCACCAGACGAACGTAAATTTATCGGGTTGGATAATTTCTTCCGCCTAGCCAAGGATAAAACTTTTATTAAGAGTTTTTGGAACACTGTGCAATTCGTCGTCTGGATTATCCCAGTTCAACTGGGTGCAGCCCTAGGGATGGCTCTTATTGTCAATAAGAAGCGGAAGGGGAATATCTTTTTTAAGGTGGCTTTTTTTGCACCGGTTGTCATGTCCCTGGTCGTTATTTCCATTCTATGGCTATACCTCTTGAATCCTAATAATGGGCTTTTGAATGCTCTCTTGGAAAAAGTAGGCATTGCCAAGCAACCATTCCTGACCAGCCCTAAACAAGCCATGTATGCCATCGTCTTTGTATCTGCCTGGCAAGGGGCCGGTTATCAGATGTTGCTCTTCTTAGGTGGCTTACAGAATATCCCGCAAGATGTTTATGAAGCAGCAGAAATCGACGGCATTAGCAAGTGGAATCAATTCCGCTATATTACCATGCCGCTGCTCAAGCCAACGGCCTTGTTCGTCCTCTTGACGACCTTGATTTCGGCATTTAAGCTATTGGTCCAACCAATGGTTATGACACAGGGTGGCCCGGCCAACTCTACCATTACCATGGTTTACTACATTTACCGCAAAGGTTTCACAGACCGTTTAGTAGGGTACTCTAGTTCCATTGCCCTAGTCTTTACAACCTTAATTGGGGTTATTTCCCTGGTGCAACGCCGGGTCTTGAAGGAGGATGAATAGGATGAAACGCTTGAAACCAAGAAGCTTGCTTGAATATATTCTCCTGATTTTGCTGGCTGGCCTCTTCCTCTTCCCTATGATTTGGATGGTGGTCTCGTCTATGAAGCCAGAGGCTGATGTCTATAAGAACTTAAAAGGCTGGGAAGCCTTTTTACCAAGTCTCAATCCAGCCAACTGGTTTAAGACTTATGAAGAAGTCCTTCAACGCTTCAGCATTGTGACCTACATGGCTAACAGTGTTTTCTACGCTGTAACCTTTGCAGTAGGCTCTATCTTAATCAATTCCTTGGCTGGCTTTGCCTTTGCCCGTATTAATTTCACAGGTAAGAAGTGGCTCTTCGGATTTCTTCTGGCCTTACTCATTATCCCTGGCGAAATGATGTTGATCCCGCAGTTCACCATTATTAATGCCTTAGGACTCGTGAATAGCCGTTTGGCGGTCATCATTCCAGGTCTAGCGAGCGTCTTCAATATCTATCTCTTCCGCAACTTTTTCATCGCCATTCCGGAGGAAATTATTGAGTCTGCGCGGATAGACGGAGCAGGGATTGTTCGGATTTTCTTACGCATCATGTTGCCAATGTCTAAGCCAGCGATCGCAACAGTCGGCGTGCTGTCCTTTATCTCTAGCTGGAACGACTATATCTGGCCACTGATGGTCTTAACAGATTCTTCCAAGTTTTCAATGCAGGTGGCGATTACGACCATTAATACCACGCAACCTGTTTATATTAACCAAGTGATGGCCGTGCTGACCATCTCAACGATTCCTCTGATTCTCGTCTATATTGTAGCTCAAAAATATATTCTTCAAGGCCTGGGTGGTTCCGGGACCGGGATTAAATAGTA
This sequence comes from Abiotrophia sp. HMSC24B09, assembly GCF_001815865.1. Taxonomy (GTDB): domain Bacteria; phylum Bacillota; class Bacilli; order Lactobacillales; family Aerococcaceae; genus Abiotrophia. The sequence continues at coordinate 50,682 of NZ_KV822213.1, forward strand.
AGTAGGTGACCAAATGCAAGAACAACTCTCACGGGCTAATGCCTACATTGCCCAACACTCAGCACAAGTAAATCCACGTTTTCGTCAGAGCTATCATCTCATGCCTCCTGTTGGCTGGATGAATGATCCCAATGGTTTTATCTACTATGAAGGATATTATCATCTTTTCTATCAATTCTATCCCTATGATAGCGTCTGGGGACCTATGCATTGGGGTCACGCACGTAGCAAAGATTTAACGCACTGGGAAGATCTTCCAGTTGCCTTAGCACCTAGCGAAGCCTATGATCAATCAGGATGCTTCTCTGGTAGTGCTTTGGTTATTGATGGTCAATTGGTCTTAATGTATACCGGCCATGTCGACCAGCAGGGGCAGGTGACTCAGACGCAATGTTTGGCGGTTTCTGATGATGGAATTAACTTCCGTAAATACGAGGGTAATCCTGTCATTGCACATAAGCATATTGAAGGTGTGGCTGACATTGCTGATTTCCGCGACCCTAAAATTTTGCAACACAATGGTCGCTATTACTCAGTAATTGCCTCCAAGACCTTTGATCATCGCGGTCAGATTCTGCTCTTCGAATCCGCAAATGGTTTTGATTGGGACTTTAAGTCTGTTTTACTTGAAGGACAGGCCGGACATGGTGTCATGTGGGAATGCCCGGATCTTTTCCCGCTAGACGGCAAATGGGTACTAATTATGTCGCCGATTGAGCGTGAGCGAGCTGGCAATGCCTATTGGAATCTGAATTCCACTGTCGCCTATGTTGGACAGGTGGACTGGGAATCCGGGCGGTTCCAAGTAGAAAATCAACATGAGATTGATGGAGGGTTAGATTTTTATGCCCCTCAAACTTGTCTGAACTCAGAAAATGAGCGAATCATGGTAGCTTGGATGCAGATGTGGCAACGTAACATTCCATCCCATGAACTTGGTGATGGTTGGGCTGGAGCGATGAGCTTGCCAAGACAGGTGCGAGTTATGGATAATCGATTGTGTCAGTCAATTCCAAGCTCAGTACTAGCGCAATTTAGCGAGGGTAAGACCTGGCAAGGACAACTAGAGCCTGGCCAAGAGTTCTATCTATCCGATTGGGTTAAGTCCCAACAAGTCTTAAAATTGAATTTAGAATCCGTTCCTGGTGCTGTCTTCCAACTGCATTATGGTGGTAAACCCGATCATCCGGAAGGCCTCAGCTTAACTTGGCAAGCAGATCAAGCTCTCTTGACTGTCAAACGAGATGGGGTAGGCCATCAAATTATCGGTAAAGAAGAGCCTTATCTAGATAGTCGTCTGCTTGATATTTGGAGCGATACCCCTTATCGCTTGGAACTGGAAATTGTTCGCGACACTTCGTCCATTGAGGTTTTTGTTAACAAAAAACAAGTCATGTCTTTCACTTTTTATGCTGAGGGGCTTGGAATAGGCATAGGCTTAGTGTCAAGTCAGCTAGTAAAAGTTGAGAATTTGACCAACTATAGTCTCATATAAAACTATAAGAAAAGGCTGGGAATGTGTAAGTTCCAGCCTTTTGCATGTCTTGAGGGGAGGCCCCCAATAAAACAGGGAAATCTTTATAGGTAGAGTGAATCAAATTAAGTCTGCTTTTTACGACGCTAGCAGGCAATTTAGGTCCCCCTTATTCTTGTAATCAAAATGTAACCAGACCTAAGAGTAGATGTGATATAATAATTCCATAGCAAAATTATAGGGGGTTATTTTTATGTCATTAAATGCATTAAAAGTCTTAAAAGGCATTTCTAAAGTACCGAGTGTTTTTCTAAGTGGCGTCGCTTTTGGGACGCTTGGACTCAAATTGTTGACAAGCAAAGAAGCTAAAAAAGGTTATGCGACTGTCTTAGCCAAAACCTACAAGGCTAAAGACGGTATCGACAGCATGGTTTCTGCCGTCAAGCAACATGCGGACGACATAGTAGCTGACGCTAAGGATCTCTATCAAGCAGAGAAAACAGCAGATCAACTCGCATCATTAGAGGGTGAATAACGTGCAATTTCAAGTGTTGCATCAGTCAAGTGGCCGGGTTCGACTTCGCGCCACTTTTCCTTTTACTGAAGATGTAAAATACTATCTTGAGGGCTTAACTTCGGACTTCCCCGACATTCTAAGATTGGACTTTTATGAAGATCCTTATGTGGTAGCTATCCATGTGATGCCTGGTCGTCAGGCCGTTGTAGCTCAATTATGGGACTTAATTCAGAAGGATAAATTAGAAGAACTTTATCGTCATCCCCAGCATCACGCAGCTTCAAGCCCTTATGCCTTAGTATCCTCAGCTGTGGGGCGTCACTACCTCTTCAAGTGGTTCATGCCAGTGCCTGTACGTTTGGCTAGAACCCTGTGGAAAGCTCTAGGCTACTTCCGTGATGCTTGGCGTGTTCTGCGACAGGGTAAGTTAACCATGGAAATTTTGGACTGTTCCGCCATTCTAGTGTCACTCGCGATGAAACAGACCGATACGGCTAGCGCCATCATGTTTATCCTAGAATTAGGGGAGACACTCAACTATTGGACCCAAAAACGCTCCCTAGAAGATCTTGAAGCCAGCATCGCTGGTCAAGGCCGCCAAGTATGGTTACTCAAGGGAGACCACTTGCTACAAATCGATAGCCAAGAAGTCCAAGTAGGTGATGTGCTTGTCTTCTATGAAGGCAGTGAGTTGCTCTTTGATGGGATTGTCTTGAATGGTCGAGCTAGTGTCAATGAGAGCTCCTTGACTGGTGAATCCTTCCCAGTAATCAAGGCTGTGGGGGATGAAGTCTACTCTAACACGGTCTTAACCAGTGGAGAACTACACGTTCGTGTAGAAAATCCAACCGCTAACTACCGTATACAAGAGCTAGTTAAGCTCATGCAAGAAGCGGCACAGCAGGAAGGAACCTACCAGTATAAGTACACCTCCATTGCTGATCGCATCGTCAAGTATAATTTCTTGGGAGCAGCGTTGACCTATATCCTAACAGGATCCTTTACCAAGGCAATTTCCTTCCTGTTAGTCGATTACTCCTGTGCGCTTAAATTATCGACTCCTATGGTGTACCTCTCCGCCATCAAGCAATTGATGCATCAGCAAGTTGTTGTGAAGAATTCGACAGTTCTGGACCAATTTGATGAAGTTGATACCTTAGTCTTTGATAAGACGGGGACCATTACCACTTCTCGTCCAGTTATTGAAGAAGTCATTCCTTTTCATGGCTATAGTGCAGAAGATGTCATCATGATTGGCGCCTGTTTAGAAGAGCATATTTACCATCCAATCGCTCATGCCTTGGTGGATAAGGCGGCTCGAGAAGGCATCATTCATGAAGAAATGCATACCGAGCTCAACCACATAGCTTCCAAGGGCATTCGTTCTGAAATCGATGGTAACGTCGTAGTGATTGGGAGCTTAGGTTTAATGGAAGAATCAGGGATTGAGATTGAAGCCGATCAGAGTCAATTGATTCGTCAGAAAGAAACACACTATAATTTACTCTACCTAGGTTATCGCCAGAAACTGATTGCCATGTTCTGCGTGGCGATTCCAGTTCGCCATGAGGCGCATAGTGTTCTACACGCTCTAAAAGGCTTGGGCAAGTATTTAGTCCTCTTAACAGGCGATACAGCGGCCAGAACCAATCGCTTAGTAGCAGACTTGCCTTTTGATGAAGTTCATACCAGTATGACGCCAGTGACTAAATTTGATTATGTCCAAAGGATGCAAGCGCAAGGCCACCGCGTCCTGATGATAGGGGATGGCCTCAATGATTCGGCTGCCCTATCTGCCAGTGATGTGGGCGTGGTTATGGGCGAAGGGGCGGAGGTTTCTAAGCAAATTAGTGACATTATGCTGCCATCCAATAATTTAGCTTCGCTCTTAACCTTGCATCAAGTCTCTGTCGATCTCAAGCAAGAAATTCAGGGGAATGTGCGGGATACTATTGCCATTAATTCAGGTCTTATTGGCTTGGGGGTACTGAATTGGCTTAAACCAAGTAGTTTGGCAATCTTGCATAACATGACGACCTTTGGGATTCTTTGCCGTAGCTATCTGAAGGGCAATGTAAGGCTAGAGAGTGAGGCAGAGGAGAAGTAATGACTTTGTTTAAAATACTTATCGAATGTGGAGTCATACGGTGGAAACAACCACGATCAACATAGTAAAAGCAAAAGGCCCCCATGACTTAGAATGTTAAGTCATGGGGGTCTCTTCTACATTTTCTAAGGGGTGTGGAAGCTAATTCGGATTGGAGCCATCTATTTTTGTTTGGGACAGCGTAATTAGCCCTAGTAAGGTGAAGAGTATGGAGAGGACCTGAGAGCTAACACTCGATAGGTCCCCAGTCTCAGGGAGTTTAGCTGAAATCTGCTTACTTCCTTCTGCTCCACCAATTAGCTGTTGGTTTTCAGAGGAGCTAAACAATTCGTTCGAGCTGGTGTCTGCTGCCAAAGTGCTGGGTTCATTCTGGCTTGTTTCTAGTTCTGGACGGTTAAATTGATGATCTACTGCCATCAAATCGCCTAATTGGAGCAGGTAACGGTCATTTCCTATGGCAGCATTAAACTGAATGCCTAAAGGAAGGCCAGATTTGGTGACTAAAGCAGGAAGACTTAGGGCAGGCTCACCTGTCAAATTGGCGAATTGTGTGTAAGGCGTAAGGGCCAGAGATGGGAGCCAGTGATCATAAATCAGTTGCATCTTGGCCTCATGGCTCAAATTTTCCGAATTCTTAATCAGTTCAAGGTCTTGGTCAGACACTAGAGCTTGATCAATGCGCGGAGCGGTGTAGGCCGTTGTAGGTGTTAAGAAAAGAGGATAGCGTTGGTGGAAATCAGCCATGGTTTGACGGACTTGCTGGATGCGAGCCCAGGCCTGATTTACTTCTTCCTTGGTCATGGTCTTGCTTGCCTGGTAGAGTAGCCAGCTAGTAGGGTCTACATCATCATAGCGTAGCTCTCGTTTGAGCTTGGTCTTGGCTAGATAACCTACTACACCCATTTGGCTAGCATTGACTGTATAGTAATCCTTCATTAATTGGACACCATCAAAGGGCCAATTTACTTCTTCCAAACGGAAACCTTTGCCTCGCAAAAAGGCTACGGTTCGCTCAACTGCCAGTTGAGCCTCGGGGCTGACTTGCGTTCCAACGGGAGATAAGCTGGTATAGCCAATTGCTAGTCGTTTTAACTCTGCTTCAGTCAAGGCTTGAGCCAAGGAAGCATCCGGTTTCTTCATCGCTTCAAACAAGCTCTTGGTATCTTCCATGGTTTTGGTCATCATAAAATGGGCCACTGTATTTTTGTCGATGGAGGCATTGCCCACTATGACGCCACGACTAGGCTTAAGGCCAATAAGGCCATTCCAGGAAGCCGGAATACGAATGGAGCCGCCCGCATCACTACCGGTTGCAGTTGGGGTCATGCCAGCGGCTGTAGCTGCACCAGAGCCACCGCTGGAACCGCCTGCCTGATGGTCAGGGTTCCAGGGGCTGCCAGTAGGGCCATAGAGCTTAGAGTCTGTAATGTTCTTTAGTCCCATTTCAGGATAATTCGTCTGGCCAATGAGGATAAAGCCTAAGTCTTGCAAGGACTTAACGAAGGGACTTGTAGAGCCAGCTTTTTGGTTGGCTAAGAAGGTCAGGCCATTGGAGTTGGGCATGCCCTTAATGGTGTGACCTAATCCTTTTACCAATAATGGAACGCCTAAGAATGGTTGGCCTTGATCTTTAATTTGCCTAGCTTCAGTCAAGGCTTCTTCAGCTCTTAGGCTAATAACTGCATGCAGGGCAGGGTCTTTTTCCTTGATAGTGGTTAGAGCAAAATTTACCAATTCTTCACTTGTGACTTTACCAGAGCGGACCCATTCAGCTTGTTGACTAGCATCAGCCGCTTGATAGGCAGCAAGGTCTATCTTAGATTCTGCTTGATCGTTAGCTTGACTGGCTGATTCATCGTCTCTTGAGGATACTTGACTGCTTTCGATGTCTGAACTAGAAACGTCTTGTGCCCAGGCAATCGGATGACCAGCGCTTGTTAGCAACCATAGGGATAATAGGGCCAGTAAGCGCATCTTAATTTTCTGTTTTAGCATTTTCTACACATCCTTTCATAACTTGCCAGTTTATTATACGCCTCATCTTAAGCGTTTCCTATACCCTTGGTCATTTAAGTCACTAAAAAAACACCATCATTCGCCATTTGACTCCAGGAGGGGAGAGCAAAGGAAAGAAAAGTGAACATTTGCGAATAACATGACTTGAAGCCCTACCTAACTATCTATCCTCTGTTGACTATGCATTTGCTTTAAGCTATACTAGTAGCTATCACAGATGATACATAAAGCAATGAGGAAATCCGTTAAGTTCGCACAAGTCAGGGAGGCACTTCACCGACTGCAAGGGTGCCAAAGGTAAGCCGAACTTAGCCTTCAATTTCTTAGCTTGACCGTTAAGTTTTTAGTCAATAGAAATGAACAGGTCACCGCCCGCCACGGTTAAGGGCGTCAAGTGCTCGAAGGGCCAGTCCCTTCGAGAACGAGGGTGGTACCACGGTAGCTCGTCCCTTATAGGGACGGGCTATTTTTATTACCTCGTTTTATCTGAAATAATGATAAAGGAGTCATGCACCATGTCAGATATCAATACGCACATTGAGGCCTTAGAAGCCTTGCGTCAACAAGCGATTCCGCAATTAGAAGCAACTGAATCCATCAAGGATTTGGAAAAAGTTCGCCTAGATTACCTGGGTAAGAAAGGTCGTTTTGCGGCGGTTGCGCAAGCGATGCGCGACCTGTCAGCAGAAGATCGGCCTAAATTAGGTCAGGTAATGAACCAAGTGAAGTCAGCCTTCGAAGAAATGTTGGAAAGTCGTCGCCACAAGCTAGAAGAATTGGCTCTGGAAGCTAAATTAGCTCTGGAGACAGTGGATGTGACCTTGCCAGGTCGCAAGCCAGCTGGGGGCGCCCGCCATATCATTACCCAAACCATGGAGGAGATTGAAGACCTCTTTATCGGTATGGGCTATCAGGTCGTGGAAGGTCCAGAAGTAGAGTTGGACCACTATAACTTCGAAATGATGAACCTGCCTAAGACCCACCCAGCACGCGATATGCAGGATACATTCTATATCGACAGCGAAGTCTTGTTGCGGACCCACACTTCGCCAGTTCAAGCCCGGACCATGGAAAAACACGATTTCAGTCAAGGGCCATTGAAGATGATTTCACCAGGTAAGGTCTTCCGTCGCGATAGTGATGATGCGACCCACTCCCACCAATTCCACCAAATTGAAGGGTTAGTGGTAGACAAACATGTGACCATGGCCGACCTCAAGGGGACGCTTCAAGCCTTTGCCCGTACACTCTTTGGGGCGGAACGTGAAATTCGCCTTCGTCCATCCTACTTCCCATTCACCGAGCCATCAGTTGAAGTAGACGTAAGCTGCTTCAAGTGTGGCGGGGATGGCTGTAATGTCTGCAAACATACTGGCTGGATTGAAATCCTAGGGGCTGGTATGGTTCATCCAAATGTCTTGGAAATGGCCGGCATTGATTCAACCGTTTATTCCGGCTTTGCCTTCGGTTTAGGCCCTGACCGGGTAGCGATGTTGAAGTATAACATTGACGATATTCGTCACTTCTATCAAAATGACTTGCGCTTCTTAAGCCAGTTCAAAGGAGGTCAGAACTAATGTATTTATCATTCGAATGGCTCAATGATTATTTAGACTTAACAGGTTTAACAGGAGAAGCCCTAGCTGATCGTATGTCCCGGACCGGGATTGAAATCGAAGCAGTTGAAAACTATGGGGCTCAATTATCTGGTTTAGTGGTCGGGCAAGTTTTATCAGTAGAAGACCATGCTGATAGTGACCATCTTCATGTCTGCCAAGTGACGGTAGGCGATCAGGAGCCCCTGCAAATTGTCTGTGGGGCACCCAATGTGGTGGCTGGCGCTAAAGTGATTGTGGCCACTATTGGGGCTCGTTTAGCCGGTGGTTTGAAGATTAAGAAGGGCAAATTACGTGGGGTCGAATCTCATGGGATGTTGTGTGCCCTCCAGGAACTAGGCTTCCCTGATAGTGTAGTGCCAAAAGTCTATGCAGAGGGTCTCTTCCTCTTGCCAGCAGATGCCCCAGTCGGTGCAGATGTGGTGGAATACCTCAAGTTAGATGATCCAATCTTAGAACTCTCGATTACGCCTAACCGGGCAGATGCGCTCTCTATGCGTGGGGCAGCCTATGAAGTAGGAGCTATTATCGATCAGGCACCTAACTTCGATAATATTCATCGCCAAGCGACACAAGCCGTTGATGCATCCCTCTTGTCTGATGTGACGGTAAAAATTTCAGATAGTGATTTGTCTTCTTGCTACCAAGCTCGAGTGATTGACCAAGTGGAGATTAAGGAAAGCCCACTTTGGTTGCAAATGCGTCTGATGAAAGCAGGAGTTCGTCCACATAACAATATCGTGGACATCACCAACTACTTCCTCATGCTTTACGGCCAACCACTTCACGCCTTTGACTATGATACCTTAGAGCACAAGGCCTTAGGCGTCCGCCCAGCTCGTGAGGGCGAGGTGCTTGTGACCCTAGACGGTAGCGAGCGCCACTTGTCAGAAAGTGACATTGTCATCACCGACCAAGACCGGGCAGTTGCGCTAGCCGGGGTAATGGGGGGCTTAGATACAGAAGTGACCGACAAGACCCGTCGTGTCCTCTTAGAATCAGCCGTCTTTAATCCGATTGCTATTCGTCAAACTTCTAAGAAATTCAACCTTCGTTCTGAATCTAGCATGCGTTTTGAAAAAGGTATTAACCAAGCGACTATCAGCGAAGCGGGCCAGGAAGCCGCTAACTGGATGGCCTACTATAGTGGGGGCCAAGTGGTGCCAGGTCTAGTCGAAGAGAATCATTTAGACCTGAGCCCAATTGAGGTCACTGTACCTTATCGCGCTATTCAAGATAAGATTGGGATTGACTTGAGCCATGAAGAGCTGAGTCATATCTTCCGTCGTCTTGGTTTTGACTTAGCATTAGGGGAAGATAGCTTCACCGTGACCGTCCCTAAACGTCGTTGGGATATCAGCATTGAAGCCGATATTTTAGAAGAAGTAGCTCGGATTTATGGCTATGATAACCTACCAACAACCTTGCCGGTAGTGCCAAGTACGCCAGGTCGTCTCAATGCCAAACAAAAACTGGTGCGCCAGACTCGCAATATCTTGGAAGGCCTGGGACTCAACCAAGTCATCAGCTATGTGCTGACCTCACCTAAACAAGCTGACTTGATGAAGTCGTCAGACTACCCAGTAGTCGCTTTGGACTTCCCAATGAGTGAAGACCGTTCTGTCTTACGTCAGAGCCTCTTCCCAGCCCTCTTAGAAATTGCCAAGTACAATGCTGCGCGTCAAAATCCAAGTTTGGCCTTTTATGAGACTGGTAAAGTCTTCTATGGTCAAGGCAGCAATGTTCAACCACTCGAACAAGAGCGTCTAGCCATCCTCTTATCAGGGGTTAAGGAAAGTAAATCCTGGTATGGGCCAGCTCAATCCTATGATTTCTTTGATCTCAAAGGTGCTCTTGAAGGCTACTTGGCAGCCATCCGCTTGGATAAGCAAGTCAGCTTCCAGGCTGTGTCTAGTTATCCTGAGCTCCATCCTGGTCGGACTGCCCAAGTTCTCCTAGGTGACCAAGTCATTGGGGTTATGGGACAAATCCATCCAGTCTTAGCTAAATCTTACGACTTGGATGAAGCCAGCTTCTTCGCTGAATTAGACTTCGATGCTATTTTAGCGGTTCAACGTCCAGCCTTAGTTCAACGTCCAATTCCTAAGTATCCTTCTACCTCACGAGACTTAGCCCTCTTAGTAGATTTGGAGCAAGACCAAGCAGGCCTAGCTCAGCTTATGAAGGAACATGGTGGTGACAACTTAGTGTCGGTTGAGCTCTTCGACTTATTTATTAACCTTGACCTCTTCCGAGGTAAGAAGTCGCTAGCCTACCGACTAATCTTCCAAAACCCAGACAAGACCTTAACAGACGAGGATGTTCAATCCGCTATGGATCGGATTAGAGCTGCACTCGAAACAGTATCAGGTTTAGAAATTCGCTAAGCCCATAAGAGACTAGAAGCTGCTTCTAGTCTCTTTATTTTGGCCTGGGCTTTTCATTTAGCAAGTGAGAAGGTATACTGTAGCTATGAACAAATGAGGAGTAGGAGGCCGTGTGGCATGAGACGAGAGCGGGTATTAAGAACGTTTGGGGTAGGTTTATTGCCACTGGTAGGACTAGCCGTCTTACTGGAAAAGCCCCTTTGGTGGGGGAGTCTGGCCTTATTTGTCGCGCTTCTAGCCTTGGCTGTCTTTCTCTTCCGTCAAACGGACCAGGTGGCAACTTCAAGTCAAGAAATTATCGCGGCTTCTATCAGCAACTGGTTTCTGATTTTAGCGACCTTCTATCTGAGCCCAGACAACTGGCTACTAGCGGGTCATAGTATTAGTCGTATTTGGGGTTTGGTCCTCGTGGCCCTAGTCCATCTGGGCGTCTTGATCCTACACGTGACCAGTCGTCAAGTTAGTCGTCAAACCGCTGGTCAAGTCATGGTGATTAGCTTAGGCTATATGATAATTATGGGCTTGCTTGTGGTGGGACTCCTGGCTATGGGGATGGCGCCTGTCATAGGTGTCTGCCTCTTGTTAGCTTCCATGATTTACTTCCTACTTACTTTGTCTTATTTAAGTAAGGGAGCTGAAGGTAAATAAAGGAGAAACCGCTCGTGAGTACGGGCGGTTTTGATTTTTCTTTCCCTATTTATCTATTACATAGATAAATAGGGTATGAGTTAGCCAAATTACGTTCTTAAAAGTGAACAAATTTTGATTTCAAGACTAAAAATTCTAATAGAGCTCTCTTTATGTAAATCAAACAGTTGGAAGTCAATTCCAACTGTTTTTTCTTTGGCTTTTGGGCTGACTCGAGGGGCTTCTTATGGTATGATAGAGGGTGGAAAAAACGAAGCAAAGGGGTTGGTCGATGTGAGTCCCGACTTAAGGAGTGACAATATAAACTAAGACTCAAAGGAGGAAATCCCCTATGCTCGTAGAAGAAATTCAAACAGCCCTATTAAACGAACATTCTGAAGCCATTTACCGTATGATTCGGGAACATCACCCGGCTGATATTGCCTTGGCTCTAGAAGAACTTGAAGATGAAGAAGTTTTCAAGTTTGTCAGCTTTATCTCGGACAAGGCCCTAGCCTTGATTCTGGAGACTCAGATTTCTGAAGAACTCCAGGTCAAGATTGTTGAAGCCGTGCCATTTGCCCGCATGCTCAATGTCTTCACCTATATGTCCCAGGATGACATCGTGGATATCTTGGGCAACCTATCCATTTGGCAACGTAAGCAATTCCTGAACATGATGAAGAATCGTGATTCGGATGACCTAGAGAAACTCTTGGCCTACGATCCGGATACCGCTGGTGGTCTCATGACCACAGAGTTCATCGCCTTGAATGAGAACTTAACGGTTTATGAAGCCTTCGAGACCATTCGTAAGATTGCGCCGGAGAAGGAAGTTATCGAGACCCTCTTCGTGGTCGATGCCAAAACCTTACTCAAAGGGACAGTCGATATCCGCGATATTTTCACCAAATCCGACCAACAAAAACTCAGTGAGATTCTTAACCCTAACGTCATTTCGGTGACGCCGACGACGGACCAGGAAGAAGTTTCCCTGATTGTTACCAAGTATAACCTGTCAGTTGTACCGGTCGTTAATAACAAGAACCGGATTTTGGGGATTATCACCAACGACGATATCATCCACGTCATCAATGAAGAGTACACAGAAGATATGTACTTGATGGGTGGGGTGGACTCGGAAGAAACGCTAGATAGTCCAGTCTTCGAGTCCGTCAAACGCCGTCTGCCTTGGTTGGTTATCAACCTCTTCACAGCCTTTCTGGCCTCATCCGTTATCAACCTTTTCTCTGATACCATCAGCCAAATGGTGGCCTTAGCGGCTGCCATGCCGATTGTAGCTGGTATGGGAGGAAATGCCGGTACTCAGACCGTAACCATTGTGGTCCGTGCCCTAGCTTTGGGCGAAGTGGACTGGGGTGACTGGCGCGGTATGCTTAAAGAAATCGGGGCGGGTTTCGCCAACGGTCTCATTACCGGGGGCGTGGCTGCTATTGCTCTTATGCTTATGTATGGTAATGTCTACCTAGGGGTGGTTATCATCCTAGCTATGATTGTAGATATGGTCATTGCCGGAATTTTTGGTTACTTCATCCCCTTGGCGGTTAAGAAATTCCGTGGGGACCCTGCCTTGGTATCAACTGTCTTCCTGACTACGGCCACTGACGTGTGTGGTTTCTTCAGCTTCTTAGGCTTGGCCACTCTCTTCATGCCTTTACTTGTATAATGATTATATTGCCTACTCCCTTGGGAGTGGGCTTTTTGCTTGATTGAACGCCTTAAACAGGCTAATCCCGTAAGCTAATGATTAGGTCAGCTGAGTGTCACTTTTGGCTTTTTAGGCCTTCGGACAAAATGGCATTACAGCGCCCTTAAATTATGGTAGAATAAGAAGGAAAAGTCTGTGACCCTAGGGTCCGAAAGGTGTGGTATTCATGCAACGTTTAGATGGGAAAATTCTCTCACAATCAATTTTCGCCCGGCTATCCCAGGCAACAGCGGCCTTCCGTTCCCAAACCGGGACCCAGCCCAAATTGACCGTTATCTCAGTAGGGGAAGATCCTGCCAGCAAGGTCTATGTTGGCCAGAAGCAAAAACGTGCCTTGGAAATTGGCTATGCCTTCGAATGGGTACTCTTGCCAGCAGATATTAGCCAAGAAGAATTGGAGCGGACCATTAAGGTTCATAACCAGGATCCTCAAACCCATGGACTCTTATTACAATTGCCTCTGCCTGAGCATTTAGATCCATTGTCAGCTATGCACCTAATTGATCCAGAAAAAGATGTAGATGGTTTCCACCCCCTGACCATGGGACGGGTCGTTGAAGACAATACAGACCTCTATCCTTGTACGCCAAAAGGCATTGTGCGGCTCTTAGAGAATGCCCAGATTCCTTTGCAAGGTCAGAATGTGGTTGTCGTAGGTCGTAGCCAAATTGTGGGCTTGCCTATTTCTATCATGTTAATTAACCGCGGGGCCACTGTGACAGTCTGCAATTCTAAGACCCAGGACTTAGGACACTATACGCGTTATGCGGATATCTTGATTGTCGCGACTGGCCAGGCGCATTTAATTGGACCAGACCATCTTAAGGAAGGCGCAGTAGTAGTCGACGTCGGGATTAACCGGCTCATGTCTGGTAAGCTAGTAGGGGATGTGGATTTTGAAGCTGTAGCTCATAAGGTTAGCTACATCACACCAGTTCCTGGTGGAGTTGGCCCTATGACGGTAGCTATGTTAATGGAACAGACCTTTACTTGTGCCTGCCAACAACAAAACTTAGATCCCTTGACCTTCTTGAGCCAGGAGGAGGCCTAGTCAGTGACCGATACACAAAAGGACTATCTCAGTGTCAAGGCCCTGACCCGCTATCTCAAGCGCAAGTTCGATGTGGACCCCTACCTGCAGAAAGTCTATGTAGTAGGGGAGGTCTCGAACTTCCGCTTGCGGACAGGCCATCAGTACTTCAGCCTCAAGGAAGACAATGTTAAAATCAACGTCACCATGTTCAAACAGGCCTTTAGTAAGTTGCCTTTCAAGTTAGAAGAAGGCATGAAAGTATTAGCGGTAGGGCGAGTTTCTATCTATGAACCCAGTGGCTCCTACCAATTAACCCTTGAGTCGCTTCAACCGGACGGCGTGGGCTCCCTCTATCTGGCCCTAGAACAACTTAAGGCCAAGCTTAAGCAAGCGGGTCTCTTGGATTTGCCTAAGAAGCAACCGCGCCGTTTTCCGCGTCGGATTGCAGTCATTACCAGTCCAAGTGGGGCCGTCATCCGAGATATTGTGACCACCCTCAAACGACGCTATCCTATTGCTCAAGTGGTAGTTTTCCCTACCCGCGTCCAGGGTAAGGAGGCCAGCGGCGAAATTGTCGCAGCCTTTGAACGGCTCAAGGCCAAGCATGCGGCTTTTGATACCGTGATTCTAGCGCGTGGGGGCGGGGCCATTGAAGACCTCTGGCCCTTCAACGAGGAAATCGTGGCTCAGGCGATTCTAGCCTGTCCCTTGCCGGTCATTACAGCCATCGGCCACGAGACTGACACTACCATTGCTGACTTAGTGGGGGACCTACGTGCTCCGACACCAACCGCAGCAGCTGAAATGGCAGCTGAGGAATTAAGTCAAGTCTATCTCAAGTTGGAAGAAAGTCGAACCCGTTTGGCTCAAGCCATGCTAAGCCGGATTCAACATAAGCAAACCCAACTCCGTCGTTATCAGGAAGTCTATATTTTCCGGGAACCGGAGCGGCTTTACCAAGCCTATATGCAGCAAGTAGACCTCATCAAGGAGCGTTTGTTACGTGCTCAGTCTTCTTATCTGCAGGGGCAGGCTCAAGGCCTGGCTCTCCTATCCACTCGTCTTAAAGTCCAGGGGCCAAGCGGTCGTTTGCATCTGGAAGGGGAGCGGCTAGCCCGTCTCCGTCATCAGTTGCAACGGGCTATGGCTCAGACCAGTCAACATTATCAAGGAGAGATGGCTCGTTATAGCCAGCTCCTAGAGGCCTATAGCCCGCTCAAGATTCTGGCGCGGGGTTATGCCATTATCGAAGATAAGCAAGAAGCGGTGAAGTCAGTCCAGCAACTTCAAGTTGGTCAGGTCATCGATTTAACCTTACAAGATGGCCAAGCTACCGCTCAAGTTCAAACTATTAGCGCTCAGAAAGGAAAAAACCATGGCAACAAAAAAGAAAAAGCCTGAGAGTTTCGAAGCAGCTCTAGCTGAATTAGATACCATTGTACAACAACTTGAACGAGGCGAATTGCCTCTAACCCAAGCTCTGGATGCCTTTAAGCAGGGGGTAGAATTAACCCAATACTGTCAAAAGACCCTCCATGATGCTCAAGAAACAGTCGCCAACATGATGGCAGAAGAGGGCGATTTTGTCCTAGATGAGGATGTCCAATGAACTTCTTAGAACTCGATACCCTGCGACAACTCTTCGAGCGGAGCTTGGACCAACAGACACGTTATCACTTAACACCTCCTCGTCTGATTGAAGCCATGCGCTACTCCCTCAAAAATGGGGGCAAGCGCCTGCGTCCAGTCATGCTCTTGGCGGTTTTGGCTATTCAATCAGAAGACCTAGTCAAGTGTGGCCTTAAGACAGCCATCGCCCTGGAGTATATTCACACCTATTCTCTGATTCACGACGATTTACCGGCCATGGATAACGATGACCTACGTCGAGGGCAAGCCACCAACCATAAGCGCTTTGGCGAGGGTCTGGCTATTTTGGCTGGGGATGCCCTCTTAACAGATGCCTTCCAAGTTCTGGTTTCAGATGACCTCTTGGATGACCGGGCCAAGCTAGCCCTGATTGATCAACTCAGTCAAGCAGCGGGTTCTTGGGGCATGGTAGCTGGCCAAGTAGGGGATATTGAAGCAGAACAGACGCCGGTTGACTACCAGGGCTTGAAGCAGATTCATGATCAGAAGACAGGTGCCCTATTCCGTTTTGCTTTAGAGGCAGGGGCTATTATCGGTGGGGCGGATGCGAGCACTTGCCAAGCCCTGCGTCAGTTTGGTCGTCACTTTGGCTTAGCCTATCAGATTCACAATGACTTAATGGATGTTTTAGGAAGTCAAGAAGTGACAGGTAAAGTCACTCAGGCGGATCAAGCCCTAACCAAATCTACCTATCCAAGTCTTTTGGGCCTCCAAGGAGCCAAGGATGCCTTGGCAGTAGAGGTTAGCGCAGCTAGCCAAATTTTAGAGAATTTAGCTAAAGAGAGCGGCCGCCCTTATCAGATTCTGGGAGGAATCTTGGATTATTTAACCCTACCCTCTGCTAAGTAAAAGGAGCAGCTATGAAAAAGGAACGCATTGATAAACTGGTTGTTCAGAGTGGCCTGACCGAATCGCGCGAACAAGCACGTCGCTTGATTATGGCAGGGCAAATCTATGACAGCCAGAACCAACGTTATGACAAGCCCGGTGAAAAAGTGGATGCCTCCAAAGTATTCCACATTAAGGGCAAGACGCTACCTTATGTCAGTCGTGGTGGTCTTAAGTTAGAAAAAGCCATTAAGGTCTTTGACATTGATATGACTGACCAAATCCTCCTAGATATTGGAGCTTCGACAGGTGGCTTCACGGACGCGGCTCTCCAATTTGGTGCAGCCAAGTCCTATGCCTTAGATGTCGGCTACAACCAACTAGCCTATTCCCTACGCCAAGATCCCCGGGTTATTGTCATGGAGCGGGAGAACTTCCGTTATGCTCAACCTGACCAATTTCAAGAAGGGCAACCAAGCGTGGCCTCAATCGACGTCTCCTTTATCTCCCTACGTTTAATTTTGCCACCTCTGGTGCCTATTTTAGCGCCAGGAGGCACCGTCCTCATGCTAATTAAGCCGCAATTTGAGGCCGGTAAGGAGCGCGTGGGTAAGAAGGGAATCGTGAAGGATCCAGCGGTACACTTAGATGTCCTCAAGGAAATCCTGTCTTATGCCTGTGGCTTAGGCTATCGTCTACGTGATTTGACCTTCTCGCCTATTACCGGTGGCGAAGGCAATATCGAATTTTTGGCCTATCTGACCAACGACCAAGACCTAGCCAATGACTCTTGGAAGCAGGTGGATTTAGCCGGTGTGGTGGAAGCCGCACATACAACCTTTGAATAAAAGAGATTAGACAAGAAAGGAGGCCCGATTATGTTACGGAGTCTCAACATTGAAAATTTTGCCATTATCGACCATGTGACCCTGGATTTAGAGATGGGAATGACCGTTCTAGCAGGGGAGACTGGGGCTGGGAAATCAATTATAATTGATGCCCTTAGCTTGCTTATGGGCAGTCGTGGGACCAACGATTTAATCCGGCAAGGTGCCGATAAACTGGTAGTGGAGGGTCTCTTTTCTATGTCACCTGCTCCTGAACCACTGTTAGCACAATTAGCGGATTTTGGTTTGGAGCTTGAGGACCAGGAAGACCTGATTATACGTCGTGAGCTTAACCGCCAAGGCAAGAATACCGTTCGGGTTAATGGTCAGTTGGCTAACGTGTCTTTACTGAAGCAAATTGGCTATTACCTTGTCGATATTCATGGCCAAAATGAGCATCAGGCCTTGCTTAATAAGCAATTTCACCTCAGCCAGTTGGACCAATTTGCGGGCGAGCGCCTAAATCAGCTAAAACAAACTTATCAAGTTGCCTTCGAGTGCTATGACCAGCTACGTAAGGACTGGCTAGCCAGTCAGCAGGAGGGGAGTGACAAGCGCCAACGCTTGAGTTTCTTGGAATTTCAGTTGCAAGAATTAGAAGCCGCTAACTTAGTCGCTGGGGAAATGGCCCAGTTAGAACAGGAAAGTCGGCGTCTACAAAACAGTCAGAAGATTGGCCAAGCATTGGCGACGGTTAATCATTTACTATCGGAAGCTGACACCAGCGCCTTGACGCAACTGAGCCAAGCCCAAGCAGCCTTAGAGGAAGTAGCCAGCTACGACTCTAGCTATCCGGCCTTGGCGTCCCAACTACAAGATCTCTACTACCAACTAGAAGAAGTGGCCCACCAACTAGCGGTCAGCAACCAGGAAGTAGACAATGATCAAGCCATTGATGAATTGGAAGCGCGTCTCAGCCAATTAGGCCAACTGACCCGTAAATATGGCATGGATGAAGCTCAGCTATTGGCCTATTATGATGCCATTAGCGAAGAAATTTACCAGCTCACACACCAGGAACAGTATACAGAGCGTCTAGTTAAGGACTTGACGGTCGCTTATCATGACTGTCTGGCGGCTGGTCAGGCCCTAGATCAAGGCCGACGTCAGGAAGCTCAGGACTTAGTAGCAGCGATTGAAGCAGAATTGGCCGATTTGTATATGGCCAATGCGCGATTCCAAGTGGACTTTACGAGCTTGGGTAGTGATTCTAGCCTAGCTAGCCTGTTCCCAGATGCACAGCGCTTAAGTGCCGAAGGTTTAAGCCAGGTAGAATTTTATGCGACCACCAACCTTGGTGAAGCCATGAAGCCTCTGGTTAAGATTGCTTCAGGTGGTGAGCTGTCTCGCTTTATGTTGGCCCTCAAACGGGTCTTCAGTCAAGGTATGACGGATATGACCTTGGTCTTTGACGAGATTGATACAGGGGTATCAGGTCGGGTAGCCCAGGCCATTGCGGAGAAGATGCAAGGCATTGCCCAGCATCACCAACTGCTCTGTATTACCCATTTAGCCCAAGTAGCTGCAAGTGCCGACCAACATCTTTACATTGAGAAAGTTATTGAGAATGAGCGTACGCGTACTCGCGTGCAGGCATTGAATGAGGAAGGTCGTATAGAAGCCATCGCTAGCATGATGTCTGGTAAGGTCTTAACGCCAGCTTCCCTGCAAATGGCCCAAGATTTACGTCGTCAGTTGCAGGCCCATCATGCCAAACTAGGCGAGGAGGACTAAGCCATGTTGAAGATTTACGCCCATCGTGGCAATCAAGCTCAGGCTGTCGAAAACAGCTTAACCGCCTTTCAAGACGCCGTGACAGCAGGTGCAGATGGTATCGAATGCGACTTGCACTTGACGGCAGATGGTGCCCTCCTTGTAATCCATGATGAACAATTAGACCGGACTACGGATAGCCAAGGTGAGATTAGCGATTTAAGCCTGGCTCAGATTAAAGCCGCACGTCTGCGCTTTCCCGATGGTCGTGTGAGCCCAGACCGAGTGCCGACTCTACCGGAATTATTGAACTTATTGCGAGATTTAGGTTTCAAGGGAAGACTGAATCTAGAACTTAAAACTGACCAAAAGGATTATCCTGGTATCGAAGCAGCTGTTTTAGCAACCGTGGAGGAACTAGCTCCAAATTTTGACATTGTCTACTCTAGTTTTAATTGGTACACGCTCCAACGCCTTAAAGTGTTAGCCCCTGGGGCAAAGATTGCTGCCTTGGTAGAAGAAGCCCTCTTGCCATATTTGTCGCATTTGCCAGCCCTAGAGCCCATTGCCATACATTTGGATCGACAACTTTACCAAGATGAGAATTTACGAGCGCAGTTCAAGCAGTGGCCTATCCGCCTCTGGACAGTTAATGATCCGGCTGATTGGGCGCACTATACAAGTTTGGCCCAAGATGGCCACTTAGAAGCCATTATGACCGACACGCCAGCTGCTGCACTTGCAGTACGAGACCAAGGGGAGGCTTGCCATGACTAGATTAGCGGCTCCCTTAATCGTCATTGGAGGGCCCACCGCGGTGGGCAAAACCCAACTCAGTATTGACCTAGCCAAGCGCTTTGGGGGCGAGATCATTAATGGCGATCGCCTACAATTTTATCGAGGCTTGGATATTGGGACGGGTAAGGTGACGCTAGAAGAGATGCAGGGTGTGCCTCATCATGCCTTGGACTTTCTGGATGTAGACCAGGATTATGATGCCAGCCAGTTTCAGGCTTTAGCCCAGAACTTGATTAGGGATTGCCATGCTCGTGGTGTCCTGCCAATTTTGGTTGGTGGCTCAGGCCTTTATCTAGAAGGTCTACTTTATGATTTAGAGTTCGGTGGCAAGGCTAGCCATGACCCGCTCATCCGTCAAGCCCTCGAGCAACGTCTAGAGACGGAAGGAGCTCAGGTTCTCTATGCTGAGTTGTTAGCACAAGACCCACTCGCGGCGTCTAAGATCCCAATTCAAAATCATCGTCGCCTCTTACGAGCTTTAGAGGTCATGCAGGTGACAGGGCAAAAATTTTCTGACCAGAGCCAGCATGAGACCGCCCAAGCACGCTATGAGACCTGTATTCTAGCCTTAGACCGGCCCCGTGACCAACTCTATGAGCGAATTAACGCTCGAGTCCAGGCCATGGTGGCGCAGGGATTGGAAGCAGAAGTTCGTCACCTCTACCAACTAGCGCAGGGCCAGTTGTTGCCAAGCGTACAAGGTATTGGTTACAAGGAATGGTGGCCATATTTGGCAGGGGACATGACCGACCGTGAGGCAGTTATTGCCGCTATTCAGCAAAATTCTAGGCGCTATGCCAAGCGTCAACTGACCTGGTTCCGCAATCGTATCCAGGGCACCCACTGGCTAGATGCTAGTGATTATGAGATGGCTTTTGCCCAGGCGACTAGCCTCGTACAAGACTTATTAGATAGCCAAGCAAAGAAAGGAGGGACCCTATGATTGACTTACAAGTTGGCCCTGAACGTGTCCTAGTAATGGCTGTTCAGACAGAACAATATAGTCCGGAGCAATTCCAAGTGATTTTAGATGAAATGACCTCGTTAACGGAGACCGCAGGTGGCCAGGTCATTGAAGTGGTAACCCAGAAGTTGCCTAAGTTAGATGGCCGGACGGCTGTCGGGAGCGGTAAACTAGAAGATATTGCCGCCCTAGTGGAAGCCCGTGAGATTGACCTAGTCATTAGTTTGAATGCTCTGACACCTAGCATGAACCGCCAACTGGAAGCCAGTCTCAAGGTTCAAGTCATTGATCGGGTGCAGCTGATTTTAGATATCTTTGCTATGAGGGCACGAAGTCGTGAAGGCAAACTCCAGGTGGCGCTAGCCCAGTATAACTATCTCTTGCCAAGACTCTATGGCCAAGGGAAGCATCTATCCCGTCAGGGCGGGGGGATTGGGACCCGAGGGCCTGGTGAAACCAAGTTGGAAAGTGATCGTCGCCATATTCGCAGCGTCATTCACCACGTTAAGGAAGAGTTGGCTGATATTGCCGCCCATCGTGAGCGAACCCGCTCTCGGCGTGCTCAGGGCGGTCACTGGCAAGTCGGTTTGGTAGGCTATACCAATGCCGGCAAGTCTACCTTGCTAACCCAGTTGACACAGTCAGAGACCTATGTCCAAGACCAACTCTTTGCGACCTTGGACCCATTGACTCGGCGTATGCCCCTTAAGGGTGAGGACCGCTTTACCTTGACGGATACGGTTGGCTTCATTGAAGAGTTGCCGACAGAACTCATTCATGCTTTTAAGTCAACCTTGGAAGAAATTGGGGGCATGGACTTGCTACTGCACGTAGTAGATGCCTCAGACCCCGCTCAGACGCTGCATGAACAGACTGTTCTACGGATTATTAAGGAGTTGGGATATGGGCACTTGCCAGTCCTAACAGTCTACAATAAGATTGATTGTTTGGCTCCAGGTCAGTCAGTTCAAGCGACGGCCTTTCCAAGTATTACCATCTCTGCCTATGAACCTAGTCATATTGATCGTTTGAAGCAGGAAATCTGGAAGCTGTTGATGGCAGATGCTGACTGGGTTGACCAACGCATTCCTGCCCATGAAGCCTATAAGGTGGCGGGCATGCGTCAAGAACTCCTAGTGACTAAATTCGACTATGATGAAAATACTGGCGACTATCACCTGCAGGGTTATCGTCGTCGCCAGCAAGACCGAGAGGAGGAGACGCATTGATTACAATGCAAGATATTATTGAAGAAGGACATCCTACCCTCCGCCAAGCTGCGGAAGCCGTAGAATTTCCTTTGACCGACGAGCTCAAGGCGACTGCTTTAGCTATGCATGAATTTTTGGTTAATAGCCAAAATCCTGAGATTGCCGAGAAATACGGCCTTCGTGCTGGTGTGGGCTTAGCCGCTCCGCAGATTAACCTACCTAAGCAAATTTTTGCAGTTCATATTATGAGCTATGATGAAGAAGGCAATGAGGCGGAACCGCTCTTGAGTGAGATTCTCTTCAACCCTAAGATTATCAGCCATTCTGTTCAGGAAGTTGCCCTGCGTGATGGGGAAGGTTGCCTATCTGTTAATCGTGAAGTACCAGGCCTGGTACCACGACCACGCCGTATCCGCCTGCGCTACCAAGATATGGAAGGCAAGGAACATGAGCTCCGTCTACGCGACTATGAAGCCATTGTAGTCCAACATGAACTAGACCATCTCAAAGGCATCATGTTCTATGACCATATTAACCAACAACAGCCTTGGTATGAAAAACCAGGTTTAGAACTATTGTAAGACTGAGTGACTGGGTAATAATCTCAGTCCTCTTTTTTGTGTGGAGTAGGAATCTATTTTTTCCTATCTGATTTAGATTGATTGGCTCTATCTTGTCATGAAAGGGAAATGCGGTTAAAATAAGAAAGAAAGAGTTTGCAAATGCAGGGTGTATCCCGGCTAAAAGGAGATATTTATGCCAGCAACACAAAAGTCCATTATTCCTCATGGACCAGTTCCAAGTCCCGCCCAATGGGCCTATCATCAAGATGAATTAGCAGCCTTTATTCACTTCGGTCCCAATACTTTCAATGACCGGGAGTGGGGGACCGGGACAGAGTCACCAGAAGACTTTAATCCTAGTGATTTTGATGCTGACCAATGGGTTCGCGTGCTCAAGGAAACAGGCTTCAAACGTCTTATTCTGGTGCTCAAGCATCACGATGGTTTTGTTCTCTATCCTTCTGCCTATACGGACCACAGTGTCAAAGCTAGTCCCTGGCGACTAGGACAGGGGGATGTCTTGGCTGAGGTATCGGCTGCAGCCAATCGCTATGATTTGCCCCTTGGCTTCTATCTATCGCCTTGGGATGCCCACCATCCTGATTATCATGTTGACCGCCAGGAGGCCTATAACGACTATTACTTTAAGCAATTGCAAGAGCTGTTTGAGAATCCAGCTTACGGCTATAAAGGGCGCTTTGTTGAAGTCTGGTTAGATGGCGCGCGTGGCGAAGGGGCCCAGGCCGTGACTTATGATTTCAAGCGTTGGTTCGACTATATTGAATTACAAGGTTATCCTGTCGCAATCTTTTCAACAGAACCGACTGCTCTGCGCTGGGTAGGTAATGAACGAGGCTATGGTGGTGACCCACTCTGGCAGAAGGTCAAGGCTGACCGTCTACGGCAAGGGGATGTTGATTACCTCAATCATGGGGATTCTGAAGGTGATCTCTACTCCTTGGCTGAGGTCGATGTTTCCATCCGCCCAGGCTGGTTCTATCATGATAATCAGCAGCCAAAGTCAGTGGCTGAACTGATGGATATTTACCTTCATTCAGTTGGCAAAGGGAGCCCACTGCTACTTAATATTCCACCTGATCAGCGAGGTCAGTTTGCAGAGGCAGATATTAAGGTTCTACGAGATTTCCAGATTGCGCGGCAGGCCCTTTATGAGACTAATTACTTAGCAGGTGGCCAAGTCCTAGATAGCAATGGACAGTCGCAGAATCAATTACTAGATCAATCGGGTCTTTGGCAGGCTTCTGTTTGCCATGATAACGTGCTAGAGTTGGTCCTACCTCAGCTTGCTAGCTTGGACCTAGTCCAAATTCAAGAAGCCATTCAGTATGGTCAACGGGTGTCGGCCTTTCACATCGACTACTTAGATCAAACAGGCCAGTGGCAACCATTTGCACAAGGTCAGACCCTAGGCTATCGTCGACTGGTTAAAGGGCCGCTAGTTCAGACTCAGCGTCTACGACTGGTACTTGATCAGGCGCAAGCCGCACCAATCCTGAGTGGTCTGGCAGTCTACCGTTGGCCAGATCAAGCCAAGACTCAGCGAGCATCGAGTGAAGTGGCTTTTGAGCAAGCTTGCTATGAGGGAGTTAAGGGTCAACCTTTGACCGTGACCTTGCTTCGACAGGGGGATTTGAGTCAGGTACTTAAGGTTAAACTCGCCACTGAACCTGGGACTGGTGTACATGGACGCGTTTATGAGGACGCCCAATACCAGGTAAGCTTTGAATCAGGGCAGGAAGTGGCTCAAATCCAAGTGCCTAGTCTCTATTATGCTCAAAATCAATCACATGATTTCTACCTAAAAATCCTGCCGGAGGGGCCTAAAACCAGACTGCTAGTCCTGTAACAAGGGATTAGGGTTTAATTCTAGTTCAAAATTCTTTATAATAAGAGTAGACATTAGCAAAGTAGGTGAAACATCGAATGAATATTGGCTTTTTTACGGATACCTATTTTCCGCAAGTGAGTGGGGTATCGACTTCAGTCAAACTCCTAAGGGATGAGTTGGTTCGCCAAGGACATGAAGTCATTATCTTCACTACAACTGATCCCAATGCGAGGCCAGAACCAGGCGTTGTGCGTCTGCCTAGCGTGCCTTTTGTAAGTTTTGAGGATCGGCGGGTGGCCTATTCAGGTTTCGAGCGCTGCCTTAAGATTGCCCGTAATTATCAATTGGACTTGGTCCATACCCATACGGAATTCAGCCTGGGTTTAGCGGGCCGTTATGTGGCAAGCCGACTCAAAATTCCGACTATTCATACCTACCATACCATGTATGAAAACTATACTCACTACATTCTCAACGGCAAGTTGATCCGCCCTGGCACAGTTAAGGTCTTATCCAAGGTTTTCTGTGACCAAGGGAATGGGGTGATTGCCCCTAGCCTTATGACCAAGGACACCCTGACGTCTTATGGCATTAAGGCGCCTATCCGGGTCATTCCGACGGGGGTTGAGATTCCAGATTACAATCCGGAAGGCCGTGATAGCTTGCGCCAGAAGCTAGGTTTGAGTCAAGATGATATCGTACTTCTATCTCTCTCTCGTTTGTCCAAGGAAAAAAATATCGCGGCAGTCTTGGAAGTCTACCCAAGAGTCCTAGATAAGTTGCCGCAAGCAAAATTAGTCATTGTTGGTGAGGGACCAGAACGCCCGGTCTTGGAGCAACAGGCAAAGGATTTAGGTATTAAGCCTATCTTTGTTGGTGAGGTAGAACACAGCCAAGTCTCTGCTTATTACCAAATGGCGGACCTCTATATCAATGCCAGCATGTCAGAGTCACAAGGTTTGACCTATTTGGAGGCTTTTGCCAACCGTCTACCGATTATAGCCAAGCGCAATGATTACTTGGCTGGAATTATGACTAACGAGAATTTTGGCGCCTTGTTCGAAGATTTTGAAGATTTTGATCGAGCCATCTTAGATTATTTGGCTAAGATGGAGGCCGGTTTCCGGCCAAATATTGACCGCCAATTGCTTTATCCGCTGTCGCTCGAGCATTTTGAACAGCAAGTAGCAGACTTCTATGAGGAAGTGATTAAGCAAAACAAACGTCGTAAGCGGAGTAGTGGCCTAAACAAAGTTGTGGCCGGCGTTAAGTATCGCTACAAGCAGCTGATGGGAGGTTAAGCAGATGGCAAGCGTTGGATTTATTGGTCTAGGTGTTATGGGGGCTGCGATGGCGCGTCACTTGATGGGCGCGGGTTATCAGCTAGCCTTATATACACGGACAAAAGCTAAGGCGGAGCCCTTGTTGCAGGCGGGTGCCCGATGGGCGGATACGCCCAAAGAGCTAGCCCAGGCTTGTGACCTAGTTTTTACGATTGTAGGCTATCCTCAGGATGTTGAGAGCACCTATTTTGGTCCAGAGGGCCTCTTTGCCGGTGCCCATCCGGGTAGTTGTTTCGTAGATATGACGACCTCTACCCCTCAACTAGCGGTTAAAATTGCTGAGAAAGCCCAAGAACTGGGTATTGAAGCCTTAGATGCGCCAGTATCAGGTGGCGATTTGGGAGCTAGAGAGGCACGCTTGACCATTATGGTAGGCGGAGCCAAGGCGAGCTATGAGCGTGTTTTACCTTACTTGGAAGTGATGGGGAAGACCATTAAGCGCCAAGGTGGTCCCGGTGCTGGTCAACACACTAAGATGGCCAATCAGATTATGATTGCTGGGACCATGACGGGGCTGACTGAGATGTTGGTCTATGCTAAGGCGGCGGGCTTAAGCCTTGATTCTGTCTTAGAGACTGTTGGGGCAGGCAGTGCATCCAACTGGTCCATGGCCAACTACGCTCCGCGTATTTTGCGACAAGACTATTCACCAGGCTTCTTCGCTAAGCATTTCAAAAAAGACTTAGGAATAGCCTTAGCAGAAGCAGAAGCTATGGGCTTGGATTTACCAGCTACCAGTCTGGCTTGGCAACTCTATGATAAACTCTGTGCAGCAGGTCATGAAGAGGATGGGACTCAGGCACTCATCAAATTATGGTGGCAATCTGAGTGAGAAACTTGCGTCTAGCTTGAAAGTAAGATATGATAACATTGTAGTTTGAGGAATGTTGTCCAGACTTTGCCTCATGGCGAGAAATCGTAGCGCAATGGGCAGCAGAGTTAAGAATGGAGTGAAACTATGAAAAGTTCAGTATTAAATGGGATTATCCAACGTTTAGAAGCTATGACCCATACCGAAAGTGACGTAGAAGTACGCCGCTTCGAGATTGAAGGCGTGGAAAAATGCCAAGTGGCTTATGTAAAAGAAAGCGACACCTTTGAACTGACTGACCACCAATCTGGGTCTGTCTTCCAATACGATGACATCGACCTAGTAGCAATCGAAATTTTCGAGATGTTAGGTTAATAAATGAGACAAAGAGGTTAGGACCATGGCTCCTAGCCTCTTTTAATTTGCTGCTAGCCTCAAGCAGAAGCTTAAGGTTTGATTAAGGCCGACGAAATCAAGGACGAGCGGGTTTTCTTATGCTATAATGGAAGTGATAGACTTTAAAGGAGTAATGTGTGAATGAAACGCTACATAACGCCAAGTTGGACCATTAACTCGGTCTATGATATCCAGCCCCAAGACCTGCTCAAGCGGGGCTATGAGGCGGCTATTATTGACCTAGATAATACCGTCATTGCTTGGAATAACATGAACTATACAGAAGAAATGGCAGACTGGATTAGCCGCATGACGCAAGCCGGTGTTAAGATTTATATCTTATCCAACAATAAGGCGGAGCGAGTTGCTAAAGTCGCTGAGCCACTAGGCATTCCCTACAAGGCCGGCGCACTCAAACCTCGCCGTAAGAATTTTCAGCTGGCTTTGGATGCCTTGGGTACTAGTCAGGCTAATACTATTATGATTGGCGACCAAATCATGACCGATATTATTGGGGCTAACCGAGCTAAAATGGCTAGCATCTTGGTCAAGCCAATCGCTCGCAACGACAACTTCTATACTTGGGCCAACCGGGCTATTGAACGACTTGCGCTTAAGTTAGTTGGCATTAAACGCAAAGGGGACTGGGGGGGTCAACTTGACTGAGGAACACTACCAATGTATTGGCTGTGGGGCGACCATTCAGAGTCAGGATTCTGAACAGGCTGGTTATTTACCAGCGTCTGCCTTAGCTAAGGGCTTAGAAAAAGGGCAATTTTACTGCCAACGTTGCTTTAAGTTGCGCCACTACAATGAATTACAAGACCTGCAAATTCCTGACCAAGTCTTCCTAGACAAGCTCAGCGAAATTGCCCATGATGATGCCTTGATTATCAATGTCTTAGATATCTTCGATGTCGAAGGCAGTCTAATCCATGGCCTGGCTCGTTTTATTGGCAACCAACCTTTCGTGGTTTTCGGGAATAAATTCGACTTACTCCCTAAGGTGACTCGTCAGAATCGCGTTAAGCATTGGCTCAAAGGCATTTTGGCTGACAATGGGCTCTTTCCACAAGATATTATCCTTGGGAGCGCCCATAAGGGCCATACCCTAACCGAACTGCTGGAATTGATTGAAGCCAATATCCATGACCGTAATATTTATATCGTGGGTGTTACCAATGTGGGTAAGTCTACGCTGATTAATCAGCTTCTAGCCCATTATGGTGGAGAGGGGCAGATTATAACGACCTCCAATTATCCAGGTACGACTTTGGATATGATTCATATTCCCTTGACGCCTGATCACGCTATTATTGATACGCCAGGTATTATCCACCGAACCCAACTAGCCCATTATCTGTCTCGGGAGGCCATGCGTAAGCTTTTGCCAAGCAAGCCTTTCAAACCTATGACTTTCCAGCTTAATGCGGGTCAGACAATTTTCTTAGCGGGTGTTGGACGAGTTGATTTTGAAAAAGGGGAACGAGCCTCCTTTACCTATTATGTCTCTAAGGACTGCTACCTACACCGTACCAAGTTGGACAAGGCAGATGCCTTCTATGCCCAACACAAAGGTGGCTTACTAAGCCCACCTAGCGAAGAAGAAGCTGCTGATTTCCCTGACCTAGTGGCTAAGGAATTAAGCCTCAGTCAAGACCAAGATGTGGCCATCTCAGGTCTAGGGTGGTTCAGTGTGAATCGGCCTGTCCGTGTGACGGTTTGGGTACCCAAAGGGGTAGCAGTGACCGTTCGAGACGCTATTATTTAAGAAAGACAAGAGGAACAAGCAAGTGACATCACTTAACAAGAAACAAGTTAACCATCTTAAAAAGATTGCTCATCACGAAAAACCAATTTTTCAGATGGGCAAAGAAGGTCTAGGCCAAACTTTCCTTGATCAGGTGGATCAGGCCTTGACAAAGCGGGAACTAATTAAGTTTAAGGTACTGCAGAATAGCGAAGAAGAAATTCGGGAAGTAACGGCAGAGATTGCCTATGCCCTTGATGCCTATGTGGTTCAGGTTATTGGCCACACAGGCGTGCTCTACCGACCTTCTCATATTGCCAAATATCAGAAATTATCTGCTAATCTTAAGAAAATCAAGTAAGACCATGCCCATGCTTGGGCTGACTTAAGCCAATCATTCAAAGAGGTGATCGCATGATGACACAAACGGAAACCCTAGGCAAGACCTTGACTAGCCTGGCTCAAGAAGTGCAGGTTCAGGGGCCTAAACGCATTGGCATACTGGGTGGAGCCTTTAACCCACCACATTTGGGCCATTTGCTACTAGCTGAGCAGGTGGGGAAGGAATTGGAATTAGACGAAGTCTGGTTTATGCCGGTAGCCAAGCGTCACTACGAGCAAGAGGGGACAGATGTGCCCGTCATTCATCGGCTCAAGATGGTACAACTGGCCATTCAGGATAATCCCTTCTTCAAAATTCAGCCTTATGAACTTTTGCACGGGGATAAGTTATTTACAGTCGATAGCATGCGTTATTTCCGTCGCCTCTTCCCAGACGCTCAGTTCTATTACCTGATGGGAGCAGATCGAGCCCAGAAATTACATAAATGGCATCAGATTGAGCAATTGGCTGAGCTAGTCCAATTTGTGGCGCAAAAGCCAGTCGGGACGCCTATGCCCGAGACCGAGTGGCCGGTTGATTGGGTAGAAGCCCCAACCTTGCCAGTCAGTTCAACCGATATTCGTTTGCGGGTCTTCTGTGATCAAAGCATTCGCTATCAGGTGCCTGAGGCGGTGGCTGCTTACATTGATGCGCAAGGGCTCTACAAAACGGCCTTTGGTCGAGCATAGGGGGAGGCAGACATGACTTATTGGAATACCAATCGTCAGGCCTTCTTGGATGATTTGGCTCAACGTATCAAGCCCAAACGTTATCAGCACGTTCTGAGGGTGGAGCAGACGGCTATTGAATTGGCTGAACGCTATGGAGCGGATGTCGAAGCGGTCAGCATTGCAGCTTTAGCTCATGACTATGCCAAAGACTTGGACGTGGAGCAGGCGCGTGTTCTGGCTCAGACTTTTTGGCCGCAAGTGGATTTAAGTCAAGAGGGCAGCAACATTCTACATGGTCCTGCCGCAGCTCAAATACTTATGGACTGCTATGGTGTGACTGACCGTCGCATCCTAGAAGCGGTGGCTGGCCACACTGTGGGCTGGTATCAATTTGATTTAATCGGCAAGATTCTTTATCTAGCTGACTACATGGAACCAGGCCGCGATTTTCCAGGAGTTGAAGTAGCTCGGGAACTTGCTGCAACTGATTTGAACGTGGCATGCTGGTACAAAATGAAACGCACATTAACTTATTTAATTGAAAAGGAAAAAACTCTCTTTGATGGAGCGGTAGAAATCTACAACCGCTGGTGCCAAGAGGGAATTTAGGAGGAACCTATGACAAAAACAGCTTTAGAAATTTTAGAATTAGCCGTCCGGGCAGCCGATGACCGTTTAGCCCAAGACATTGTGGCCTTAGATGTGCGCAATGTAACCCCTATCGCTGACTACTTTGTAGTCACACATGCCCGTAACGATAAACAATTGGATGCCATTGTAGACTCCGTCGTAGAGGCAGCCCACAAGGAAGGCCTTGAAGTCAAGAACGTCGAAGGTAAAGACGGTGGTAAGTGGGTTCTGATTGACTTAGTAGAAGTTATTATCCATGTCTTCCATTACACTGAACGCGACCACTACAATTTAGAAAAATTATGGCGTGACGCGCCATTAGTGGATGTCAGCGCCTGGGTTAGTGCTCAATGAGCGCCGGTAACTTCAGTCAAATAGCGCATGTCTATGACCACTTCAATGATTTAGAAATCTATGAGCGCTGGTTAGACTTTACTTTGACCAGTCGGGATCAAGCGCCAGGCAAGGTTTTAGATGCTGCCTGTGGGACGGGCTGGTT
The DNA here is from genome assembly GCF_001815865.1 of Abiotrophia sp. HMSC24B09. GTDB lineage: Bacteria > Bacillota > Bacilli > Lactobacillales > Aerococcaceae > Abiotrophia. The sequence goes on from NZ_KV822213.1 coordinate 81,133, forward strand.
CACTCAGCTTTTGGCCCCTTTCTGTGGCCAAATCTTAGGCTTTGACTACGACCCGGCCATGATTAAGGTAGCCCAGGAAGAGCCAGGCAACAGTGAGAATTCTGCCTATCTGGTAGCAGATCTTTTGGACTTGAGTGCCTTAGACCAAGATTATGATCTCATCACATGTTATGCGGACTCTCTTTGTTTTTTGGCCGGTCCTGACCAAGTGGCTAGAGCCTTGAAAGAGCTATATGAGCGATTGGCTCCAGGGGGGCAACTTTTGTTTGACGTTTGGTCGCCGCAACAAATTGAGAATTTTGATGGTTTTTCTTACTTTGATAGTGACGACCGCTATGCCTTGTTGTGGGATAGTGAGTCGGACATGGATCAATTAAGTGTCCAACACTATCTGACGGTTTTTGAACAAGTCGGGAGCCATTATCAAAGGACAGACGTCAACTTAGAAGAAAGAACCTATCCCTTAGCTTGGTACCAGTCAGCGCTGAGAGAAGCTGGCTTTAGCCAGGTAGAAGTACTAGTGGACTTCGGCCAGGCCTATTATCAGGAAGGGCAGACGGCTGACCGTTGGTTCTTCCGCGCTAGTAAGTAAAGAGTCAGGAAAGGAGGCTAGACCATGGCCCTGATAGGAATTTTGGCGGAGTATAACCCCCTACATCGGGGGCATGCCTACCAACTGGACTGGGTCAAGCAACACTTTCCCCAAGACCAGATTCTGGTTTTAATGAGTGGCAATGTGGTCCAACGCGGCGAGTTTGCCATCATAGACAAATGGCATCGGGCTCAAGCTGCAGTAGCCGCAGGGGCTGATTTAGTGATCGAATTACCGACCCTGGCAAGTTTGCAGTCAGCGGATTACTTTGGTCGACATGGGATGGCTATCTTAGCCAAGTTAGGTGTGGAGCGGATTGTCTTTGGAACAGAAAGTGCCCAGATTGCTCAGCTTAAGGACTTCTTAGCTTGGGAAGCTCAGCATCAGGCTCATATCGACAAGGGTATTCAAGATGCGCTCAAGACTGGGTTAGCCTACCCAGCAGCCTATCAAGTGGCTATTCAGTCTCTGGCTGATTGGTCGGATCTAGCGCCTTGGCAGGCCAATCACCAGCTAGGGCTTCAATATCTTAAGACACTCGCTCAACTAGCGCCTGATTGTCAGGTGCTGAGCCTGCCTCGCTTGCAGGAAACTGAGGGTGGCCAGCCTATTCTGAGTGGGTCTGCTATTCGCCAAGCCTTTCGCCAGGGCCAGGAAATAACGGCAGATTTAGCAGCTGGCCTCCAGGGCCAACTTAGTCCTGAACTGGATGCACCTTGGTCAGCCTACTGGCCTTACCTGCGCTATCAGCTACTGACCCAACCGCCGGCTTCTCTAGAACAAATAGCCGGTGTCAAAGAAGGTTTAGCCAATCGCCTTAAGTCTCAAGCTGAGATTAAGGAGAAATGGGAGGACTGGCGTCAAGCCATGATTTCCAAGCGTTGGACTCAAGCTGCCATTCAGCGAGTGGCCATGGCCATTCTCTTGCAAATTCCTCAGACGGCAGTGACTGCCTTTAACCAGGAAACGACACCCCAAGCCTTCAGATTGCTAGATGCCTCTCAAGCGGGGCGACCTTGGCTAGGGGCCTGGCGTAAGCGAGAGGATTTAAGTGTCTTTAGCCAATATAAACCTGCTTATGAGAAGGATTATGGCTGGAATTTAGCTGCGGACGCCATCTACCAGTTACGCCCGGGAGGACAGATTCAGTCACAAGTCCAACCTAAACAAGTTCTCAGCTTTCTTTGACAAAAAAATTAGAAAGCTAGGCTGAAAAGGGGCCAGAAACGATTGACAGGACCCTAAAATTTAAGTATAATACAAGAGTCGTTTTAGAGGTGATATTAGATGAAATGGACCTTACGTAAAATTCGCGACCACAAGGAAGAGCTACTCCACTTCGATGTCGAATTGGATGTGGCGGCCAAGGTGCAAGCGATGGAACCGTCAATTCTCCATTTAACTCCCGTTCAAGTAACAGGTTATTTCGTTGCTCATGGACAGGAAATATTCTTGCATTGTACCGCAAGTACAGTGATGACATTGCCATCAACTCGCAGCTTAGAACCTGTGCCGGTTCATTTACAAGTTCCGATTGACGAACGCTATGTGATGCCGGAATATGATGCGAATGCCGATGAGTACGAGGAGACGACAATTGTGCTCGAACACGATTATATCGACCTCGAGTTAGCAGTCATCGATGCCTTACTATTGAATCTCCCAATGCGTGTCGTTGGTGAAGAGGAAGAGACGGCTGCATTACCAAGTGGCAAGGATTGGGCTGTGTTGACGGAGACGGATTATCTAGCAAGTCTAGAACGTCAGTCATCGGAAGCAGGGGACCCACGCTTTGCTAATCTAAGAGCTCTATTAAACGAAGCCAATGCGGATGAGTAATCTTATTCATTCCACAAATTTTTCAGGAGGTGTAAACCATGGCAGTACCAAAGAGAAGAACTTCAAAAGCACGTAAAAACAGACGTCGTACCCATTTCAAATTAGTTGTTCCAGGAATGAACCCTTGTCCTGAGTGTGGTGAATTACGTTTAAGTCACCGTGTATGCTCAAACTGTGGTTACTACGACGGCAAACAAGTCGTAGCCAAGGAAGCTTAATTATAGTAATGTTGAGGAAGTCATCCAATCGGATGGCTTTTTTCTTTTGCCCTTGTCGCTTGCCTAGCAGAGCTGATGTAGGAGCATCCTGCTTGACCTTTATTGACCAAAAGGGTATACTGAGACAGTAGTAATCGGCTCAGAGCCGAATCCGAAGGAGGAAAGGGAATGAACTTAATTCCTACAGTCATTGAACAATCGTCACGTGGCGAACGCGCCTACGATATTTATTCACGACTCTTAAAAGACCGTATTGTCATGTTATCCGGTCCTATTGATGATGCGGTGGCTAACAGTGTAATTGCCCAACTCTTATTCTTGGATGCCCAAGATCCTGACAAGGACATTTATCTCTATATTAATTCACCAGGTGGGAGTGTCTCTGCCGGTTTAGCTATCTTCGATACTATGAACTTCATCAATGCCGATGTACAAACTATCGTAATCGGGATGGCGGCTTCTATGGGGGCTTTCCTTCTAGCGGCAGGGGAAAAGGGCAAACGCTATGCCTTACCTAACGCAGAAGTGATGATTCACCAACCTTTGGGTGGAGCCCAAGGTCAAGCGACCGAAATTGAAATTGCCGCAAAGCATATTTTGAAGACTCGCGATACGCTTAACAAGATTTTGGCCGAACGTACTGGTCAAACCCTTAAGGTTATTGCCCGCGATACAGATCGCGACAACTACATGTCAGCTGAAGAGGCGGTTAAATATGGCCTGGTTGATGCCATCATGACCAATTCTAAGAATCTCAAAAAATAATTTCAAGCAGCGCTTGCCCATTAGGGCAGGCGCTATTTTGTATCTAGGTAGCTGCGTATAGGTTAGGGAAAAGCTAGAGAATTTTTTCGTATTTTCTTGACTTTAGGACTTGAAATTTGCTGAAAACAGGTGTAAGATAATGAAGTAAGCTATTTAAGCTTTACGGGGGTATAGCTCAGTTGGTAGAGCAAATGACTCTTAATCATTGGGTCTAGGGTTCGAGTCCCTATACCCCCATTTTACTCGCCTTTTGCTAGGCGAGTTTTTTTCTTTTTTCAGGCTGAGTTTAGTCTCAGTTTTTTACATTGTAATTCCCTACCATAACTGCTATAATCAAACTCAGTGAGGGGTCCCCTCATGGCAAAAAAACTACCCAAAAGGAGTCAATAATTGTCGAAAAAATAACCCCTATGGGGGCAACAGGAGCAATGTAATGAATAAAACGCAATACAGCGTGGTTCTCAAAGGCGTTACTAAGTCTTATGATGACCAGCAAGTCTTAAAGTCGATTGATATGGAGCTTGAAAAAGGCAAGTTCTATACCTTATTAGGTCCCTCTGGCTGCGGTAAGACAACTATCTTACGAATTATCGCAGGCTTTTCTTCGGCCACTAGTGGTCAGGTTTATTTGGATGGTGAGCCGGTCACAGACGTGCCTGCCAATCAACGGAAGGTCAATACAGTCTTTCAAGACTATGCCCTCTTCCCTCATATGAATGTTTACGACAATATTGCCTTCGGTCTATCTGTTAAAAAGGTAGATAAGGCAACAATTAAGGAAAAGGTAACGGAAGCCCTCAAGATGGTCCGACTCTCAGGTTATGAGAATCGTGCAATCTCTGAAATGTCTGGGGGTCAGCGCCAACGTGTGGCTATCGCCCGTGCCTTGGTAAATGAGCCAGAAGTGCTCTTGCTAGATGAGCCTCTATCAGCTCTGGACTTGAAGTTACGTACCGATATGCAGTACGAATTGCGTGAACTGCAACGTCGACTAGGCATTACCTTCGTCTTCGTCACTCATGACCAGGAAGAAGCGCTTGCCATGTCCGACTGGATTTTTGTCATGAATAACGGGGAAATTATCCAATCAGGGACCCCAGTAGACATTTACGATGAACCAATTAACCACTATGTTGCCGACTTTATCGGTGAATCTAACATTGTGGATGCCCGCATGATTGAAGATTACCGCGTAGAATTTGTTGGTAAGGTCTTTGACTGTGAGGATGCTGGTATTCCAGCTGGTGAAATGGTTGAGATTGTTATCCGTCCCGAAGATATCGACGTAACCACGCCTGAAAAGGGCAAGCTGATTGCGACCGTCGATACCATGCTTTTCCGTGGCGTCTTCAACGAAGTCATCGCCTATGACGAAGATGGCAACGAGTGGATGATTCATACCACTAAGAAGGTGACCGCTGGGGCCAAAGTAGGTCTCTTCTTTGAACCAGATGCCATCCACGTAATGCGCTTCAATGAGTCGGAAGAAGATTTCGATGCCCGCCTAGAACAGTACGAAGACTAGGAGGGGGCCTATGAACCGCAAGTATAACCATCTCTATGCTATTCCTTATTATCTCTGGCTAGGTCTCTTCGTTATTTTACCCTTGGTCTTAGTTTTGGGTTCTTCCTTCTTTGATATTCATGGGAACTTTACCTTGGCCAACTATGCTGAGTATTTTTCTTCTATTAACTATATCAAGATGACTATGAACTCCTTTATCTATGCTGGGCTCTTGACCATAATTACGCTAGCTCTTAGCTATCCTATGGCCTATCTGCTTAGCAAAACAAAGCACCGTCAGCTCTGGATGCTTTTGGTCTTGCTGCCAACCTGGATTAACCTCTTGCTTAAGGCTTATGCCTTCATCGGCCTCTTGAGTCAGACTGGCTCAGTCAACCAATTCCTGACCTTTATGGGGATTGGACCTAAGCAGTTACTCTTTACCGATGCGGCCTTTCTCTTGGTAGCTGGTTATATCGAATTGCCATTTATGATTATGCCTATTTATAACTCTATTACGGAGATTCCACATTCCTTGATGGAAGCATCTTCAGACTTAGGGGCCTCAAAATGGGCGACCCTTCGTCGCGTTGTCTTCCCACTGTCTATGCCCGGCGTGCGTTCAGGGATTCAGGCGGTCTTTATTCCGTCCTTGTCCCTCTTCATGTTGACTCGTCTCATTGGTGGGAACCGGGTCATTACCTTGGGGACAGCCGTTGAACAACACTTCATGGTCACTCAGAACCGAGGCATGGGTTCCACCATTGGGGTCGTCCTCATGGTGCTCATGGTGCTAGTCATGTACTTAACCCGCGACCGTAAGGATAAGGGGGCTATGACTCATGAATAAGATTTTTAAGTTTTCTAACCTATATCTCTGGTTTATGTTCGCCGTTCTCTACTTGCCAATTTTCTATTTGATTTTCTACTCCTTTAATGCAGGAGGGGATATGAATAGTTTTACTGGCTTTACTTTAAACCACTATACCAAGGTCTTTGGCGATACCCGTCTTATGATTTTTATTCTCAACACCTTCATTTTAGCCCTCTTATCAGCCTTGTTGGCAACAGCCATTGGGACTTTAGGGGCAATCATGATTTACTATTTGAGACAGAAATCCAAACGTCAGTTAGTACTAAACCTTAACAATATTCTGATGGTAACGCCTGACGTTATGATTGGGGCAAGTTTCCTCATTCTCTTCAGCCTCTTGGCCATTCAATTAGGTTTCTTCAGTGTTCTCTTGGCTCACATTGCCTTTAACGTCCCAATTGTGGTCCTTATGGTGCTACCGCGTCTCTATGAAATGAATGATACCATGGTGACCGCTGCTCAGGACTTAGGGGCTAACTACTTCCAAGTCTTGACTCGAGTAGTCTTGCCAAGCATCGCGTCAGGGATTATGGCCGGTTTCTTCATGGCCTTTACCTATTCTCTGGATGACTTTGCAGTCACCTTCTTCTTGGCAGGGAATGGTTTCTCAACCTTATCAGTTGAAATCTACTCGCGTGCACGTCGCGGTATTAGCCTTGAAATCAACGCTATCTCTACTTTGATGTTTATCATGAGTTTGATTTTGGTAATCGGTTATTACTTCATCCAAACAGGGGAACAACGCCGACTCAATCGTATGGCTAAGGCACAGAAGGGAGGCCGTCGCCGTGCGTAAGATTGTTCAAGGGATTCTAGCGATTCTGGCTATTAGTGCTGTCCTCTTCGGTGTTCGGTATCAGTTGGAACATGCAGAGGGCTATACCGGTGACAAGGTCATTAACTTCTATAACTGGGGCGATTATATCGACCCAGAACTACTCAAGGAATTTGAGGCCGAGACAGGCTACAAGGTCATCTATGAGACCTTCGATTCTAACGAGGCCATGATGGCTAAAATCCGTCAAGGTGGGACTCCTTATGATATCACGGTTCCTAGTGAGTACATGATTCAGGAAATGATGAAGGACGGCATGGTCTTGCCTTTGGATCACAGTAAGCTAAGCAACCTACAGCACTTGGATCAACGTTTCTTGAACCTAGACTTCGACCCGGATAACAAGTATTCTGTTCCTTACTTCTGGGGCACCCTTGGAATTGTGTATGACACCAGCAAATACAGCGAAGAAGACTTCCAGTCATGGAATGATCTCTGGCGACCAGAATTGCGTAATGACATTCTGATTTATGATGGCGCACGTGAGGTAATGGGAATTGGCCTCCAATCCTTGGGCTACTCCCTCAATGAAACGGATGACCTAGCGCTTGAGTTGGCGACAGTTAAGCTCAAGCAATTAATGCCAAACATCCGGGCTATGGTGTCGGATGAGATTAAGATGTACCTATCTCAAGGTGAAGCGGGCGTCGGTATTACCTTTTCGGGGGAAGCCAAGACTGCCTTGGAACGTAATCCTAAGTTAGCTTATACAGTACCTAAGGAAGGTTCCAACATCTGGTTTGATAATATTGTTATTCCTAAAACAGCGCGCAATGTAGAAGGTGCCTATGCCTTGATTAACTTCCTCTTGCGCCCCGATGTGGCAGCACGTAATGCCGAGTATATTGGTTACGCAACTCCCAACAAGACTGCGATGGAGCAGTTACCTGAAGATGTAACGCAAGACACGGCTTTCTACCCTGACGATGAGCTCATTGCTCGCTTAGAAGTATATAAGGGCTTGGGGCAAGCCAAACTTGTTGAATACAATGACCATTTCTTAGAGGTCAAGATTGAGGCTAAATAGTGAAAACCAGATTATCGACTCAAATTTTGAGCTTTTTGGTGGTCGGTGGCCTCTCGACACTCATTGACTTTGCTATCGTCTATGGTCTCAATGGTATCCTGGGCTGGCATTATCAGTTAGCAGTCCTCATCGCCTTTGTCCTAGCTACCATCTTCAATTACTGGGCAAGCATGCGTTTCACCTTCGAAAGCAAGTTTAGCCCGGAACAAAAACATCAAGAGTTTTTGCTCTTTCTAATCTTAAGCTTACTGGGTTTAGCTCTTACAGCTGGACTCATGTGGGTGGCAGTCGATGCCATGCATTGGCCGGTCATGCCAGCTAAGGTGGCGGTGACAGCTATTGTCATGGTCTTCAACTTCCTGACTCGCAAACTCTTGCTAGAAAAATAAAGTATCAAGCTGACATCTCAGGATGTCAGCTTTTTTTGTGGGGGAAAGGCTAGGGATTAAGCATACTAAGTTAGTATTTGCGCTAGATGATAATAAAAGTCCTTTTTGTAGATCTATATATAATGAAATACCAATCTAAATTATCACAGTAATTAGCTTCAAATCCCTATAATATAGGATATCTAGCGTATAAGCACGGTAAGGAATATGTGTTTTATATTGTTTTCATTATAGAGTTGATGGTATACTATAGAAATAATAAGTCAGACCCTCCCTTATTTTGTATGAAGATTTGCAAGCCAAGACTTAGTCAGCTCAGACTAGCTCGCTAGCTCTTCCAAGAGGGACGAGGTCTAAGTAGCGATTGCGGAGGCTGGGGGGACCTAGCTTCTTTTTGTATATCGCTCCTTATCTTCTCTTCAAGGAGATGGCCGACTAGCTGCTTTTCGTGCGGCCAGTTTGGTTCTTATATTAGTTCAAAGGAATGACGCAGCATGTCCATGATTCTCTCTCTTTATCTGACCCTTATGCCAGTCATATTGGCAGGTATTGCTAATATGATATTTTGTAAATCTTCCCTATTAGACTCAGTCAACCAACCCATTGATGCTGGACGCCTACTAGGGGACGGTCGTCGTCTTTTTGGGGCCAATAAGACTTGGAAAGGATTCTGGGGGATGGTGTTCTGGGGCTTACTTGCTCAATTAGTTTGGTCCTATTTTCTGGCGAGTCAGCCGGATTTAGAGAAACTTCATTTGATTTATGCTCATTATCCGAATAAGCTAGCGACTAACTTTCCGCTGGGGATACTCTTGGGTTTGGCCTATGTGGTTTTTGAATTACCTAATTCTTATCTCAAGCGTCGCCTAGATATTTCACCGGGTAAAACCGCTGAGGATGCTTGGAAGTATCCCTTTATTTTGCTGGATCAGATTGATTCCTTAATCGGGATTCTCTTGGTCTTGCACCTTTATATTTCCTTAAATTGGGCACAAATCATTGGCCTATTGCTTGTAGGGACATTGACCCACTTAGGAGTTAATCGTCTACTATATCTAGCGAAATTAAGGCAAAATCGATTATAGGAGTAATAAGATGGATACACTCTACCAAGCCAAACAGACCCCAAGCTATGGGGGGAAAATTAATCATCTTTTGAGTTTGAGGCAGCTCAATCTTCCAGTGCCAAATGGACTTATTCTATCAGCCGAGCAAGTTATGACCTGGCTAGCTGATTGCTGGCCGGAATTAGCTAGCCCAAGACTAGATTGGGAAAAGTGGCTCAAGTTAGATCGAAAAGTGGCGCAAGACCAGTTAGAAAGTCAGAATCTGCCTGCTAAATGGGAGGCAGCTATGGAGATTTTTATAGAGGACGGTAAAACCTATATTGTTCGCAGTAGTGCTCTCTTGGAGGACCAGTCGACAACTTCTTTTGCCGGTCAATATGACTCGATATCAGATTGCCAGACCATGTCATCAATTGCAGCTGGGATTAAAGCTTGCATCTTGTCATTACTTAAACCTCAAGCCCTTGCTTATTGGCATCGGCAAGAGAAATCCTGGCAGGACTTTGGCTTAGCCATTTTAATCCAGGAGCAATGTCAGCCTGATTATAGTGGGGTCTACTTCACCTTGAACCCTGAATCCAATCAAGACCAAGAGATGCTGATTGAGTATGTAGCGGGAGCGGGAGAGCAGTTAGTCAGTGGTCGCGTGAATCCAAAGCGATTAAGCTTAGCCTGGTATGAGCCGGATTTGAAGCAAGCTGCAGCCAGTGGTCTATCTCAAGCCCTACTGGCCAGACTTCATGAACAAGCCATGCTTATTAGCGCCCACTTTGGTCGCCCTATGGATGTTGAGTGGTGTGCCTGCGGTGACCAAGTCTATCTAGTTCAGGCTCGCCCTATGACGACGCTGCCTACTCGAGTCAGCCAAGGGCGTTGGACGACAGCTAATTTTCGCGATGGCGGTGTGGCAGCCCAATCCTGCCCTAATCTCATGTGGAGTCTCTACTTTGATGCTTGGCAAGAGTCCTTGTCGAGCTTCTTGGAGGCCATTGACTTAGCCCCTAGTGGTCCTATGCCGGACTTGATGCGCCGGCACCATGCTCGTCCCTACTGGAATTTAGGGGTAGTCAAAGTAGCCATGCAGCAAATTCCTGGTTACATTGAACGGGATTTCGATGATGAGCTAGGGGTTAATAAGGATTACGAGGGTAGAGGATACCGAAGTCAGTTAAGTTTGGGTCTTCTGACACGCTTCATCAAGGTGGCTTGGAAGACACAAAGCCTTACCAAAAAGTTCATGAAAGCAGCTCCTGAAAACTTAACTAATTTACAGGACAACTTTAAGCAGCTAGAGTCCGAGATTGCAATCCTAAGTTACGAAACGCCCTTGGAACAAGTTGAGACCCTCTGGCGTCAAGTCGTCTTAGACTGCTACAGGAAAACGGAGCAGACTTATTTCTGGCAAGCCTACATCAATACGGTCCAACTCTCCATGCAAAAGACACGGCTACTCAAATGGTTAAGCCAAGACCAGTTCTTTCAATTGATTGCAGACCTAGGTAATATTTCCCATACCCAGCCTTTAGAAGAAATGCTAGCCTTAGCTAGTATGATTCGAAGTCGGCCTCTGATAAAAAACGATTGGACGCAGCAAACAGTGCCAGGCTTATTAGAACTTGCACAGCAGGAAGGGCAGCGGGATGATTTTAAGGCCTTAGCTGATTTTATGGCTAAGTTTGGCCATCATTCAAGGCGGGAACTGGACTTGAGAGTGCCGAGTTATATGGAAGAACCTAAACAAATTTTTGAACTAATCCAACGCCTAGTTCTTGACGATGTCTATTATGATAAGGCGCAAAAGTCTCTGGTCAGACAGCATAAGGATCAAGGGCTACCTAGTGGCCTGACAGGACGTCAAAGCCGCAAGATTAAGGAGATTGCTACCTCCTTACGTCACTTATTGTGGTGGCGAGAAGAATTTAAGGATTGCTCAACGCATGCCTACCACCTGATTCGGCAAGTTAGTCTAGCTTTGGGTCGAGCCTATCTTAAACAAGGCTACCTAGAGCAAGTGGAGGATATCTTCTATCTGACCAAATGGGATCTCTTAGCCTTCATGAATGACAAAGATAGAAGTATTGACATACAGCAACTAGTCAACCAAGATCGCCATTATTGCCAGTCCTATGATAAATGTCAGGCGCTAGGAGATTTAACAGAAGGTAATTTCCAACCGCTCCCACAAGGCAGTCGAGAGGCTTACTTGAGTGGTATGCCTGCTAGCAGTGGTCAGGTCACGGGGCGAGTGCGCGTGATTTTAGACTTGGCAGATATAGCTAGCATTCAACCGGGTGAGATTTTAGTGACAGCTTATACCGATACGGGTTGGAGCTATGTCTTTGGCATCTTGGGAGGCCTGATTACGGAGACGGGCGGGGTACTCTGTCATGCCTCCATTGTGGCCCGTGAATGTGGTATTCCGGCTCTGGTTTGTGTCCAAGAAGCAAGCAAGAGGCTCAAAACGGGCATGCTAGTCACGCTAGATGCAGAGAAAGGAAAGATTCATCTACATGAAGATTAAAAACTATTTGATTGGAGAGTATGATAAGTCGGTCATACTTACTTACTTGGGAGCAACCTTTGCTTTAGTAGCTATCTATTGGATCTTACAAGGGCAGGTCCGGCTGGCCATGATGGCCTTTATCCTTAGTGGAATTTGTGATCTCTTCGACGGCGTAGTGGCTAGACGCTTACCACGGACACCTGAACAGGAACGTTTTGGCATTGAAATTGATTCACTCTGCGACATGATTAGCTTTGCTGCCTTGCCAGCTTTTCTTCTCATGTCTCAGCTGGCCCTTGGACCTGCCAATCTCTTGCCAGCTATTATCTATGTGCTAGCAGCCGTGACGCGCTTGGGGCACTTTAATCGCTTGGCCAAGCATGATGAGGGGAGTGGGCAATATTTTGTCGGGGTTCCCGTTACTTATGGCGCCTTGTGCTTTCCCTTAAGCTATCTATTAGGTCAATGGCTGGCGCCTGGACTCTATACTTGGCTTTGGTTGGGATTAGCCTTTCTCTTAAGCGGCCTATTCGTCTGGAATCAGCCCATTCCTAAGCCTAACAAGAAGGCTTATCTGGCTTTTGCCTTATTAGCGATTCTTAGTCTAATCGGGCTTTGGGTATTGCCTTATGGTTAAGGTCTACCAGCGTCAAAGTGGTCGGGTCATAGAGCCTGTGGTCTATCAAGAAGGCTTGGTTAATCGCCTCTACCAGACTAGATGGGGGCGATGGCTCCTCCCTCTGTTGACACGGCCTAGCATCTCCTATCTGCTGACCCTAAGTGATTACTTGCCTTGGTCAAAAGCTAAGGTAAGAAAGTTCCTAGAGACCTATGACCTGTCTCTGGCTGACTACCAAGAGGGGACCTATCCCCACTTTGCAGCCTTTTTCCAGCGGAAAATTCAGCCAGACTTACGCCCTGTCTGTCCAGAGGGGCAAGTGTTGGCCGTAGCCGACGCCAAATTACAAGTTTTTGATATTCATGAAGACTTAAGTTTGGTCTTAAAGGGCCAAAGATATGATTTGTCAGAATTATTGGAAGATGACCAACTAACGCGAGACTTCCAGGGTGGGCTAGCCTTAGTATTCCGTCTAGGGGTCGAAGACTTGCATCGCTATTTAGCCATTGAATCTGGGGTGATTACCCATCAAAAAAGCATCAAGGGCAGGTTGCATAGTGTGCGGGAAGTAGCCCAAGCCCAGCGATTGATTTATCGTGAGAATAGCCGGGATTACTGTCTTATTGAGACAGAAGAGGGGCCAGTTCTACAGATGGAAATTGGTGCGTTGCTAGTCGGTCGAATTCATAACCATCATCAAACTCATCTAGTCAGGGGCCAGGAGAAGGGCTACTTTGGCTTAGGTGGATCCACTATTGTGGTACTATATCCAGCTAATCGTATTGAGCTGGACCAAGATATTAGATATTACTCAGACTTAGGTATCGAAAGCCAGGTCAGAATGGGTGAAAGGATAGGTATTAAACATGTTTAAGCGTTTAGCGATTTATTATAAGGAAATGTTTCCTCTGGGGTCACGTTTTATCGTGGCAGCCATTATGTTTTTCGAGATTTATTTTGTCCTCTTGTTAAATGACGGGGTAACCAGCTTTAATTTCAACCATCAAGAATTGATTGGGATTTTCACCATTTTTGTATTCTTGATGATTTTACGTATTGCAGATGACTTCAAGGACTATGAGACCGATCAACGACTCTTCCCCCATCGAGCTTTGCCGTCAGGTCGGGTCAAGAAGAAGGATTTAGCTATCGCCTTAGCCTTTATCGTCACGGTCTCTGTTATTTTGAATATCTTCTTCATGAATAATATCTTTTGGTTCCTCTTCCTCTATATCTACGGAACCTTGATGTCTTTCTGGTTCTTTAAGCGAGATAAAATTCAGAATTCATTGCCTTTAGCCTTGGTGACCCATAATCCGGTCATGATGATTCTGAATCTCTATACTATTTCCTTCGTATGTTATAAATACAATCTGCCCCTATTGTCAGTTCCGACCGTCCTCTTGGCCTTCACCATGTACTTCCCAAGCTTGATTTGGGAAGTCTGTCGTAAGATTCGAGCACCAAAAGATGAGACAGAATATGTGACTTACTCCAAGCTCTTCGGTTATAAGAAGGCTACCCGTTTCATCGAAGTAGTCACTATTCTGGATATTATGACCAACTTCCTTCTGCTCTGGAATATTTCTCATGTAGGGGTCGTGGTCTTGGTTCTTAATGTTATCTGGATGACGGTTCAGTTTGAGCAGTTCATTAAGGACCCAACCCTCTTCAATATCCGGGAAAGAGTTGAGCGTTATACCTATATTACTGAGACCACCATGGTCGTCTCAGTAGCTGTCTACCTCTTGATGGGAGTCTTCTAATGAAACAAGTCTATGATCTCCAGAAAGTGGGAGGGAAAGCCTACCACCTTATGGAAATGACCAAAGCAGGGCTACCAGTACCTAGTTTTGCTGTCTTTGCCTTTGACTGTTTTGATCAAGCGGACAGCATGGATTTCCTGGCTAGTCAGGAAACAGCCTATCAGTCGGGTAATCTAAGTTTAGATCAGCTGAGTCAAGAACTACTGGCTTGGGCTAAAGAGAGTTTTGCTAAGGAAGATTTAAGTCCTGTGCTGAGCTGGGCCAAGCAAACTTTCCCATCTGGTCAGGTGCGTTTGGCAGTTCGTTCGTCTGCTAGCATTGAAGACGGTGCCGTCTCATCTTTTGCCGGGCAATTTGAAAGCCAGCTAGATGTCCCAATCGACCACTTACCCCAGTCTCTAGAGCATACTTTCTTGTCCCTCTATCAGGTATCCGCTCTGACCTATCTCTTCAAGCAAGGGATTAGCCTGCCAGAAGCTCAGATGAACTGTCTAGTTCAAGTCATGATTAAGGGAGATTTATCTGGTGTTTATTTTACAGCCAACCCTAAGGGAATTCTCAACGAGCACATTGTGGTTGTGGGACAGGGATTAGGTGATCAAATTGTAGAAGATAAGGTGCCTACTAGCATGGTGACTTATCATCCGGCAGATCAGCTATCCTATACGGAACAAGAGCCAGGCGCCCCAAGTTTAACAACTAGTCAATTAGGGGACCTAGAATCCTTAGCCCAGCAAGCCATGGCGCTTTTTGGCCCCTATCTGGATTTGGAGTTTACCTTCCAAGGAGACCGGCTCTACATCTTACAGGCTCGTCCCATTACTACTTTGCCACAAGGCAAGCAAATCATTCTGGATAATAGTAATATTGTGGAGAGCTATCCAGGTCTCTCTACACCCTTAACTATCAGTTTTATTCAAGAAGCCTATGCGAGTATATTCCGTGGCTTGGCTCAAAGGTTGGTGGGCAAGGAGGCAGCTGAATTGGCTGCCTATGAGCCGACCTTCCAGAATATGCTCTGTCCAGTCAATAGTCGAGTCTACTATCAAATTCAAAGTTGGTACCAGCTTCTGCAATTGTTGCCTTTCTCTAAAAAGATTATTCCTATCTGGCAAGATATGCTGGGTGTGAGGGAGACGGAAGTACCGGCCATGCCGGTCCATCTCTCGCCTTGGAAACGACTTAAGATTATGGGCCGAATCGTGCGTGAGTTTTTCACTGCGCCTAAGCAAATGGCCCAGCTAGAACAGGAATTCATCCGGATTCAAGCAGTCTTTCAAGAGCGCTTCTCGCCAGATGCGGATTTAGAGCAGTTGATAGCTCTAGTTGTACAGCTTAAGGATGAGATTCTAGCACATTGGGATATTACCTTGATTAATGATCTTTATGCCTTTGTCTATACGGGTTTATTGAAAAAGTCGCGTCATGGACAAGATGTTCAGGCAGAAATTGCCGGTATTGAACAGATTGAAAGTATGCGGCCGGCTCTAGCCCTTCAGGAATTAGTCGGGGAGCTCAAGGATCCCAAGAACCAAGCTCTTCGTCAGGCACTAGAAAATGAAGATGCAGCAGACTTTTTAAATCGACAAGATCCCTTAGTAGCCAAGATCCTAGATTTTATCCAAGAATTTGGTGACCGGGCACCCGAAGAACTGAAACTAGAAACACCGACCTTCCGTACCCATCCACAAGGCCTCTTATCCTTGCTGGTTCAAACGTGCCAGCAAGACGCTCCTGACCTAAAAGCCTCAAGTGCTGCAAGCAATCGACCAAGGAGTTGGTGGACGGGCTTTTTACGCCGTCGCGCTATGACTGGTGTTAAGTACCGAGAAAGCTCAAGACTAAATCGGACACGGATTTATGGGATGATGCGGATGATTTTTCGAGCCATTGGGGCGCAACTTGCCAAGCAAGGCTATTTAGAGGCAGAAGAAGACATCTTCTATCTGACCAAGGAAGAAATCTTTGAATTGGCCAGACAGCCACACTCAGTATCGGACCTGATTGCAGAAAGACGTGCCAAGCTAGCGGGTGACAGGACCTTACCAAACTTCAGCCGCTATGTTTTCTTGGGTCAAGTATTTGAGAAGTTTGTGCGATTTTCAGGGCAGGCACGTAGCCAATTGAGTCGGGCAGAACACCTTCAAGGGATTGGTTGCTCGTCTGGTCTAGTTAAGGGCCAAGTGCTAGTAGTGGACGATGTTCAAGCCATTGAATCTGCTCAAGGTAAGATTATGGTAACCAGAATGACAGATCCAGGGTGGGTCTATCTCTTAACTCAAGCCCAAGGGGTCATCGCTGAGCAAGGATCCCTCCTGTCTCATACAGCCATTATTTCGCGTGAGCTAGGCATTCCATCAGTTGTGAATGTGCGGGGTGCTACGCAATTGCTGAAAAGTGGGGATTGGATTGAGATGGATGGCTTAAGCGGCCAAGTAACCATTTTGGAGGAGGCGGACCATGCTGACCATTAAAGCTGTGCAGCCTCATTCGCCGGAGCTAGTCGACTTTCTAGCCTTGCCGCAGAAACTTTACGGAAAGGGGCACTTAATGCAGTCACCTGAAGAGGAAGAAAGTCTGATTAGTGGGACCCATCCACTTAGCCCGGAAATAGAAGTGAGAGCCTTTGTCGGTTACCAAGACCAGCAAGTTCAGATTCGAGGCTTGCTGACTTATTATCCAGTCGATGGCACTTGCTTCTTAGGCTATTTTGAGTCCTTAGATGATGTGGACACGGCCAAGCAGTTTATAGCTTACATAGCAAATCAGGCCCGCAACTTAGGGGCTGAAAAACTCATTGGCCCTGTTCAGGCTAGTTTTTGGTTAGGCTATCGCATGCAGCTATCTGGCCATGAGGACTTACCTTTTACTGGCGAGCCCCATCAGCCGGCTTATTACCCCAAGCTCTGGGAGGCAGCGGGATTCAAACTGATCGAAAGCTATCTGTCTAATTTCTATCCTAAGGTAAGTCCCACTACCCAGGAAGCAAAACTAGCTAAGCGTTATGAGGCTGCCTTAGCAGCAGGGATTAAGATTCGATCCCCCCACAAGTCGGATTGGACTGAGGTGTCCTTACAAGTCTTTGAACTCTTGAATCGACTTTACCGAGATTTTCCTATTTACCGTTCCTTGCAAGGGGCACAATTTAGTGCTATTTTCGAGAAGTATCGTTTTATTCTGGATTTTTCTATGGTTAAGTTGGCCTATCAGGAGGAAAAGCTAGTGGGTTTTCTGATTACCATGCCAGACTATGGAGCCTTGGTTTATCAAAAGTTAAATTTATTTACTATAGCCAAATTGCTTTGGATTAAGCATCGAGCCAAACGCTACATCATACTCTACCTAGGAGTAGATCCGCAGTATTTGGGTTTGGGGTCAGCACTGAGCTATCCAATTTTTAAGCAAGCTCAGGCCAGAGAGGCTTCTGCCGTTGGCGCCTTAATACATCAGCATACACTGACACGTCACTATGCTGCTGACTTACAGGGAACTAGCCATACTTATGGACTCTATCAACTCTTACTATAAAAAAAGCTCGCACTTGAGATAAGTGCGAGCTTTTTACATGGTTTTAAATAGAGGGACTAGGATTTCTGAGATTTAACGGTTTTCGTCACTAACCGCATCAATTGATGGGCAAAAGCCAAGTTCACCACCATGAAAATTAGCCCTAGCAAGGTCCAGATTAGGAGGCTTAGGAGGCTATAGTTCGTTTGATCGATTACTTGCTTGATAATCAAGATGCTGGGGAGAAGCAGCACTAGACTGCTAGCTAGGGCAGGAATATATTTTCTGATCAGGATGCTTTGGATCAGGTGGATGAGGAGATGCAGGCTGAAGGCTATAAAGGCTCCCAACCAGACCAGATAGTTAGCAAAATACAGGCTAGCGCCAGTGATGATAATCACCACTAGATACTCCTCTAAGACTGCCACTGCAAAGCCTGAAGGGGAAAAGTGTTCATAGGCAGCATCAATTCTAGGGTACTTGTCTAAAATCGCTTGATTTTTGTCCAACCATGGACCAAAACCAATGATTTCTTCCATCTCATGTAGCATAAAAATCACGGGAAACAACCACAAAAGATTTTCCATAATTTGCTACCTCCCTCAGCTTTTACATTTGCATTATAGCGCTTCAAGACCAGTATTTCAATCATACTGCATGTATAAAATAGACAGCCAGATGAGATTTTGGGTCGTAAGATGAGAATCGCATAAGATTAGTTGTTTTCTCATCAGATATGAGCTAAAATGTAAGGCTAAAGACTTGTTTCTGAGCACCGTTTGCGGTACACTATGCGTGAGAATACGTATACATAGAAAGAGAGAGAAATATTGTGACAGATTTAAATCCAAATCAGGCGGTGGGATTGGCTACCAAAGCAGTCAGAACGGTTGATTTTGATCAAGAATTTGCCTATGACGGACCTTTAGGTGCCTTCTACACACCACAATCAACACGTTTTATCGTTTGGGCACCAACGGCTAAGAGTGTGACCGTTGAAATTTATGAATCCAACCAGCCAGATAGCAACTTAGCTAGTGCTCACGTCATGCGACGTGGTGAACGCGGTACTTGGGTGATCGAGATTTTAGGGGACTTGCACTTAACTGCCTACACTTACCTATTAGACCATGGTTCATTAGGCCTTAAACGCAGCCAAGACCCTTATGCCATTGCGGCAGTGGTTAATGGTGACCGCAGTGTGGTGGTCAACCCATCAGCCACTCAAGTGGAGGGCTTTGACCGCATGCCGTCTTTTGGCAAGGCGACCGATGCTATTATCTACGAACTCAATGTCCGCGACTTCTCAGTAGCGGAAGATTCAGGCATTTCAGCCAAAGGTAAGTTTTTAGGACTTGCCGAAGCAGGCACTCATACCTCTAATGGCCAAATCACTGGCTTAGACTATCTTAAGTCGCTGGGCTTTACCCATTTGCAATTATTACCAATTTATGATTACGCGACAGTAGATGAGACAGAAGCCAAACCAACAGCCTACAACTGGGGCTATGATCCTAAGAACTACAATGTGCCAGAAGGCTCCTATGCGACGGATCCTTATAATCCGCTTAGCCGGATTTTAGAACTCAAGCAAACCATTAAGACCCTCCACGACAATGGTCTGCGCGTCATTATGGACGTGGTCTATAATCACGTTTATCAGTTTGACTTGCAAGCCTTCCAGAAGATTGTACCAGGTTATTTCTTCCGTTATGACCAGGCAGGTAACTTGTCTAATGGGACGGGGGTCGGCAACGATACCGCTTCTGAACGCTATATGATGCGCCGCTATATCTTGGATTCCATCCTTTACTGGACACGAGAATTCAAATTAGATGGCTTCCGCTTCGACTTAATGGGGATTCATGACGTTGAAACCATGTTGGCCGTACGTCAAGCCCTGAATGAAATTGATCCTTCCATTATCGTTTTAGGCGAGGGTTGGAACCTGGGGACTATGTTGCCTTATGAAGATAAGGCTGCCCAACACAATGCCTACCGTATGCCAGGAGTGGCTCACTTTAACGATTCCATTCGTAATGCCCTCAAAGGTGGTAACTTCAACAAGCAAGAAGGCGGCTATGTCAATGGACGTCCTGATTTAGAAAAGTTAGTGGCTCAGAACCTCTTAGTAGGGATTCCTAACTCGGCTTATGCTAGTCCAGACCAAGTCGTCCACTATGTTGAGGCCCACGATGACTTAACCCTTTATGACAAGTTGTGTTACACTCATCCGCATGATTCTGAAGAAGTTCGTGTTCGTCGAGCCTTAATGGCGACCAGTTTGGTCCTCTTGGCGCAAGGGATTCCCTTCATTCATGCTGGTCAAGAATTCTTAAGAACCAAGAGACTGATAGAGAATACCTACAATGCACCGGATGAAATCAACCAATTTGACTGGAACCGAGTAGCGGAACATCAAGACACGGTGGATTATGTCCGTGGCTTAATCAAGTTGCGTAAGAGCTTACCACTCTTCCGCCAAAACTCTTATGATGAAATTCTCAACTCCTTGGCTGTCTATCAGTTACATGATGGCGTCATTGCCTACCAATTGGAAGATGAGAATTCTGCTTATTTCGTTATGATTAATGCCAATGATTGGCGCATGCCAATTACTTATCTGCCACATGGTCTCTACCGCAAGGTAATCGTCGACTATACGGCACCATTGGAAGAAGGCCAAGTCTTCGACCTTAATGGTCACTACGAAATGCCAGGCCTGTCTGTGACCGTCTTGGAACGCGTTGAGAAGGCAGAATAAGCCTACAAATCAATCCGACCACTCAAGTGGTCGGATTTTTGTTTGTCAGCATGCAAAAAAGAGCCGCCAGAGCGACTCCAAAGATTCTTTAAGTTAGCCTTCTACAGGGAAGAGGTCTAGAATTTGACCAGTGTAAATATCGCAGACGAATTGATAGTGAACCAAATGTTCCCCTTCATAGCGGCTAATGCCCCCGATATAAACTTGAGGTTGGCTTTCTAATTCAGGGTATTCAACCGGAACGTAGTGAATCCAAGAGCCTTCAATTGGCCCTTGTTTAGCAAATTCAGCCTTAACTTCGGCTAGGACCCGGCTCGGGCGTTTAGGTTGGGATTCCAAGTAAAAGAGGGTCCCAGCCACGCCGACAATGGCGCCGGTTAAGAGTAGGAGGCCACCGATGAGGCCTTTACGTGGAGTAGATGACATAGTGTTTTTCCTTCTTTCATAGGCATGGTGCGCGCTCCATCAGGGAGCGGTAGGTGGGGGCGCACAGGCTTGTGCTCCGTACTCTTAGTGTAACACAAATTCGAGTACAATTCATTGATTTTACTAAGCGCTCGTGAGATAATAAAAAGAGTAAAATCTACCTATTTATAATGGCGAAGGAGGTAGCGGTGCAACCGCGACAGGCATGACATTACAAGGCTTTGACTTAATCAAACATCTGACCGAATTACAAGGGATTTCGGGCAATGAAGGGCAGGTTCGTCGCTTCTTGCAGGAAGAGTTGACACCCTTAGTTGATAAGATCGAAGTGTCTGGGATTGGCAACCTCTATGGGACTAAGTATGCCAAGGATCCAGAAGCACCACGTCTCATGCTGGCAGCTCATATGGATGAAGTGGGCTTTATGGTCCGTCAGATTACCTCGAATGGTCTCTTAACGGTGACACCTATTGGGGGCTGGAACCCTTATAGTATCTCAGCTCAACGCTATACCCTTCAAACCCGTAAGGGGGACTATGTCTGCATTTCATCATCTGTGGCCCCTCACTTATTACGGGGCAAGGATGGGTCGGCTAAGTCAGTGGCGCCTGAAGATATCCTATTTGATGCGGGCTTTACTTCCCGCGAAGAAGCCTTGGAATATGGCGTACGTCCTGGTGATTCTATTGTACCTAAGACAGAAACTGTCTGGACAGCCAACAAGCAAGCCCTAATCGGCAAGGCTTGGGATAACCGCTATGGCTGCGCTGTGATGTTAGAAGCCATGCGGGCAGTCAAGGACAAAGAGCTAGCGGCCACCATTATTGCGGGGGCTAACGCTCAAGAAGAAGGCGGTTTGCGTGGCGCCAAAGGGGCCGTTCATCGCTATCAACCAGATGCCTTTATTGCCGTAGACTGTTCGCCAGCCGATGATACGGATGGTAACAAGGACAAGTTTGGACAGTTAGGGGGTGGCTTCCTCTTGCGGGTGCAAGATCCAGGCCACATCACCCACCGTGGTATGCGTGAGTTCTTGCTGGATACAGCGGAAACCCACAAGATTCCATACCAATACTTCTTCTCCAAAGGTGGAACCGACGCGGGTGCCGCTCATGTCAGCAATGATGGGGTGCCTTCAGCTGTCATTGGGGTCTGCGCCCGTTACATTCACGGTCACCAAACCCTTTTCCGTATGGATGATTATGAGGCAGCCAAGGAAATGGTCATCAAAGTCCTAGAGACTTTCGACAAGACAACCTTAGCGACCATTCGCGCCAATGTCTAAGGACAGCTTAAATAGAATTGATATATCAGATAAGTAGACGAAAGGAAGAAAAGAAATCATATGTGGTTAGCATTCTATAATCCTGGAGGCGTCGGTGACGTGCTCCTTCTCACTAGTGGCCCAGTTTCTTCACACGAGATTGACCCAGATAGCAAAGGTCAGGTAACCGCCCTGCGCCATCATCAATCTCAAGCCATTGTGGGCTATAACCTCTTCGAAGTGGCAGACTTGAACTTGGCTGGAGAGGGTCCAGTGACCTTGACTTCTGAGCAAGTGGCTCAAGTCAATGCCCGTATTCAAGCTGCAGGCTTCGATCAAGCGGTTAGCTTTGATGCTTCACCACGCTTGGTCGTTGGTTATGTGGAAGAGTGTGTTGACCATCCAGATAGTGACCACTTACATATTACGCAAACACGTGTAGCGGCTGACACCGTCCTACAAATCGTCTGTGGGGCAGCCAATATTGAAGCCGGCCAAAAGGTCCTAGTGGCTCAACCAGGTGCCGTTATGCCAGATGGCTTGATTATTTGGCCAGGCCAATTACGTGGCGTTGACAGCAATGGTATGATTTGTTCTACACGCGAACTAGGTTTGGATGCCATTGAAAATAAACCAGGAATCTGGGTATTGAAAGATGACTTAGCAGTCGGCACACCACTTGAGCAAGTCATCGCCCACTACCAAGGCTAGTTAGCCATTTAGGTGATCAAACTAGCAGCATCAAGCAAGACCAGAAGATGAAAGGACGGTGGCTTATGAAGGACTACCAAGGACCTGCTTATCAGAAGCGGAATGTAAATTACGATAACCGACGTTTTAACCGGGAATCCCAATCGCCTTCAAGCAAGGGCGCCCCTTACAAATTCAAGTCTGCGCTAGAAGAGAAGCAAGAAACTAGTCGGGGCCATCGCCCTGTCTATCATCACGAGCAACCTTGGCGGGATCAACCGCAAAAGATGATTGATGCCAGTCAGACACCACCGCCAGCTACGACAGAGGAGCCATTGGAAGAGGCTGACTATCGGGTAGCCTACCGTGAGCGCCGCAATAGTAGCCCAAATCAGCGCTTTAATTCGGATTTGGTGCGGGAACGCATGATGTCAGAGCCAATCGAAGAGGAAAGTCCCGCGCCTAGCTATCGACCGGGTGAGGAGCTAAGACTGCCACAAACCCATTCTGACCGTTTGGATCGTGCCTATGTAGCACCTGCCGAGCGGCGACCTCAAAATGACTGGCCCAAGCCAGGCCAAACTAGCCGTCGACAGCAAGACCGCCAGGTTCTGGATGAATTTTTAGAAGCGCCGACTTCTCAGCGCTCACGCCAAGCTTGGCAAGCTAGCGCCCAAAGAGAGCGAGATCACCATGAGGCCAGCAGCCAACGGCAGGTTTCAGATGCCCAGGCTAAGTTCCAGTCTATTTTAGAGAACGGGCGAGATAGCCAGGAAGTGGCAAGACAGGCGCGGGCAGAACGTTTCCAACCTAAGGAACTACCTAAACCTTATCAGCCACCGCAATCGCAAGCTGTGACGGAAGTCGGGGTCTCTCGTGAGATTTTGGCCCGTATGCGTAAGGACAAGGACAGCTATTTATTATTTGAAGACTAGAAATTAATTGAGTGAAAGGACGTGTGTAGGTTGATTATGGACAAAGCAACAACCTATCATTTTGTGGGAATCAAAGGTTCAGGCATGAGTGCTCTCGCGCTTATCCTGGTAGGAGAAGGCTATAAGGTACAGGGGAGTGACGTAGGGAAGTACTTCTTCACCCAGCAAGGCTTAGAAGCTGCGGGTGTGCCTATGATGGAATTCTCGGCTGACAATATTCAACCTGGCCTGACCATCATCGCAGGCAATGCCTTCGGGGATGACCATGAAGAATTGGTGCGGGCACGCGAATTGGGCTTGCCAATCTACCGCTACCATCATTTCTTAGGTAAATTGATTAAGGGTTATACCAGTATTGCCGTTTCAGGCTGTCACGGTAAGACCTCTACCACAGGTCTTTTGGCGCATACCCTCAAGCACTTAGCCCCACTGTCTTACTTGATTGGGGATGGAACCGGTTGTGGGCAGGAGTCTGCCAAGTACTTTGGTCTAGAAGCCTGCGAGTATCGTCGTCACTTCCTGTCCTATGAACCAGATTATGCCATTATTACCAACGTGGATTTTGACCACCCTGATTACTTCACTTCGATTGAGGATGTCTTTTCAGCCTTCACTAGTTTTGCAGGCCAAACCACCAAAGCCGTGATTGCCTGCGGGGAGGATGCTTATCTACGCCAATTAGAAGCACCAGTTCCTGTTTACTACTATGGTTTTGACAGCAACTCTACTGTTTATGCAACCAATATTGAACGGACACAAGATGGATCTGACTTTGATGTGACCTTTGAAGGTAAGTTCTTAGGACGTTTCCATGTGCCGACCTATGGTAAGCACAATATCTTAAACGCTTTGGCGGTTATTACAGTCTTGACCCTTGAAGGTTTCCCGGCAGATGCCATCGCCCAAAACCTAGCGACCTTCACGGGCGTCAAACGTCGATTTAGCGTTAAGACGGTGGGGGATTTAACCATCATTGACGATTATGCCCACCATCCAAGCGAAATCAAGGCGACCATTGATGCAACCAAGCAACGCTATCCAGACAAACGCTGTATCGCAGTCTTCCAACCTCATACCTTTAGCCGGACAGTAGCCTTGCTTAACGAATTTGCTGAGTCACTTAACCTAGCAGACCAAGTCTATCTCTGCGACATCTTCAACTCTGCCCGCGAGCAAAGTGGGGAAGTTACTATTCAAGACTTGGCGGCCTTAATTGACCAAGAGGTGGAGATTATTTCAAGCGAGCATCTGTCTCCACTTATGCAGTATAAGGACGATGTCATTGTCTTTATGGGCGCGGGTGATGTGGATAAGATTGCCCAACGCTTTGAAAAAGAATATGCCCGCCTACATCCAAATGTCCTCTAAGACTCACTTGGCGGCTAAGACCTAACACTCAATACAAGTCATCACGATCAGCCATTCTTAGCGGCTTGTCCTAAGGGATGCTGCTGGACTGGCTGATTTACTTTGCTTCAGGCTATTAGAGTCTAGGAGCTTATCATTAACACTTAAGGAGGCGCCCCATGACCCAGCGCAAAATTTTACTGATTGATGGAAGCAGTTTGGCCTATCGGGCCTTCTTCTCCATTTTGGATATCGAACGATTCAAGAATAAGGCAGGCCTACATACTAATGCCTTGTTTAGCTTTAACCGCATGCTGGATGGGGTTTTAGACCAATTTAAGCCCACCCATGTCTTGGTGGCGTTCGATAAATCTGGTCATACCTTTCGGACGGAACAATACCCAGAATATAAGGCAGGACGCCAAAAAACACCGGGCGAGTTCCGCGAACAACTGCCTTATTTCCGGGTGCTCTTGGATGCCTATGGCATCAAGTACTACGAATTACTCCACTATGAAGCGGACGATATCCTAGGCACCCTGGCTAAGGTGGCAGATCCAGACGACCAGGTCATGATTGTGTCGGGGGACAAGGACTTAACCCAATTAGCCAGCGACCAGGTGACAGTCTATATCACCAAAAAAGGCGTAAGCGAGCTAGAGCCTTACACGCCAGCCAGCATTTGGGACAAGTACCAGCTGACGCCTGAACAGATTATTGACCTCAAGGGACTGATGGGCGATAGCTCGGATAATTATCCGGGCATTGAGCGGGTAGGGGAGAAGACCGCCCTTAAGTTGCTCCATCAATTTGGGACGGTCGAAGGCCTCTATCAAGGCCTGGATCAACTCAAGCCTTCCAAGATGAAGGAAAACATTATCCGCGACGAAGCTAATGCCCGCCTCAGTAAGTCACTGGCCCGCATTGTCCAAGATGCGCCACTGGAAATCACCCTCGATGATTGCCAACTGGGACAACGTGACCTAGCTCAATTAAGTGAATTTTATGTCCAAATGGATTTCCGTAGCTTCCTAGCCCAGCTGCATCAAGGAGCAGAAGTCGTCGCTAGTCAAGAAACGACTCGCTATCCTGTTACCTGGTTGGAGTCAATTGAAGATGACCATGTCAAGGCAGCTGGTGCCTTCTATCTGGAGACGCTCAGCGAGAATTATCACTTTGCACCAGTCTTGGCGGTAGCATGGACCCAAGGCGACCAGGCTTATGCCACAAGTGGCCAAGTCGCCTTTGCTAGCTCAGCCTTCAGAAAATGGTTAGAAGATGGGGATCTTCCTAAGATCAGCGCAGACCTCAAGCGAGACAGCATCTTGCTGGACCATCAAGGCCTGACACTGGCGGGTGTGACCTTCGACGTGGGCTTGGCGGCCTATCTGGTTGATGTCGAGAAGATTAAGGATCTAACTAGCCTGGCCACCTATCTAGACTTGGGCATCCAAGTCCAGTTGGATGAAGTAGTCTATGGCAAGGGTGTCAAACAAGCTCTGCCAGACAATGAGCGTTTGGCTCAACACTTGGCCGACAAGGTTTCACTTTTGGACCAGGCCGTAGCTCCCTTGACCCAACAACTGGATGATCTGGGCATGACTCAGCTCTACCAAGACATGGAATTCCCCCTAGCTCAAGTCTTGACGGATATGGAGAAAAGAGGGGTAGCGGTTGATGTGGACACTCTGGATCAGATGAATGACTTGCTCTTAGCACGCTTAGAAGAATTAGAGGCCGAAATTCAAACATTAGCAGGACAAGCCTTCAATCCTAATTCGCCTAAACAGTTGGGTGAAATCCTCTTCGAACGCTTAGGCTTGCCGGTCATTAAGAAGACCAAGACCGGCTACTCGACAGCAGCCGATGTCCTAGAAAAACTCAAGGACGCCCATCCCATTGTGGCAGCTCTACTGACCTATCGCCAGCTAGCTAAGCTTCAGGGAACCTATTTGGCTGGCTTGCCTAAGTTTATTCAAGCCGATGGCAAGATTCACACCCGCTTCGTCCAAACCCTGACCCAGACCGGTCGCTTATCCAGTGCGGATCCTAACTTGCAGAATATTCCCATTCGGATGGAAGAAGGTCGCAAGATTCGTCAGGCCTTTGTGCCGTCTGAACCAGGCTGGCAACTTTTTGGCGCCGACTATTCGCAAATCGAGTTGCGGGTGCTGGCCCATATTTCAGGTGATCCGCACATGAAGCAAGCCTTCTTGGAGGGGCAAGACATCCATGCGGCGACTGCACGACGAGTCTTTGGCCTTTCGGATGATGCGGTGGTGGACAGTGACATGCGGCGCCAAGCCAAGGCGGTTAACTTTGGGATTGTCTATGGTATTAGTGACTACGGCCTGTCCCAGAACTTGGACATGCCGCGTAAGGAAGCCAAAGCCTTTATCGACCGCTACTTGGCCGAATATCCAGGTATCTCGACCTTTATGCAGGAGATTGTGGCTCAAGCCAAGAAAGATGGCTATGTCAGCACCTTGTGGGGCCGGCGACGTGCCTTACCAGATATCTATTCCAGCAACTTTAACCTGCGTTCCTTTGCAGAGCGGACGGCCATGAATACGCCAATTCAAGGAACAGCCGCCGATATTATTAAGGTAGCCATGGTGGCCTTAGACCAGGCCATTCGTCAACGCGGCCTCCAGGCGCGTCTGCTCTTACAGGTGCACGATGAGTTGATTTTAGAAGCACCTCAAGACGAAATCGCCATTTTAGAAGACTTGGTACCGGAAGTTATGGAGGGCGCTGTTAGCCTATCAGTACCACTCAAGGTAGAGGCAGCCAGTGGTAGCAACTGGTATCAACTAAAATAAGGCCTAGGCTCCTTAGAGAGCCCGGCCTAGAAAGGAAGTGACTTATGCCAGAATTACCCGAAGTAGAAACGGTACGGCGTGGCCTGACTAGTTTGATTGAGGGCAAGACCATTGCGGAGGTTCAAGTTTTCTGGCCTAAGCTAATTGACTTAAGGCCCCAAGAGACATTGGCTCAGTGGCAAGACTACTTGCGAGGTCAGACCATCCAAGCAGTGGGGCGGCGGGGCAAGTACTTATGGCTGGATTTTGGTTCTCAGGTGCTAGTTTTTCATTTGCGAATGGAAGGTAAGTGCCATGTCTACCCACCAGGTCAGGAGCCTAAGACCAAGCCCAAACATGTGCATCTGATCATGACTTTTAAGGACGGCAGTCATTTCCATTATGAAGATGTCCGCAAGTTTGGACGTTTCTCTTATATGGCCAAGGACCAATTAGAAAGCTATTTTGCCAGCAAGAAGTTAGGACCCGAGCCTACTCAAGAAGCCTTTGACTTGGCTCATTTTCGGGCTCAGTTAGCGTCTTCTAAACGGGCACTTAAGCCCCTCTTGCTGGACCAGACCCTGGTGGCTGGTTTAGGCAATATTTATGTGGATGAAGTCTGCTTTAAGGCGCGGATTCATCCGCAAAGACCGGCCTGCGACCTTACCGTCCATGAGGTCAAACGCCTGCATGCCGCTATTATTGAGATTTTGGCGGCGGCGGTGCTGGCGGGGGGTTCTACCATTCGGACCTATCGCAATTCCTTGGGAGCAGCGGGAACCTATCAGGAGTCCTTGGCAGTCTATGGCCGAGTAGATGAGCCCTGTGAACGTTGTGGCCGCCTAATCCATAAGGTCCAATTGGGCGGAAGAGGGACCCATTTCTGCCCTCATTGTCAATCAGCCCGCCTCAAGCATCCGCTAGGAGGGAAATGCCATGCTTAGAATTGGTTTAACAGGAGGGATTGCCACGGGTAAATCCACCGTGTCTAACTACTTGAAGGAACTTGCCTATCCACTTGTCGATGCGGATGTAATAGCCCGTCAGCTAGTGGCACCTGGCCAAGAGGGCCTGGAGCGCTTGGTGGTGCGATTTGGTAGGGGAATTCTTCATGAGTCAGGTGCCCTTAACCGCCAAGTCTTTGGTCAGCGTCTCTTCGGAGATGCCCGGTTGCGCCAGGAGGTGGATCAGCTTTTGCATCCACTCATTTATGAGGCCTTGGAGGCGGAGAGTCAGCGTCTGGCCCAAGCGGGAGCACAGCTTGCCTTTTTCGATATCCCCTTACTCTATGAGACAGGCTATGACCAAAAAATGGATCAGGTCTGGGTGGTTTATCTGCCTCATGACTTACAAGTCGAGCGGCTAATGGCCCGTAATGGCTGGAGCCAGGACCAAGCGGAGGCAGCCATTGCCAGCCAGGCATCTATTGAAACCAAACGCCAACGTGCAGATCTAGTCATCGATAATCAGGGAACCTTAGCGGCGACCTTTGCCCAGGTAGATCAGGCTTTAAGCCGTCTCTAGCTTGTTCCTCTGATAAGAATTCGTTATAATAGAAGGGAAAAGCGCCATCTGGCGCCAGAAGATAAGGAGGGAACCCTATGGAATGTCCAAAATGCCATCACCAAAACTCCAAAGTTAATGACTCCCGGCCAGCTGATGGTGGGGCGGCAATCCGGCGGCGGCGGGAATGCCTCAACTGCAAACATCGTTTCTCTACCTATGAACGGATCGAACAGATTCCCTTGTTGGTCATTAAGCGTGACGGTACCCGGGAAGAATTCAGCCAAGAGAAGCTATTGCGCGGGATTGTGCGTTCAGCTGAAAAACGGCCTATTACCATGGAACAAATGCAGGCTTTGGCTCAACAAGTCGAAAACAAGATTCGTGAAATTACCGACCAGGAAATTGAGTCAGAACAAATTGGGGAATTTGTGATTCCACTCTTGATGGAATTAGATGAAGTGGCTTATATTCGCTTTGCCAGTGTCTATCGTCAATTCCATTCGCGTGAGAGTTTCTTAAAGGAACTCCAAGCCCTGCAAGATCGTTTAAGCGAGAAAAACGATAAGAAATAAGCCAAGCGTCAATTTTAGAAAGGAGGTCCCATCATGTTAAGTCCCTTACAGCCCTTTCGGGTTCGGCAGCAAGCGCCCTTGTCCCAGCTACAGCAGGTGACCCTGCGCCAATGCTATCAGCCTGTTATCGGCACGGTGGGGCTAGCCTTCTATCTGTCTTTAACGGATTACGCAGGAGCGGACGGTACCTGGAGCCCGGCGGTCATGCATGCTAGTCTGATTGATCAACTGCAAGTTTCGCCGGCCGACTTAAATCAAGCCCGCGGTTACTTGGAGGCCTTGGGCTTACTCAAATCCTATCAACCTAAAAAGGTCCAGGGTAATGTCCAGACTCAATTAGTGTCCTATGAAGTCATAGCGCCACTTGAGGTGGGGAGCTTCTTGCAGCACCCCCTTTATGCGGCTCTGCTGATGAATAAGATTGGGGATCAAGCCTTCTATCGCTTGATGCGCCGCTTTGAATGGGAAGAAATGGACGCCAGCGAGTATGTGGAAGTAACCCAGTCCTTCAGTCAGGTCTTCGACTATCCATCAGACCAAGCTATCAAAGACGCTCAGAACCAGGATGCTTTATCTGGCTCCTACCGTCAGCAGACCGCCCCTAATCCAGCAGAAGCCAGCTTGGACCAAGAGAGTCAGGATAGTTTCCGTTATGGTCAGGTTCTGGATATACTAGAAGCGGCTCAAGTCAATAGCCGACTCTTCACGCGGGAACTGCGCCAGCAAATGGCTAGTCTCCATCAAGTCTATGGCTTTAACGAGGAGCAAGTGGCGACAGTCATTAAATTGGCCTACCAAGACCAGACGCAACAAATTGCCATGGATCAATTACCGAGTCTGGCTAAGCGTTATAAGGCTAGCCTAAGCAGCAAGGAATCGGCTGCTAACCAGGCAGGCCAGCTCAAAGACCAGATTCAAGCTCGTGCGCAAACCTTGCGGGAACAAGGCCAATATAGCAATAATCAGGCACAAATTATTGCCACGGCGGAGATTTTGCCACCGCTAGCCTTTCTCAAACAAGTCAAGCAAGCTAAGGGTGGCATCCGGAGCGACCAAGAAGGCTATAACCTAGAAGCTGCTTTGGATAAGGTTAAATTGTCGCCTGCCATTGTCAACCTAGCTGTCTATTACCTCTTGGTCATGGAAGGGCGCGACCACCTTTACAAGTCTAATTTCGAAAAATTACTGGATGAATGGCAGCAAAAGGGGATTAAAGAAGTCCACCAAGTCTTTCGCTATATCGAAGACAAGCGCCAGGCCCAAGCCAAGAAGTCTAGCCAGGAGTCGGGACGTCCTTATGGCCGGACCCACAAGGGGGCTGGCGCCCAACAGCGTCAAGAAGTGGTGCCTTCGTGGTTAGCCAAGCAACGCCAAGAAGGCCAAGATTCAGGGCAGGTTTCAAGTCAAGCCCAGCCTGATGCTAGCCCAACTGCTAGTCAAGCCACCCAGACCTTCGTCAATCCATTTAAGAAAGGGTCAGCCCAGGAGCTAGACCACTAGAGGAGGAATCTTATGGAGACAATCCAAGACGTCATGCGTCAGATTATGAACCAGCCCCATCTGCAAGAAATTTATGAGCAGGCAGTGGCCTTGGTCCGCCAGGATGAAGCCATTCAAGCCTTCCTCCAAGAACATCAGGCAGAATTAAGTGGGGAAATGATTCAAAATTCCCTGTCCAAACTCAATGAGTTTCGCCTAGAACGTCGGGCTATTGAAGCAGGACAGGCAGGGACCAACCCAGGCTACCAGCCGGAATTATTCATTAACCATAATTTTATTGATGTCCGCTACAAACCAACCACCGATTACTTGGCCAGCCTCAAGGCCCGTCGCCAAGCCGCTAATTTAGATAACCGCATGATGGCAGATGATGTCCGCCAGGCTCATTTGGCTGATTACATCATTGATTCGCCAGAACGTCAGGCCTTAATCAATGCGGTGACGCAATTTATGCAGACCTATCACCAAGATCCTAAATCTGCACAAGGTCTCTATATTACGGGGCCTTATGGGGTGGGTAAGACCTATTTATTGGGGGCTTTGGCCAATCATTTGGTGGAAGAAGAGGGCGCAACGGTGACTTTCTTACACTTCCCGACCTTTGCTTCTGATATGCGGGCTTCTATTCGGGACAATAGCACCCAAGCCAACTTGGATAAGGTCAAGCAGGTGGATGTCTTAATGCTAGATGACATGGGCGCCGAGTCTGATCCGTCGGGCTGGGTGCGAGACGAAGTCTTGGCCATTATTCTAGAGTATCGTATGCGGGAATCGTTACCGACTTTCTTCACTTCCAACTTCTCTCTCAAAGAATACGAAGAAGTCCTGACCTACAACCAAAAAGGCATTAGCCTAGCCAAGGCAGGCCGTATCATGGAGCGGGTTCGTTACCTAGCGCGTGAAATCACCCTCGATGGACCAAACCGCCGGCAACTCAAACGGCAAGGATAAGGAGTAAAGCAATGAATCAACCAGAACCTAATGAATTGACCAAGCGTTATCGGATGACCCGCTTCCTTATGGTCATCGTCTTGGCTGTCCAACTATTTGTCCTGGCAGCCTACTACTTCAAGGAAAAGCAAACGGTCTTAGCCTTTCCGATGATTGTTAACAGCCTTTTCTTGGCTTTGGCCTTGACCCATTTGCGACATATTAAGCCTCGCGATTAAGCCAATCAATTCTTTTTAGCCTTGTTCTGCTTGAACTGGGCTTTTTTCTTATGTTCAGGGCTTGTCTGATGGACTCAAGTTACATACAATAGAAGTAAGAAAAAGCAAGGAGTGGATGTCAGATGAAGGTCTTGGTGACAGGGCATGGGGGCTTTGCCTCCGGCATGGCGGCAGCCAGTAGGATGATTGTTGGTGACCAGGAGCTTATCGACTGGTTGCCTTTTGAGGAAGGCACCAATCTCAGTGACTACCAAGCTCAAATCGCTGCCAGTGTCGAGAGGCATGGGGAAGAAGGTTTGTTGCTTTTAACAGATTTTAAAGGTGGCACCCCCTTTAATGTCAGCATGTTGCTGTCTCAGGGGCATCCACAAGTCGCGGTCCTGGCAGGAACGAATTTGGCTATGATTTTAGAGGCCATTGACCAAGCATCCACAGCAAGTTCAGTGACTGACCTGGCGGATCACTTAGTGGTCATAGGACGCCAAGGTCTGCTTAGGGGGATTCTGCA
Source organism: Abiotrophia sp. HMSC24B09 (assembly GCF_001815865.1). Classification (GTDB taxonomy): domain Bacteria; phylum Bacillota; class Bacilli; order Lactobacillales; family Aerococcaceae; genus Abiotrophia. Next base: position 114,120 of record NZ_KV822213.1, read on the forward strand.
GGCACGGGACTAGGATTCCTTATCATGCGCGACCTCAATTGCCTAAATTTATTTCCTAGTAAATTCATAGTAATTTCCTAAAAAAATACCTGCTTTTAGTCGCAAGAGCAGGTTATTTTAGTGTATAATAGGGAAGAATACACTGGCAAATCGATGGAGAGGAGTGGACATTATCGCAACGCTGAAAGACGTGGCCAAGAAGGCCAATGTCTCTAAAATGACGGTCTCTCGAGTAATCAATCACCCCCAACTGGTGACGGATGAACTCAAGCAATTGGTCTATCAGGCCATGGAAGAACTCAATTATCGACCTAATATGGCGGCCAAGGCTCTAGCTCAGAACCGGACCCTGATTGTTAAGGTCTTGATTCTGGAAGAAATGGACGCGACAGAGCCTTATTATATGAACCTCTTATCTGGGATTGCCAAAGGTTTAGATAAGTACCAATACTCCCTCCAACTCATGACGGAGAACACCATTGATACGGGGAATAGTGATGGTTATATTATCACCGGCATGCGAGAGTCCGATTATGAATGGATTCGCAAAATCGACAAGCCGCTTATTCTCTACGGGGAGAATACCTACGGGGTGCCTTTTGTTGATTCTGATAACCGGCAGGCTGAATTTAAGGCCACCGAGTATGCCTTTAAAAAAGGTTACGACCACATTATCTTTGTCGGGATTGACGTGCCGGAATACTTCGAGCGCCAGCGGGAGCAAGGCTATCAAGACGCTCTGGCGCAACATCCAGATCACACGGCACAAATTCACCGCATTCGGAATTCCTCGACCGCGGCAGCAGAATTGGTTGAGCGTCTGGACGCGCATTTGGAACCTAACACATGCTTCGTTTGTGCCTCAGATCGCATTGCCTTAGGCATTCAGCGGGGGCTCAAGTCACTGGGAAGAACCATGCCGGACGATGTTGGGGTTATTGGCTTTGATGGGGTCTTCTTAGACCAGATTGCTAGCCCGCAGCTGACGACTGTGAAGCAGAAAGTCTTGGACATGGGGATTGCCTGTGTGGAACAGCTCATGCGCTTAATTGAAGGAGAAAGCCTCAAGGAAACGGCTTGTTACTTTGAAGCAGATTTGGTGGAAAGAGGGTCTACTAGATTGTAGGTTGCTTTACTTCCTATTTAGCTAGTGACATGATAAACTAAGAATCATAAGTAGATAGAGGGGGATATATAAACTATGACTGAGAAAAGAATGACGCGCACTGAGCGTATGCGTCAAGGAAATAAAAGTGCTAAGAAGCCTGATATGGCCTCAAAGGCAAGTAAGAAAAAACAAGGGAAGAAAAGAAAAGGGGGCTTCTCTTGGCGGATTTTTCTGGCAATCTTGCTTTTCTTAGCGGCGGCAGTGCTATTCTTGCTAGATCCAATCAAGAACTATTTGGTCCGTCAAGGTCAGGAGGCGAATGCAGTCACTGAGTTGGACCGTAATAAGCGGGCTGAAATTGAAGCAAATGAGAAGAAGGAAGTGAACTATGACTTTGGTGTCATCAAACCACTTAATCCTTATGATGTCATCGCAAATGGAATTAATGCCAAGGATCTTCCGACTGTAGGTGGCGTGGCCATGCCAGATGTTGGTATGAACTTACCAATTTATAAGGGAGTAACCAATGAAGGGATGTTCTTAGGTGCAGGGACTTTGACTCCTAGCCAGAAGATGGGGGAATCTAACTATTCTATTGCTAGCCATCACTCCATTCATAAGGGCTTACTTTTTGAACCTTTGATGCATGCCAAGGTAGGCCAAGCTGTCTATCTGACAGACTTAGACAAGGTCTATAAATATGAAGTGAATTACATCGATCAAGTGGATCCAAGTCGTGTGGATTTGATTGAACCTACAACCAATCCAATCCTAACCATGATTACCTGTGACTCGACTCTTACCATGCGTGTCGTTGTTCAAGCTAAGTTAGTGGAAACTAAACCTATCGAAGAAGCATCCAAAGATATGGTCAATGCCTTCAAAGCCAAACAGACAGTTCCTACCAATAACTAAACAAGTAGAAACCCCAGACAGAATGTCTGGGGTTTTGTTTTAGGAGATAAATAATAGTCTAACTAAGCTTTGGGATGGCTTTTTGAATGATGACATTGGCAAGCTCCAGGAGGACACTGACAGGGGATGGTCTCCGGGGCAGTCTTGGCTTGTTCTTCTAGTTGCGTTATGATAGCTTGGCAATCAGCTTGGCTTAATGGTGTGCTGGCTAATAGCCGGGCCAGAAAATGGGCGCGATCTTTTCGACAAACAGGATCAAGGGCTGCTTGTAGGCGAAGGAGAGTGGCCTCTTCCTGGCTAATCGTTGCATAAAACTGATAGGGGCTAATCCCTTCGGCTTTGTCTAAATAGCCCTTTTGAATTAGTCTCGAGAGCAGGGATTTAATGGTCCCAACCTTCCAATCACTTGAGGCGGATAGTGTGTCAATGAGTTGACGACTGGTGATACCGGGCATAGTCCAAACCAGTCTCATAAGCCGCCACTCAGCCTCGCTAATATGATACATATCTGATTTATTTTGGCTTAGATTGGCAGTCATGAGCGGGCTCCTTTCTGTAAAAATTACATTTGTCATCTCTTAGTCTAGTAGGCTCAGAAGCCCTTGTCAAGCCAGGAGCACAAGATATAGGGGGAGCCCTAGTTAAAAGGCTCGATTGGACCGGATTTGAAGCGAGTGATTGTTTTTCAAACCACTATATCTTGTGTTGTCTAGATGAATTGTGCACTAAATGTTGGGGCTTAAGGCTTGTTTTTCGTCCCAAATATGGTAAGATAGAACATGTTGAAAAATCTATTCAGGGAGGTGTTGAAATTGCTAGTGGTCTACCTATCCATCACGGGTCAAACGCGTAAGTTTGTCCATAAATTAGACTATCCCTTGTTGGAGATTACTCCAGACTCCGTCTTCACTGAAGTCCAGGAACCCTATATTGTAGTCGTGCCGACTTATGAGAAGGAAGCAACCGAGATAGTGAATGAATTTATCGAAGTAGGCAATAACCGCCATTATTTTAAGGGCGTTGCCGGTGGTGGGAACCGTAATTTTAATACCTTATTTGGTTTTACAGCCAAGGATCTAGCCCGAGATTATCAAGTGCCCCTCTTGCACTTATTTGAATTTCAGGGATCCGAAAATGATGTTAATAAATTGAAAGAGCAGGTGGAACAACTTGGATAAACCAGTCTTAAAGAGTCGTCCGACTGAAGTCACTTACTTCAAACTCAATAATGAATTAAACCGTCCTGTTGATGGGAAAATCCCTCTCAACAAGGACCGGGAAGCCGTGCGTGCTTATTTCCTAGAGCACGTTAACCCTAACACGGTCTTCTTCTATTCTTTGGAAGAGAAGATTAACTACTTGGTAGATAACGACTTTATCGAACGGGAATTCATAGAGAAATACCCAATGGAGTTCATCAAGGAGCTGATTTCCAGCACCTATAAGATGAAGTTCCGCTTCAAGTCCTTCATGTCTGCCTTCAAATTCTATACCCAATATGCCTTACGGACCAACGATGGGGCTCGCTACCTAGAGCGCTATGAAGACCGTATTGCTTTTTGTGCCCTCTTCTTAGCGGACGGGGACCAGGAATTAGCGGTACGTTTGCGGGACGAAATGATCAGCCAACGCTATCAACCCGCAACTCCAACCTTCCTCAACTCAGGGCGTAAGCGCCGTGGAGAGTTGGTTTCTTGCTTCTTAATCCAAATTTCTGACGATATGAACTCAATCGGTCGGGCTATCAACTCTGCCTTACAACTGTCTCGAATTGGAGGTGGGGTAGGGGTGAACCTGTCCAACCTACGAGCTGCTGGTGACCCAATTAAGAAGATTGAGAACGCCTCTAGCGGGGTTGTGCCAGTAATGAAGCTTTTGGAAGATAGCTTTAGCTATTCTAATCAATTAGGCCAACGTAACGGGGCCGGTGCTGTCTACCTCAATGTCTTCCATCCAGATATTGTTTCCTTCCTCTCAACCAAGAAGGAAAACGCGGATGAGAAGGTCCGGGTTAAGACCCTATCTTTAGGGGTCGTGGTACCAGATAAATTCTACGAATTAGCTGCCAAAGATGAGCCTATGTACCTCTTCAGTCCATACGATGTGGAACGCATCTATGGCCGTCCATTTGCCTATGTGGATATTACGCAAGAATACGACAACTTGGTTAACAACCCTGAAATCCGCAAATCTAAGATTTCAGCACGTGACTTGGAAAATGAGATTTCTAAGCTCCAACAAGAATCAGGCTACCCATATATCGTCAACATCGACACGGCTAACCGGGCTAACCCAATTGATGGGACCATTACCATGTCCAACCTCTGTTCTGAAATCCTTCAAGTTCAACGGCCAAGCCACATTAACAACCGTCAAGAGTTTGAAGTCTTAGGGACAGACATTAGCTGTAACTTGGGTTCAACTAACATTCCAAACATGATTGAATCACCTGACTTTGCTTCATCGGTAGAGACTGCGGTCCGGGCCTTGACCTATGTCACTGACCACTCTAACATTGAAGCAGTGCCAACTGTTAAGCACGGCAATGATTTGGCTCATACCATTGGTTTGGGCGGCATGGGCTTGCATACCCTCTTCGCCATCAACCAAATGGAATATGGCTCACCAGAATCAGTTGAATTGACTGAAGCCTACTTCTATGCCCTCAACTACTACACTTTAGTAGCTAGCAACAAGATTGCTAAGGAACGTGGCAAGAGTTTTGACAACTTCGAGAATTCTAAGTACGCGACAGGTGAGTACTTCGATGCTTATATCCAAGCACCTTTCCAAGTGACTTCTGACAAGGTGGCTGCCATCATGAGCAAGGTGGCACTGCCAACAGCAGATGACTGGCGTGCCCTTAAGGAGCAAGTAGCGGCTCACGGCCTCTACCACCAAAACCGTCTGGCTATTGCGCCAACAGGGTCTATCTCTTATGTCAATGAGACTAGTGCTAGTTTGCACCCAATTACGCGTCTGATCGAAGAACGTCAAGAGAAGAAGACAGGGAAGACCTATTATCCAGCGCCAATGCTATCCAATGAGACCCTGCCATACTATAAATCAGCCTACGATACCGATATGCGTAAGGTGATCGACGTCTATGCGGCGGCCCAAAAACATATCGACCAAGGCATGTCCTTAACCCTCTTCATGCGTTCAGAATTGCCAGAAGGCATGTATGAGTGGAAAGAAGGCCGAACCAACAAGATGACTACACGTGACCTTAACATCTTACGTCACTATGCTTGGAAGAAGGGCATCAAGTCCATCTACTATGTGCGGACCTTTACGGAAAATAACGACGAAGTCGGTAGCAACGAATGCGAAAGCTGCTCGATCTAGGAGGCGTCAGACATGACAGACAAACAATACTTTAACCAAATTCTTTCCCAGAAGAACAACATGCCAGTAGCCTACTATAAGGCCATCGACTGGAACAAGGTCGAAGACATGATTGATAAGTTGACCTGGGAAAAACTGACCGAGCAATTCTGGTTGGATACCCGGATTCCGGTTTCTAATGACTTGGATGACTGGCGGACCTTATCCATGGCCGAGCGTGACGTAGTGGCCAAAGCCTTCGGCGGCTTGACTCTCTTAGATACTCTTCAATCAGAAGAAGGGGCAGCGCTCATGAAGGATTTTGTCCGGACCCAACATGAAGAAGCGGTCTGGAATAATATCCAGTTCATGGAATCTGTTCACGCCAAGTCCTACTCTACTATCTTCTCCACCTTAAACACTAAGGCTGAAATCGAAGAAATCTTCGAATGGACTAACACTAACGAGCAACTCCAGTATAAGGCTAAGAAGATCAATGAAATCTACCAATCAGGCCACGGCCTCAAGATTAAGGCAGCCTCTACTATGTTGGAGACCTTCCTCTTCTACTCGGGTTTCTTCACGCCACTTTATTACTTAGGTAATAACAAGTTGGCCAACGTGGCAGAAATTATCAAGCTCATTATCCGTGACGAGTCCGTCCACGGGACCTATACAGGTTATAAATTCCAATTGGGCTATAATGAATTGCCAGAAGACCAGCAAGCGGAGCTCAAGATGTGGGTCTATGAACTCTGCATGGACCTCTACCAGAATGAAGCTAAGTACACCCAGTCCCTCTATGATCAAGTAGGTTGGACTGAAAAAGTTAAAGTCTTCATTCGCTATAATGCCAATAAGGCGCTTCAAAACTTAGGTTTTGATCCACTCTTCCCGGATACAGCAGAAGATGTTGATCCAATCGTCATGAACGGGATTTCGACCGGAACATCCAACCATGACTTCTTCTCACAAGTAGGTAACGGCTACCTCTTGGGTGAAGTGGAAGCAATGGATGACGAAGACTATTCTAAGTGGCTATAAAAAGAAAGCTAGGACCGCGGTCCTAGCTTTTTCTTTGGCTTATCTTGTTTAGAAATTCTCCCGTACGTAAGCGTCTAAGGCTAAGAGGGCATCTGCCACATCACTAGGCGTGAATTTTTGAGCCATTTGATGAATGGTTTCGCCATCTTGGGTGGCCAGTGCGCCGACTTTGACTAGGTCTTCATAGGCCACGCCAGCTAATTTCACTTCTTCCAAGGTAGTTGGGAGACCCAAGGCTTGATAGAAGCGGATGTAGCGGTCTAATTCTTCTTTAGGACGATTTTCTAATACCAATTGGGTCAGGGTCCCATAGGCTACCTTTTCCCCGTGAGTTAGACTGTGAATATCGCCGTGTAAGGCAGTAAAGCCATTGTGGATGGCGTGAGCAGCAGCCAGCCCACAAGATTCAAAACCAATCCCACTCAGTAAGGTGTTGGCTTCTACCACTGCTTCTAGGGCTGGCGTCACGACCTTGGCATGGGCTGCAGCAAGCGCTTGTAGGCCATTTTCAAAGAGGGTGGCTTCGCAGGCACGGGCAATGGCTTCGGCTGCGATACTTGGACTGCCACCGGCCATGGTTGCGCCATATGCTTCAATGACAGCACGACCTTCAACCCAGGTAGCTAGGGCATCTGCAATCCCAGAAGCTAGCAGGCGCACAGGTGCTTGGGCAATGACTTGGGTGTCTACGAGGACTAGTTCAGGGTTTTTGCTGTAGAAGAGGTAACGTTCGAAGACGCCTTCTTCTGAGTAAATCACTGAGAGAGCCGAAGTAGGAGCATCGGTCGAAGCAACCGTCGGCAAGATAGCCACCGGTACCTGCAGTTTGTCAGCAATGGCTTTGGCGGTATCAATGGTCTTACCACCACCCAAACCTAGGATGACTTGAATGTCTAGGTCACGACCCACTTGGCTAACGCGGTCAATTTCGACGTCTGAAGCTTCTCCATGGAAGGCTTCGTAGTGAACAAAGGCACTGCGAGCTTTGAGGTCTTCTTCTAACTGACGGCCGGCAATTTCATAAACAGTCGAGTCGGCTAGTAGGAGTGCGCGCTTACCTAGAGCGAGAATATGGTCTAAGCCAGACTTGAGCACGCCTTTACCTTGGACATAACGAGAAGGACTTGCAAATACTTTTTCCATCAAACATCACCTTTTCTTTCTAGATTTGTGGCTAGGCCACTATAAGCTTAGTCTAGCACTGGAAGGCTTGTGAAGCAAGTGAAAGGCCTTTCAAAATTATGTTGTGATTAGGATTCACAAATTTTCTAATTTTTGTCGGGGAAAGGTCCTTTTATGACTGAGGTATAGGCAATCTCTATCTAAGTATAAACTATATTCTTAAATTCAATAAAATACCATATTTTATATAATCGGCTTTCAATCTGATGACAGGAGTGCTATACTTAAAGCATAGAATTCTATGACAAACCTAGAAAGAAGGATCTGATAATATGGACTTTACAGGTAAAAGAGCCATTGTCACAGGTGGTGCCAATGGGATCGGGAAAGAAGTCGTTCGCGGTATTGTCGAAGGCGGTGGTTCCGTCATTATCGCCGATATCAATGAGGTAGCAGCTCGGGCAACCATTGCAGAATTTGGTCCAGCCGTTGATTTTGTCCACATGGATTTAGGTGACCATGAGGCCATTGAGACCGCTATGCAAAGTATTCTGTCTAGACCTGAACGCGTGGATATTCTAGTCAACTGTGCTGGGGTCATCTCTGCTAAGCCATTTGATCAATTAAGCTATGAGGAATGGGAACGCACTATCCGGATTAATCTGACCGGCTGCTTCTCTACCATCAGCCAGATTTTCCCTTATTTCAAGGAAGCGGGCGGGGGGCGTATTGTCAACGTCTCCTCAGTAGCCGCTAAATTAGGGGGTGGCCTCTTAGGGACCGCTGCTTATGCCTCTTCTAAGGCGGGCTTGAATGGCTTAACCAAAGCCATTGCCAAGGAAGGCGGTAAATACGGTATCTACTGTAATGCGGTTTGCCCATCCTTCACCCGGACTGAAATGACGACCGTCCTATCTGAAGACGCTGAAAAGAGCCAACGTGTCATCAGCATGATTCCGCTAGGCAAGCGCGCCGAACCGGTTGAAATTGCCCAAATGATTCTCTTCTTTGCTAGCGATTTAGCTAGCTTCATCACGGGGGAAATTGGCGACTGCGACGGCGGCATTACCTTGGATGGTTGATGTCTAGAAGTCAATCTATCTGAAGGGAGCCTAGTAAGATGCAAAAAGCCAAAAAATTCAAAATCCCTGGGGACATTATTATTATCCCTATGTTTATCGGCTGTGCCATTAACAGCCTGTTGCCACAGGTCCTAGAAATTGGAGGCTTCACTACTCCAATTGTAAAGGGTGCCGGGCCTCTAGTCGGGGCCTTCCTCTTCTTCATTGGGGGGACCATTTCCTTAAAAAATACGCCTAAAGCGGTAGGACGCGGGGCAGCTATCATCCTATCCAAGATTGCCGTCTCCGTTGTCCTAGGGCTCTTAGTAGCCAAACTCCTAGGCGATAATTTCCTAGGACTGTCAGCCCTAGCCATCATCGGGGCCATGTCTGTGGCCAATAATGCTATGTATGCCGGCATTGTCGATGTCTACGGTAATGAAATTGACGCTGGGGCAGTGGGGATTACTACCCTCAGTGTGGGGCCTATGGTGACCATGGCGGCCTTAGCTTCAGCGGGCTTGGCTAATATTTCCATTTGGAACTTGGTTGGGACGGTCTTGCCCCTAGTCTTAGGGATTGCCCTTGGGAATGCCTTTCCTTTTATGAAGAAAGCTCTATCCAATGGGGTGCCTGCCATTATTATGATTGTTGGTTTCTGCTTGGGGGCCAACATGAGCTTCGGCCAAATTCTTGAAGGCGGTCTGCCGGGTATCCTCTTAGGGATTCTGACCACCGCGCTTGGCGGGGCAGTCGCTATCTGGGTGGACCGGTCTACAGGCGGGTCCGGGATTGCCGGTGCAGCCATTTCAAGTACGGCAGCCAGTGCCATTGCGACCCCAGTAGCCTTGGCGGCTGTGGATGCTAGTTTTAAGGGACTGGAGTCAATCGCCACAACTCAGATTACGGCCTCCGTTATCGTGACGGCTATTCTAACGCCACTTTTGACCGCTTGGGTAGCTAAGCGCAATCAGGAAAAGGGAATTGACAGCAAAGCAATCTAAGAAAGGGCCAGCAGAAGATGCTGGCCTTTTGGTATCAAGAAAACCACCAGCAATGCTGGTGGTTCCGGAGAGCTTATAGCGAGGTAAGAAAAATAACCTCCCAATTGGTAAACTTAGTGTAGGTTTCCCGACCACACCAAAAGAACCATGGAGGTATCCTTACGAAAAAGGACAATATACACAAGTCGGAAATGTAAGTATCCTATCGTGTTCGCGCCCCAATATCGATGTCAAAACATATATGGGAAGTACAAGGCAACGATTGGCAGAATTATTCGTGAATTATGCGAGCGCAAGGGCGTCAATATCTATGAAACAAATGTCTGCAAAGACCGCATTGAAGTTTGCAAGGTTTATGGGGTATCTGAAAGGAAAAAATAGTCTCATGATATTTGATCGATAGGCAAATTTAAAGTGACGTTATGGGAACCGTAAGTTTTGGTGTCGAGGCTACTTCGTAGATACAGTAGGCCTTTAGACCGTGGCCGGTAGCAGAGGCTTCCAGTCGCAAAGCAAACCGCCTGTTACAAGGGTCGGTTTTGATTGTGGTTAACCCGAAGTGCTATAAGAATATTGTGACTTTGAGTGGAGCTCAAGCTAAATCCAGCATTGGCTTTAGTCTCTATATCTTGATGAACTGTCTCCCAGCTAGTAGAATGAAGGTAACAATTTTGTGTGTCAATCATCCTAGAACCCACAAAAGGTAGTTTAAGATAAGAAGGAGAATGAATATGACTTATAATATTGAATTAGTCTCTTTTGATGAAGACAAATTGCGAGCCGTTTGGGAGTTGGGATTTCGTGATGCGGAACCTGAGTGGGCGCGTTGGGATGCACCTTATTTTCAAGAATATCAAGCATATGAGAGTTTTGAAGACTTTGCCTCTAGTGGCGTGGCAGCTTTTCTCTTAAGTGAAGGTGTGCGTTGTATCCAAGTAGAAGGCCAACCAGTGGGAATGGTCTCCCGAATTTGGGAAGATCGACGAACTCGTTGGATGGAAGTAGGAATTGTCATTTATGATGCCAATCGTTGGAACGCTGGTGTGGGACGGAAGGCTTTGGCGAAGTGGACGACCGATACTTTCGATTGTTTTACTGAATTAGAACATTTGGGCCTAACAACTTGGAGCGGAAATGTCCGTATGATGAGTTGCGCCCACGGTCTCGGTTGGCAACAAGAAGCCTGTATTCGTCGAGTCCGCTACTGGCAGGGGACCTACTATGATAGCGTCAAGTATGGAGTCCTCAGAGAAGAATGGGGAAAATAATAGATGAGAACTCACTGAGCGCTTGGTTTGTTGGGTTCTCTTGCTTTCAGTCATCGAGGATGGATGCGGGTAGATTCGTATTTCTTGTGCCCCATGAGCATGAGTAGTGAAATTAAACTATCCACTTTCCAATATGAAATATTTTTTTGAAGTGACTGATGGCCCCCCAAAAATGAAGCAGAAAGGTAGAGTGCAGATGAAAATTAAAGATATAGCACGTGACTATAATTTGGACAAAGAGGCCTTTGAGGCCTTCCTTCAAGACCAAGGAATCGCAGTGAAGTTTTCTCTGACCGGTGCCTATCTAGAAGACAGTGTGGACCTAGTTCATTTGCTAGACCAATTTCAGAACTATTTAGCTGACCAAGATGAGGAATTTGCTGAACAACTTGCCCAACAAAAAGAACGGGAGCAAGGAATTGCTAATATTGTAGTGACTACGGGACAGGGATTTGATGGCTATAGTATCACGCATTATGGTGGGCCTGTGGCTAGTGATTTGGCACATTCTATCGCGCGTGGTGTGGATGGAGGTCGTGGAGACAATGCCTTAGGTGACCCGGCCCAAAGTTTAGTAGATGTTATGGCAGAAGGGCGTATCCTGACTTTGGCCCATCTCAAGGAACAAGCCTATGATCTTGGCTGTAATGCCATTATCAACCTTAAATTTGATTATGTGACCTTAGAACCTGAAACAGTCAATACTCAAGGAGCTACAAGCTATCTTCCTTATGTATTCTGTGTTACCGCTCTAGGTACAGCAGTCTACGCGGAGGAAGTCTAATCAGCTAAGACCATCATTTCAGACGCTAAATCAACCCACTGAGCCTTACGGTTTAGTGGGTATTTTTGCATTAAGATAGTAAATTTAGGTAAACCTCAAAGAATAGGACCTAAGTCCTATTCGCTGAGCCCCGTCATATGGTATAATCATCTTGTCCTTGAAATGAGAACTTGATTCAGAGGACAGGAGGATCATAATATGAAAAAAACGTGGTTATTTGTGATTGCTGTTCTGGCAGTCATCGCCTTTGCCTTAGGTGGTACCTATAATAGCCTGGTATCATCGCAAAATGCAGTTACTCAAGCCCAGGCGGACGTGCAAGTTGATTTGCAACGCCGCTATGACTTAATTCCTAACGTAGTCAATAGCGTGAAGGGCTATATGAGTCATGAATCAGAAATCTTCGAGAAAATAGCAGAAGCCCGTTCTAAGATTGGTTCTGGTAATGCGTCAGAAGCCGAGCAAGGCCAGTCTGACTTATCATCAGCTGTGTCCCGTTTATTGGTTTTAACAGAGAATTATCCAGATTTGAAGGCCAATCAACAGGTAGAAAATCTTATTACTGAATTGGAAGGCACTGAAAACCGTATCAAGACCTCCCGTGGCGTTTTCAACGAAGTAGCGACCAAGTACAATACTAAGGTTCGCTCCTTCCCAACTAACTTGGTAGCGGGAATCTTCGGTTTCCAACCGGTGAACTTGTATCAAGCAAGTAGTGATGCGCAAGTAGCACCGACAGTAGATTTGAATTCTTCTAGCCGTTAAGGCGACAGTAAGTCCTATGAGGAGGCATGACCATGAAAACTAAAAAATGGCGAGGATTCCTACTCTTATTAGGCTGTGTCTTCTTGTTTATGGTGGGCTGTGGCGCTAAGACTAACAACTTACCTGATAAACCAGAGCGGTCGGTTGTAGATGAGGCTAAGGTCTTGTCTCAGGATACTTTAGCCTATATTGACCAGGTCAACCGACAACTGGCTCAGACCTCAGAGCAGTATCAAATTGGGGTTTATCTGCCAGCTGATCTCAAAGGTTTCAGTATTGAAGAGCTAGCCAACAAGGTAGCTAAAAAATGGCAAGTGGGTTTCTCTGGTACTAACAATGGAATATTGTTGGTGGTTGCGCCTAATGACCGCAAGATGCGGATTGAGACCTCAAATAAGGCGGCTGAAGCCTTACCCGATGTGGCGGCCAAACGAATCTTGGATTCTGCCAAGAGTGAACTTAAAGCTAAGGATTACGATCGAGCAGTGCGTCTGCAGATACAGGGGATTATCCAGTATCTAGGATTGTCGGATAGCCAACTGACCCAACTTGGGGTGACTAACTCGGCACGTGCTGAGCATGAGACAGCCTTGCGCTGGTCTAAGAGCCCTTGGCGTTTTGTTGCCAGTGCTTGGCCGCTCTTTGTTATTTTGCCTTTTGGTATACCACTCGGTATTCGCCTCTTACGGCGTCGCCGTGGCGCCTTCCGTTGGTCCGATGACGATGATGATTTCTTCGACGGATTCTGGGGTAGCGGCGGTAGTGGCGGCATCCTAGGCGGTTGGTGGAGCTCTGATAGTTCCGGCTCTGGCTCCGGTTCAAGTGGTAGTTCAAGTGGCAGTTCCGGCGGTTGGGGCGGTGGCGGCTTCGGCGGCGGCGGTGCTTCCAGTGGCTGGTAAAGTAATCAAATAGCTAAGGCTAGGACTCAGTCCTGGCCTTTTTCGTTTGGCTAGATTGAACCTATCTTCTGTGATATAGTAGGAAAGAAGAGATAAGGAGGATAAGCATGAAATTTCTTATACCGAGTGCCAAGCAGATGTCAGGCTTGTCTGATGGCAAGTTCGTTGAGTTAGCGCCAGCTAGCCAGGCTGTATTGGCGCAATTAGGTGATTTATCAACTGAAGAATTGGCTAAGTTTTATGATATTTCTGACGCTCAAGCTGTAACCGAGACGGAACGCTGGCAGGCTTTGGCGGCAGGAAAAGCGGCGTCATACCCTGCCATGGATTTATACGATGGCCTAATGTATCGTCAATTCAAGCCGGTGCTTAAGTCAGATAAGGCTCGAGCCTTCGCTAGTCAGCATGTCTTGATTGCCACCGCGCTCTATGGCTTAATTGTGGCTAATGCCCCGATTGCGCCGCATAGATTAGATTTCATGAAATCTCTCAAGGTTAATGGCAAGCCCCTAAAAGCCTATTGGAAGGCACAGTATGATACATCTATAAGCGCCAATCAAGATGAAGTATTGGTTTCCCTTCTATCATCTGAGTTTGAACAAGTATTCAGTCCAGCCCTGCGGCGACTTTTCTTACGGGTTCAGTTTCTAGAAGAAGTGGATGGCCGACTCAAACGCCATTCGACCATTTCTAAGAAAGGGCGCGGGCAGCTACTAGCTTATTGTATAGAGCATCAAGTCCAGACTCTAGAAGCACTCCAAGCTGCTAAGTTTGATGGCTACAGCTACCGGGCAGATTTATCCAGTGAACTAGACTGGGTCTACGTTAAAAAATAGAGAAATAAAGGAATAAGCCAGCCCCTTAGGGGCTGGCTTATTTAGCTAGTATAGGCTATTTTTCATTGTCACTAGCAAGCTGGCTTTCAGGTTTCTTACCTTCTAACAAATCTAGCGCCCAGCGGTAGCCAATATAGTGGAAGTCACCGCGTAAGTCCTCTTCCAAGATTTTGCGGTATTTGCCTTTGACGAAGTCAATGAGCTTCTGGTGTAAGTCGACCAGGATTTGATCTTGGTCCGTTACATAGAGGATGCGCTCAGCACCTTTGCTAGGATAGTAGTAGCGTGCCTTAACTGGTGTATCAGGCTTCTCGGTTGCAAAGAGACCATCTGTCAGAATCTTGACTGCTTCAATGATGCGGTCATCATGACCGGATTCCAGAATTTGAATCTTCTCTAGTAATTCAGGAACGGTTGTCACCAAGCGCAGTTGGTAGTGGTCTAGGGAGAAGTTGAGGCCTTCCAAGATTTGCTCCAAATCGTCTTCTAGACGATCTTTGTCTTCCAGATAATGGGGCAAGAGAAAAATCATATAGGCAGCTTGTGGATTATGATAGAGAAATTGATAAGTGAGTTGACGCTCAGCACCACAAGTAGGGCACTCGAAGCGGAAGAGTTGACCTTCGAAGAGATCAAGCACTAAAGGCGCTTGGGTCTTGCTATTAAGGTGAGTAGGGTAGTCTTTATCTACTTGGGTCTGACAGACAGGACAAGTCAGGTGGAGTTCAGGCATGGTGAAGCCTCCTTCATCAATCTTTCTTTTATTATATCAAAAAAAAATGCGAAATCTATCTCAAGCTACTTAGAATAGAAAAAATGTGGTACAATAGGAATGTAAGGGTGCCCGTAAGTCAGTCGCGAGCAACCCATAATGTATGCAGAAAGGGATGGAAGTAATGAACTGTTTAGTGGTCTATATGTCACGTTATGGCTCGACCAAACGCTATGCTGAGCAAATCGCCAAAGTGCTTAATTGCCGTGTCTGTGCCCATAATGAGGTCACCGATACACTCCTGGCAGAGAGTCAGATTATGATTCTGGGAACCTGTATTTTGGAAGGGCGTTTAGAAGGTGCTCCTGTTTATCAAGAATGGATAGAGTCTTGGCCTGACAAGTATTGGATTCTCTACACGGTTGGTCTCTCCAATCCAGACTTAACTAACTTTGATCCTCTCATGGCGGCGGCCTTCAAGCCAGAAGTCTTGGAGCGCATCACTGAATTCCATTTTCGCGGAACAATTGTCTATAAGCGCCTTGACTTTATGCAACGCTTAGCTAAGCAACTAGAAGATACCAAAGAACATTCCCTAGATACAGTCAGTTTGGGTGACGTAGAGCGCTCCATGCTGGAGACATATGGGACCACTTATGATGTAACCGAAGAATCTTCTCTGGAGCCTTTGGTGGCTCGGGTTCGTGCTATTCAGAAAGGAGCAAAATAAATGGTAGATACCAAGGAACTAGTCGGCCGTTATGCCGCTAATTATGTTAAAGACGGTATGGTGGTCGGTTTAGGGACCGGCTCAACAGCTTATTGGTTTGTTGAAGAATTAGGTGCTCGTATTGCGGATGGCCGCCTCAAACAAATTGTGGGCGTGGCTACTTCTCGTCGGACAGCGGAACAAGCCCTTAAGTTAGGCATTACCATCATGGATTTAGATCGGGTTAACCATATTGATTTGGTCGTTGACGGGGCGGATGAAGTGACCCGTGATTTCTATGGCATCAAAGGGGGTGGTGGTGCCCTCTTGCATGAAAAGATTGTGGCTAAGAATGCTAAACGTTCTATCTGGGTTGTAGGTGAAGACAAGGTTGTCGATACTTTAGGAGCTTTTCCCTTGCCTGTTGAGGTGGTGCAGTTTGGGTCCTGGAATCTTTTCCGTCAATTGATGGCGGCAGGCCTAGAACCAAGCTTCCGTAAAGTTGGGTCTGATTCGCTCTATATGACAGATTCTGGCAACTACATTATCGACTTAAAGCTAGGCCAAATTTCTTATCCTCACCAACTAGCCCATGAATTGAAGAATACGGTAGGGGTAGTCGAACATGGCCTCTTCCTAGATGTTTGTGATACTTTCTTGGTGGGACGTGCTGACGGTAGCATCCTCCTTTATCAGAAAGATCAATCCGAGCCAATGACAATTGAGGTGGATTAAATGCGGGTAGTAGACCTAATCGAGAAAAAACAAGCAGGCCTGGCCTTGAGTCAGGAAGAAATCAATTTCCTGATTGCCGGTTATACAGATGGCACAATACCTGATTATCAGATGAGCGCTTTAGCCATGGCTATCTATTTCCAAGGCATGACGGAAGAAGAAGCTAGCTACTTGACTATGGCCATGGTCAAGTCAGGGGATGAGATTGATTTATCCGCTATTCATGGTGTCAAAGTCGATAAACACTCAACTGGTGGCGTGGGCGATACAACTACCCTGGTGCTAGCACCTCTAGTAGCTGCCTGTGGTGTGCCAGTTGCTAAAATGAGTGGTCGTGGCTTGGGCCATACGGGTGGGACCACTGATAAATTAGAGGCCATTCCTGGCTTCTCCGTGACTCTATCACCCCAAGATTTTATTGATCATGTTAATCGCTACAAGATTGCCGTAGTTGGACAGAGTGGTAACCTGACTCCGGCCGACAAGAAGCTTTATGCCCTGCGGGATGTGACGGGTACCGTCCAATCTATTCCCTTGATTGCTAGCTCCATTATGAGTAAGAAAATTGCGGCCGGAGCAGATGCCATTGTCTTAGACGTTAAGACAGGCGAAGGGGCCTTCATGAAGACCTTGGCAGATGCGGAAGCTCTGGCCCATACCATGGTGAAGATTGGACACCAAGTGGGCCGTAAGACTTTGGCGGTTATTTCTGATATGAGCCAGCCATTAGGCTATATGATTGGAAATGCCTTAGAGGTCAAAGAAGCCATCCAGACCCTTCAAGGCCAAGGACCAGAAGATTTAACAGAACTTTGCTTGGTTTTAGGCGGTCAAATGTTGCTAGCAGCAAATCGAGTAACTAGCCTAGAAGAAGGAAAAGCCCTCTTGCAAGAACAAATCGATTCTGGTCGTGCCTTGGAAGTCTTCAAGACCTTCCTTGCTAATCAAGGCGGGGATACGAGAATTGTGGATAAGCTAGACTTGTTACCTCAAGCTCGCTATCACATTCCATTCCTAGCCCAAAGTTCGGGTGTAGTCAGCCAATGGGTGGCTGATGAAGTTGGGGTAGCCGCTATGATGTTAGGCGCTGGACGTGAGACCAAGGAAGATATTATCGACCCAGCCGTAGGGATTGAACTCTGCGCCAAGGTCGGTGATCCTATTCAAGAAGGCCAACCACTTGCGATTTTACACAGTAACCGAGAAGATGTGAGCGAGGTCTTGGCTCGCTTGTCTGCTGCCGTTTCGATTGCCGACTCCGCTCAGGTGCCAGAATTAATTCGCAAAGTTATTGTGGAGTAAGTTTATCAACCAATCAAACAGCCCCCATCAGTTGGAAAATCAGCCAACGGTGGAGGGCTGTTGAATTATAACGAGCTTTTCTAAAAAAGTCTTAACTAGGGTGGTTTTAGTTTACTTTTGCAAGTCAGAGTGTTAAACTGACTGATGAATTTGTATGATTTTCGGAAACGAAATGAGGTGACAAAATGTCAATTAAACCAAGAACAATCAAGCCTTTTTCTTATGGGGTGCTAGCCTTAGGCTTAGCGCTTATACTAGGGAGCGCAGAGGTGGTAGGTGCCCAATCAGATTCTGAGCAAGTAGACTCAACAAGCCAAGTAGAAGGCCTAGCCACCTCGTCTGAGAGTGCTAGTTCTGTAGCTGAATCCGAAATGGTCTCCACTTCTGCTGAGAGTTTGGCTGAACCACAACTATCCAAACAAGAACTATTGCAGGCCGCCCTTGATGCTATGCATGAGTTAAAAACCTACCAGGTACGTTATGGCTTTACCTACGTCAAGGATCGGGCTTATACTGCCCAAGTACAAGCGGTGGGGGACCGTAGTCGCGGTATTGCTAAGATACAATTAACCTATTATGGCGATAAAGGCGAAGGTCTTAAGTATCAACTAGATTTGATGACTTATGATAATCTCTCTCATGTCTATATTAAGCATAGTCAATTATTAGCAAGCATGACTTTCTTCCCTGAATTGTCTTTGACAACGGAGCAGCTCAAGGCCTTAGAAGCCTATGATGACTATTATATCGAACTTAGCAAGGAACAGCTTAAGCAAGTTGGCTTAGATCAAGAAGCTTTCCAGCTGCTTTTCTTAGAGCCTAACCGCAAGAAGTTGAATCAGTTGCCGGAAGCTAAGATTCATGAGTTCAAAGGGACCGTGATGACCAGTGCAGAGTTGACTGAAATACCGGAGTTTCTCTTTGACCAGACACGTAACTTACATCTGGATTATCGTCTTAAGATGGAGTGGGAAGCAAGTGACAAAGGCCCTAGTCTAAAACTCAATCCCCATCTGGATTTGGTGGGGAAAGGGGTCGGTTTGGACCTTCAAGGGGAAGTATCAGCTAAGATTCGTAAAGGAGAATTTGGCCTCAACCGCATTGCGGATATCGCGACGGGCAAGGTAGATTTTCTTAAGGCAATGCAATTGAAGACGAGCCCTGTTCTCCAAAAGCTCAAGCGTTTTAGCTTGCGAGTGAATCCTAAGGAACAGAGCTATCGTATGACTCTCTTGGGGGTGGTAGAAGATACCAACCTTAACCTTTTCAATAATAATCCTGCCTATACACGCTCTTATGACTATGTAGTGGATTATGAGTTGAGCCCTAGTCAGGAACACTTACCAGATATTACTGAGCTTAAGCGCCTTTCGGCTCAGGAATATCAATCCATATTAAATAAGATATTAAGTCAGACACCAAAAGAGTAGGATTTCTTTTATGGCTGCCAGTTTACTAGATAGTAAACTGGCTTTTTGTTTTGCCTAGGAACCTATGTCTGTGGCACCAATTAGCTAATAATAGCAGAGGCCCATGACAAAATAGTGTTCGTATGTCCCTAATATAGAATGGTGTGATAGAGGAGAGTCTTAAGCTAGTGTCTAGGGATGAGTGGATAAAATGAGTCTTTTTGTTAATTTATATAGAGGAATCCAAAAAATGATCTTTAATTATTAAGTAGAATAGGCAATTTCATTGTCTCTTAGGCCATAATAAGAGCCTATGTCAGAAGCAATAAATTTCTGTAAAACTACATATTTATCAATGGAAAGCTTGTCAAATGATTAGAAGCAAATTTCCTAAAAAACATCGTGCAATCTCTCTCTATATATACTATAATAATGGGCGGAGTGAATGAAAGAAGTTAACAAGGGCACTACCTTGGCTCCAGTTCCATTGGTGTGCAGATTCTCATGTAGAGTAGCTTCCTCGTTAGTTTGTTTCTTTCATCGTATATTTTATATAGAGGAGTCAGTCTATGTTTAGTAAGAATAATCGCCAGATGAATGATAAAAAACAGGGCGAGATAATCACGCGCTATACGATTAAGAAGTTTAGCTTTGGCGCAGCCTCTGTAGCAGTAGCCTGTGGTATTTATTTTGCTAATGGTGCAACTGCGGAGGCCCAAGATTATAGCGGTGTAACAAGTAGTGTAGATTACGAAGTAGTGGCCGAAGCGAGCGATCAATCGCTAGCCCCCGAGGTTAACCTAAATCAAGCCTCAGAAGTAGATAGTCTTGCTTCAACGGATCAAGGAAGTGATCCAATAGAATCTAGGGAAAAACTTAAAGAAGAGAGTTTGAATAAGCCCCAAGAATCCTCAGAAGGCCCTATTCATTCTGCTTCTAGTCAAGCAACAAATGAAGATCGACCAGTGCCTTCTGTGGAAGCATTACAGACTAGTCGTTCTCGCCGAGTACGTCGAGATGTTACATCTAATAGTTTGCGGGATGGCAATCCTAATAATACGGTATCGAAGCCTACCTTGGCTGATTCGGAGAATAAGAGACCAGCTGATTTAATGAAGCAAATCAATTGGCTAGATTTATCTGACCCTAATTCAATTTCGAATTTGGACAATGGTTCCCTTAAAGTAGGAACCGTCTATGAAAAAGAAATTTCGCCAGGATATCGGGTTAAATTGACGGTTACGGACTTAAAACCCTTTAACTCAACCGAAATCTATCGTAATCGTGTTCAGGGGACTGAGCATGCGGCTAGCTACAATCCGAATGCTAAGAATACATGGCTGACATATGCGCCTGAATACAATGATCAGCAGAACAATGGAGATGACTACCGTCCTAAAATTATAGGGGCAGCTCAGAACCAATGGACAGCTATTAGAGATCAAGGAATCAATACTAAAGGGCGATTGACCCAATTACAAGTGCCACGCAACGGTGCTAACTATGGGGTGACTTTCAAAGTTGAAGCAACTTATCTTAACAAGCCAGTTAAGGCGACTGTAGTTATGGCCGATGGCGAAGAAGCCAACCCAGGTGAGTATGCTATATTTACTACAAATGGGCAAGGCTGGGAGCACTTGGCTGAATGGAAACGTGTCCGCCCAGATGGGACCGAAATTACGGATACCTATTATGCAATGCTTCCTAACACTGATGGTCAATATATCGGGGAAGAAGGGAGTAAGGTTTATTGGCATGCCTATACTAATCCAGATCAAAAAACGGGGGGGCTAGGTTCCCAGGTTTTTGGTCCTAATGTTTCAAATGGCTATACGGTGCCACTTGTTATGAGTCGTGGGGCTTCTGAAGTGGGAATTTATATTGCTTCTTCCGGTCAACAAGGGGCTATGATAGGTTTTATGGTTGTCGATGAAGGGGATGCTCCTGAAACTTATGGGACAGCAGTTCACGCTATTTCTGGCTACGATGCAGAGACAGGGAATCCTAGCCCTCAACCTTATCTAGGTAGGGTGAAAGCCGATGTTGACACATCTTCTGGCGGTGACTGGACTCACGATGATATTACAGATCACGCCGATGAAGGTATCAAGCAACTCTTGCCTGATGATTTAGTTAATCAAACTCACAATCTTTTCCGAGCAGATCGTCTTCGTGACGGAAATTACTCCGTTCGTTTCCACGCAAATGCCAATGGCAATGCCAAGGCATATGTTCGTGCTTGGATGGACTTCAACCAAAACGGAAAGTTTGATGATAATGAAGCCAGTGATTTCACTGAAGTAACGGGTGAAGGCGACTTCACTGTTAATTTTAGAAATCATCCGCCGATGACAAATGATCAGGTTAACAAGATTGGGATGCGTGTTCGTATTGCCTTGAATCAAGGGGATATTGAAAAACCTACTGGAACAGCATTTAGTGGGGAAGTAGAGGACTTAGAAGTGCTCTTAACCTATCCACCAAAAGGTGAGAAGAAGGAGACTTTTGGTTTGCAAGGTCAACAACATAAAGCGACCCTTCACTTTACTCCTCGTGGTGTAGACAAAAACGATGAGAATGCCAAAGCAGCCATTGACACCAACAAAGCACCAATCGTTTTAGATAATACAGGGCAGATCCTAACACCAAATGGTGAGGGATGGTACACTACGACAGAAGGACGCTATAAAGTGACCGCAGATGGCGCTGACGTTAATGTTGTTTTTGAGCCTGCGGCAGGTTTTACTGGTAAAGCAGCAGGGATTAATATTCGTCGTTTTGATACCAACGGATCAGACACTAACTGGACCGCTAAGAACAATGCAGAAGCACCTGTAAGTGATACGCTCAATACTATGGACGCTCGTTATGTTCCAAATGTATTGAAGCATACTGAGAACGTTTCAACCGACGCACAAGGTTTACCACAAGAAAAAGATATCGTCTTTAATGATGGGGATCCAGCCAACACACCTGTTCAGCCATCGGCTAGCAATCCAGCTACTTTCTTAGATGCTGAGGGTAACCCTGTATCAGGAACAAGTATTCCAGCAACTTCTGGTGGTAAGGAAGTCGGGACCTTTAACTTAGATCCAGCAACAGGTCGTGTAACTTTCACTCCAAACAAGTCATTTGTTGGGACGGTAGATCCAGTTAATTTACAAGTAAATGATGCTTCTGGGCAACCTCACCGAGCGACTTACCAACCGAAGGTGACGCCAGTTGTACCAACAGGTCAGAACGCAAGCTCTGAAGGTATTCAAGGGGCTGAGCAATCCGGCAACCTAGTCTTCACTCCAGGTGATAGCCATGTGCCAATTGATGAAGCCGTTGCACCAACCTTTGACAATGGTAAATCAACTAAGGAAGTTCCAGGTGTTGGGACATATACAGTGGATAATACAGGTCGTGTAACCTTCCAACCACTTCCTGGCTATACTGGTCGTCCAAATCCTGAAACGGTTAAACGTGTGGATAAGAACGGGACAGAAGTAACTGCTACTTACCAAGCCGATGTCAAGGCTGCAACCCCTACAGGCCAAGATACTCAGACTACTGGGCTTCAAGGGCAACTTCAAACTAGCCAACTTAACTTCACACCGGGTCAAGCAACTGTTAATAACCAAACTCAAACAGTTCCATTGAACCCAGCTGGGCCACAATTCGTTGTGGATGGGCAAGTTCAACAAGGTAATACCTTGACAGTTAGCGACGCGAGTGGCAAGGTACAAGGAACCTATACAGTTAAACCAAATGGTGAAATCAGCTTCCAACCAGCTCCAGATTTCTATGGGACTCCTACTCCTGCACGCCTTCGCGTAACAGACAGCAATGGTTCTACGGCAGATGCAGTTTATCAGCCAAACGTTACACAAGTAACGCCAACCAGCACCAACGCTGAATCCAATGGTGTACAAGGGCAACCACAAAAGGGCACACCAACCTTTACTGAAGGGAACCCATTAGTACCACTTGATGACACGAAACCAATGACTTTCGAAGACGGTTCAAGCACGAAGAAGGTTCCAGGTGTAGGT
>NZ_KV822214.1:0-75330 GCF_001815865.1 Abiotrophia sp. HMSC24B09
TATATTAGCACAAGCCTTACTTCCTGTCAATAACTTTTCAGAAGTTTTTTCGAAGTTTTTGCTTGGCCGTTGTCTCAGCGACAACTTCTATATATTAGCACCATCTTCTCCTCATGTCAAAGCTTTTTCGAATGCTTTTGACGATTTTTAGAAAATGGTTCGTGTGTTCCTAAGAACATAATGTAATATACCATGACTAAGCCCACTAAGTCAACACTTTCTAGCCACTTTTCAGTCCTTTTTTTGACCCAAAAGAAAAACACTATATATAGGTTGTATAGCCAAGTGGCTCCCCCTATATATAGTGCCAATTCTAGCCAAAGATTAAGGTCAGAATTTCTTCTGCTGTTACTCGACCAAAATATTTATTGAAGTCTAAGTTCTCAAATACCTGGTTGACAGCCTCGCGCTCGAAGCGTACGCCAACTAGTGCGTCTTCTACATCGCTAATGTCTCCAAGTCCAAAGAAGTCGCCATAGACTTTAACTTCCTTAATAACTCCTTGCTCCACATTGAAGCGGAAATCGACAAAGCCAAATGGGAACTTCTGACTCATTTGGATAGCAAAGGCTGGTGATTGACCGTAGTTCCAGTCCCAGTTGCCGAAGCGTTCAGCCTGAATTGCTCGAACCTTATTCCAATCTTCATCTGTTAACTTGAGTTCTTTAACTTGATCCCGTCTTTCTACCCCAAAGATTTCAAGCAAGAGTAAATCACGGAACTGCTCGGTAGTGAGTTTTTGATATTCCGTTGACACATAAGGTTTAATATTAGTTACACGACTACGGACTGACTTAATCCCCTTAGATTCAAATTTTTCCTTTCGGGGTTTAAGCGCCTTGGTCACTTCATCAAGATCCGCATCGAATAAGATAGTCCCATGAGCGGTCATACGCCCATTCTTGGCATACATGGCATTACCTGAAAACTTCTTGTCCTCAATCAGCAGATCATTTCGCCCTTTGAGCTCCGCTCCTTTTGCTCCCATTTTATGTAGAGCTTGAATTACCGGTTGCGTGAAGCTGGCGAAATCCCGGAAGGAGCCGTCATCGTCTTTAATGAAGCAAAACGAAAAGTTTCCTCGATCATGGTAGACAGCCCCACCGCCGGACATACGGCGAACCACTCGAATTCCTTTTTCTTCTACATAGGCTTGGTTTACTTCTTCAATGGTGTTTTGGTTTCTTCCTACTATAATAGAAGGATCATTGATGTAGAAGAGCAAGATTGGCTCATCGACCAATCGGTTTTCCACCAAATAAGTTTCCAAAGCAATATTCAAACTTGCATCATAGTTGTTGCCATTATCAACAAAATACATTTTATAGTCTCCCTCTTAAAGTGATAAAGTCAGTCCCGGCTGACAATGAACTAAGTTAATGTCGGCACTCAGGTCCGTCGCTATTTGTTGGAGGATGAGTGTTTGATCCGCATGAGGCGCCATATGACTAGCGACCAGGGTTCGCACATGAGCCTGATTGGCCAATTGCGCGACTTCACTAGCCGTCATATGAATCTCGTTTCGCCCCCGTTCGTTAGTAAAGGCTGAATCAGCAATTAGCACATGGGCGCCCTGGCTGAATTCAATCAATTCTGGGCACCAGCCAGTATCAGCCGTAAAGACTAAGACTTGCCCTGTCTCCATCTCTTCCACGCGCATAGCATAGCAAACAAGTGGATGGACCGTCTGGCAAAAACTTACGCGGAAAGGCCCACATTCTAAGACGCTATCCGCCCCATAAGTCATCAATTGGCTGGTCTTGTCCTCAATGGCCAAAGGCGGAAATACCGATTGGTCATGCAAATAAATAGGCACTGGCGCATGTTTAGCACCTGAAGGTTTCAACATTAATAAATGCTGGATAGTACCTAAATCCGCCACATGATCAGCATGGTCATGGGAAATAATAACAGCATTAAGCTCTAGTACATCTAGATAATTTTCTAAGGCGCGTGCAGCGCCACTCCCTGCATCAAGCAAAATATGATAGGACCGGTCCTGACTTGAAACCACAAAAGCAGTCGTGCCATTGTCTCCCATTGGGTAACCTCCGGCACATCCTAAACAATGAATATGCATATGCCCTCCCCCCTAGACATTAGCCACAATATCGGCAACCGTCTGACTGTTGAGACGTTTTAGCAAGGCGGTCATCAGCGCCACTGTATGTTTGAAGTCATCTTCGTGAATAATCGAAGTATGGGAATGTAAGTAGCGAACCGGAATGGTAATAGCAATGGATGGCACGCCATCAAGACTTTGGTGCTGTGCCCCAGCATCCGTTCCGCCACCCTTTATGCTGGTGAATTGGAATGGAATGCCTTCTTCTTCCGCCACATCAATCACGAAGTCACGCAAGCCTTTGTGCGGAATCATGGACGCATCATAGATTAAAACTTGAGGCCCTTTGCCTAATTCGCTATCTGCTTCTTTAGGTGTCATACCCGGTGTATCACCCGCAGTCCCTGTATCTAATGCAAAACTAATAGCAGGATTCAGTTTGTGGGTCGCGCCCTTAGCGCCACGCAAACCAACTTCTTCCTGAACATTCGCCCCGATAAAGAGCTGGCTAGCATGATCTTGGCTGGCTGCATATTTTAATACTTCAATCGCAACTGCAACGCCGATGCGGTTATCCCAAGCTTTCCCCAAGAGAAAAGGTCCACCATTGAGACGACGATATTCGATATACGGCGTAATCATGTCCCCCGGACGAATACCCCACTCTAGCACTTCTTCCTTAGAAGTCGCTCCTAAATCGACAAAGACATCCGCTATATCGACCGCCATCTTGCGTGCTTCCGCAGGCAGAACATGTGGAGGCTTAGAGCCCGTCACACCATGGTAGGTTTTGCCGTCTCGCGTCGTAATGGTCACTTGCTGGGCCAAAACTACCTGGCTCCACCAACCACCAATCGGCACAAACTTTAGGAAGCCCTTATCCGTAATCTGACTAACCATAAACCCCACTTCATCAAAGTGAGCAGCCATCATAATCCGCGGACCGCTGGCATCCCCAATATGCTCCGCAAATAAGCCACCAAGACCATCTTGAACGTAGCCTTGCGCATAAGGTGCCGTTTCTTCTTTGAAAAGTTGGCGAACCGCACCTTCATTACCCGCAATCCCATTGACTTCACTCAAGGCACGCAACAAAGTTTCATTGATTTCCATCCTATTCCTTCTTTCTACTATATAATATGTATCGCACTTCCTATTTTAGTACTCTGCCCTAGCGACTTCAAGCAGGATTGCTCGCCTAGCTAGAATCGAATAGTAAATTCTATTTCAGTCTCTGAACGCATGCCGACTTTTAAATGCCAACCATTGCGTTCTGCTACCGCTTGGGCTAAGGACAAGCCCATCCCACTTCCTCCTTGGTCACGTTGGCGCCCTTGGTCTGGCCGATAGAAACGCTCGAATAAGCGCTCTGCCTGCTCTTGACTCATTTCCTGACAATGATTGGCCACAAACAAGCTCTTGTCAGTTTGTCGCCAGCCAACCTCAATCTCTGTCCCTGCCAGATGATACTGAAGGGCATTTTCGAGTAGAACCTGGCTGACCTGTTGAAAAGAAGCCCTGTCGATAGTTAATAGAATGCTATCAGGCAAATTCAAGGAAACCTGCGCCCGATTTGCTTCAAGCAATCCCCCAAGATCACCCAACGCTTGTTTTAACAAGGCGACTAAATCCAGAGACTCCGGATTTAGCGCGACTCGGCCTTCGTCATAGCGAGCTAATTGCAGCATCTGCTCCACTAAGGCATTTAAGCGTTGGATTTGCCTGCGATTACTTTGGGTCCATTCATTCTTGCATCCTGTCAATTCCAAGACATCGTTATTGGTAGCCAGAACCGCTAAAGGGGTCTTAATCTCGTGGCTGGCATTACTAATAAATTCCTGTTGACGTTTAATATTGTTAATCAAAGGCCGAATGGCTCTATTAGAAAAGTATCGAAGTAGACCATAGACGATGAGTAAGGTCAAAACCAAGATACCCAGCGAAATCATGGCCAAGCGAGTCACCGCCTGAAGCTGCCGTCCCGCATCTACAAAGAGCCATTCCTTTTCTCCTTGCGAATTCGTCCGCTGATAGTAGCGCAGTACGCCAATCCAGCCCCGGTTTTTAGAAGATTTCAAGAGTGGACTGAGCATATTCGCCAAAGTCCCCTGGTCATAATCATCCATGCGGTCTAATTGGCTAGTCACTAACTTACCATCGGCATCGGTTTTAGCGTATATATAACGAGCCGTGTGATAATTCGGTTCCTGATAGCTCTGCCAGAGTCTAGCCCAATCAAAGCCCTGATTCTTCGGCAGAGGCGGTCTTTCCTGATTGCCCTGATGCTGATTCTGGCTCTGGTCTATTAGGTGACTTGCTTCGCCATCTAGCTCTTGAACCGTCTGCCAATAGTTGAGCCCATTCAAACCCAGGAGCAGGCACAAGAGCACAGCCGTAAAAGATAGCATGGCGATTCGGACAAAACGGCCTTGCATCTCTTTAATCATGCGCCACCTCCAGCTGATAACCCAGGCCTCGCGAGGCTTTAATCGTCACTTTAGATCCCAGCTGCTGTAATTTTTTGCGTAAGGACGAAATATTGACCCAGACCACATTAATCTCCGCGTCAGAGTCTAAGCCCCAGATTCTTTCCATGATTAAATCGGTGGCCAGAACCTGCTGCTGATTCAGCATGAACATCTCCATCAGTTGAAACTCTCGCTTATTTAAGGCGAGTTCAGCCGTCCCTACCGCTAGACTGGCCCGTTGCCGGTAGAGGGTTAAATCACCATAACGCAAATCATTCTCTACCAAGTTGGCCGGACGTCGCAACATAGACCGAATACGGGCTAGAAGTTCCTGCATATCAAAGGGCTTAGTTAAATAATCATCCGCCCCTAAGTCAAGACCCTGAACCTTGTCTTCAATTTGGTTTTTGGCCGTTAAAAGCAAGGTTGGCACTTGAGAACCCTCGCTCCGTAAAGCCGTTAGGACATCGAAACCCGATTTCTTAGGCATCTTGACATCTAATATCAGGCCATCATACTCCATAGAACGTGCATACATGAGGGCTTCTTCTCCATCTGCTACATGATCCACATCATAATGATGATGCTTGAGAATAGCCTGAATCCCCTTGGCTAAATCTAATTCATCTTCTGCTAGCAACAATCTCATCTTTCTCGCCCTCCTTTTGCTATTCTCATTGTATCACATTTGCCTCGTCAGTCGCTATTTGCAAGCGTTTAGCAAGGCGACACACAGCAATCATGTTATAATAAGGAAGGAAATCAAGCATCCATCTATTTTACTAACTACTTTCCAAGGAGTGTCCGCTATGTTTTTATCTGATTCACTACTCGATTCTATCCATCAACGCGCAGACCATTACGACCGAAGTAACGAATTTCCTGAGCTAGACTATCAAGCTCTCAAAGAAGCTGGCTACTACAAGGCCTTTGTACCCAAAGAATTTGGCGGGCACGGTCTCACACTTCAAGAAATCGCGCAGGAACAAACCCGCCTAGCCAAGGCAGCACCTGGGACTGCCCTAGGCATTAATATGCACCAGATCATTGTAGGCTTGGGCCGTCATCTAGTAGCTCACGGCCAAGCTGCAGGTCAACAAATCCTAAAAGACGCGGCTGAAGGTCACCTCCTGGCCTTTGGTATCTCGGAACCTTCTAACGACCGCGTTCTCTTCGGCTCTATCTGCCAGGCTCAACCCCAATCAGATGGGGGCTATCTTTTCTACGGCGACAAGGTCTTCCTGTCGATGATTAAAGCCTGCAGCCGTTTCGTGACCTTTGCGACCGATTCCAGCCAAGAACAAGCCCAGTCTGTCTTTGCCTATGCCCACAAACAAGATAATCAATTAGAGATTCACGAAAACTGGGATACGCTCGGTATGCGTGCCACTCAATCACACAGCGTGACGCTCAAAGGTCTGCAAGTAAGACCTGAACAAATCTTGGCCAAACTAGCTCCTGGTCCAAGTTTAGACCCCACCGTTTTCGGTATTTTCGCTTATTTCGAGATTCTACTTGCCGCTACCTATTTAGGCATTGGGCAACGAGCCCTCGAACTAGGCCTAGAAACGGTCAAAAAGCGTTATTCCGTCAGCAATCAGACGACCTACGACCAGGACAAAAACATTCGTTGGCGTTTGGCCGAAGCCGCTATCCAACTGGATGCCATCCCACCTCAACTTAATCATTTCTGCCAAGCTTTAGATCAAGGTCAACCTTATGATTTGAGCTGGTTACCACGCCTGTCCGCCCTAAAAAACCGTTCCGTTGAAGCCTCTAAAATAGCAGTCGAAGAGGTGATTCGCGCTTGTGGAGGACAAGCCTACTTCAGCCAAAACGAACTTTCTCGCCTCTATCGCGACGTCTTGGCTGGCCTCTTCCAACCTTCCGATCAAGAATCACTCCATGAAGCTTGGGCTAGCATGCTCTTGGGCCCTATCAAGTCATAGCACTAGACAACTTTGCATGCCTATCCATTCTGTATTATAATATGACTAGGATTTACTAATGGAGGTAATGAAATGAAAAAAACTTTACGCATTTTCCTATGCAGCTTATCGTTAACGGCCCTCTTAGCAGGACCATCAATCGCTTTGGCAGAATCTTCAAGCAGCGAGTCAAGCGCTAGTAGCCAAGAAAGTACCGCTAGTTCAGAATCTAGCACAGACTTCAAGGCGGTAACGGAGGCTATCAAGACTGCAGCTTCTGCTAAAGAAGCTAGCGTAACTTACACAAACTCAACCCCTATTACCTTAGGCAAGGCTCCTGTTACGGAAACCATCCATGCCTACAGCTTAATCTCCCTCAAAGATTTTTCCAAAGACTTAGAGATTCCTTTTGGTGGCAATACCCAAACTGGCGCTGTTCTTGTACTTGATGTCTCCCTTAAGAATGACTCAGATAAAGATGCTTACATTACCGGCGGTTTCTCTGGCTCCATTGTAGGCTATAACAGAGCAGTGAGCCACAACAACAACTTACTAGACGAGACGAAAGACCTAACTAAGGCTGTTGTAGACGCCAAGCAAGTACTTAAGGCTAAAACTGAGCTTCGCGGCTTCGTTGTCCTAACAATTGGTGGCGACGCCCTCAAACAATTAAACAAAAATGGCGCGTTATCATTCGATACCCTCGTTGTATTAGCTAATCAAGGGGACAAACTTACGGATGCTATTGTACCTACGGCATCTACTATTCTGCCAACGTCTAAAGAAGGGGAAGAAAAACGCTCAGCGGCTAGCAAATTCTACCCTGACAAACTGACTGCTGAAAACTGGGGAACTAAGACCCTCATTAGCTCAAGTACTGATAAGCAAAACGCTAACTTTGAAGGCTATGATGTGACTTTGAACGGCTACCAATTGGTTGACTTCAAGCCTAATGAAGATCAAGCTAGCCGTTTCGAAAAACTTAAAGGTGGTGTGGTAGTCTTAACTGCTGAAATTACCGTTAAGAACAAGGGTAAAGTTGCCTTGAACGCACGTCAGACCGCTGGTAACTTAGTTTTCAATGACCAACTAAAATTAATGCACGAAGGCATGGTTGAAGTTGAGCCGGCCAAAGATAAGGAAGTAGTAGAACCTGGCCAAGAGTATACTTACCACTTAGCATTCGTCTACAGCAAGGATGACTACGATCTCTACAAAGATCGCTCACTTACTTTGAACGTCAACCTCTATGACAAAGACTTTAAGTCCTTAACTAAATCCGGCGATATTACCTTCCAACTTAAAAAATAAGCTTAAAACTAGAAAGCCACAGGTCTGATGACTTGTGGCTTTTTATATAGGGCCCTATGCTATCCCCAAAAATTGTGTTAAACTGATAGAAAGCGTTACCTATTTTATGTCCTCAGGAGGGACTTGCATGACCACCCGACGAAAACTTGTATTTGTAGATGACGAGACTTTTGTGCTCCAGTCCATTGTCAACCTAATGGATTGGACTTCTTTGGGCTATGAACTAGTAGGCACTGCCAGCAATGGCCAAGAAGCCCTAGCCATTATCGAAGAAACTTGTCCCGATGTTGTCATTACCGACATTTGCATGCCACTCATGGACGGCTTTGAATTGAGTCAAGCCATCTACGAATTTGATCCCACTATCAAGATTATCTTTATCAGTGGCCACGACAAATTCGACTATGCTCAGAATGCTATTCGTCTAAATATTCAAGAATATCTATTGAAACCTATCCCTCCTACAGATATCCAAGCCGCTCTATCCCGTGTTAGCCAGAACCTAGACGCTCAGCGCCAGCGTGCTCTGGATATGCAGGAAATGACACGGGAGTATATGACAACCATTGAGGCCTCACGTCGGAGTTTGCTTATTAGCCTTGTAACCGAGCCTTTATCCCTGGAAGATACCTCTTACTGGCAAAACCGTATTAATCTCTATCAATTAGAAATTCCCGGCCCTCATTATACCGTCATTAGCCTCTGTCCACGCCAGTCTTCTAGCCCTATCCACGCCATCAGCCCGGATATGCGAGACATTCTCTTTGCCGAAGAGCTTAGTTGGGTCTCCTATCGCAAGACCGTCCTAGAGGTCTGTCATAAATATTTGCCGGCCGAAGCCTTCCCTTTTGCTGGTAAGTTAATCATCATCCTTAGCCATGATAAGCCCGATATCTCAGCTAGCCTCGACCTTTTGCTGCAAGATATCCAGCAAACCTTCCTGAAAAATTATCGGCGCACCCTCTACCTGGGTATTAGTCAAGCATCCTCACACTTGATGGACTTAAAGCGCCTCTACCATCAGGCGCTTCAGGCTTATGATTACTGCCAATCGGCGCCAAATACTGCCCTATGTTACTATGGCGATTTCAGTGTCGAGATGGAATCAAACCTAGACTACGATGCAACCCCTGATCAACGTCTCTTGTCTTTGATCAAGATTGCTTCCTATCCTGAGTTTGAGGATTACATTGTGAGCTTAATTAACCAAAGTCATCTCCAATCCTCTACTCCTTCGGCCGACTATCTCTTTTTCCTAGAATTAACTTCTCGGGTTATTCGCATCAGTCAAAACCTCACCGGCATCCAAAACTCACCGTTGATTGAGTCCTTTATGTCTCAAATGGTAGTAGCTAGCCAAGCCCCAGTAGCGGATTTAATGCAGACCTTCCTGGCTCACAGCAAAAAGTTACTACTCTTAATCCAGAGCGAACGCCAAACTCTCAAAGAATCTTTAACCCAGCAAGGCTTGCGTTTAATGCAACAACATTATCAAGACCCACTTTTTACAGGCAAACGTTTAGCTCAGTTAATGCATGTCAGCCCTAACTATCTCAGCTCTCTATTCACTCGCGAGACAGGACAATCTTTCAAGGAACACTTGATTCAAATTCGTATGAATAAGGCTAAAGAGCTCTTACTAACTAGCTCAGCCAAGGTCCAAGAAGTAGCCTTAGCCGTCGGCTATACCGACACTCACTACTTCTCCTATAGTACTAAGCGCTACTTTGGCCTATCTCCGCGCCAAATTCGTGAAGCCGCCCAAGAAGGGAGCCCCTCACTATGACCCCTACCAAGCGTCAACCCTTGCACCGAGTGATTTATTTAACTTGCTTCCTCTTGTCAACTTCTATTCTAGGCATTAGTCTCTGGGGCCATTATCAAATTGCACGCGATCTCTTAATTAAGCAGACCATGACCCTAACCGAACAACACGTGGCGCGCTCGACAGAAGCCTTGGAAACCATGATTGCCACAATGGATGTTGCCAACGAGGCAATCATCCGCCGCATCACACTCGAAAGCCTAACACCTCAAGCTTTGCATGATTTGCTTGATTCTAGCGTCACCCTTAACCGAGATATCCAATCTATCGCAGTGCTAGATGAACAGGGCCAAGTACTAGATTTTGCACCTAGCCGTTTTCAACTTAAAACGAATAGCCAACATCCGGTTTTATCTCCCGATTGGTATCAAAAGGAAGCACAGCACGATCAGACGCTCTATTCTAAACCTCATATTCAACACCTTTTCCAAGGAGAGTTTCCTTGGGTTATCTCTAATACTATCCCCTTCAACCATCAAGGCAAGCGATGCCTTCTACTTATCGACTATAAAATCAAAACCTTCCAGCGTTTCTTTGAGACCGGAGGGATTGGCAAGCAAGGCTACACTTACTTGATAGATGATCAACAAGAACTCATCTACCATCCCCACCAAGCCCTGATGACCGCTGAACTCAAGCGGGAAACTATTCCAGATTTAGGAACTGAGCCCACAAAGGTCCAATTAGATAAGGATAACCATGTCGTATTAGCCAGTCAGGTTATGGCCGGTACCCATTGGCGCGTTGTCGGAAAGACCTACCTACAAGAAGTGTTGGCTAGTGGTCTGTCACGAATTCTACAGACCTCGCTTATTCTCTTCTTAGCCTTGACCTTCTTAATTAACGTTCTGGCCTACTTACTAGCTCGTTTTATTGCCCGTCCTATTCGTCGCCTTGCGCTCCATATGCAAGACTTTCAGGATCTTCCGACTGGTCACTATGAGACGTCTGGTTACGATGAGGCCAATGAGCTCTATCAGGCCTACCACCAACTGCTAAACCAAGTGGACCAACTCATGGAGCAAATTAAACTTGAAGAAGCCGCTTTACGCAAAAGTGAGCGAAATGTCTTAGAAGCCCAAATCCAACCTCATTTTCTCTATAATACTTTGGAGTCTATCCTGTGGATGATAGAAAGTCAAAATACCAGAGATGCT
This sequence comes from Abiotrophia sp. HMSC24B09, assembly GCF_001815865.1. Classification (GTDB taxonomy): domain Bacteria; phylum Bacillota; class Bacilli; order Lactobacillales; family Aerococcaceae; genus Abiotrophia. The sequence continues at coordinate 10,752 of NZ_KV822214.1, forward strand.
TCGCATATGGTGACCGCTTTAGGTCGTCTGCTTCGCATTACCTTAAGCAAGGGCAAAGAGTATATTCCCTTGGAACGTGAATTTGAACACGTCACTAACTATCTAGAGATTCAGCAAATCCGATACAATCAACAATTTACCTATCAACTCCAGCTACCAGAGAAAGTCGGCTCATGCCCTACTATCAAACTAATCCTACAGCCTATTGTGGAAAACGCCATTATTCACGGCTTGGCCAACCTCTATGAACCTGGCTTGCTAACTATTGAAGCTAAGCAGACAGAAAAAGGTATTCTAATCCAAATTAAAGACAACGGCCAAGGCATGAGTGTGGAGCGTTTGGAAGAACTACGCCGAGAGCTAAAACAGCCATCTGATGTAGCGGGCATTGGCTTGCGAAATGTCCATGAGCGCTTGCAGATTTATTTTGGGCCAGAATACGGGCTAACAATTGATAGCCAAGAAGACCAAGGAACCTGCGTCAGCCTCTCGATTCCTTGCTTAGATTGGGAGGACTTGCCATCATGAGAAAACTTTCTACTATATTATTAGGACTTATCCTAGTCAGTTTAGCTAGCCTTTTAGCATTGAGCCTTTGGCTTGGTCAACCTACTCAGACCATTACACATCGCATCTTGTTTGCTAGCAGTAAAGCCTTGAGCCAGCCCTACAACCAACAACTTTTGGCAGGGCTCAAAGCCTCAATCAATCCATCTGACGACATAGAGATTCAGACCCTAGCTTTACCAGAAAATCTTGATGAACAAGTGGCCCTCTTAAGCCAGCAAAAACTCCTAACAGGCGATCAGGTGATACTTCACTCTACCTATAGCCTTGAGTTAACATCTCAATTGGAAAACTGGCTTAAGCAAGGAGTTAAAGTGTCCTTAATCGATAGTCCAAAAGTCCAACTATCCCAAGCAAGCCAACTTGGTTGGGCGCCTCTGGAGCAAGGCCAGGCCTTAGCACAAGCATTGAAAGCCAATAGTGGGACAGAGACCCCTCTCATTTTAGCCTATCAGGCACACAACCAAGAAAGCATCGAGCGCCTAAAAGGAGCTCAGGACGTCCTAGATCAGTCTGGCCAAGCCTACCAGACACTTGCTTTAGAAGGCGACAAACTCGAAAATCAACAGGCTATGCTTCGTGCCGTTGAAGCCTTAGCTTCCAAACCGGCTGTCGTCTTACTCGATCAAGTCTCTATACAAGAGCTGGCCCGTTACTTGCATCAAAGTTTAGCTATTCCTGACATCTACAGCATCGGCTATCAACCTCAGGTATTTAGCGCTATCGAAGCAGGGGACATCCGCCGTAATCTCACGCCCAACCCCTATGCTTTAGGCTATGCAGCAGGGCAAACTGGTCAAAATCAACCTGATAAGGCTAGTGATGTAACCACTAAGCTTACCTATCAATGGATTGAGGCGCAAGACCTCTTCAATCCCCAATTTGCCAGTTGGCTCTTCCCTTTGGAATAAAATACTGCTTGCAGTAAGCAACATATACAAAAGAGAGTTGGTCCTTGCCAACTCTCTTCTATTATATATAGTAACAAAAAAGCTGGGATACAAATCCCAGCTTTTAATATACTTCTTATTAACGTACACGCACTGCAAATTGTGGTGTGAAGTTTTGGATGTTGTTGTAGCCTAATGGAGTACCTGGTTGAGAAGCATGAATGAAGTTCCCGCCACCAGTTGCAATCGCTACGTGGTAAGTTGAACCTGCGTCACCCCAGAAGTAGAGGTCACCCGCTTGTGCTTCTGATACAGAGATACGAGTCCCTGCAGATTCTTGTGGTACTGTCCAGCTACCTACATCGATACCGTATGCTTCTTTGAAGACATATTGTACGAAACCTGAGCAGTCAAAACCACTTGGGCTCTTACCGCCCCATACATAAGGAGTCCCTACGTATTTAGCAGCTGTTGATAAAACATCGCCGTAAGTTGAAGCTGCTGGAGCTGCTGCGGCTGGTTCTTCTTCAGTAGTAGCTGCTGGAGCTTCTGGTTCTTCCTCAGCTGCTGGTGCTTCTTGAGCAGGTTGTGGAGCTGGTGTTGTTGACTCTTCTTCTTGAGTTGAAGGAGTTTCTGCAACAGTTGACTCTTCAGCTGCTGGAGTTTCAGATGCAGGAGCTTCAGGCGCTTGACTTTCAGTTGCTTCTGCTTGGCTAGTTGCTTCAGCTTCTGTAGTTGGTGCAGCTGGTTTTGCTTCTTCAGCTGCTGGTGCTGGTTGCTCAGCTAATTGAGATTCACGAGTTGCTTGCTCTTGAGCCGCTTGTTCTTGGGCAGCTGCTTCTGCTTGTGCTTGTTGTTGTGCTAAAGCTTGTGCTTGAGCTTCTGCGGCAGCTTGTTCAGCCGCTGCTTGTTGTGCTGCTGCAATCTCTGCTTGACGCTGTTGGTAAGCAGCCTTTTCAGCAATTAAAGCTTCACGAGCATTTTGTGCTAATGATAAGTCAGAAGTCAATTGGTTGTATACTGCTTCGTTGTTAGCTTGCTCTTCAGTCAAAGCACCTTTAAGAGCTTCTAATTGTACATGCTTAGCAACGTTGTCTGCTTTAGTCGTTTCTACTGCAGATTTCTTAGTTTCAACAGCTTCTTTATCAGCCTTTTGTTGGCCTAAAAGTGTTTTGTTAGCTGAAACCATCTTCTTCACAACGTCTACACGGCCAACAAAGTCGCTAACAGATTTAGAAGAAGCTACAACGTTAACATAGTTTTCTGCCCCACCTGTTGCTTGAACAGCACGAGCTTGATCTGCCAAGAGGCTTTCGCGTTTGCCAATTGCTACTTCTAAGTCTTTGATTTCTGCTTGTAAGCTTGCAATTGCTGCGTCATTTTCTTGGATATTCCCTTGAAGAGTAGTTGCTTGCGCTTGAACTTCTTGCAACTTAGCATAAGAACTTGCTAATTGTGCGTAAAGTTGTGCTTGAGCAGCCGATAAGTTTTCGATTTGGCTTTCACTTTGCCCGATTAATGAATCGTAGTCTTGTGCGAAAGCAGCCACAGGTGCAGCTACGCTCCCTAATACGACGGCTGAAGTTAATAACGTTTTGAATAATCTCTTGTTCATAAGCGATTTGACTCCTTTTAGTCTCGTAATTTTGTATATCACGCTTGTGTTGGACACAGGCTTTGGTTTATCTTTTTATGACATGCTTACATGATACCACAAGTTTTTGCTAAGGTGCGGTTTTTCGACGATTCGTATAGCATCTGTAACATAGCTGTAATTTTACTTGGTTATTTTTCGTTTTTTGACTCTTTTTTGCCACAATAGATAGGCAAATATACCTCCCTTTCGACGTTCTACAACTGACGAAATAGAGCTACAGAGCTGATTTTTACTTTTGTCTAGACCTTTAGCCTGATTTAGCTATCCTAAAAGATAGTCTTGAAGATGGTGCTATACATATAGTAAACCTAAAGGTTGTTATATTGACGCAACATCGATATTATTTCGCGGTTATTTTTGGGGACCTTTTCTGCCCTGGAATTGAGACAATCCCCCACCTACTTGCTCACCCCGCCTTACTCGCGCGCAAAAAAAAGCAGGCCCAAAAGCCTGCTTCTCACATCTTAATCTTGATAGGTAACGAGTGTGTAATTTTTCTTACCCCGGCGTACGACCACATATTTACCCCCAATAGCATCTTGAGGCGTAATCACAGCTTCCACATCGGTTACCTTGGTGCCATTCAAGGTAATCGCGCCATTAGAAATAAATTCTCTGGCTTCACGACGAGATTTAACAATACCAATATCTACTAACCAAACAGCTAGGTTAGCTTGCTCTCTTGAGGTGCTAGCTTGCGGCATATTTCTAAAACCTTGCTCGATTTCATGAACCGTGAGCGAACCCACCTCGCCTGTAAATAAAGCTTCTGTAATCCGAATGGCTTCATCTAGAGCCTCTTGCCCGTGAACAAAGCGCGTTACTTCTTCAGCCAAACGCTTGTGGGCAACCCGCAAGTGAGGCTGAGTCTCAATTTCGACAGCCAAGGCATCAATCTCTTCATGAGATAAGAAGGTAAAGTACTTAAGGAATTTAACCACATCACCATCTTGTTGATTGAGCCAGAATTGGTAGAACTCAAATGGCGTTGTTTTCTCTGGATCCAACCAAACTGCCCCACCTGCTGTTTTACCAAACTTAGTGCCATCAGATTTGAGCATAAGCGGAATGGTCAGCCCATAGACTTCAGTCTCATGGCCTTCAGTCCGACGAATAAAATCCAATCCGGCCGTAATGTTGCCCCATTGATCGGCGCCGCCAATTTGTAATTGAACATCGTATTCTTTATATAGATGGGCAAAGTCAATAGATTGAAGGATCTGGTAGCTAAACTCAGTAAAGGAAATCCCTACCTCTAGTCGAGACGCGACAACATCCTTAGCCAACATATTATTAATGTTGAAATGTTTACCATAGTCACGCAAGAAATCTAAGAGCGAGATCTGGCTAAGCCAGTCGTAGTTATTTACAATCCGGAAACCACTCGCTTGAACATCCCCTTTTAGGAAGAGACGGTTCATCTGGTCTGCTAATTTACGCGCGTTTTCCTTTACCACATCCATGGTTTGCAAGGTCCGCTCGCTATTGCGCCCACTCGGGTCGCCAATTGAGCCTGTGCCGCCCCCAATTAGCACTACTGGTTTATGCCCAGCCAGCTGGAAGCGCTTAAGAATCATAAAGGGAATTAAATGTCCAATGTGCATGGAATCCCCTGTTGGGTCGACGCCACAATATAAGCCAATCGCCTTCTTATTTACTAGTTCTTCTAAGCCTTGAGCGTTAGTCTGCTGATTGATGGCACCACGCCATGTTAAATCATCTAAAATTGACATCTTCTTTCCTCCTTATGTATTTTCTATCTTCCTATTATAACGCGATTATAAGTCTGAATCAATCTAGCAATAGCGTAAATTTTCGAACCTTATGCGTAAATTATTCTATGTAAGCGTTTCGCCATTGGAGGTAGAATAGACTCAAATCCTATAAGGTGGTGACATTATGACACAAATCGCAGAGTACCTATTGGATATTGAAGATATCGTCAAGGAGTTTCCAGGGGTCAAAGCCTTGGACGGTGCACGACTTAAAGTTCGCCCAGGCACCATTCACGCCCTCATGGGTGAGAACGGTGCTGGTAAATCAACTATGATGAAATGTCTCTTCGGTATCTATATCGAGGACTCCGGTAGTATCAAACTCAATGGCCAACCCGTACGCTTTAACAACCCAAAACAAGCATTGGAACAAGGCGTCTCCATGGTCCATCAGGAACTGAATCAGGTTCTTAAACGTAGCGTCATGGAAAATATCTGGTTGGGCCGCTTCCCAAAAACCAAACTTGGCCTGATTGACGAGCATAAGATGTACCAAGATACCAAGGCCATCTTCCAGCAACTCAACTTGGATATTGATCCACGGACTATCATTGGTAAACTCTCCGTCTCCCAACGTCAGATGATTGAGATTGCCAAGGCAGTCAGCTACGATGCCAAGGTAATTATCCTAGACGAGCCAACTTCCTCTCTAACGGAGCAAGAAGTTCAGCACCTCTTCCGCATCATGAACCAACTCAAGGATCAAGGTTGTGGCTTGGTTTATATCTCCCATAAAATGGAAGAAATTTTAGCCATTTCTGATGAAGTGACCATTATGCGAGACGGCCAATGGATTGCGACAGAAGCAGCTAAAGACTTAACCATGGAACGTATCATTCAACTCATGGTAGGGCGGGATATCGGCCATCGCTTCCCACCTCGCAACAATCATCCTGGCCAGGTAACCTTAGAGGTGCGCAATTTGACCGCTAAATATCAACCAAGCATTCAAGACGTATCCTTAACTGTTCACGAAGGTGAAGTTTTGGGGATTGCCGGTTTAGTGGGTTCTCGTCGGACTGAATTAATTGAATGTATCTTCGGGATTGCAACCCTAGCCAGTGGCGAGATTTACAAGAATGGTAAGTTAATTCATAATAACAACTCCCGCGACGCTATCAAAAATGGCTTTGCCTTAGTGACAGAAGAACGCCGGGCAACTGGGATTTTCCCAATCGCGGACATTCGTTTTAACACGGTTATCTCTAACATGCGGCACTATCGCGGTAAGTTAGGTCTGATTCGCAATGCTTCCATGGGTAGCGATACCCAACGCATGATTGATGCCATGGCCATCAAGACACCAAGTCAACGAACACAAATCCGCTCCTTATCAGGTGGTAACCAGCAGAAGGTAATTATTGGCCGTTGGCTACTAACCGATGCGGATATCTATCTCTTCGACGAACCAACGCGGGGGATTGACGTCGGAGCCAAGTACGAAATCTACCAAATAATTTTAGACTTAGCTAAGAAAGGCAAGACCGTTATCGTTGTCTCCAGTGAAATGACCGAGTTGCTCGGTATCACTGACCGCATTGCAGTCATGTCTAATGGTCGTTTGGCTGGCGTCGAAAAGACCGAATCACTCACCCAAGAAGAAATACTTCGCTTGAGTGCACTCTATCTCTAAGGAGGATGTCTCTATGGAACTAAGTAAAAAACTACGCTTCACCAATAAAACACCGCGCGAGCTATTATTAGACTTTTCTCTTTATATTGTGCTTGCTGCTTTAATCGCCATCATTATTTCGATGGATACTTCTTTCGTTTCACCAAAAAACTTCATTAATATCTTAGCTCAAGCCTCCACTCGGATCATTATGGCCTGCGGGGCTGCCGGGCTTATCATCTTAGGCGGGACAGACTTATCTGCCGGCCGCGTCTTGGGTTTAACTTCCCTGATTGCTGCCTCCCTCCTTCAATCAACTACCTACGCTTCACGTATGTATCCCGATCTACCCCAATTACCACTCTGGTTGCCACTCATTATCGTTATTGTAGTCGGCGGGATCTTCGGTTTGATTAACGGTTTTGGGGTAGCTGTTCTTAAAGTCCACGCCTTCATTATTACCTTAGGGACTCAATTAGTAGCTTACGGGATCGCCTTGATTTATCAACAACAACAAGCAGGGGGCGCACAACCGATTGCTAACTTTGACGACCGCTACCGTAATTTAGTTAACGGCACCGTCAACTTTACCAAAGATATTCAAATCCCTTATGTAGTCTTCTACGCCATTGTCGTCTGCGTGATTATGTGGATTATCTGGAATAAAACCCAACTTGGTAAGAACATGTATGCTATCGGGGGCAACATCGAAGCAGCTGAAGTTTCCGGGGTTAATATCGTTAAGAATATCCTCATCATTTTCCTGATTTCAGGGATTCTCTATGGCTTAGCTGGCTATCTGGAAGCTGCTCGGGTAGGGTCTACTACCTCTAACACCGGTCTTAACTACGATCTCGATGCCATCTCTGCTTCCGTTATCGGGGGGGTCTCCTTCTCTGGTGGGATTGGGACCATTCCTGGCGTTATTATCGGGGCGATCATCCTCCAATTCATCAACTATGGTTTGGCTTATGTAGGCGTTAACCCTAACTACCAATACATCATCAAGGGCTTGATCATTATCTTGGCGGTAGCAATCGACGTACGTAAATACATCAAGCGCAAATAAGACCGTAAATTTTCTAACCTGGAGTGTAAAAAAATCAATGTAATCGTTTTACACACCGTGTTATACTCAATTCAACAAAATAAAATCCTTAAAGGAGTCGATCTTTATGAAAAAAGTCATTACATGGTGCGCCATCTTCTGCCTATTCTGCTTAGCGCTAGTTCCTAGCCTCAGCCCTAAAGTTCAAGCCGAAGATAAGAACATCAAAATTGGGGTAGCTTTCTACAAATACGATGACGCTTATATGTCTTCTGTACGTGTAGCGCTTGAAAAAATCGCCAAAGAGCATCCCAACGTTGAACTCATCGTCAATGACTCTCAAAACGACCAAGCTAAACAAAACGACCAAATCGATGTCATGATTCAAAAGGGCGTGGATGTCCTCTTGATTAACGTGGTAGACACCGGGGCAGCAGAAGCAGTCGTTCAAAAAGCTAAAGACGCGAATATTCCACTCGTGCTCTTCAACCGTGAACCAGCAACTGACGTTGTTAAAGCTTACGACAAAGCTCGTTTCGTTGGGACAACCGCTAAAGAAGCTGGGATTATCCAAGGTAAGATGATTGCGGAACTCTGGAAATCTGACAAGAAATATGACCGCAATGGTAACGGCAAATTAGATTACGTTATGTTAATCGGTGACCCAGAAAACCCAGAAGCAATCGCTCGTACAAAATATGCTGTTGATACTTTAACCGAAGCTAAGATTGAAGTGAACAAATTAGGTGACCAAGTTGCTAACTGGGATCCAGACAAAGCAAAAACTGCAACTGACGCTTGGTTAGCTAAAGACGCTGACAACATCGACGTCATCATCTCTAATAACGACTCAATGGCTTCTGGTGCTATTGCTGCTCTCCAAGGCGCCGGCTTCAACACTGATGCTAAAGCAGACAAGAAGATTCCTGTATTTGGGGTAGATGCGACTGAAGAAGCAGTAGACCTCATTGCTCGTGGCATTATGACTGGTACTGTAAAACAAGATGCTGAAGGGATGGCTAAAGCTGTCTTCGCACTCTCTTACAATGCAGGTCAAGGCAAAGACTTCTTAGACGGCACTGACTACAAGTACGACGACACGCAAGTCGCTGTACGTATTCCTTACCAAGCCTTCAACGGCCAATAGGCTATTATCGAAGGGTATTTCCTTTAGGCAAGTTCCTCTGGGGCTTGCCTTGCTTTATCAACACTAGGAGGCACGCAATGACCACCCAAGAGTCCACCGAAAACAAGCCTGAGGTAGGCAAAACTTCACCCAGACGCACCAATCTATATGAGGGCATTCATCTATCCGAGCGCACCCTCAATATCATCATCGGTATGATTATCGGGTTGTTGGCTCTAACCCTCTACTTCGCCTTACCGCGTTAAGGCAGACAAAAAATAGGCTGAGACAAAAGTCTCAGCCTATTTTTTTATCTACATACAAGGACTAAGCTTCGACTACCGTCTCTTGGCTAGCCTTGCGCGCTAATTCTTTAGCTTCACGTTCTTCCACCTGATCTACAAAATCACGTAGAAGTTGCTTCACAACAGTTGGATCTTCAGTCTCATTGACCGCCACCTTAACCTTAGAAGATCGCGGAATACCTTTAAGATAGTAATGGGCTTGGGTCCGAAATTCTCGCGTTGCAGTCCGATCACCCTTGAGGTCTACCAAGCGTTCTAGATGGTCGATGGCCGTATCAATTTTCTGTCTCGCCGTCATTGCCGGCAAGAGTTCACCGGTCTCAACATAGTGGACCATCTGCTGGATAACCCATGGATTGCCTAGAGCTGCACGCCCCACCATGACACCATCTACACCCGTCGTATCAAGCAAGTATTTGAGTTCTTCAGGCGTTCTAACATCCCCATTCCCAACAAAAGGAATGGTTTTAAGTTCTTTCTTAACTTGCGCCAAAATATCCCAGTTGGCCTTGCCTTCATACATCTGTACCCGGGTCCGGCCGTGCATGGCCACCATGGAAGCACCTGCGCGTTCAGCTGCTAAGGCATTTTCAATGGCGTAAAGATGTTCATCATCCCAACCAGTCCGCATTTTTACTGTGACTGGCTTCTGAACAGCATCCACTACTGCTGCAACCATTTCATAAACCTTGTTCGGGTCTAAGAGCCAACGCGCTCCTGCTTCTGCCTTAATGACCTTGTTGACAGGACAACCCATATTAATATCAATAATGGCACACTCAGTATTTTCAGCAACATATTTAGCCGCCTCTACCAAAGTTTCTTTATTACCTCCCATTATTTGAATGCTGAGAGGATACTCATTTGGCTCAATGTGTAGCATGCTCAAGGTCTTGTCATTACGGAACTGAATCCCCTTGTCACTAATCATCTCGCAAACAACTAGGCCCGCACCAAATTGTTTTACAATGGTCCGAAAGGCCGCATTTGATACTCCCGCCATGGGTGCTACCACTACCGGGTTTGGAATCTCAATTTCTCTAATTTTGAACAAGCTATACCTCCTCTGCGTCTGCTTCTTGCCCTGCAGCTTCACCTGCTGCGATGATGGCCTCTAATTCTTGAACACTATAGTCGTAGTGGTTCTCACAATAATGGCAGACTACTTCAGCGCCCCCATCTTCATCAATCATAGCTTGGATTTCCTTACGACCTAAGGACTGAATACCGTGTCCATAGGCTTCCTTAGAGCAACCGCAATAGAAAGAGACATCTTTCTTAGAAAGGACTTCAGAATTACCATGCCCAACTAAGAGATCCAATAGAGCCTCTAAGCTTGGTTGTGACTCCAAGAGATCGGAGAAACGGCCTAAATCCGCAATGCGTTTTTCAATGAAGTCAATGGTTTCATCAGTGGCCCCAGGCATCACTTGAATCATAAAACCACCAGATTTAGCCACTGACTCATCCGGATTAACCAAGACAGAGAGTCCAATACAAGAAGCCGTTTGTTCAGACACAGCCATATAATAGGTGAAATCTTCTGCCAATTCCCCGCTCACCAGTGGCACTTGCCCTGCGAAAAGCTCCTTATTACCTAAGAGTTTGCGTACAGCCATATTGCCCGGCATACCCACTGCCCTAGCAACGTCTAACTTGCCAATGGCATTGAGTTCTAAGGCCACCTGCGGATTAGATACAAAGCCACGTACATGACCGTAGGCATCTCCTTCCGCAATAATCCGGCCTACTGGTCCCGTTCCGAGAATTTCTACTCGCAAACGTTCGTCTCCCTTAGAATTAGCTGCTAGTAAAAGGGTCCCCACCAGGGTCCGACCTAAGACAGCTGTTGCGGTATGCCAAGTTTTGTGCCGATTGACTGCTTCTTGGACAACCCCAGTAGCATCCAAAACCAAAACTCGCAATTGGCCATCGAATGCCAAGGCTGTTAATAATTGATCTGACATGTTTGCTTCCTCCATCTCCCAATGGGAGTCATTATATTCCGTTTCTAAGTATATCAGACCCCACCAGTTTAGCAAGTCTTTGGCCTAGTGCTAATAGGCAAAAAAATCAGACCCATGAGGTCTGATTTTCCTTATTAGGCTTGATGATGTTCAGACGGCACTTGGTCATCTGCAATGATACGGTCGCCAGCTTCCAGCGCTTCTTCTACACGTGAAGGAGTCGCTTTTTGATCTTGACTTTCGGCCGAAGTAGGAGTGTCTGTTTCTTCAGACTTTGCTACTTGCTCAGGCATCTTCCCAGTCTTGAAGAGAGACTCAATTTGCGCCGCTTCTAAGGTCTCAACTTCAAGCAGTTTCTCTGCAATCAGGTTGAGTTGCTCGCGGTGCTCATTGATAATGCGGTGTGCCTCTTCATGAGCTTGGTTCAATAATTGACGCACTTCGTTGTCAATCTCATAGGCTACCTGATCAGAATAAGCAGGTTTCTGGCCATAGTCACGACCAACGAAGACGGTATGGTTGCCTTCGTATTGAACCGGCCCTAAGCGGTCAGACATCCCATATTCAGTGACCATACTACGCGCAATCTTAGTCGCTTGTTGGAAGTCATTGCTAGCCCCAGTAGATTGAGTGTTGAAGACAATCTCTTCGGCAGCACGACCACCCAGGAGCCCTACCATTTGATCGTAGAGTTCCTTACGAGTCACAATATAAGCATCTTCACGAGGTAACATGACCGCATAACCACCTGCACGTCCGCGTGGCACGATGGTCACCTTATGAACAACACGTGCGTCACTTAAGACCATCCCAATGATGGTATGCCCCGCCTCGTGGTAAGCCACGGTACGGCGTTGTTGTTCAGAAATCACACGATCCTTCTTAGCTGGCCCCGCAATAACCCGGTCATGGGCTTCTGCGATGTCCGCTTGGGTAATCGCCTTATGGTCAAAACGTGCTGCTACTAAAGCTGCTTCGTTCAGTAAGTTTTCCAACTCAGCACCTGAGAAGCCAGGCGTTTGTTGTGCCACAACCTTAAGGTCAACTTCTGTTTCTAATTTCTTGTTACGGGCATGGACTTGAAGAATCTGTTCCCGCCCCTTAACATCTGGGTTACCCACTAAAATCTGACGGTCAAAACGACCTGGACGTAAGAGGGCTGGGTCGAGAACATCCGAACGGTTAGTCGCCGCAATGACGATGACCCCTTCGTTCCCTTCGAAACCGTCCATCTCAACCAGCAATTGGTTAAGGGTTTGTTCACGTTCATCATGTCCGCCCCCGAGACCTGCGCCCCGTTGACGACCCACAGCATCAATTTCATCAATGAAGATAATAGCTGGGGCATTCTTTTTAGCATTCTCGAAGAGATCCCGTACCCGGCTAGCCCCGACCCCGACGAACATCTCGACGAATTCAGAACCTGACATGGTGAAGAAGGGAACCCCCGCTTCACCGGCTACTGCCTTGGCTAAGAGAGTTTTACCCGTCCCTGGAGGGCCCTCCAGTAAGACACCGGCTGGGATACGCGCCCCCAACTTGGTGAAACGTTTAGGATCCTTAAGGAATTCTACTACCTCTACCAGTTCTTGCTTTTCTTCTTCAGCACCCGCTACATCACTGAAGCGGACTTTGACTTTCTGCTTGGAAATATCCTTGGAGCGTGACTTACCAAAGTTCATGGCCCCTCGCATACCGCCACCGCCAGCACCACTCTGGAACATGTTGTAGAGGAAGAAGCCCATCATACCCATTAAGAGTAGCATTGGTAGGATATTAGCCCACAGTACCATATTGGATTCGGCCAAGGTCTTCATCTTGACCCCTTGTTGGGTCGCTATTTCCGTCAATAACTTAAGCGTGCTATCGTTACCTAGCACTCGGCTGGTGAATTGAGTGGCAGTCTCACTTCCACCTTGGAAGAGGGCCACAAAGTTGGTTTGTTCTGAGCGTGTTGTCCCGGTCTTGTATTTACCTTTGACATTATAAACACCGGAACCAATCTGGACATCCATCTCGGCAATCTTGCCGTCCGCAATCTCTGTCATCAACTCACTCTGGGTGAGTTCCTTGACTTGGCCGCCCCCTAGAGCCCCTGATAGGGCATGGAAGAGCATAAAGAGCATGGCTAATGCCATCATAGATGTCAGAATGTTCCGCGTCGAATTACGATTTGGGTTTTGCATAGATGCTGTTCGACTCCTTTGTCTTGATCATTCTGTTCATTCTTGTATTTTATCATATTTTGCCATAGGGTCCTAATGGAAGGTCCCTGTAAGGCTGGGCTTTACCAATATTTAAGGTTTGTTTTCGCCAAAAGACCCTAGATCACAGTCTAGGGTCTGGCACATGGCCTATTTGCTTTCGTAGACGGCAGGTGATAAGACACCGATATAAGGAAGGTTACGGTACTCTTGTTTATAGTCCAAGCCATATCCCACTACGAATTCATTGGGAATATCTAAGCCCACATAATCTGCTTCCATATTGTTGACACGACGCTCTTTCTTATCCAAGAGGGTACATACTTTAACAGAATTAGCCTTACGATAGTGGAGCAGGTCCACAATGTACTTAAGGGTTTGCCCGGTATCGATGATATCTTCCACAATCAGAATATCCTTACCTTCGACACGAGTATCTAAGTCTTTGACAATCTTGACTTCACCCGATGACTGGAGGGCTTCACCATAACTCGATACGTCCATGAAATCAATGGTCAAGTAGCAATCCATAGCACGAATAATGTCAGCCATAAAAATTGCTGCCCCTCGTAAAATCCCAACGACCACTACTTCTTTATCTTTGTAGTCTTCCGTTAAGGTTTTGCCTAGACGGGCCACTGCTTCTGCAATTTCTTCTTGGGTTACTAGTACTTTTAAAATGTCTTTCTCTAACATTGAGCTTTCTCTCCTTTTTATCTAGTGTCTTACTGCCGTGTCTTCCGATAAAGGAATATATGAGTTATTTTATCAGTTTGTGGCCCGCGAGACAATGGGGAATTGCTAACTGGCCCCAACCATACGATTTCATCTTTTTCATCTACAAGAACTTTGATTTGATTTCGCTCATCGCTAGGCAACTTAAGGTCCATGAGGATTCTGCCAACTTTCTTATGATAGACTTGACCTAATTCGTCGCATATTGCAACTTGGTCACCGTCTTGTCTCTGTCTTAGCTGGAAATTGAGTGGGGCCGTCTCCTGGGCCTGACTTAAATGTAGGCCTGCCCAACCTTCAGCCGCTTCACGCATTTCCGGTGACACCTGATGAGCTGCAAAAATCCCCGCTTCTGAACTACCATCTAGGGCATACCAGTGGTTGAGTCGACTTAAGATTAAACGTTGACCAAAATAAGCTTTTGGTCCCGCCTCTTCTGGTAAGATTTGGACGTAATCATAGCGTTTGACTGCTACCCAACCATGTCCTAACTGCAAACGTTGATTAGGATCACGACGGTTACGCATCATCTGCTGCAATTGACCTACTAAATCGCGATTATAAGCGGGCACATCTTCGATTAGGCGTTCCTCAAAGAAAATTCGCAGGTACATATTGAATTTTGCCTCTGGCAAAGCCAGAAAGGCTGGAATATAAAGCAACCAATAATGATTAGTCGAATACATGAGTAGCTGAGGCTCAAGATTCAGATAATCCGCATACTGGACGGTGTAGGAATCTTGAATCTGTTGCTGAATGGTCAAAAGATTTTGTAGTAACTGAGGATTCTCCTGCATCAGTTGCGGGATATAGGTATGACGGAATCGATTGCGTACAAAGTGATCCATGTAGTTAGAAGCATCTTCAAAATAAGTCACATTGAACTTCTCAGCATAAGCCTCTAGTTCCGCCTTGGTCACCCCAATAAAGGGCCTCATTATGGTTGGCATGACAGTATGACCACTTGGGTCACTCATCAGGCGCTGATAACAGCCTCGAATACCTTGCAAGCCACGAATGGAGGTGCCACGTGTCATCCGCATTAAGAAGGTCTCAGCCACATCATTAAGATGATGGGCGGTCATCAAAATATCCGCTTCAGTTGTCCGAATCACTTCTGCGAAAAATTGATAACGGGCGTCACGCGCCTGAGCTTCCACATTAGTGGCAGCCGGTTCGCCCCACTCCGTCGCAAAATAAATACAGCCATATTCTGCCACAATTTCCTTAATAGCGACGGCCTCATTGTCTGATTCTGGTCGCAACTTGTGATTGAAATGGGCGACGACCAACTGCAGATGAGCATATTGTCGCAACTGATTCAATTCATGCATCAATCTAAGCATGACCATGGAATCAACCCCGCCGGATACAGCTAAGACCACCGTCTTAGCCTCTAGCCAAGCTGGCCATGACTCTAGCTGAGCCTTGACTTCCCGCATTAATTTTTCCATCTAGATTCTCCTTTAGATACAAAAAGCAGCCTAAAAGGCTGCTCTTATATCCTGTATTAGCGCACGACAAGAAAACTATCGCGCGTTAGCAAGACATCCCTAGCTACGTCGGCCGCCACGACCGCCGCGTTTGCCTTCGGTGTTACGTCTTAATGAGGACAGACGATCTTCGCTGTCCTTTAGGAAGTTACTCATTAATTGGTCAAAATCATCCAACTTACGGCTGTTATTATTTCCCGCATTGTTGAAGTTAGGGCGATTCCCACCCTCATCTTGACGACTCTTGAAGCGTGGGGCACGTTGATTATGTGGTGCAGCGCCTTCTTGACGTTCACGTTTAGGACGTGCAGGTGCCTCTGCAGGTCGATCACTGGCTTGACGAATAGACAGGCTAATTTTACCGTCGTCAGCGATGGATAAGACCTTCACCGCAACTTCTTGGCCGACTGTTAAGACGGAACTAATCTCCTTAACATAGCCGTCTGAAACCTCACTAATGTGAACTAAACCTGTTTTATTATCTGGCAAGCTAATAAAAGCCCCAAAGTGTGTAATCCCTGTGACTTTCCCTGTGATTTTTTGCCCTACTTCGATTGACATACGATGTCTTATCCTCCCTTAAGTTCTTTCATCCTTATATTCTATTCAGTAACTCTCATCCCTTACGGATGCTTGGTATCTTCCTGATGCGAAGATCCTAACTCGAAAATAATCTCACCTGGCTTGGTGTAGTAATAATCACGTCGCGCCACATCCTCTAGATAGGCTGGATCCTTCATTTGCTGAGTTGCTTGGAAAACTTCACGGTTCTCTTTAACGGCTTGCTCCTGGTCCGCCTTGGCCTCTTGATGGGCTTGCTCGGCAGTCACTTGATCCTGATAAGCCCGCCATAATGGAATCCCTGCGAAGGCAAGAGCTCCAATCAGAATGACATGAAATATCAGGCGTCGTCCGTGAGAGTGCGGATGTTTTGTCTGACGGGGTGAGGAAGTCTGAACAGATTCCTGTGGATCTAATTTATAATTCATTCTTTTCACCTCCATGATAAACCTAGTTTGAGTATATCAATATTCGCGCCTAATTTCCATTCAAACTTGTCGTTTTTCCAAGTTTTTTTGCGAGCTTGGCTCGAGGTAGCATAGCTGAGGCCCTAGCCAAGCCCTATTTTAAGCTAGAAACTCGTCTACTTGACGAACTTCATTATTAAGGCGCTCTTCACCCAAGATTTCGTAGAGATTACTTGCTTCTTCTTTCTTGGTGTTTTCTTTGAGGTCGGTCACTCGTACTGTTAATAGTCGGTTACCAAAGCGAATCACCAACTCATCGCCTACCTTCACAGCAGAGCTAGATTTAGCTACTTGGCCATTCAAGGTAATACGACCTTGGTCCGCCACTTCTTTGGCAATGGTCCGACGCTTAATCAAACGCGAAACCTTTAAATACTTATCTAATCTCATCTTACTTCTCCTTATTCTTACTAGTGTCGTCTAACAAAAGACTGGCTACCTGACGAGCTAATTGCTTAAGGGCTCCTAGCCAAACATAGGATGGCTGCTCTAGGATATCCAAGCTAATCACCTGGCGCGAACCCTCTTGAGACACGGTGGATTTCTGGGAAATGCCAGCCAAGGCTTCAAAGAGCTTGGCGCCTCGTAATTGTTCTGAGGCCACCTGGTTGAAGCTGACCTTGACATGACGTGGAGTCTGCTGAATTTTAACAATGCCAGCTTCGAGCCCATAATGTTTAATCAAGGCAATTTCCAATAAATCCGCCACCTCATCTGGGAATTCACCATAGCGGTCAATCAACTGATCTTGCAGATTACGATAGGCTTCTTCAGAATCAATCTGTTGAATTTGCTTATAGACCGAAATCTTTTGCCGTTCATCGGCGATATAGCTGGCTGGAATATAGGCGTCGATTAGCAGATGCCATTCAATCTGGTTGCTAGCCTGACTTGGTGTTTGCCCAATTTTCTTACCCCGCTTAATATCAACAGCTTCTTTAAGCATTTGGGAATAAAGGTCAAACCCGACAGAATCAATAAAGCCGGATTGTTGTTTACCCAGCAGATTCCCTGCCCCTCGAATGGACAGGTCCCGCATAGCAATCTTAAAGCCTGATCCCAACTCTGTAAATTCGCGGACAGCCTGCAATCTTTTCTCACTGACCTCACTGAGTGACTTAAATGGCTCATACATCAAATAAGCATAGGCCACTCGATTGGTGCGCCCTACCCGCCCACGTAATTGGTAAAGCGTGGATAAACCCATATGGTCCGCATCTTCAACAAAAAGGGTATTAACATTAGGAATATCAACCCCTGTCTCAATTATGGTGGTAGTCACCAGGACATCGTAAGCCCCTTGGATAAAGTCCACTAGCACCGTCTCCAATTCCACTTCCGACATCTGACCGTGAGCATAAGCTACCCTAGCCTCTGGCACCAAAGCCTGGATTTCCATGGCCCGACGCTCAATAGTCGCCACTCGATTATAGAGATAGAAGACCTGACCTTCGCGTGCTAGCTCACGTTCAATACCTGACTTAATCGCTCCATCATTGCGCTCCATGACATAGGTCTGGACGGGGAAACGGTTATTGGGTGGTGTCTCAATCAAGGACAAGTCGCGAACACCTATCATGGACATATGCAAGGTGCGAGGAATTGGCGTCGCCGTCAAGGTTAAGACATCAACCTGTGACTTGAGTTGCTTGAGCCGTTCCTTGTGCTTGACCCCAAAACGTTGCTCCTCATCGACAATCAACAGGCCTAAATCCTGAAACTGGACATCTTTAGAGACCAAGCGATGAGTCCCGACCACAATATTTACGGCCCCCGTTAGCAAGTCATCAATGGTCTGGTCTTGTTGCTTTTTAGATACAAAACGACTCATAAGTCGAATTTCAAAAGGGTAATCAGCAAAACGCTGAACCAAAGAATTATAGTGTTGCTGAGCTAAAATCGTAGTAGGGACCAAAAAGGCTACTTGCTTGCCGTCCATGACCGCCTTGAAAATGGCCCGCATGGCTACTTCGGTCTTGCCGTAACCTACGTCACCGACTAGTAGGCGGTCCATGGGCTTACTTTTTTCCATATCCGCCTTGATTTCCATAGCGGATCGAAGTTGGTCCTCGGTCTCCACATATGCAAAGGCTGACTCGAACTCACTCTGTTCTGGTGTATCAGGCCCAAAAGCATACCCAACTTCTCGTTCTCGCTTAGCGTAGAGGGCGATTAATTCATCCGCAATGTCTTCAATTTTAGCCGCTACCTTGCGCTTAGTCTTAGCCCACTCAGTGCCCCCTAGCTTGTTAAGCTTAGGTGTCTTGGCTTCTGAGGCAACATATTTTTGTAGCAGATGAATTTGATCGACTGGTATCAGAATGCGTGAGTCATCTTGATAAACAACTGACAAGAGATCCTTATGAATGCCATTCATTTCAATGGTATCCATACCACGGAATTGACCAATCCCATGATGAACATGGACTACATAGTCACCAACTTCTAATTCCGAGTAACTCTTAATCCGTTCAGCATTGGTTAGCTTAGTGCGAGATTGACGAGCCTGACGCTTTTTCAATTTATTGAAGAGTTCTTTTTCAGTTACCACTACCCACTTCAAGACAGGCAGTTCAAAACCATTTGATAGAGCTCCTACGCCAATATTGATAACCTTGGCTTGGGCTTGCCCTTCTGTTACCACGCTAGGGCCGATATGAAATTCCTCGAAAAGCGCTTCAACCTTCCGGGCTTGTTCCAAACTCCCTACAGCTACTTGAATGGTATAGCCTTGTTTCAGCCAGTGATCCATCTCCGTTTTGACGAGAGGCATTTGGTTAAAGAAAGGGTTGAGGGTGCGATACTGGAAGGAATGCACTGCTCCTAAAGACTGATGTCCCAACCCTCGATGCATGACCGACAGATAGAGCAAGGCACCTGAGTAAGCTCGCACACAGGATTGAAAATCTGCTTTAACAGCCAATCCAGGTATCAGCAGACCTTTCTGAGTCTCCTGTTCAATCCAAAACTGATCTTCCTCAACCAGATGAAGAGCCTGTTGCTGTAGCTTATCAAATTCTGACAGAACTAAAAGTCCTTGCTCTCCTAAATAATCAAGGAGCGTCACCACTTGGTCATCCTGAGCCAAGCTCAGATAAGCATGCGGATACTTGAGAGGCTCGCCATGGCGCAACTGATCCAACTGATTGCTGAGACCCGCTTCCATGGCCTCTCTTAATTCTTGATCCTTCACTTTCTTCAGGGCGCGCGCCTTCATATCCTCTAAACGTGGTAAGAGGGCTTGTTGTGCTTCTAGGCCAAATAAGACATCTTGAGCTGGCAGGATTTGGACAGAGTCTAGATTTTCAATCGAGGACTGGGTCTCAGCATTAAAGGCCCGAATAGAATCCAGCTCGGTATCAAAGAAATCCAAACGAATCGGATATTCGGCGGATACTGGGAAGAAGTCAATGATACTCCCGCGTACGCTAAACTCACCCGGTTGTTCTACCAAGCTAGCCCGATGATAACCCCAAGCGGTCAAGACACTTTCTAGCTGGCGTCGTTCCCAGTTATCTCCAAGTTCAAGAGTATGTTGAGCTTGACGCCATTGATTAGGGTGAGTCAATTGTTTTCGTAAACCGGCTACATTAGTAACTACAATACAGGGCTCGCCGTGAGCTAGTTGGTTAAGGATCTGAATCCGGTCCCGCATCTGATCCTCCGAAGCAAAGGCAAATTCAATGGCCAGAGCCTCCTCCACTACAAAAGCCTGCACGGGCACCTGGGGCAGAAGCTGTGTTAAATCATCTACTAACTGTCCCAACTTGCTAGCAATGGGCTCCACAATCAAGAGTGGCCGGGGACGAGCTTGGAAAAGCTGAGCCAGCATGACGGCACGAGCACTATCATCAATTCCAGTCACTAACTGGGGTAAGCTGCCCGCCTCTATTTGATTGATGGCCTTAATCGCCGTCAGAAAAGCATCTTGCGCAAATTCCATGTTTTTCCTACTTTCTCTCTAGTAAAACTGGCTCAGAGATTTGAGTCAGCTAATGCCACAAGAGGCTGCAACGTCTACCCACCCCTGGGAGAGTCGCAACCTATCTTAAGGTTTATCGTGTCTTTTAGTTATATTGGTTCATTAATTGAACGAAAGTTTCGCCCTTAGCCCAGGCCCTCAACAAGTCGGTTGTCTGGTCAATTTTCTGTTCTATTAAAGGGCGGTCATCTGTATCGAAACGTTGTAGAACATGGTCCACAACCTTGCGTCCATATTGAGGGCGGCCAATGCCAATCTTGACCCGCTTGAAATCTTGGGTCCCTAGCATTTCGATAATGCTCTTCACCCCATTGTGGCCACCCGCACTACCTGACTGGCGTAGACGCAACTTGCCAGGATCCAAATCCAAGTCATCATAAACCACCACAAGCTCGTCAGGGCTAATATTATAATAGGACATAAGAGGCAAGACAGCTTCACCCGATAGGTTCATAAAGGTATAAGGTTTGACCAAGAGCACCTTTTCGTCTCCCACTCGCCAAATAGTATAATCGGCACGAAATTTTTGGTCGGTCAATTTCAAACCTTCTTGACGCGCCAAAGCATCAATGACATCAAAACCCACATTATGGCGCGTCCCCTGATACTTATCACCAGGGTTCCCTAATCCAACGATTAACTTCATCCTGCTCCCTCCTCTGCATTTTCTATTATAACACATGTTTGGAGCATGTCACTAACAGAAAGATTCACTAGGCGAACTGTATTATTCACCACAATAAACTGTACTACTCAAAAAATTTCCTCTTCACATTTTTGAAAAGAGTGGTATAATATAGCCAAGTGATAGAAAGGAGATATTCACTATGAAACAACCAAAGAACAAGATTATTTTAGTCGGTGATGGCGCAGTCGGATCTAGCTTTGCTTTCTCTCTCGTTAACCAAAACATCGGCCGTGAACTCGGCATCATTGATATCAACAAGGACAAGACAGTCGGGGACGCTTTAGACCTCTCTCACGCCTTAGCCTTCACTTCACCTAAGGAAATTTACTCTGCTGAATACAGCGACTGCGGTGACGCAGATATCGTCGTATTAACAGCTGGTGCAGCACAAAAACCAGGTGAAACTCGCTTGGATCTCGTTCACAAAAACTTAAGCATCTACAAATCAGTTATTAAACAAATCGTAGACTCTGGTTTTAACGGTATTTTCTTGGTTGCTGCCAACCCAGTGGATATCTTAACTTATGCAACCTGGAAGTTCTCCGGTTTCCCTAAAGAGCGCGTTATCGGTTCTGGGACTACCTTAGACACCGCTCGTTTCCGTCAAGAAATCGCACAACTTATCGGTGTTGATGCGCGTAACGTCCACGGTTATATCTTAGGTGAACACGGGGATACTGAATTCCCTGTTTGGTCTCACGCTAACGTGGGTGGCTTGACTATCTATGAATGGGTCAAAAACCACCCAGACACTGACGAACAAGCCTTAGTTGAAATGTTCTTCAAAGTTCGTGACGCTGCTTACGAAATCATCTCTAAAAAAGGCGCAACCTACTACGGGATTGCTGTTACCTTGGCTCGTATCTGCCGTGCTATCTTAGACGATGAAAAGGCAATCTTCCCTCTCTCTGTCTACTTAGACGGTGAGTATGGTCAATCAGACCTCTACATCGGGGCTCCAGCTATCTTGGGTCGCGAAGGGGTTGTTTCTGTCATTGAAATCCCACTTAACGACTCTGAGTTGGACAAGATGAATGCTTCTGCAAGCACCCTCAAAGCAGTTACTGCCGATGGTTTTGCTCGCTTAGAAGAAAACTAATCTCCCTATCAAATCGATTATCCGCACCTGGCTCCTTGCCAGGTGCTTTTTTAGGCTTAATGAAGCCATAAAAAAGAAGCCAAGACCGCAGTCTTGGCTGTTTGAGCTTATTTTTTGTTTTGGTTACGTAAGGTCAAGCTCAAGAGGAAGGCCCCTAAGAAGCTGGCACCAACCCAAATCGCTAAATAGAGCAATGGATTCGTTACACCACCCGCTAACATAGCGAAGACCCCGCCGTGTGGCACCTTGCTGACGATACCAAAGAGCATGCTTAAGGCACCCGCTACACCGGCAGAAACTGCCAATGGAGGAATAACCTTCAATGGGTTGGCTGCAGCAAATGGAATAGCCCCTTCCGTGATGAAGGCTGCACCCATGACATAGTTAACTAGAGCTGAGTTACGTTCTTCTTCTGGCCAGAGGTTTTTGTTGAGGGTTGCTGCCAAGGCAATCGCCAACGGTGGCACCATCCCACCAACCATAACGGCTGCCATAACGTTTGAACCTGCGCCTGCTGATTGTGTCACTAAGGCAGTCCCTGTAACGTAAGCGGCCTTGTTAATTGGACCACCCATATCAATTGACATCATGGCACCGACTAAGAAACCTAAGACTAAGGCTGAACCTGTGCTCATACCGTTGAGGAAGTCTTGCAATCCTTGCATAACAGCCCCCATTGGGCCGTTCACAACGAAGAGCATGAGGAAGGACATAATCAGGACCCCAAAAACTGGGAAGAGGAAGATTGGTTTCAAACCTTCAAGTGATTTTGGTAGCCAAGCAAAAGCTAGACGGAGGACATAGATAATCCCACCAGCCAAGAAGCCGGCTACTAAGGCGCCTAAGAAACCTGACGGAATGCTTTTCTCAAAGAGACCTACCGCTCCAAAGTCAGACAAGACAGATGGATTAGCTAAAATCCCACCCATAAAACCAACAACCAAACCAGGACGGTCAGCAATTGAATGACCGATAAAACCAGCTAACATTGGCAACATCATAGCAAAAGCTAGTTTACCTGTTACAAAGAGGAATTGCGCTATTTGATTATAGCTAGCATCTTCAGGGTTAAAGGAATTAATCCCCCAGAAGAAGGACAAGGCAATTAAAATCCCACCAGATACCACAAACGGCAACATATGAGAAACCCCGTTCATTAAGTGCTTGTAGAATTGACGACCAATGGATTCTTTACCGACTTCAAGATCTGCGGCGCCAGCACCTTCTGCTGCGTGGTAGATTGGCGCCTCTGCTTTTGCCGCTTTAGCTACTAATTCATCAGCTTTGTGGATACCATCTGCTACTTTAGTGACAATGACTGGTTTGCCGTTAAAGCGCGCCATTTCAACTTGCTTATCCGCTGCTACGATAATGGCTGTCGCCTTTTTGATGTCGTCAACAGTCAAACGGTTGCCGACACCGGCCTGCCCGTTGGTTTCAACTTTAATCTTGATACCTGCGGCTTTCCCGGCTTGTTTGAGCTTTTCTTCTGCCATAAAAGTATGGGCAATCCCAGTTGGGCAAGCTGTTACGGCCAAGACATAGACATCTTCTTGCACAGGACTTACTGGCTCAGCCGCAGGAGCTTGGGCTGTTTCTTCTGCTTCAGCTGCGGTAAAAACTGCCACTACTTCTTCAGGGGTTTTTGCGGCTGCTAAAGCTGCTTTAGTTGCTGGTTGCATGAGGACAGAAGATAATTTAGCTAAGGCTTGCAAGTGCTCGCCACCACCACCTGCAGGTGCTGCAATCATGAAGACAAATTTGGCAGCTTGGCCATCAAAGCTCTCCCAGTCAATCCCTGCGTCACTACGCCCAAAGACGATAGCTGCTGATTTGATTGATTCATGTTGGGCATGAGGAATGGCAATCTCGTCACCAACACCCGTTGTTGATTGGGCTTCGCGGGCTTCTAAAGCAGCTACGTAAGCGTCAACGTCGGAGACGCCACCTGCTTGGTGGAAGCGCTCTGCCAAATACTTAAGCGTTGATGGCTTATCTGTTGTACTCAATTGGAGGTCCATAGCCTCTTTAACAAATAATTCTGATAATTTCACTTTCTATTTCTCCTTTGAATTTCCTAGGCTAATGCGCGACAACATGAATTTGATTTACTAGGTCATCAATCAATTGACGTTCAGCTATCCAAACCGAATAGGCTGTCGCACTCCCGGTAGCAGCACCACGTTTTAGAGATTGAGCAAAATCGCCTGTCTCCAAGTAGGTGGCCACAAAACCTGCCAACATAGAATCGCCTGCCCCGACTGAGTTAACCACTCTTCCCTTAGGGATATCTGAGCTAAAGACTTGGCCATCCTCAGTTAGAAGTAAGGCGCCCTCACCACCGCGAGATACAATAATGTGACGTGCTCCTAATTCCTGAAGTTTCTTGGCATAATGGATTATTTCTGCCTCATCCTTCAAGCTAACCCCAAAAATCTCACCTAATTCATGATGATTAGGCTTGATGACAAAAGGTCGATAAGGCAAGCATTCGGTTAAGAGTTGCTTGTTGGTATCCAGCACAAATTTTGCGCCCCGCTCTTGGCAGAGTTTGGCGAAAGCAATATAGGCCTTGACGTCAAGTCCAGGGGCCGCATTCCCTGCTAAGAAGACCACATCATCTGAGCTTAAGTCTCGCTCAAAAATTGCCAATAATTCCGCAAACTTTTCCGGACTCACTTGGGGGCCTGCAGCATTGATTTCTGTCTCTTCTTGAGACTTGACTTTGACATTAACCCGCGTAATGCCATCCACTTCAACAAAAAGTGGTTTGACACCTTCTTGAATGAGGGTGTCTTTGATATATTGACCGGTAAATCCACCTACGAATCCAGTCGCGTAGTTGACATGCCCTAAGCGCTGTAAGACAAGGGATGCGTTGATTCCCTTACCTCCGGCAACATAGGCCTCTCCCTTGGATCGATTCAACTCTCCTAGCTGACATTGGTCAACCTGGATGACGAGATCGACGGCAGGGTTAAAGGTAATCGTATAAATCACGAAATTTAACACTCCTTCACTGTCGTGACTTGCACAAGAGGTGCCCGTTGCCCCTCTGTTAAGGCATGAGTGATAAGAATCGCCTCTTCCAAATTGGCGACATGACAGAAACTGACCCGTCCCATCTTGGAAGCATCCGCCAAAACATAGACTTGGTTGGCCTGCTGCATGGCTTGTTGCTTAAGGGCTGCCTCCTCCTGGTCTGGCGTCGTATAGCCCCATTCCGCATCCACCCCGTTCATGCCCATAAAAACATGGTCAAAACGATAGCGTGCTAATTGAGCCTGAGCTTGCGCTCCAATTATGGCCCGCGTCTTGGGCTTAACTTGGCCACCTAACAAGATGACGGACTCGCCATAGTCACACAGCAAGTCAGCTTGACTGAGTCCATTGGTAACCACCGTCACACCCTGCCCAACCAAATGCGGTATCATAGCCAAGGTCGTGGTACCTGCGTCTAGGTAGATGACCTGGCCTGCTGTCACCTGTGCGGCTGCTGTCTCAGCAATAAGGGCCTTGTCACTACTGTTCCGCCCTAGCTTTTCCTTATAGCTAGATTCGCGATCCAAATGATAGACGCGTTTGGCACCGCCACGAACTCGCACCAGGCGTCCTGCTTCTTCCAACTGAGATAAATCCCGCCGTATAGTGGACTCTGATACTGATAGCTTGGCCATCAAATCTTGTAGGCTGACAACATGCGCTTGCTCTAGTTCTGATAGAATTAGTTGATGTCGCGTTTGAGTTAACACTCTTATCACCTCACACCCAGATTATACACCGCTTTCGGTCACCTTTCAAGCGTTTTCTGTCATTTTCAATCATAAACCGGTCATTTTCATTCAAATGCAAATTTGCCGGCACCTCACTTTGGTATAATTTTTTGCTTTCAGAAAACACTCTTGCTCTCTCCCAAAACTTTAGAAAGATTTGAGATTTGCTTGAGAGATATTTGAAATTCACTTGATAAGCTATAGATAAGAAATAAGCAAAGGAGTAAGATCATGGAAGATATCTTAGTCATTCAAAATCTTAGTAAGCATTATGGCGACCAAGTGGCTTTGGACTCGCTCAGCCTCAAGCTAAAGAAAGGAGAAATCTATGGCCTAATCGGTCAAAACGGAGCGGGTAAAAGCACCTTAATCAAATTAATTACCCAAATAATCGCACCAAGTCAAGGCACCGTCTCCATTTTGGGCTCTCGAACCCCTAAAGAATGGACTAGTTCCCTCCAACATGTGGGTTCTGTCATTGAAACACCTGTGGCACACCAACATCTATCTGCCTACGACAATCTTCGCTTTTACTGCTTGGATCGTGGTATCAAAAAACCAGATAGTCGGATTAAGGAAACCTTGGACTATGTCGGCTTAAGCCAAACTGGCGCCAAAAAATTTCGGGACTTCTCTCTGGGAATGAAACAACGTCTGGGTATCGCCATTGCCATTCTATCTCGGCCTGATTTACTCATCTTGGACGAGCCTATCAATGGTCTGGACCCTGTCGGCATTCAAGAGTTTCGCGAGATGGTCCTCCGCCTTAACTGCGAGCTTGGCATGACCCTGATTATTTCTAGCCATATCTTGTCAGAATTATACTTGGTGGCTAGCCGCTTTGGTTTCATTCATCAAGGACGGCTCATCCAAGAGCTTTCCAAGGAGGACTTCGACCGCGAAAGTGGCGATTATATTATCCTCCAGTCCCAAAAGGCTCAGATGGCTAAGGACTTTGTCCAAAAACAACTAGGTTTTAGACTTAAATCGAGCCATCAGACCGACCAATTACAGTTAATCGGCAAAGCTGAGGAGATACCAGAACTTGCTAAGGCCTTAGTTTTAGCTGACATTCCAATCAGTGCAATTTACTACGCCCATAAAGATTTAGAGCGATACTTTACCGATTTAATTCAGGTTCAAGGGGGAAAACAGTATGCTTAATAGTATCAAAGCTGATTATTACCGTCTAGTCCGCTCCGTCGGATTTTGGGGCATTCAAGCCTTCTGTGTCCTGGGCATTCTGCTAGCCATTTTTACTTCGCGAGTTACTACTTCTAGTTCTGGCTTCTGCTTCGCCATGGATGCCGTATCTTATAACATAGGCCTACTTTTTATCGCCTGCAATGTGGTGACCACCCTACTCTTAGGAGTCGACCTTAACAACAAACTCTACCATAATAATCTGACTACTGGCAAAACCCGTGGCCAGTATTACCTAGCTAAGTCTCTGACCATTGCTAGTCTTATTCTCTTACAATTTTTCCTTCTCTACGCAGCAGGTTACGTCATTGAATTCTTACGGTCAGGAGGCCAGATGGGTAGTCTACCAGCAGATTTTTGGCCTAAGTTTCTGATTACCTTCCTGATTCAGTGCCTTTGTACCTATGCTTGGTTCTGCGTTACCAGCTTCGTCCTCTTCCTGACCCGCAACTACAGTATGGTCTTTATTGTCTACTTTACCGTTTTTATCTTCTTGAAAATCCCTGGCGAATTGATTGACCCAAATAATGATTGGTTTAAGGCTATTGTCATGGAATTTGTCTATGAGAGTACAGCTAGCTTTAGTATGACTAGTAAGACTGCTATTTTCGCCTTGGCCTTAAGTCTCATCTTTACACTCGCCGGCATCTATACCTTCAAGCGCCGCGACCTCTAAAACCTATCTACAAATAAAGTCCCCCTATGTCATCTGACACAGGGGGCTTATTTTGGATATAGAAAAAGGGCCTCCGAAGAGACCCTTTTGGAAAGGCATATTAAGCTTAGAATTAAGCTAAGACTTTAGATACCACACCGGCACCTACAGTACGGCCACCTTCACGAATAGAGAACTTAGTCCCTTCTTCGATCGCGATTGGGTGGATCAATTCAACAACCATTTGTACGTTGTCGCCTGGCATAACCATTTCAGTACCTTCTGGTAAAGTAACAACACCAGTTACGTCAGTTGTACGGAAGTAGAATTGTGGACGGTAGTTTGAGAAGAATGGAGTGTGACGACCACCTTCTTCTTTAGACAATACGTACACTTCAGCTTCGAACTTAGTGTGTGGAGTGATTGAACCTGGTTTAGATAATACTTGACCACGTTGGATTTGGTCACGAGTTACACCACGTAACAAGGTACCAACGTTGTCCCCAGCTTCAGCGTAATCCAATAACTTACGGAACATTTCAACACCGGTAACGGTAGTCTTAGAAGTTTCTTCTTCGATACCAACGATTTCAACTTCGTCAC
The DNA here is from genome assembly GCF_001815865.1 of Abiotrophia sp. HMSC24B09. Taxonomy (GTDB): domain Bacteria; phylum Bacillota; class Bacilli; order Lactobacillales; family Aerococcaceae; genus Abiotrophia. Next base: position 39,162 of record NZ_KV822214.1, read on the forward strand.
CAACGCGAACTTGACCACGTTCAACACGACCAGTTGCAACAGTACCACGACCAGTGATAGAGAATACGTCTTCGACTGGCATCATGAATGGCTTGTCAGTGTCACGTTCTGGTTCTGGAATGTAAGCATCAACTTGTTCCATCAATTCTAAAACCTTAGCTTCGTAGTTAGCGTCGCCTTCTAAAGCTTTCAAAGCTGAACCAGCGATAACTGGAGTGTCGTCGCCTGGGAAGTCGTATTCAGACAAGAGGTCACGAACTTCCATTTCAACTAATTCGAGCAATTCTTCGTCGTCAACCATGTCAACTTTGTTCAAGAATACTACGATGTAAGGAACACCAACTTGACGAGACAAGAGGATGTGTTCACGAGTTTGTGGCATTGGGCCGTCAGCAGCAGATACAACGAGGATCGCGCCGTCCATTTGAGCAGCACCAGTGATCATGTTTTTAACGTAGTCCGCGTGACCTGGGCAGTCAACGTGAGCGTAGTGACGGTTAGCTGTTTCGTACTCGATGTGAGAAGTGTTGATTGTGATCCCACGTTCTTTTTCTTCTGGAGCGTTATCGATTTGGTCGTATGAACGAGCTTCACCGAAACCTTGTTTAGCTAATACAGTTGCGATTGCAGCTGATAAGGTAGTTTTACCATGGTCAACGTGACCAATTGTACCAATGTTTACGTGTGGTTTAGAACGGTCAAATTTTTGTTTTGCCATTTTAATTTCTGCCTCCTAAAAATAGTTGAGTTTGTTTTATAGATTTCAATTAAATCTATCAGTAGTATTATACCTAGAAATGGGGCAAAATTCAAGATTTTGCACCATTTTCTAGGCTTTGGGAATAACGCTTATTCGTTATTCCAAGCAAGTCCTATCAGATTAGTCTTCTGACTTGCCGCCGTATTTCTTGATGATTTCTTCTGCGATTGACTTCGGCACATCTTCATAGTGGTCGAAGGTCATAGAGAAGGTACCACGCCCTTGAGTTGCAGAACGCAAGGTAGTTGCGTAACCGAACATTTCAGACAATGGAATCATACCTTTAACGATTTGAGCGTTACCGCGTACTTCAGAACCTTCAACGCGACCGCGACGAGAGTTCACGTGACCCATAACGTCCCCGAAGTATTCTTCAGGTACAGTGATTTCAACTGCCATCATAGGTTCCAAGATGCTTGGGTTAGCTTTCTTAGCAGCTGCACGGAGTGCTAAGGACGCCGCTACCTTAAAGGCAGTTTCAGAAGAGTCGACATCGTGGTAAGAACCATCGTAAAGCTTAGCTTTGATATCTACCATTGGGAAGCCTGCGAGGACACCATTTTCCATAGCGTCTTTCAAACCAGCTTCAACCGCTGGGATGTATTCACGAGGAACCACACCACCGACGATTGCGTTTTCGAATTCGAAACCAGCACCTTCTTCGTTTGGTGTAAATTCGATCCATACGTGACCGTATTGACCTTTACCACCAGACTGACGAACGAACTTACCTTCTGCTTGAGTTGCAGCACGGAAGGTTTCACGGTAAGAAACTTGTGGAGCACCCACGTTAGCTTCTACCTTGAATTCACGACGCATACGGTCAACGATGATATCCAAGTGTAACTCACCCATACCTGCGATAACTGTTTCGCCAGTTTCTTGGTTAGTGTAAGCACGGAAGGTTGGGTCTTCTTCAGCCAATTTTTGTAAGGCTACACCCATCTTATCTTGGTCAGCTTTTGATTTAGGCTCAATCGCTACTTCGATAACTGGTTCTGGGAATTCCATAGACTCGAGGATTACTTCGTTCTTCTCGTCACAAAGAGTGTCCCCAGTAGTAGTGTCTTTCAAACCAACAGCTGCTGCGATATCCCCAGAGAATACTTCAGGAATTTCTTGACGGTGGTTGGCATGCATTTGTAAGATACGGCCGACACGTTCACGTTTGCCTTTAGTAGCGTTTTGAACGTAAGAACCGGATTGTAAAGTACCAGAGTAAACACGGAAGAAGGTTAAACGACCTACGAATGGGTCAGTCATAACTTTGAAGGCCAAAGCAGAGAATGGCTCTTCATCGCTTGCATGACGTTCTACTTCAGCGTCAGTATCAGGGTCAATCCCTTTGATCGCTGGAACGTCTAATGGAGATGGAAGGTAGTCGATAACCCCATCCAACATTAATTGAACCCCTTTGTTCTTGAAGGCAGAACCACAGAATACTGGGTAGAAGTCCGCTGCAACAGTTGCTTTACGGATTGCTGCTTTCAAGGTAGGTACGTCGATTTCTTCGCCTTCCAAGTAAGCCATCATGAGTTCTTCGTCAGTTTCAGCAACTGCTTCAACTAACTTAGTACGCCATTCTTCAGCTAAATCTTGTAAGTCACCTGGGATTTCGATTTCTTCAATGTCAGTCCCTAAGTCGTTAGTGTAGTTGTAGGCTTTCATTTCCACTAAGTCAATGATACCTGAGAACTCATCTTCAGCACCAATTGGTAATTGAACTGGATGAGCGTTTGCTTGTAAGCGTTCGTGCAAGGTTCTTACAGAGTATAAGAAGTCCGCACCAATCTTGTCCATCTTGTTGATGAAGACCAAGCGAGGAACACCGTAAGTGGTAGCTTGACGCCATACGGTTTCAGTTTGAGGTTCTACCCCAGACTGAGCATCCAATAAGGCAACGGCACCATCAAGAACCCGGAGAGAACGTTCTACTTCGACAGTGAAGTCCACGTGCCCTGGTGTGTCGATGATGTTAATCCGGTGGTTAGCCCATTGCGCAGTAGTTGCGGCAGAGGTGATGGTAATCCCACGTTCTTGTTCTTGCTCCATCCAGTCCATTTGGGAAGCCCCTTCGTGGGTTTCACCAATTTTGTGGATACGGCCGGTATAGTACAAGACACGTTCAGTCGTGGTGGTTTTACCAGCATCGATGTGGGCCATGATACCAATATTACGAGTTTTCTCTAGCGAAAATTCTCTTTTTGCCATCTTTTTGTTTTACCCCTTTTCAGTTGTTTTGAGAGTGTGCATAGTAGTCAAAAACCACTAGCTTATAACAGCTAGTGATATGACTGAAAATCTTACCAACGGTAATGAGCGAATGCTTTGTTGGCTTCTGCCATTTTATGCATGTCTTCGCGTTTCTTAACTGATGCACCAGTGTTGTTAGCTGCATCCATGATTTCGCGTGCTAAACGTAATTCCATGGTCTTTTCACCACGTAAGCGAGAGTAGCTTACCAACCAACGGATGGCTAAGGTGTAACGACGTTCTGGACGTACTTCAACTGGTACTTGGTAGTTAGAACCCCCCACACGGCGAGCTTTAACTTCTAATAATGGCATGATGTTTTCGATTGCTTGTTCGAAAACTTCCATTGGGTCTTGACCGGTTTGTTCGCGCACGATATCGAAAGCAGCATATAAGATAGTAGCAGCTTTACCGCGTTTACCATCGAGCATTAAACGGTTAATTGTGCGAGTAACTAATTTTGAATTGTAGAGTGGATCTGGCAAAACTTCGCGTTTTGCGATTGCACCTTTACGAGGCATTCAAAATCCTCCTTTCTGAATGTTTAATGATGAGGCTCTTAGCCTTTAGGACGTTTGGTACCGTATTTAGAACGGCCTTGTTTACGATCGTTAACACCAGCAGTGTCAAGCGCACCACGAACGATGTGGTAACGTACCCCTGGTAAGTCTTTTACACGACCACCGCGGATTAAAACAACGCTGTGTTCTTGTAAGTTGTGACCGATCCCTGGGATGTAAGCTGTCACTTCCATCAAGTTAGACAAACGTACACGGGCATATTTACGTAAAGCTGAGTTAGGTTTCTTCGGTGTCATGGTCCCCACACGAGTACATACCCCACGTTTTTGTGGAGAGTTGTTGTCCGTTTGGGTCTTTTTGAAACTGTTGTACCCTTTGTTTAATGCAGGTGAGTTTGACTTAACGACTTTGGTTTTACGAGGTTTATTAACTAATTGGTTAATAGTTGGCATCCAAGCTCCTCCTCCCTTTGCTTTAATCTAGTCCACACATCCAAGTGTGCCATTTTTATGGAAAAATAATAATGTTGCTTCTATACCAGTCAGCACGACTGAATTTCAGGAATCTCGTATAAAAACACCTCTACTAATGTACCAATAAAATCCCCTTTCGTCAAGGGGGTATGGCGACTTTTTTTGCGATTGGCTTGATTTTTTTGAGCAGTCCTGTTAAAAGCAAAAAGCCCTACTCATAAGCAGGGCTTCTTATGTCCTTATTTCTTAACTAAGCGATAGCTTTCCGCTAACATACTGGTCAGCTGATCCCAATCCGTCTGTGCATCTAGTAAGACACTAAACCAATGTTTCTTGTTCATATGATAGGCAGGAAAATAGCGGCAGTTATCGATGCGCTCCACAATATGCTCGGGCTTGCCCTTGAGATTAAGCACCAACACCTGGTCAGTCCGCAAACTCGTTTTATCTAGCCGACAATAGTCGACCGGCAAAAAGATACCAAATAGCTTATCGACCGTCGGCACCTTGAAGCCTATTATTTCCGGATGGCGCTTAAAGGGATGGGCTGGTGCCAGCCCGTAAGTCGCCTTCACATGCTCCACCAATCGCTCTACTAGCGGATTGTCTTGAATCTGCTGGCCTAAAATCCGATTGAGAATATCATCCACCTGCTGGCGTAGGGCTGTTACCAGCGCCCCACTGGCACTGGCTACCTCAAATAAGGTGTAGGGTTCTTCCATGGCCAAATCATAGACCACCAGTTCTAGCTCATGGTCTGACATAGTCATTCGAAGCTCAAATTCCCCTTCGGCCAAGACATGGCGCGCCTGACCATTTTCAAAACCCCATTCTGCTAGCGTGGCCTGGCTCAAAGGCTGACCTAGTTTTATCTTCATTTGTCAGTCTCCTCTCTTAGTTCTAGCAGTTTGCTAGCAATCGCCTGCCAACGTTCCCAGTCGCCCGGCACAAGTTTTGCCTGCCATTGCTCCAACTGGTCTGGCGCTAGCCAAAGCCAGTCCTGGCTTTCCTCTGGGTCCAGAACAAGGGCGGGCGCCAGATCCGCTAAAACAATTCCGTAAATATCTAGCCACCAATTGTCATAGCGATAGTCCTCCAACCAGACTAAGTCATGGGGCGTCACCTTAATCCCTGTCTCCTCCCATAACTCGCGACAAGCAGCAAGTTCCGAGCTTTCGCCTGCCAAAACTGAGCCATTGGCGCCAAATTCCCAATTATTAGGATAATGGGCCTTACCATGACTACGCTGGGTCAGTAGAATCTGACCCTTTGCATCCATTACCAAAACGCGCGCCACCAGATGATAATGACCTGGTGGGATGAGGGCTTCTTGCCCCCTCAAATGTCTGATGCCAGTCAATTGCTTATTGACATCGACTAGTTCCCATACTTCTGGCATCCGACTAGTCCTTATCGGCATTGACCGCATCATACTGCGAGTCACGTTGGAACTTAGCTACTACATAAGAGCATTCTGCCTTAATCTTTTTGCCTTCAGCCTTCATAGTCGCTACTAAGGTGTCCAAGAGTTCTTGGGCGACACCCTGGCCACGCAAACTATCGTCCACAAAAGTATGGTCGGCAATGACCACCTTGGGATCGTCTGTCGGCCGATAAGTAATCTCAGCTACGACTTCTCCTGCTGCATTATAGCCTTCAAATCCTCTTTCTGTTCTTACAAATTCCATTCTGACGTCCTCCTTATTTTCCCAATATATCATATATGATATATTGGTCTTTTTCTGTCTAGATTTTTCGAGCCAGTAAATCAGCCTAAGCTCGCCTCTGGCAAGCGGTAAACTACCTGGAACTCTTCGAAAACCAGTTCCTGTTCAGGGGTAAAAACCTGACCGACTAAGCGAAATTCTGCTTCAAAGAAAGACCAATGGGCCTGGCGCCAATATTCTAGGCTAAGGTCGCCCTCTCCTTCTTTTCTAGCCCAAGCTTCGGTCACTTCTTCATAGGGCATGGTGACCACCCCCGTGGTCTGAATGACACATTGAGCCTGGTTACGGCTATTCAGAATCACGCTATAGCTTCCAACTTCCGGCAGGGGCTCATCCTCTACCTCATAGAGCAATTTGGCTGAGCAGGTGGCCGTCTTCTTGCCCGCCATGACCAGCTGAGCCAAGGGGTCCGCAATGACACTGCCCGGTCCACCGAAACTAAAAGCCTCATAGGGCGTATCCTTTGCCAGCCCCTGACGCCTACAAAAATCCTGCCACATGACTTCACTGCGCATCTCGCTCGCCTCCTGATTCTTTTCTCTTATTATAGCATGTTTTACATTGTAAATATCCATAACTACTTCAAATCTGTTCATTCAATCTCACAAAAACGACTAAGCGCGATGCACTTAGTCGGTAAATGGCTTATTCCGATATAGATACCAAACGAATTTTCCGGATATCTGGGTGGGCAGCTAGTTCTTCAATTAATCGGGGCAAAGATAATTCTTCAGGGACATGAACCGTAAAAATATTACGATAAAGTCGGCGCCCTTCTGAATTTTCTACATCAAATAGAATATCTGTCACCTCAATTCCTCGTGATTCAAAGAACTGAGTCAGAAACTCCTTGGTTGCCACTCGATGAATGTATTTTATTTCTAGTCGCTTAACATTGGGCATATGAACAATACGTCGAATAATTGTAAGCGAAAACATAACTGCCGCACAAGTCAAAAGAGCAATCTCATAATATCCCATGCCGATCGCAATCCCCATTCCGGCTGTCGTCCACAATGAGGCTGCCGTAGTCAATCCTGCTACACGTTGCTTAGTAACGATAATAGTCCCGCCACCAAGGAAACCAATCCCGCTGACAATGGGTGCTAAGAGTCTCACTTGGTCTACTCTAATCTCTGGATGCACTTGTAATTTTTCATAGAAAACAGCTGCTTGAATCATCGAAATTGCTGCTGCACCAATACATACCAAAATATGTGTCCGCAAACCAGCTGGACGGTTCTTCTTCTGCCGGTCATATCCTATTAATCCGGCACACAGAATCGCCATAAAAAGTCGCAGACTAACCACTTGATAATCCACTTTATTCCTTCTTTCTTTGCTTTTCTATGGCTTGCGCTACCGCAGCACCTAGATTCACTTCATTTTGTAAGGCATATTCTTCTGCCCATATACCAAAGCGAGAACCAGTCTGAAGATTGGCCCTTAATTGACTTAACCACGGATATTCAGCTTGGATAACAGGATTATCGACAACTGAACTAGTTGGCAATAGCCCACCTAGTAATGCAAGAGGTTTGGCTACTTCATCACTATAGAGCCACTCAAGAAAGTGTCCTACTTCTGGACGTTTAATAGCAGGTTTAGACACGCAAAGTACTCCGCCACCTAAGAGTGGGCGCCCTCCTGGAATGGCTGAAACACCAATATCACTCGAATGGAAATGCGACGCACTCCCTACTAAATCACTCCCGTAGTTGGAGAAAATGATTTCCATAACAGAATTCCCACTGGCAAAGTTTGCTGCCGCATCTCCCCACCAACCATCGAAAACCTGTGCGCTATTCGCAAGACTCTCTTGATATGCTTTTAAACACTCTAAGAAGATTTCCGTCTCAGGTGTGGTTTCATCTAACTGATGGGCTTTCTCTAGTAAACGCGGAACGAAGTCTGCATAGGTAATTAGGGGGCCACCCTGGATAAGCGAATGCCCAACGAGCCCTTTCTTAAATTGAGCTTCCTGTATGAATTGGCTAATTCGGTCAAAAGCCGCAAAAGTCGTTGGCACTGCTAATTGCTCTCGATAACGTTCAAAATACTCTCGTTGTATTAATTTATCTTCAAAAAACTGCTTATGGTAGAACAACATTTGCAAACTGATATCTAGCGGCAAGGCGTACTGATATCCCGACACATGGGTATATTCCTTAGGGATCCCTTCTATTAGAGATTGGTTAATCCTTGCCACTTGAGGTATAGAATCTAAGCGAGCAAAAGCGGACCAATCCACACTTCGCATTCCCGCTATATCCAAACGGACAATATCTGCATCAATCGGTCCATATTGATTTAGGAGAGCATACATAGCCTCGTAGCCCAATTCTTCAACCTGAACAGGAACCCCATACACTTTCTTATAGCGTTGGGCAATCTTCTTAATTGCTTGAGTCATGGGCGTTCCAATGGTCAGAAAACGCAATGGCTTGCTTTCTTTTAATATGGACGGGCTAGATACAACTGAAATATCAACTGGCAAAATTTCGGATTGGTAAACTTGTCGGCATACCTGTTGTAGAGCGCGATATCCCAGTTGTTTCAAGTTTAATGCACCACCTGGGCACTCATGAAAGGGCGTAGGTTCACCTAACACAATCACAGAGCACTTAAGCGGTAAATACAACCAATTACTCAGCTCTTCCAGCTGCTCCTTGTAACTAGGGCTCAATGCAACTACTATGTCATTTTCTGTCAAGTCGTCAAGTATATCGGCTAGTTCAATCCACTTATAATCTCCTTCAATTCCAATGACAGTTATCTCACTTTCAGGTAAAAGTGACTGAATCAAAGATTCATAGGCGAATTGAAAGCCCTGACGATCACTCAATACAACCACTCGCTGGTTCCCATCAACCCAAGCTCTTAGCATATGACCAACCATCTCCTGATTAAAATCGAGATAGTATACGCGAGAGGATAGAGGTTGCTCCGCTATTAGACAGTCTACCAAAAGTAACGGGGTGTCAGCTTTATAATTATCCAAAATTGCCTGCTTCGGCGCCGCCCCAAGGCAAAAAATTGCGCTCGGTATTGCAGTAGCCAACTGTTCTACAAGGTTATCTAAGTCTTGACGCATCCGAAAATAGGTCAATTCAATTTTATAGTCGGTGCCACTTATAGCGAGATAGGCACCAGAAACAAAGGAATCATATTTTCGTCTCAATTCAAATGGGATAATCAAATGGATAACCTTTGACATCCCCTTACGTAAGGTTTGCGCTGACTCGTTGACATAATATCCTAATGCTCTAGCAGCATCCTCAACCAGCTTAATTTTCTTAGCGCTCACATTTCCGCGCTTATTTAAGACATTTGAAACCGTTCCATGTGATACGCCAGCTTTTCGCGCAATATCATCCATCGTTGCCATTCCCATCACCTCACTAACACAAATTATAGCACGCCCTTATGAAAAAATCAGCATAACTACAGCTGCAGTTATGCCGATTTATCGCTCATATTACTGAATCAATCACCAATTACTTACTTTCTTTCTTCGGAGTTTTCCGATCCTTAGTACGCGTTAAGTATAATGAGGTTGATGTCATAATCATTAAGACCACTGTATAGACAAAAATCATGGCCTTGGCACTAGTTGTAGCCGTTTCCGTACTTGCCGACCGCACGACAATCCCTAACGGAGTGAAAAGCGGATGGTAAAGGAAAACGGATAGGTCGTAATCCGCTAACAGAGAATTAAAATTGAGCGCCATCACTGACATGAGCACCGGTAGCAAGAATGGAATAATCACCCGCGTCATGGTATAGAAGGTTGATGCCCCCATGCTCTTAGCGGCCTCTTCCATATTATTATCAATACTGAAAAAAGCAGCCCTCGTCATCCGATATGAAAATGGCATTTTCACTACTACATATGCAATTAGCATAATCGCCAAGGTTCCAATCAGCACTCGATTGAAAACAACAGCTTGCGGGTTATTGAAATAAAAGAGAAAGGCTACAGCAATCATGGTGTTTGGCAAAATCCATGGCATTAAAGCGCCCCATTGAAATAGCTTGTCTACTTTGTACTCAGCCTTATGAACTAACCGGGCAATAACAACCCCCAAGAGCGTCACAATCACTGCAGCCAAAGCAGCATACACAATGCTGACTACATATGGCATAAAGGATTCCGCATTGGTAAAGAGTTGGCTATAATTTTTTAAGGTGAAATTACTAAAATCAAGTTGCCCTTTTTCAATAGCCACTGGGTCTTGGAAGGAGAACAAGATAATTAACACCACCGGTAGCATGTAGATTAAGAACAGAACATATGCCACTAAATGAGCAATTACATTCCACAGAGGAGATTCAATCTTTTGCTTTTTGAGCCGAGCCTTCGTCTTGCTTATTGAGATGTAATTCCCATTCCGTTCAATACGACTTAGTACTACTAGAAGTGTAATTGTCATAATAGCTAAGAAAATTGCTAAAACCGCTGCAATATCTTTTGAACTACTAGACTTAGCAAAAGTGATAATCATAGGGTTAATAGTTTGGAAGTCCGCTCCCCCTACAATCAGCGGCGCCGAAACAGCCGATAGCCCCGATAAGAAAGTAAAGATCGTCAAGGCAAAGAGAGTTGGTTTCAGGGTTGGTAAAACTATCTTCCAGAAAACTGTGAAAGGCTTAGCCCCCATATTTCGCGCTGCTTCAATTGTGTGATAGTCTACGTTTCGAACTGCGCTAGTTAAAAACATAATATGGTTGGAAGTACTAGAAAAAGTTGCTACAAAGAGTACAGCTGCGAATCCTACAAACCATTGCCGATTAAATCCCGGAATAAAGCTTGCCATCGCATTAGTTAAGAAGCCAGTATCCCCATACAGGAATTTATAGCCCGTAACCAAGACTACTCCACCATATATCAAAGAGGTCATATAGCCTATCTTAAGCATTTTTGCCCCTTTCAGATCCCAGTACTCGGTAAATAGAACTACTAAAGTCCCTACCACATTAATAGTGACCACCATAGAGCACGCTAAAATAAAACTATTAAAAATACTCTTTAGAGCTCGTTCAGATTTCAGGACTTTTTCAATCGCTCTAAAGGATACTTGTCCGTTATTGACGAAGACTGTATAGAGCAAATTAAAGTTAGGCAAGACAATAAAGGCCAGAATCAGCCAAACTAGCAATAAGCGCAAAGCAATCTTCTGTACGATTTTACGGTCGAATTTCATAGGAGTACCTCCTAAAACTGCAGAATATCTGCAGGATTCATAAAGACAGAAATTTCAGACCCAATCTCACGTTTAGAGAATCCATCATTTTTATCAATAATATGAATATGCTTCCCATTGGTTAACTTGACGGTGTACTTGAGAAGAATACCATCAAATTCCATATCCAAGACAACCCCTTTAGTCTCCACATCATTTGGATAGTCTCGATTGAAACGTACACGTTCCAATCTAATATAGCCGGCCTTATCCTTAAAGGTATGGCCTGAAGATTGGCTTAGCATCAGCATAGTGCCCTCATCAAGACGATTGTTGTCTCCAATAAAGTCACAAACAAACTCTGTTTGAGATGCGTTATAAACTTCACTCGGTGTCCCGACTTGTTCAATTTTCCCGTTATCGAAAACGGCTATGCGGTCAGAAAGTGTCAAGGCCTCTTCTTGATCATGCGTAACATACAAAGTCGTAATTTTGAAGTCCTTTTGGAGCCTCTTGAGTTCCTTACGCAAATCAACCCGAAGCTTAGCATCTAAGTTGGATAGAGGTTCATCAAGGCAGAGAATCTTAGGCTCTAAAACAAGTGCACGCGCTAGCGCCACACGTTGTTGTTGTCCCCCAGATAGTTCCGAGACATTGCGCTGCAATTGCTTCTCGGTAATTTTAATTTTCTTAGCAACTTCATTTACTTTCTCACGGATAATTTCCGGTTTCATCTTCTTGACTTTGAGACCAAAAGCAATATTTTCGTATACTGTCATAGTTGGGAAGAGGGCATATGACTGGAAGACAATCCCAATCTCTCGGGCTTCAGGCTCTAATCGCGTGACATCTCGGCCACCTACTTCAATCTTACCACGCGTTGGAATATTAAAGCCCACCAGGGCGCGCAAGGTCGTTGACTTGCCACAACCTGAAGGGCCCAAGAAGGTGAAAAATTCACCTTCTTGAATCTCTAAATTCAGGTTGTCCACAGCCACAAAATCACCATAACTGATTTGGATATCTGTGAACTTGATCATTGTGTAATCTCCTCTTCTTGTTTATAGCCTAAACGTTGATTATTGGATAAATTCTAGGGTAACCTTTTCTACCCATTGGTCAATGTGTTGACCAACAAATTCCCAGTCAATATCTTGTTGTTTAGTCTTTGAAGCAAACTCTTTAACGTAATCTGGAGCTTTTTCCAAAGCCTTCTTATTCGCAGGAATTGTACCGAATTGATTGCTCCAAGCCAATTGTGTTTCGGCGCTACCGAACCAATTGATGAATTCCTCAGCTAATTCTGCTTTCTTAGAGTTTTTAACAATCCCTAAATGTTCAGAAACGAAAGGCATCCCGATTTCTGGTTGCATAAATTGCATTTTAACGTTGCGTTCTTTCTCTAGTTGAAGTAAGCCGTTCCCCCACATTTGACCGTACTTGTACTTACCTTCAATAATGGCGGTGCGGTGATCTTCCCCTTCAGTATAGATATGGGCATTTTGAATATATTTCTTAACTACTTCCCATCCTTCTTCTGATACTCCAAGCTCACCATCTTTGTCTGCGTAACGCGCTAGGATACTAGCCAAAATCATTTTTGGCGTCCCACCTGAGAGAGCAAAAATCCCGTACTGATCTTTATACTTAGGATCTGTTAAATCAGTCCAGTCTTTCGGCATAGTTTGCGATTCATTCCCCATCAAAACCAATGGCACGACCGTAATTGGCCAATAGTTTCCGTCTGGGTCTGCGAGCCCCTCAGTTACTTCATCTGCCCAAGCCGGCTTATATGGTTTCAAAACATCTTCTTTTTTAAGCTTATTATATTCGATAACATTTAAGCCAAAAGTTACATCTGCAATTGAATTATTTTTTTCCCCAATTAATCTATCAGCAATCTCCCCACCGGGAACTTCAACAATTTTAATTTTAAAACCTGCTTCTGCAGCTTTTTCAATTAACCAATCGCCACGTCCGCTAGATACTGCATTCGAGTAAACAACGAGCTCTTGCGACTTGTCTGCTTCAGCTTGAACTGCAGTAACACTTGCAACCGTTGAGAATACTGCTAACCCAGCAAACAACATCTTTAACTTCTTAAACATTTTAATCCTCCTTATTTTTGGCAGTTCTGGCGATAAGCTGCGAGCAGAAATGGCCAGTCTGTTTGAATAACATCTGGACGATGTGCCACAATATGTCCCCATCCCTCTGATGGATTGAGAACGGCTTGGTCCTCGTCAAATTGATAAAAAAGATTGTGTCTTACTCCAATATTAATACCGTTAAGTAACACTAGGTATCCAGCTTCACGGAGCGAAGATCGCCAATCAGCAGCAAGCAGAGGTGAATTTTCCTCTGTCGGCAATAACTCCGCTCCAATACAATGAACATAAGGATAAGCATCAAAATAGGACATGTCCATTTGTTCGCGTAAAATCGGCATGTAAAACACATCGAGTCTATGCGAATTCAACTTATCCAACAGTTCATCTTCTAGTGGACTTTTGAAGAATACGCGATCTAGTGTTTGTGTATCTACAAATAGTCTCATAAAAGCTGGGTCGTCCCAATAAAACCATGAACGGTCAATGTTTACCAGCCCATCAGCTGGCAACCAAGCAAGAAAATCACTCAGCTTCTCTAGATGATATCCCGAATCATCACCAATCCCATTCAAATAAGCGAGTGCATCAATCTCAGCGCTAGTCAATTTTTCTAATGTGCCATTTTCTACCCCCAGTAATCTTTTCTCGTTGTTATGATGGAACAAATAGTAGACCCCATCTTTAGAACGGGCAATATCAACTTCTACTAAATCTGAACCTAACTGATAGGCCAACTGAGTAGACTTTATCGTATTTTCAGGGATGTTTCCTCCTCTCATACCACGATGGGTTAAGATTAAGAATCCTTTTTCTCTTAACCGTTGATGAAATAATGTATCCTTCATCAATACTCCTCCTTAAAACAGAAAACGCTAACAATTGTCTACGAATTCATTTTACACGTATTTTTGACTCGTGTCAACTATTTTTTGTAAGGGTATTCTTGAGTGCGGGTAAAGATCCTAACTATCGTGTTTATAGCGCTAATTTCCAAGTATATTCGTTAACCGCCCTCTTACTTCAAGTAAAAAAGAGGACTTCTATATAAGTCCTCTTTTGATACACTTGTTTTATGAATGGTGGCGCATAGTTGGGAAGAGGAGGACGTCGCGGATAGCAGTAGCGCCCGTGAAGAGCATTACCAGACGGTCAATCCCTAAGCCCCAACCACCAGTTGGAGGCATCCCATATTCTAGCGCTTCAATGAACTCATCATCCATTGGCTGAGCTTCATCGTTCCCTTTGTTCTTTTCTTCCATTTGCGCTTCAAAACGTTGGCGTTGATCAATTGGATCACTCAACTCTGTGAAGGCGTTGGCGTATTCTTTCCCTACAATAAAGAGCTCGAAACGGTCAGTGAAGCGTGGGTCTTCTTCGTTCTTACGTGCCAATGGCGATACTTCCACTGGGTGGCCGTAAACGAAGGTTGGTTGGATACACTTATCTTCACAGTGCTCTTCGAAGAAGGCATTGATGACATGACCCACAGTAGTATCGTGGTCGTTGAGTTCCACGCCATGTTCCTTAGCCAAAGCTTTGGCTTGGTCGAAGTCCATGGCTTGCCAGAAGTCCACACCTGTAACTTCTTTAATCAAGTCTACCATATGGCGACGAGCCCAAGGTTGACCTAACTCAATAGTGTGACCGTGATACTCCAAGCTAGTCTTGTTGAGGACACGCTCAGCTACCTTCTTCAGCATGCCTTCAATCAAGTCCATGACATCTGTATAAACTTGGTAAGCCGTATAACATTCGATAGTGGTAAATTCTGGGTTGTGGGTGGTATCAATCCCTTCATTACGGAAGATCCGCCCTAACTCATAAACCTTCTCAATCCCACCAACTACCAAGCGTTTGAGGTGCAACTCAGTCGCGATGCGGAGATAGAGCTCCATATCCAAGGCATTGTGGTGGGTTACGAATGGACGAGCGGTTGCCCCACCCGCGATGGTATGCAGAACTGGTGTTTCAACTTCCAAGTAACCTTGGTCGTCTAAGAAACGGCGGATTTCGCGCACAATCTTAGAACGCAAGATAAAGCGTTCGCGGCTTTCTTCGTTACTAATAAGGTCCAAGTAACGTTGGCGGTAACGTTGCTCTACATTGGTTAAGCCATGGTATTTATCTGGCAGAGGACGTAAAGCCTTGGTTAGGGGATGGAATTCTTGGGCGAAGACCGAAAGCTCACCTGTATTGGTCTTGAAGACATAGCCGACAACGCCGACAATGTCGCCCAAGTCTGCGGCCTTAAACCATTGGTAACTATCTTCACCTACTGAATCTTGGCGGACGTAAATTTGAATCTTGCCATCCATGTCTAAGAGATGGGCAAAACCAGCCTTACCCTTACCACGTTTGGAGACCATACGGCCTGCCACACGAACAGGGATTTTCTTTTCTTCTAAGGTTTCTTTGTCAATCTCACTGTATTCGTGCAAGATTTGGGCAGATAAATGATCCCGGCTAAAGCCCGCTGCAAAAGGGTTCACACCCGCTTCTGCCATTTGAGCCATTTTCTCACGACGAACCAAAAGCTGGTCGTTAAGTTCAGCCTGGACATCTTGATGTTGTTCAGTCATTTAATTTCCTCCTAGTGCTATCTTGACGGCTCTTATCAAAAAAGCCCATACGTCTTTATTGTACCTGAAAAAAGCCTAAATGTCATGACTTTTTCACCTAAGCAGACAAAAATAGCGGGAGACAAGTAAACCACCTAGCTTGCAGACCAATACGGGGGCATCCGATTGGCCTAGCAAGCTAGGTGGGCGTAAGAGAATAAGCCAATTAGTGAGTCTCTTCCAAGACATGGAGGGTCAGCCGGTCAAACTGGTGGGTATCATAACCAAATCGTACCAAGACCTGTTTGATTTGTTGATTAGCATCCAGGCAGAAATGACGGACCGACTGCTTGTCTAGCGAAATCACCTTCTGCATCCATTGCTGTTGGGATTGGCTGAGAACTGAGCGGGCACCTTCATAGCGAGACCAGTCGCCAATATCGTTGGGCAAGTGGCCTTTTTCTAGGCACCAGAGGGCCGACAGAATATTGCGCATCATCAAGATACATTGCATGCAGTAGTTAATCTCGCCTCGCATCATACCTCTGCATAAGGTATGGAGGTGGGCGTAGTACTTGGTCAGATAGTAGTCAATCATGGCCTGATTGACTGACAATTCCAAGGCCAAGGAAGATTGTCGCATCGGTTCAATCATGCCTTCCGGGTCCCAAATGACTTGAATTTGTTTGAACCAGATGCTTGGCTCAAGTTCTGAAGCATAATAGGCCAGCACTTTCAACTTGATAAAATGTTCAAAGTAAAAGGAGGCATTGACATCGTTTAGCTCTTCAATAAAGAGCAAATCAGGTGACCAGGTCGCCAACCATTCATAGACTTGGCGTTTGGCTTTTTTGTCGATGACAATTAAGCGAAGATCAATATCCGAGCAGGGATCATCCTGATCTTGAAGCGCATGGCCAGCCAGAAAAATACCTCTCACCCAGGGCTCCTGCTCCAAATCTCGACAAAGGGTACTTAGGAAAACAGTGCGTTGTTGAATCAGCTCTTTTGTTACCATGTGAGCACCTCCCTTTGCCTCTATTATAGCATATCACTAGCAAAATAACACTGACATACTCGAAAATTAGGCCATTTTTCTGCCTGATCGTCCGTATAATGTTGCGTGTTTTTGGAACTTTTAGAGAATCGGTTCCACTATCTTTCGGACAACATCCTGTCTCTAAAACTCGATTTCCTAGGGAAAATTCAGGCCCTTTCCAATACAAAAATAGGCTGGGAAGATTCCCAGCCTATTGGCTTAGCACTTGAAGGTCTAGGCCTTAGCAGGTGCTTGATTTTCTAATTCAATGTCTTCGTCTTCCGCTTCGACAACAGGTGGTTGAATGTTGGTTTCCAACTTACGGTAACGGGTCATCCCGGTCCCGGCTGGAATCAACTTACCAATTGTAACGTTCTCCTTAAGACCAAGGAGAGCGTCTTTCTTACCACGGATAGCAGCATCAGTCAAGACACGAGTTGTCTCTTGGAAGGATGCAGCAGAGATGAAGGACTTAGTTTCCAAGGCAGCCTTGGTAATCCCCATGAGGACTGGGCGAGCTGTCGCTGGCACTTCACCGGCTTGAATAGCGTTGGTGTTGGCCTTGGCGAAGTCTGAGATATCCAGTAAGGCACCTGGCAAGATGTCAGTTGAAGCAGGGTCCATAACACGAACCTTACGCAACATTTGACGAACCATTACTTCGACGTGTTTGTCGCCGATTTCTACCCCTTGACCACGGTATACTGCTTGAACCTCGCGGAGCAAGTAGTTTTCTACGGTCAAGACATCGGTTACGCGGAGTAATTCCTTAGGATCGATTGAACCTTCAGTTAAGGCTTGACCACGTTCTACGCTGTCGCCTTCCGCAACCTTGAGACGGGAAGTGTAAGGCACATTGTAAGTACGGGTATCCGTCACGCCCTTAACTGTGATGTCACGGCTACGGTCGGATTCTTTCTCAACAATTGATTCAATAATCCCGGCCACTTCAGTAATCGTTGCTTGCCCTTTTGGATGACGAGCTTCGAAGATTTCTTGAATACGTGGCAAACCTTGGGTGATATCGCCACCACCCGCAACCCCACCGGTGTGGAAGGTACGCATGGTCAGCTGGGTACCAGGTTCCCCGATGGATTGAGCGGCAATGGTACCCACTGCTTCGCCGACTTCCACTTCAGAACCAGTCGCTAAGTTGCGACCATAACACTTCTTACATACCCCGTGGTTGGTATCACAGGTGAAGACTGAACGAATGGTTACTTCTTCAATCCCTGCTGCCACGATGGCATCTGCCATGTCTTCCGTAATAATGTGGTTAGCTTCTACTAATACTTGGCCTGTTTCTGGGTGACGAACCGTTTTACGTGCGTAACGCCCAATCAAACGTTCTTCCAGAGATTCAATGACGGAGTTACCATCCATAATGGCACGAACCGTCATACCACGGTCGGTACCACAGTCGTCTTCACGGATGATGACATCTTGCGCCACGTCAACCAAACGACGAGTTAAGTAACCAGAGTCGGCGGTCTTCAAGGCCGTATCGGTCATCCCTTTACGCGCCCCGTGGGTCGAGATAAACATTTCCAAGACAGACAAACCCTCACGGAAGTTAGAGGTGATAGGCAATTCAATGATTCGACCAGATGGCGCCGCCATGTTCCCCCGCATCCCAGCTAACTGGGTAAAGTTAGAGATGTTACCACGGGCCCCGGAGTCAGACATCATCGCGATTGGGTTCAAGCGTGGCAAGGACTTACGCAATTCTTCTTGAATTTGATCCTTAGCTTGTTCCCATGTCCGAATAACGGATTCGTAACGCTCGTCGTCTGTAATCAAACCACGACGGTATTGCTTGGTAATGTTGTCAACACGGCTGTGGGCTTTCTCTAAGATTTCACCCTTAGATTCCAGACGTAATACGTCGGCCGCCCCTACAGTAATCCCGGCACGAGTTGAGAACTTGTAACCCAAGTTCTTCATGCGGTCCAACATAACAGAGGTTTCGGTAATCTTGAAACGTTTGAAGACTTGCGCGATAATGCGCCCTAAGTCTTTCTTCTTAAATGGTGGGACTAAGTCCATCGCCGCAATCGCTTCTGGTACATTTACCCCAGCTTCTAAGAAGTACTTATCTGGTGTCTTCTCAGTTAAGTTCTCGTGTGAAGGCTCATTGAGGTAAGGGAACTCTGGTGGCATGATTTCGTTGAAGAGCAATTTCCCAACGGTCGTTACCATGAGACGTTCCTTTTGCCAATCAGTGAATGGCTTACCAACTAAAGCTTTAGCAGGAATCGCAATCCGAGTGTGGAGGTGAACGTAACCGTTCTGGTAAGCAATCTCTGCTTCAGAGACATCACTTACAACCAAACCTTCACCAATACGCCCTGCCTCTTCCAAGGTCAGGTAGTAGTTCCCCAAGACCATGTCCTGAGATGGGGTAACAACTGGCTTACCATCTTTAGGGTTCAAGATGTTTTGTGCCGCTAACATGAGCAAGCGCGCTTCAGCTTGAGCTTCTTCAGACAATGGTACGTGAACGGCCATTTGGTCACCGTCAAAGTCGGCGTTGTAGGCTTCACAGACCAGTGGGTGCAAACGGATTGCCCGACCCTCAACCAAGGTTGGTTCGAAGGCTTGGATCCCCAAACGGTGGAGCGTAGGTGCCCGGTTTAGGAGAACTGGGTGTTCCTTGATAACTTCTTCAATTACTGGCCAGATGGCTGTATCTTGTGTTTCGATCATGCGTTTAGCATTCTTAATGTTGCCAGCAATACCACGTTCCACCAATTCTTTCATAACGAAAGGCTTGAAGAGTTCGATGGCCATTTCTTTTGGCAACCCACATTGGTACATCTTGAGGTTTGGCCCCACGACAATTACCGAACGACCAGAGTAGTCGACCCGTTTCCCTAAAAGGTTTTGACGGAAACGACCTTGCTTCCCTTTCAACATGTGAGAGAGAGACTTGAGGGCGCGGTTACCTGGACCTGTTACGGCACGGCCACGACGACCGTTATCGATTAAGGCATCGACCGCTTCTTGTAACATACGTTTTTCGTTTTGAACGATAATGTTTGGTGCGCCCAAGTCCAAGAGACGTTTGAGACGGTTGTTACGGTTGATTACTCGACGATAGAGATCGTTCAAGTCACTTGTTGCAAACCGGCCACCTTCTAATTGGACCATAGGACGAATATCTGGTGGGATAACAGGCAGTACATCCAAGACCATCCAAGATGGCTTGTTGCCTGATAAACGGAAGGCATCTAAGATGTCCAAGCGACGAATCGCCCGCATCCGTTTTTGACCTGTAGCGGTCTTGAGCACTTCCTTCAATTCCGCACATTCTGCTTCTAAATCAACAGCATCCAATAATTCCTTGATGGCTTCTGCCCCCATTTTAGCATAGAAACGGTCACCGTATTCGCGTTTTTTCTCACGGTATTCCATCTCAGTCAAGAGAGACTTGCGTTCTAATGGGGTGTCACCGCTGTCGATTACAACATATGAAGCGAAGTAGATAACTTCTTCCAAGAGTCGTGGGCTCATGTCCAAGACCAAGCCCATCCGGCTTGGGATTCCTTTGAAGTACCATACGTGAGTGACAGGCGCTGCCAACTCAATATGCCCCATCCGTTCGCGACGGACTTTGGCACGCGTTACTTCGACGCCACAACGGTCGCAGACCCGACCCTTATAGCGAATTCGTTTGAGCTTTCCACAGCTACATTCCCAGTCCTTAGTTGGACCAAAGATGCGCTCGCAGAATAAGCCGTCTTTTTCTGGTTTTAGCGTCCGGTAGTTGATAGTTTCAGGTTTTTTGACCTCACCATAGGACCAACTCCGAATTTTTTCTGGAGACGCTAGGCCAATTTGCATCGCTTCAAAATTATTTACATCGATCAAAGGGCTGACCTCCTCTTTCTTTTGTATTGTTCTGTTAGGATTGCCTGCCTAGCCTACCTAAAGAGCTAGGCTAGGGGCTCCTAAAACTTAGTCTAATGAATCGAGTTCGTCTTCAACCGCTGAATCGATCAAGTCTTCTGCGATTGCCTGTTCGTCAAGGTTGATCTCAGCCTTTGGTTCTTCACCTTCATCTTCGGCTTCTGCTGCATGATGGTGAGCCATTTGATCAGCCTTATAGCGGTCGAGGGCATTGAAGTTGATTACTTCATCCTCATCGTCGTCATCGCGTAATTCGATTTCTTGATCATGTTCATCCAAGACCTTGAGATCCAAGCCTAGGGCTTGCAATTCCTTAACAAGGACGCGGAAGGATTCCGGTACACCAGGACGTGGAATTGGTTGACCTTTGACGATAGCTTCGTAGGTTTTCACCCGGCCGACTACGTCGTCAGACTTGTAGGTTAAGATTTCTTGCAGGGTATAAGCGGCACCATAAGCTTCCAAGGCCCAAACTTCCATCTCCCCGAAACGTTGCCCACCAAATTGAGCTTTACCACCCAATGGTTGTTGGGTAACCAGAGAGTATGGACCTGTTGAACGAGCGTGCAACTTGTCGTCGACCATGTGGGCCAACTTAATCATGTACATAACCCCAACAGAGACTTTACGGTCAAATGGTTCACCGGTTCGACCATCATATAAGATAGTCTTAGCGTCAGCTTCTAAGCCAGCTTCCTTAACTGTTGCCCAGACATCTTCTTCACTAGCACCGTCAAAGACAGGTGTTGCAATCTTGATGCCCATTTCGCGAGCAGCCATCCCCAAGTGTAACTCTAGGACTTGCCCGATGTTCATACGGGATGGAACCCCTAACGGGTTCAACATGATATCAACTGGGGTACCATCTGGTAAGAATGGCATATCTTCTTCCGGCATGATAAGGGAGACAACCCCTTTGTTACCGTGACGACCGGCCATCTTATCCCCTTCGTTAATTTTACGTTTTTGTACGATGTAAACGCGGACCAGCTTGTTGACACCTGGTGCCAATTCGTCGCCAGCTTCGCGGGTGAAGATTTTAACGTCGTGGACAATCCCGCCCCCGCCGTGTGGCACACGCAAGGAAGTATCACGTACTTCACGCGCCTTCTCACCGAAGATAGCGTGGAGCAAGCGCTCTTCTGCAGACAACTCGGTCACACCTTTTGGTGTTACCTTACCAACTAAGATATCGCCGTCTTTTACTTCCGCACCGATACAGATAATCCCGTCTTTGTCCAAGTACTTGAGGGCATCTTCGGACACGTTTGGAATTTCGCGTGTAATTTCTTCAGGCCCTAACTTGGTGTCACGGGACTCTGATTCATATTCTTCAATGTGGATAGAGGTATATACATCATCTTTGACTAGACGCTCAGACATGATAACCGCGTCCTCATAGTTATACCCTTCCCAAGTCATGAAGGCTACCAATGGGTTCTGACCGAGGGCCATTTCCCCATTTTGCATAGATGGACCATCTGCTAAGATTTCTAAAGCATCAACTTGGTCGCCTAATTCTACGATTGGACGTTGGTTGTAGCAGGTCCCTGCGTTAGAACGCGCAAACTTAGTTAGACGGTATTCGTCAACTTCACCTTCTGGTGTACGTACGCGAACCTTGTTAGCATCGACATAAACCACTTCACCGGCGCGTTTACATAAGAGCGCAGCCCCTGAGTCGTGCGCTGCCTTATATTCCATCCCAGTCCCAATCAGTGGGGATTGCGGATTAATAAGTGGCACAGCTTGACGTTGCATGTTGGCACCCATCAAGGCCCGGTTGGAGTCGTCGTTTTCCAAGAACGGAATGCTAGCAGTCGCGACAGCGACAACTTGTTTTGGTGACACGTCCATGTAGTCTACTTGGTCAACGTTAACCTCAATGTTTTGTGAACGGAAACGCGCCATAACTAGGTCTTTCGCGAAGGTTCCGTCCTCATTGAGTTTAGAGTTGGCTTGGGCTACTACATACAAGTCTTCCTCGTCCGCTGCTAGGTAGTCAATTTCGGTCGTGACACGGTGTGGCGTAACCGATTTGTCCACTTTACGGTAAGGCGTCTCAATAAAACCATACTTGTTAATCTTCGCATAAGAAGACAAGCTGTTAATCAACCCGATGTTAGGACCTTCTGGCGTCTCGATTGGACACATACGACCGTAGTGAGAGTAGTGAACGTCCCGCACTTCATAGCCGGCACGGTCCCGCGTCAAACCACCAGGCCCTAAGGCTGATAGACGACGTTTGTGGGTCAATTCCCCGAGTGGGTTAACTTGGTCCATGAATTGTGACAACTGGGAGGAACCGAAGAATTCCTTAATAGCCGCTACCACTGGACGAATGTTAATTAATTGTTGTGGCGTGATGGTCGCAACGTCTTGGAGAGACATACGCTCACGCACTACCCGTTCCATCCGGGATAGCCCGATACGGAATTGATTTTGCAATAATTCACCGACTGAACGGATACGACGGTTAGCCAAGTGGTCGATATCGTCTGTAACACCAATTCCTTGGTCTAAGTAGAGATAGTAGTTCATTGACGCAATAATGTCAGCTGGCGTCAAGCACTTAATCTTCTCAATATTCCCGTTGCCGATTAAGTTAATCACTTGCTCTGGGTTCTTAGGTGAATAAACTTTGATGATTTGTAAATCGATTGGTTGAGCTACCACACTATCTTCAGAAGGATAGAGGGTCACCTTATTCAAGCCAGACTCTAAATGAGGGATCAAAGCTTGAACGCGTTCTTGATCCAAGACCGTTCCTTCTTCAAAGAGCACTTCGCCTGTTTCTGGGTTAACCAAGGTTTCTGCCAAGGTCAAGCCAATCAAACGGTTCTTGAGGTGGAGTTTTTTATTGATCTTGTAACGACCTACAGGTGCTAGATCATAGCGACGTGGGTCGAAGAAGCGCGCAACCAAGAGGTTACGTGAGCTTTCTGCGGTCTTAGGTTCACCTGGACGAAGACGCTCGTAAATGTCCTTCAAGGCTTCTTCCGTACGAGAATCTTGAATATTTTTGTGAACATCCTTCTCGATAGTTAAGTCTAAGAGCTCAGATTGGCCGAAGATATCATAAATCTCGTCATCTGAACCAAAACCTAAGGCACGCATCAAGACAGTCAATGGAATCTTCCGGGTCCGGTCGATACGGACATAGGCAATCCCCTTAGCATCTGATTCAAATTCCAACCAAGCCCCACGGTTAGGAATAACCGTAGAAGTATAGCTGTGGCGGCCTTTCTTGTCCATACGGTCGTGGAAATAGACACCAGGAGAACGCACCAACTGGGAAACGATAACCCGTTCCGCCCCGTTGATAATGAAGGTCCCCATTTCGGTCATGATTGGGAAGTCCCCGAAGAAGACTTCTTGTTCTTTGACTTCACCTGTCTCTTTGTTGAACAGGCGCAAGGTTACATAGATTGGTTTTGAGTAGTTAGCGTCATGGCTACGAGCTTCTTCTAAGCTATACTTAGCTTCCTTGAACTCATAGTCTACAAAATGAAGTTCCAAGTTCTCCGAATGATCGACAATCGGCGAAATGTCCTCGAACATCACTTTTAGCCCTTCATCCAAGAACCATTTGTAGGAATCCGTTTGGATTTCAATCAAGTTCGGCAACTCTAAGACTTCGTCGATACGCGCATAGCTTCGACGCTCAGCTTTTTTACCGTATTTCACGATATGACTCAAGCGATTCACCCCTATAATATAATCTAAGAACACCACTTTACATTAAGGTTACAATTATTAATAATTGTTAACAAATGACATTTTTCGGTCTTTGAAGCGCAAAAAAAAGACAACAGAACCAACTCATCGGAGTGACGTTACATGTTGTTTAGGCCTCAAACACCGGCTTGGACAAGATTTCAAGCCGCATTTACTTTCTAAAGTGCATACTCTTGCATCTGAATATTATACGGATTTCAAGTCCTTTTGTCAAGGGGGACTAGCCTCTTAAACCCAAGCATCGAGCCCTCTGCAGAGCAAAGGGCTCGGTGATTGTTTATCTACTAAACTTAGTCAATCTCACGTAATTTACCCCTGAAATCATCTAAGCTCTTATAGCCCTTTGCTTCCATAATAGCCTCCAGCTCAGCGACCAGACGCTCAAAGATGCCTACGCCTTCTTGGTGAAGGGCCGTCCCTACCTGAACTAAACTAGCCCCACAAAGAATATGTTCAAAAACATCCTGACCGGTTCTGACACCCCCGGTGCCAATAATCTTAATAGATGGATTGAGTCGTTGATGGAAGGCCCGCACGTTAGCCAAGGCTGTTGGCTTAATGTAGTCTCCACCTAGACCCCCGAAACCTCCCTTGGGTTTTATCACCACTTGCTCCTTATCTACATCAATATAGAGACCATTGCCAATGGAGTTGACGCAGTTAACATAGGTCAGCGGAAAACGATTAAGGATAGCTGCCATCTGGTCAAAATGAGCAATGTCGAAGTAAGGCGGCAACTTAAGCCCTAGCGGTTTAGCGAAGAAAGAAAAGACTTCTGTTAAGAGTCGCTCTGTCAATTCAAAGTCATAGGCGATTTGAGGCTTGCCCGGAACATTAGGACAAGACAAGTTGAATTCTGTCACGCCTTGATAGGCGCTAGCCTCTATAGTACGCAGGTTCTCAACAATCTCATCGTAGCTTAGACCTACTACCGACAAGAATTGTAGGGGTTGTTGATCCTGGCGCGCTAAGCAATAGTCTAGGTAATAAGCTAATCCTTCATTGGGTAAGCCCATGGAGTTAATGCTGCCCAGAGGCACATCCACATAACGCGGTTGGGGATTGCCTGCTCGATAGTCCCGCGTTGCCGTCTTGGTTACGAAGGCTCCAGCCGCACTTTGTGCTAACTCATCCATCTCGGCCACCGTCATACAGTGGACCCCTGATGCATTCATGAGGGGATTGGCTAAGGGTTTCCCTAAGAAGCTTGTCTTGACAGTCATTTGTTCACCATCTCTTTCTAAAATTTTACCCATTATAGCATAAGTCCAAGACTAACAGAATGCCTAAGGCGAAAATCGTTAACTTTTCTCAATAGAACGTTCGCATCTCTGGTTGCAACGAAAAAACAGGCAGCCAAAGCCGCCTGTCCGCTATTCAGAACGATCCTCAGACAAATGCGTCAGAGAGTCTGTGATAATGTGTTTAACGTGGTCGTCGTCCAAACTATAATAGACATACTTACCTTGTTTACTAGCCTTAACCAACTTCATTAACTTCAAAAGTTTAAGTTGGTGGGAGACCCCCGAAAGAGTTAAGCCAGTCGCCTCAGCTAATTCATTCACATTGGCTTCTTGCTTCATTAAATGTAGCAAAAGCTTGAGCCTGGAAACATCTGCTACCGCCTTAAAAAATTGTGCTAGCTCTTCAATTACTTGTTCGTCATACATTATGATTCACTTCGTGATGATAAGGGGACTAGAAGTCGTAACCCGTTTAATATCACTAGAAGGGTTGATCCTTCGTGCCCCACTACACTTAGGGCAATATTGGAAACTTGGCCGACATTCATTATAACTAAGGCTAACACAACTAGCATGGAAAAGCCAATATTCTGCCAGATAATCCGGTCATGCTTCTTGGCAAGGCGATGCAGATAAGACAGAGACTGAAGTTGATCTCGAACGAGAATCACATCCGCCGTTTCCATGGCTACATCCGTCCCTTGCCCCATCGCAATCCCCAGACTAGCACTAGCTAAGGCAGGCGCATCATTGACGCCATCTCCCACCATAGCTACCATCTCGTGTTTGTCCATTAACTTACGGATTTCTTCTGCCTTCTGGTCAGGCATAACTTGGGCTTGAACAGATTGGATTCCTAGTTGCTGGCCAATAGCCTGCCCCGTTAACTCGGAATCCCCTGTTAACATGACGGTTTTAACACCGACTTGCTTAAAGTAGTCCAAGGTTTGGCGGGCGTCATCTTTGGCAATATCCATTAGGGCCATCGCCCCTATGACTTCTTGGTTTTGAGCCAAATAGACCACCGTCTTGCCCTGTCCTTCCCATTCTCGACATTGCCGATCGTAGTCTGGCTCCACCGCTTCAAAGGCAGTCGGCTTAGCCACCTGATAGCTGTGACCTTGATAATCAGCATAGAGACCCTGCCCCATTTTATTGCTTACCTCTATATCTAGAACAGGCAAACTAGCATAATGAGACACAATGGCCTGCGCTAGAGGATGATTAGCTTGACGCTCCATGGACACCCAGACAGCCAATAGTTTCTCAGCTTCAGCCGATAAGATGGCGTCCGTCACCTGAGGTCTACCCTGGGTTAGGGTCCCCGTCTTGTCAAAAGCGATGGCTCCAAGTCCCGAGACTTGATGGAGGTGGCTTCCACCCTTGACCAGCACCCCTTGCTTAGCCAGATTCGATAAAGCTGATAAGGTAGCCGGAATGGCACTGGCTGCTAAAGCACAAGGCGAAAGGGCAATGAGCATAATCAGTGTTCGATAGGCTACTTCATGTAATGAAAGCGAAGTCCCTAACGCCATCAAAAGCGCATATAAAGCCGTGAAGAGGAGTGCCCCCTTAACATAGAGCGGCTCCAAACGCTGAATTCGGGTCGCAACCGGACTTTGCTTTGCCTGCGCCTCCCTGACTAAACCAAGGATTTTGGCAAAAGTAGTTTGATCTGCCAACCTTGTTACTTGCATGACAAAGCTGCTATTACCATTGAGGGTAGCGGCATAGACTGAATCCCCTACGCTTTTTTCTTGCGGCATACTCTCACCATTAATCATGGCTTCATTAACGACCGCCTGACCACTCACAATTTTGCCATCAATGGGGATTTGGTCGCCATTCAATACTTGCACTCGATTACCAACCATTAAGTCTTGCACTGCCACAATCGTCACGCTTCCATCTTCCGCCAAAAGGCGCGCTTCTTGCGGCTGCATAGCCAAGAGACTGGTCATTTCCTTCTTAGATTTAGCTTCTGCATAGTCCTCCAGAAAATGAGCACCAGCAAATATCAAAATTAGCAAGGCTGCTTCTTGGAATTGCCCAATAAGCATAGCACCCATAGCCGCCAGCCCCATTAGCAAGTGAGTATTCGGACAAAAACGGCGCGCTTTGTAGCTAGCCTGCCAAGTCTCTAACAAACCTTCACTTAGGACATGATAGCCAGACAGGATTACCGTCAAGCTATAGAGCACATTAGCCAGTAGGGAACCTTGCCCTAGAAGAAGCCCTGTAATGAAAGCAAGGAGACCAAGCATATAGGCAAAAACTGCCCAACTAAATGCATGAACGCGGTCATGAGCATGGTCATGGTGCTGATGCTGATGCGAATGTGCATGAGAATTGTGATGATGAGAGCACATCTTAACCCCTCTTCCATATCGTTTGAACAATCATTCAACTGTTTGTGATTTTATTATACGATATCTAGTAGAAAAGTCAAGACCTTCTAGTTATCTATCGACCAATCAACATAAAATCATGCCCAGCATCACTCTATTCCCACTAACATCATATACAAAAAGCCGGGACTAGATGTCCCGGCTGCCATAAATAAGCTTAACGTTCTTGATAGGCTTTAGCAATCTTCGCCCCTAACTTGGCGTTATTATAAACTAATTGAATATTAGTATTTAAGCTAGCTCCATCTGTTAATTCAACAATCTTAGCTAATAGGAATGGCGTGCTATCTTTGCCTCGAATCCCTTTCTCATCTGCTTCTTTTACAGCCGCATCGATAATGGCATCAATTTTTTCATGTGGAATTTCGTGCTCAGCAGGAATTGGATTCGTCACCAAAATCCCACCCTTAAGGCCAAGCGCTTCAGAGTAGTCCATCATGGCCGCAATTTCTTCTGGCTTGTCTGCGCGACTGTTGAGCTTGTATTCTGAAGTCCGTGTGTAGAAGGCAGGTAGGTAATCCGTTTGGTAGCCCACTACAGGCACCCCTTTGGTTTCCAAATATTCCAAAGTTCTTGGTAAATCCAAAATAGCTTTGGCGCCCGCGCAAACGACCGTCACTGGTGTTTGACCTAATTCGTCTAAGTCCGCAGAAATATCCATGGTTTCTTCTACACCGCGGTGCACACCACCAATCCCGCCAGTAACGAAGACCTTGATGCCCGCTAAATGCGCCCCAATCATGGTCGTTGCGACTGTAGTAGCCCCTAAGATGCCTTTGGCGAAGACTTCTGCCAAGTCACGGCGAGATACCTTAGCAACCGGCTTCTCGCTAGCCAAACGTTCTAGATCAGCTTCTTCTAAACCAATCTTAAACTGACCATCCATGATGGCGATTGTTGCTGGAACGGCGCCATTATCGCGAATAATTTGTTCTACTGTTTTAGCCATTTGAACGTTCTGCGGATATGGCATCCCATGAGAAATGATGGTAGATTCTAAAGCGACAACAGGTAAGTTGTGATCTAAAGCGTGTTGTACTTCTTTACTAATAGATAATAAGTTTTTCATCTTAGGCTAAACCTCTTTCTTTTAATGTCTGATAGTCACTCTCCAACTGGCTAGCAGAGAGATTGAGTCGAACGGTTTGCTTGACTTGAACCGTATGATAGGAATTGGCCATCCCATAATAAATAGATGTCTTAGCATCATGCCCTGTCAACTGGCCATAGAGAAGGCCAGCAGAGAAGGCATCACCTGCCCCCGTTACATCTACTACATTTTGCGCTAGGAGAGGCTGGACTTCCTGGCGGATGCCATCCTGATGTCCATAGAAACTACTACGTGTCCCTCTGGTCATGACCACTTGCAAGACACCAGTTGCCAACCAGGCATCCACTAAGTCTGAAGCAGGCAAATTGCCAAAGCGACTGATGGATTCATCCTCATTGACAACGAGCCAACTAACGCCACTCAAATCTTCTGGCAAATGGCTCATCTTGGGCCCACTGACCGGGATAATGGCAAGCGGAATTGATTCAGCTTTTGCAAGTTGAATCAAATAAGTCACGGTTTCTAGAGGCAAGTTCAAATCCAGAATCAGGTAATCTGCTAGTTTAAGCCGTGGAGCAAATTGACTAATCCAATCTAAATCCATCTGGTCGGCAATCGCCATATCGGCTAGCGCCAATTGCATATCCCCGGACTCATCCAAAATAGCACTGTAGGTTGACGTTGCTGCCTCTGGAATCTGAGTGATTTGGCTCATATCCACATAGGCCTGAGTTTGCTGCTTAATCCAATCGTAATCCTGATCCATTCCCGCTACTGACAGCAATTGAACTGATTGACCTAATCGTCCTAAATTCTCAGCTACATTGCGGACTACGCCGCCCACACTGAGAGTTGAGGTGACAGGGTTACTAGTACCGAGCTGCATTGCGCCGGTTAGACGAAATTTACGGTCGATATTCATCCCACCGATGCAATAAATTCGCCGCGCCTCATTCAAAATATAAGCTCGTCCGCGTAGCTGATGTTTCTGCATCAGAGAGGAGATTAGACTGGCCACAGTTGACCGACTAATTCCCATCAATGTCGCCAATTCTTGCTGGGTGCGGAAAGGGTCTTCCTCAATCAAGGCAAGCACCTTGGCTTCATTAGGCGTTAACATAGGCACCGCCCTTCTAGACTATTGTCTCTAAAATAACTTTTGTCTATATGATACTCCTTTTGCCCTTAAAACGCAAGGGAGACTATTTTATTCCATCCAAACTACAAAAAACAGCAGCCTTAGCTGCTGTTTTCTGCTTTCTATTCGTTGGCAAAAATAGATTGACGGAAATCATCAGAGGCCTTGAAGAGTTGAAGGTAAATTTCGCGCTTCAAGTTATAGACATCATTCCGCATATTACCTGTTTGACGAGCTGATAGCACTCTGTCAACTGCTTCCTTCATCAGCGCTTCAATATCCGCCAAGGTGCTTACTTGGCGTTCACGGACTGTAATTGGACGCAATGTTGCCCCATTAGCTACCTTATCCAGACGCTCCTTGAACATAGCCTTCTTAAAGGCATTAAGATCTTGGAAGTCGCCGTTAGAAATCTTCTGGATAATATAGTTATCATTTAGGGTCTGGCCATCCGCTCTAGCTTGGCGTTCTAATTGGTTGGAAGCATAAGGGATAAAACCATCTTTATAACCCTTATAACCCATCAGTTCCCAAGCCATTCGTTTGAACCACCAACCACCTGGTGAGCCCTTATCATTTTGGCCTGTCCCATACATTGGATTGAACATATTAACTCGTTCATAAGAGTTGCGATCCGTCTCAAAACCATTGCGGAAGTAGCGTTTTGGCGCTAAGCTACGATCAATGAAGTCATCAATCGACTGGATATTAAAGCTTGTCCACTCTTCATCACTAATCTCCACTACCTTATTATTGACATGGTTAGGCCCATTCGGCACATTAATGAAGCGGTTGAACCATTGTTTCATGGCATCTGGACCCTTTTCTAGGACTGCTTTGGCCTCAGCATAGTCTAGCAAGTAGAGAATATCGAAGAGACGGTGGACATATTGACCCCAATCATCTGCAGACTGGAAGCGTGATGGTGTTGCATTATAGAAGCGGTCAGTTTTGTCACTCCAGTCAAAGGAAGTATTAAGCCCAATATGATCATACTCTGGTCCCTCAGGTGACTGCAAGAGCCCTTGAGCATATTCTTCCCAGACTTCCTCCGGACGCCAGCTGTTTCCACCAAGATAGACTGATTTTTCCATATTATGGACTAGCTCATGGGTATAGTGGGACGTTCCAACGTAGTCGGATAAAATATCTGTGAAGACAAAATACACACCATTGCTAGTGTCAGCATATGCTCCAGCTCCATTGTTTTCATAGAAACGATCGATTCGACCAAAGAATTCCTTAATACCCATAGATGGATATTTAACTGGCCGATTGGAGGTGTCATTGCCTAGCCTATCATACCAACCACCGTTCTTGCCATTAGCATAACCATCCCAGATTAGCATAGCATTTCTACGAGCCATGCGCTCTTTGACAGTTGGTAAGGCTACACGATACCAGGTATCAACGTGCATTTGCTGACGATCAGCTAAAGTCTTAACGCGTTTGTCAAACTCTTCTGGCGCTAGGTAAGGACGACGATCTGTCGACCCCAAGGTTAGCGATAAAACATTGGATACTAAGAAAATTCGACTCTTCTTAAGGTTGAGTAAAGGCAAGATGTAATCACGATAATCCGGCACAGATAAACGATCGTAGACCTTATAAGGAGATTTATTTAGCCCTTCTTCAAGAGACGGACGTTCCTCCATGGTAATATTAGCCTTAGTTGCATCTCGGAACCATTCGTATTGATCAAACTTGGTCCATAACTCGCGGAAATAAGTTAGATAATCAAGAACCGTTGGTAATTTGCTGTCAGCACTTAAGATTCTGCTGTATGTCTTGGCGCTATTCTTAGAACGCAAGGTTTGAACACCCTGACTTCCAATACTAATCAGCTTATCAATAATGCTCTTTTGATTACCGAAGAAGTCTGACTGATAGGTGGCAATCTCCCCTAGGTTATGTTCTCCAAAATTAATACGGTAGTGGTCTTGGAGATATGCCAGACCTAAAAGCAGGGCGCCACGATTATCCTTGAGTTTCTGGATTAAAGCAGCACGCGCCTGCTCATTATCTCCTAGGTAGTTGGCCTCCTGACGAATAATCTTCACCAAGTCATTGGCTAACGTATCTTGGAAGGCACCAAAGGTCGCATTGAAGAAGAGCGTCTCAATCTGATAGGCACGTTGTTCACGACGATAGACTTCTAAATCTTCTACAATTTCGTCCTCAGTCGCTTGTCGGCCAAGTTTGTTCTCTAAGGCGGTGCGACGGTCATTTTTGACTCTGGCACTTACATCTGTGTAGAGACTATTGACACCTGCGGCTTGCCAAACAGCATCAGATGATAAACCCGTCTCTTTCATGATATCTAGGACCGCATTCATAATATCATCTACTGATTTCAACACTTGGTTAGGTGTATAGATGAGACCTGAATCCTCTAGTTGATACTCAACTACGCCTGTTTGTTTGAACTCAGATTTCGCACCTAAGGCCAAGTATTGCACTGATTTATCAGCAAAGTGCAACATAATCCGGTCCATTGCTTGGTTGTAGTCCGTCACAAAAGCATTACCTTGCATTGGCGTAACCGCCAAGAGCACTTGAGTCGCCAACTTGCTGTCTGGCGCCACTAAGTTCCCATACTTAACAATTTGCTCCTTATTATAGAATGGCAGGAGTTTCTCCATGTTGGCATAGGCCTGAGCACGATCAGCTTGATAATTAGCCAAACGACTATAATCGGTTGCTTGTTGGTTGATTTGATCGACATAAGAGCTCGCAGGAGTATCTGTCAGGACCCCACCGGCCGCTTCTAGTTGACTAGCTAATTTGTCCACATCAGCCTGACTAGCCTTAGCAGGGTTAAAGCCTGGTTCTTCCACACCGGTTACGCGTTCAGTCACCTTCCAGGCCACTTGATCATTTCGGATATAGCCCTCTGAAATAGCGCCATTATCCCCGTAGACACGGTAGCCGTTAGTGACTGCCACGTCTGAAATAATGTTTTCTAAATGCCCATTCATCCAAGTAGAGCCAACAACCCCACCTACTTGTCCCCCGCTTCGACCTTGAACGGTAGAGCCTGTATTAGTAAGGCTTCCTTTGACAAGGACATTCTTGACTACTGCCTTGCCTTGGCTGGACACAACTCGACCAAAGGCTACGCCTGCGCGAGCACTTTGTGCGTTTAGATTTACGTTCAGTTTGGCATCGACATAAGCGTTGGTAACGCTGGATTGTTCGAGCAAACCTACTAAACCGCCCACTTCTTGGGCCTGGTTAGGCTGGTCGCTTTGGCTAATCTCACCTTGGAATCGAACATTCTCAAGCCTGCTACCACCCACTACGGTATGAACGATACCTGCTACATTGGTCGCCCCTGACACACGCCCAGAAACTGCCACATCACTGATTATCGAATTGGTCGCCCGCTTGGCTAGCGCAGCCATAGAATTACCTGATTCAATGGCCACTTGTTTAAGGTCTAAATGCTTG
Organism: Abiotrophia sp. HMSC24B09; assembly: GCF_001815865.1. Classification (GTDB taxonomy): domain Bacteria; phylum Bacillota; class Bacilli; order Lactobacillales; family Aerococcaceae; genus Abiotrophia. The sequence continues at coordinate 72,725 of NZ_KV822214.1, forward strand.
ATAGTCGCTTGGTTTAACTGATCAAAGAGTGGTGCAACCAAATTATAGATAGCATGTTGCGCGCCGTCTGCAGTCTGGCCGGATAGAGTCCCAGTGAAGGTTCCCACAAAATAGGCGGTCGCGTCGGCTGCTAAGCTGACCTCGGACGCTGATAGGTTGGCACCCAGTATGTAGTCTCCAGCTGGGTTTTGGCGTATAGCCTCAAGCAAGCTCTTAAAGCTATAATGCACATTCCCATCCGCTGGACGTTCTTGACCAACTAGGAATTGATAGCCTTGGTGATAGTCACTTGAGCCGCCTTGATTTTGTACTAGCTCAGGAGCCTGGGTAGTCACTTGATAATAAGACTGACCCTCATGACTAACTGTCTCAATAGAAGCAACTGGCAAATAGACATCCTTGAAGCGGTCAGACTGTACTTTAACATAATAATTATTTAAATCAGATGGAACCTGACTCAAACTAGCCACCAACTGATGACTACCGTCAGCTTGTCGATGGAAGAGCTGCACACCCTTGATTTGTTTGAGCTCAATCTTCTTCAAATCTAACTCTATTGCTTGATCCTCTAACTGATCTTTCGACTGAGCACCTTGCTGGTTCTCATAATCCATCACAGTATGGAGACGATAAGACACATGATAATCCAACCCATCAATATTTGCGATCAAATTTTGGATTGGGACTGTCTTAACTAGACGATCCCCCTGGAAGACTTGTACCTTGCCTCCCCGGTAAAGTTGGTTAGGGTCTTCTAACTGATAACGCACGGTGACGACCCGAGATAAATCAGATGCAGGTGCTTCAACATTAACAGTTGTATATTTAGGTTCTACCTGCTCCAATTGCGCTAAGGCCTCTCGAAGGGCTTGAGTCGCTTGGTCAACCGCTTCTTGGCTGCTATCGTCATCTTCTAAAACGGACTGAGTAGCTTTGAGCTGGTCAGCAACTTTCTGGAAGCTAGCTGGCGTATAACGATTGGCGACAACTTCTTGTGCTGCCTCAACCTGTTGGCCAAGTGCTTCTTTATTTGCGCGGTCCATTAAGAGAGCTTGCGCTTGGTCTTTCAGCGCTTGAGCGGCTTCCACAGCCTTGATTTCGGAAGCTACTTCTTCTGGTGTGGCATCTTGATTGGCTATCAAAGCTTGAGCCTTGGCTTTTGCTTCATCAATAGTAGCTTGATGCCCTGTAAGTGCCTGGCTGAAATTATTCACACTGCGCAGTGTTTTACCTGTCGTGTCAACTGGTAGATTCAACTGAGTTAGCGCTCGTTGTAAGTCTGCCTTGTCAACAAGATCCAAAATACCCGCTTCCGCTAATTCTAACTGTTGGAAAGCCTTGTTGAGTTTTTCCGTACTTGCCAAAACCGCTTCCGGACTCGCGTTAAGATCTTTTAATAGTTGAGCGGCTTCTTGGCTCAATTGCACGGCAAGGTCTTTTGCTGCTTGGTAAGTTTGAACGGTCTTTGGTCGTTTCTGATCTGTTACAACTGGTTTTTGAATCGCTTGTTCCAGATTATTTTTGGCTTTCTCTAAGGCGGACTTATCTGCTTGTTGTCGCAGCAAAGCTTTGGCTTGATCGAGTTTATCCTGCACTTCATTTACTGCTACCAAGGCCTTATCCACTTGTTCCTGCTTAACATCTGGGTCCGCTAAGATAGATTGCGCTTGAGCACGAGCAGCTTCTAGACTGTCTCTCAATAAATCTAGCGCATGTTGGTAATCCGCAATACTTTGCGGTGTCTTCTGATCTGTATCAACAGGCGCATCTAGTAAAGTCAAAGCTGCTGCTAGCGCCTGTGTATCTGCCTTAGATTGGAGAGCCTTGACGGCAGCTTCCAAGGATTTGGCTTGGTTCTCTACTGACCGAGTCATCGCGTCTACATCAACATCTGTTGCTTCAGAATCCTTCACTACTGACTGAGCATTCTGGAGTGTTGCTTGTATTTTGCGAATTTCATCAGCCAAGGCCTGTTGGCTACTTGGCGTCTTATCGCTTAAGTCAAGAGCTTTGGCTGTTTTTACTTGCTCTGCCAATGCTGCCATAGCAGTTTGTAATGGCGATTTGTCTGCCTGACTTACTAAAACCTCAGACAAGTTCTTGGTGCGATTAACTAACTCTTGCGCTTCTTGAGCCAAGCTATCAATTGTCGACTGATCTGTAGTCTCAGGTGCAGCCTTGATTTCTTTTACCTTATTAACAAGCGTTGCAAGACGGGATTTCAGTTTAGAGGATTCCTCCTTGAAAGAGGCAATTGAACTAGGGGTTTTCCCTTCCGTGACAGCCACTTCTAGGTCATCCACTTGAGCTTCTGCCAACTCCAAAGTCAAATTTAAGACTCTATACTCAAAAGGCTTCGGAGTATTAGGTGCTGGAGCCGTATTGGCACTTGGTTCCTCTGCTGGTGGCGTTGGTGCTGGGGTCACGTTGGTGCTCGGTCCCTCTGCTGGCGGCGTTGGCGCTGGGGTCACGCTGGTGCTTGGTTCCTCTGCTGGCGGCATTGGTGCTGGGGTCACGTTGGTGCTCGGTTCCTCTGCTGGTGGCGTTGGTACTGGGGTCACATTGGCGCTCGGTTCCTCTGCTGGTGGCGTCGGCGCTAGTGTCGC
>NZ_KV822214.1:75350-122204 GCF_001815865.1 Abiotrophia sp. HMSC24B09
CTCGGTTTCTCTGCTGGTGGCGTTGGCGCTGGTGTCGCGTTGGTGCTCGGTTTCTCCGCTGGAGCCGTGCTAGTGTTTTGCTTTTCAGGTTTGGTCGCTGACACCGGTGTCACATTGGCGCTCGATTCCTCTGGTTGCAGTGTCGGCAAAACATCTGCACTTGGTTTCTCAGACTGCACTGACGCCACAGGGCTTTCACTACTTACTCGCGTGGATCTTTCACTGGAGGATTCTGAAGAAACTACTGACTCGAGCTTGCTCGTCGCACTAATTGCACTATTACTAGAAACATTAGGTCCCACTTGCTCTAGCTCACTGGCAGGAAAATACCCTACATAGTCATAACCTTCAATACTTAACTTTGGATTGGGTAATGCTTGCCCTACAGTTGTTTGAAAGCTTTGATTAAACTGTTCCAGTAGGCGTGTCTCAACCGCCTGTAAACTTGGGGCCAGCAAAACCTGTCCCGCCATGGTTATAACCATCAGACTAGTCAAAGCCTTCTTCTTATCACGAACTAAGCCGACGGCGAACACAAGCAACGCCGCACCGGCTGCTAGACCTAATAGGGTTGATGATTCGCCTGTGACTGGCAAATGATTTTTCCCTGTATTTGCCTGATAAACAAAATAGTAGACTTGATCTGCCTCAGCAATTTGGCTAGGGGTTCCTGCTTTAATGGCTTGGCGCTGTTCCAAAGATAATTCCTCAATAGATACATACCGATACTGAGTGGACACTTGTTTGGTTACCTGTTGAGAACTTGTAACTGTCGTGGCAGTCTGTGCCTGAACGACAGGTGCCGCTACCGCTGGCACAAAAAAACTTCCTACTACAACGGAAGCAATCCCAACAGAAAATTTCCGGATGGAAAAACGTTGGACTGTATTAAGGCTGCTAGAGCTCTTAGATTTCTTCATTGAGTTTTTCCCTTTCTTAGTAAATTATTATTCGCTAGTGTATTTTACCACAAAAAAAATAATAAATATATGCTTAAACTGTAATTTCTCATATTTTATTGATAAATCAATGGTTTTCATTGTTGCCAAAAATAACCGAACAGTCTAATTAAAGCAACACATGGCGTAACCAACTAATAACATCGAGGTTTCATCATTTTATAATTTCTTAATATCTCGATTCATAGCTTCATCAAACAACCTGATTGCGCAAAAAGAGTGTTGATAGCCAGAACTATCAACACTCTTTTTTATGCTACTATCTCAAACAATTAGCTTATCTATCGAGATTACGGTTGCGCTTCTTTAGACTCTAAGTTATCCAAAATATACTGTAAGCCTTGAGACCGAGTTTCAACTGACTGAGTCATTGCTTCAACATCTTTCTCGGTTGCTTCCGAGTCCTGAATCACTGATTGCGCATTTTGTAAAGTTGCTTGAGTCTTAATCACTTCATCTATTAAGCCCAAATTTCTCGCTATGTTAAGTTTTGCGGTTAAGGACGACATCGCTGCTTGTAAAGCCGATTTGTCCACTTGAGCTACTAAAAGACTGGCTAGATTCTCAGAATTGTTGACCAATTCCTGAACTTGTTGGGTGAGAGCATCAATATCTGCTTGCTCTGCCGCATCAGCTTTCCCCTTGAGGACTTGAGCTTGATTAGTGAGTGCTGTCAAACTTTCCTTAGTTTTAGCAAGTTCACTCTCAAAAGTTGCAATAGAACTAGGGGTCTTACCATTCTTAGGTGTTGCTTCTATGTTAGCAACCTTAGCCTGAGCAGCCTGCAATGAGGCATCTAAAGCTTTATAATCTAGCGTTTTTGATGGAGCTGGGGCAGGTTGCTGAGCCTTTAACTTATACGTTAAATCTTCTATTAGGGCTTCAACTGATTTCACCATTGCCGCTACATCTTTCTCGGTAGCATCTTGATCTTTAACCACTGAACGCGCATTTTGCAAAGCCGCTTGGGACTTGATTACTTCATCAATTAACCCTACGTTTTTAGCTTCTTTAACCAATTCTGCTAAAGCCGTCATCACCGTTTGTAATGGCGTCTTGTCTGCTTGAACAATTAGGTTATCGGATAATTTAGATGCCTTATCAGCTAAGTTCTGAACTTGCTTAGTTAAATCGTTAATCGCCACTTGCTCAGTATTTTTAGGATTACCTTTGAGCTCTTGCGCTCTGCTAACCAGTGTGTCTAAATCCTTCTTAGCATTTGCTAATTCTTCCTCAAAAGCTTTCACGGACTTCGGAGTCTTATCGCTAAGTTTAACAGCCTCTAGATTAGCCACTTGCTTATTCACTGCCTGTAAAGCAGCGTCTAAGTCTTTGAAATCTAGCGTTTTAGGTGGCTCTGGTGCTGGTGTTACACTTGAATTGGATTCTTCAGCAGATGCCTTTGATTCAGAAGTTTCACTTGCACTTGATTCCGCTGAAGACACTTTTGATTCAGATGTTTCACTTGTGCTTGATTCCGCTGAAGAAGCTTTTGATTCAGATGTTTCGCTTGCGCTTGATTCCGCTGAAGAAGCTTTTGATTCAGATGTTTCGCTTGCGCTTGATTCCGCTGAAGAGGCTTTCGATTCAGAGGATTGACTTGCGCTTGATTCCGCTGAAGAAGCCTTAGATTCAGTTGATTCACTAATCGCACCATCTACAGAAGCATTAGGTGCTACTTGCGCCAGCTCCTGAGCGGCAAAATACCCTACATATTCATATCCTTCTATCTGAACTTGAGGATTTGGCAAGGCTTGTCCCACTGGCGTTTGGAAACTTTGATTGAATTGTTCTAGCAATCGCGCTTGAGCTGCTTGTGAATTCGGCACCAATGCTACCTGTCCTGCTAAGGTCACAAGCATTAAGCTGGTCAGTGCTTTCTTCTTATCACGAACCAAGCCAACTGCAAATACAATCAAGGTCGCGCCTGCTGCAAGCCCCAACAAGGTGGATCCTTCACCAGTAACTGGTAATTGACGAGCACCTCGTTTTGCTTGATAGACAAAATAATAAACTTGATCCGCTTGGGCAATTTGACTAGGAGTGCCTGATTTGATTGCTTGACGTTGCGCCCAAGTTAACTCTTCAATCGCAAGGTATTGATATTGTGTCGTTACTTGTTTTGCCACTGAATGAGTGTTAGATGCTGGTGTAGTGGCCTGTGCATTCACAGCGGGACTAATCAATGCTGATGCAAAGAAACTCCCCACTACAACAGATGCAATACCAGCCGAAAATTTTCGGATGGAAAAGCGTTGAATTTGTTTAAGGCTGCTGGAATCCTTAAGTTTTTTCATTGTGTATTCCCTCTCTTTGATTATAATTTGTCGGTCATTTGTTTATTTTACCACACTATTTAGCAGAAAGATATACTAAAATTTGTTTTTCCCTATTATTCTCAAATCAGAAAGTAAAAGACTAGTTATAAAGAGCGTTCGACTAATCTTTAAGGCTCTAACTATAGTGTCATGCTCCATTAAGAATTAACACTATACCTATGTCATCATCTTGTAATAATAGTGGTTTTGATGCTCGATTTTTATTCATATATACAAATCACAAAAAAGCCATTTTGATGAATCAATCAAAATGGCTTCTGTAAAATTTACTATTTTGTCTTTTGGCTTTTCAAAATCCAATAACCCTTATCTCGAGTCACTAACTCAACATTCCCAAAGACTTCTTCCATAAAAGTTTCCATAGAAGGAGCGCCTTGTTTTTTCTGAATTACGAGCCATAATTCACCGCCAGGTCTTAAATTAGCCTGAGCTGAGCGTACGAATTGTTGGATAACCTGCATGCCGGCCCGAATAGGTGGGTTGGTCACCACAAAATCCGGTGCTTGACTAGCTTGCCATTGGCCTGCGTCAGCCAGTTGGTAGGCTGTATTCTCTACTCGATTGAGCTGGCTATTGGCCTGCGCCAACTGGTAGGCACGTTCATTAATCTCGACTCCTGTAACTTGAGCTTGAGGATATAATTTTGCTAAAGCAATTGTGACCGGCCCGTAGCCACTCCCCAGTTCTACTATTTGATAAGTCCCTGCAGGAACTGAATCTGCGAAAGCTTCCACTAACACCTTGGAACCATAGTCCATGCGCTGTTTAGAAAAGACGCCATTATCGGTCTGAAAACTCAAAGTTAAGCCTGCCACACCATCTTGAATCTGGTGTAAAGAATGCTGACTGGTGGGACTAGATTTAAAGTATTGTTCACTCATTATCTGCTGATACACTCCTCTATTTAAGCTGGATGGGAACTAATTAAGGTCAGCTTCCCTTCCAAACAAATTTCTGTAACACCGTGCGGCAAAATAAAGGAACTTGCCAAATCTAAGTCATAAGCGACACCGTCCAACCATAGTCGGCCTTGCCCTGCAATGACGGTTGCTAAGGTATAGGCATTATCCAGGCTTAAAGTAAGGCTATCCACGACTTCCCACTTGGTCACAGTGAAAAATTCATTTTCTAGGTATTGGATAACTTGGCTGTCACCAACTTGCTGAGTCTTGACTTGCAAGTGACGCTCTGGATCTGGATAGAAAGTGACATCCGCCGCCTGCTTAAGATGCAAATCACGGGGATTGCCTTGGGTATCACGACGATCATAGTCGTAGACACGATAAGTGGTATCAGAGCTCTGTTGTGTTTCCAGAATGACCACCCCTGCACCAATCGCATGAATGGTCCCTGCCGGCACATCAAAGAAGTCGCCCGCCTTAACTGGCACCTCCACTAAGAGGTCTGACCAACGCCCTGCCGCTACTAATTCTTCGAATTCTTGTCGCGATTGAGCCTTATGCCCATAAACAATCTTAGCTCCTGGCTCCGCAGAAATGACATACCAACATTCCGTCTTACCAAGCTCCCCTTCATGTTCAAGTCCATAGGCATCATCAGGATGGACCTGCACAGAAAGCTCGGCTGCTGCATCTAGGATTTTAATTAAGAGAGGAAAGACAGTTTGACTAGGATTCCCAAATAATTCTGGATGCTCTCGATAGAGCTGATCTAGGCCCAGTCCTGCATATTCGGCAGGACTAATGACGGTCGACACCCCATTAGGGTGGGCACTAATACACCAAGCTTCCCCTACCGTGTCGCTAGGACCTTTGAGGCCAAATTCTAGTTCAAGTTTACGGCCACCCCATATCTTATCTTGTAACACAGGCTTTAAGAAAATCGGTTGTGTCATCTCTATCATCCTTTCTAAGCTAAATTTTCTCGCTTCTATCATACCATTTTTTGACGATTTCGTGGTACACTATTTATACGAGAATTATGACGAATTATGGAGGTTGCCGATGATTAAACTCTTTGCATCCGATATGGATGGGACCTTACTGAACCCAAACCATGTCATTAGCGACACTACCGCCCAAGCCATTCGAGACCTTCAAGCTCAATCGGATATTGAGTTTCTGATTGCTACCGGACGAGATTATCGGTCTGCTAAGTGGCTCCTAGATCAGCATCAACTGACCGCTCGCATCATTGCCGTCAATGGCGCTGCAACTTATGACGTTAAAGGAAATTTGGAGGATGTCTTCGCCCTTGATTTGGCCGATACCCAGACCCTTATCGAACGATTTGCTGTGCCTGAAACTCAGATTTTGGTGTCGCTCAAGTCTCTGAACGGTTATTATGTCAATGACCTGTCTCTCTATCGGCGACGCATGGAAGCTTTCCTAAATCGCGCCAAGGAAGCTGCTAGCAATGATAGTCTGGCCCAGATTGAACTCCACTTCAAGGAGCTTCAACCCCTTGAGGATTATCGACCTGACTTGGATCCACCACTTAAGCTTATGCTGATTGACCGGCGCCCTGAAGTCTTAGAGTCTGCCCGCCATTTCCTCAAGGACTTTGCTATTGATTTAACTTCTTCTGGCCCAGATAATTTAGAAATTACCAGTCTCAAGGCCCAAAAAGGCTTAGCTATTGAAGCCTACTGCCAGCACCATGGGTTCACTAAGCATCAAGTCCTAACCATCGGAGACTCGGCCAACGACCGCTCTATGCTAGCCATGTTCCCTAATAGTTATGCCATGGCTAACGCTAGTCAAGCCATTAAAGACTTAGCAAGCTATGAGGCCCCTAGCAATGCAGAAGACGGGGTAGCCCATACTATTTATCAACTTTTATCTAAGTTAGGATAACTTATAACTAAGTGTCCTAAAAATTTAGCTAGCTAAGATGGACTAGCAAGTGAAGCCTATATTTTCATATTATCCTACTATAATAAATAAAGCGAAAGGACTAAGGCGCTGCTTAAGCGGCACTCAGTTCTTTCGCTTTTGTCTATTTTCGAGGCAAATTCTTTATTTACCTAGAAATCATTGCTGCATTCTCCTGTTTCCAGATAGTCCTTGAGGTTATTAAAGCTGGTTTCCACCATGTTCTCTACTGCCTCATCGGTGTAGCTACCCATGTGAGGAGTTAATAAGACCTTAGGATAGAGGTCAACCAATTTCTTAACTGCAGGGTCGCTAATGTCTTGACCACGCAGGTCCTTGAAGAAGACTTGGCTCTCGTTCTCTAAGACATCTAAGCCCGCCCCAGCCAAATGGCCAGATTCGATGGCTTCAATAATGGCATCCACATCCTGCAACTCACCGCGCGCAGTGTTGACCAGAATGGCCCCTGGCTTCATCTTGCTGATGAATTCCTTGGTGATGACCTTGCCATTAGCTGGAATGTAAGGTGCGTGAATGGAAATCACGTCTGACTTAGCTAAGAGCTCATCCAGTTCTACTTGGGTGCAGATATGATCTACTCCTTCTTTTGGAAAGGCGTCGTAAGCTAAGACATTCGCGCCCAAGCCCTTGAAGAGCGTTGCGGTCGTCAAGCCAATCCGGCCAATCCCAACCACACCAACGGTACAGTTACGGATTTCCTTAGAAAACATTTGCTCGTGGATACGAAAATCATGCTGGCTAGTTAAGTGCGTTGTATAGGCGACATTCCGCAAGAGGGTCATGGCCAAGGTCAAAGCCAATTCAGCAATCGCATTAGGTGAGTAAAAAGGGACGTGTGCTAACTTGAAGCCCAATTGCCTAGCATAGGCAAGATCGATATGGTCGACCCCTACTGTCCGCGTCAGGACATATTCTACCCCTAATTTTTTGTAGATATCTAAGACCTCCTTAGTAGCCCAGCAATTACCACGTAAAATAACGGCCTGACAACCCTCAGCTAACCAAGCCTCTTCCGGACCCGTTAGGTAGTTGGGGACACAAACTAATTCATAACCAAACTTCTGATTGGCTAGGTCAAAAACGGGTCTTTCGATATCGCGAACACCATATGCTAATACTTTCATTATTGCTTTTGCTCCTTGCACTTACTTCTTGAACGAAGTAGGGGATTTAATGTTTCTATTTTAGCACAATCCAAAGCCGATGTTGATTAATTTTCATGAAAATGGATAAGTTTGTATCTCAAATATTCGTAATACTCCTAGCCAAGCAAAAAACGCTCAAGACCTGCCCTTTAGAAGGCTGGCTTGAGCGTTCATTTTTTGTATTAATTAGTCGGCTTGTCCATCCGCTAGCTTGGCTTGCGCTTTACGCCACTTATTGCGCTTGCGGAGGCCTTGGAAGAAGGTCTTGAGCTTGTCACTACACTGGGCTTCCAGCACTCCCTTAATGACTTGAGGCTGATGGTTGAAGCGGCTGTCTTCCAAGAGATTCATGAGACTGCCGGCACAACCGCCCTTGGGGTCACTGGCGCCGTAAACCACCTGATCCACCCGCGATAAGACCAGGGCACCCGCACACATAGGGCAAGGTTCCAAGGTCACATAGAGGGTACAGCCCTCTAAGCGCCAGGCGCCTAGGGCTTGGTTGGCGGCTTCAATGGCCAGGAGTTCGGCGTGGGCCGTAGCCTGGTGGTTGACCTCCCGCAGATTGTAGGCTGAAGCCAGGAGGACGCCATCCTTAACTAAGAGGGCGCCGATGGGCACTTCGCCTAGGGCTTGGGCCTGGTCAGCCAGTGCTAGGGCCTGCTGCATCCAATATTCGTGCTGGGCCAAGTCGGTGGGCGCCAGTTGGCTTGCATCCATCATGGCCTCACCCCTTATGTTCCAGAGCCAGGTAGCTGACAATCAGATCTGTCAGGTGTTGCAGGTTGAGCCCTGTCTCCTTGGTGTATTTGCTGAGGCGATAGGTCAAGGTATTGCGATGAATATAGAGTTCATCGGCTGCCTGACTCAGGTTGCCCTGGTGTTCAAAGAGGGCTCGCACCGTCGCCGCATAGTCGGGATTGTGCTTGAGGACATCGTGCAGTCGATCCATAAAGGCATACTGCTTGGTCACTTCGCGCCCTACCAGGCGCAAGAGGACTGAGGTTAGGGGCACAATTTCAGGCTCCATAATCTGAGACAGAATACTGTGAACCAGACGCCGCTCATCTTGGAAATGGGCCACATAATCCTGGTCCAACTTGGCTACTAGGCCGACACAACCTCGGGTCACCGTCTCAAAGTCAATGTCCAAGGTCTTAATAATGTCCACCAAGGCGCCAACGTGTTCCATGCCTCGAAGGCAGACTAGCCAGCGATTGGCTTCATCCGGAATGACCACTTCAATGGCTTCCAGAGAATCTTCCAGGGTTTGCTGCCACAAGACAGGGTCGAAGGTCTCTGACTTGGCCTGCATAATCAAATAGATACAGACCAGACTGCCCCGCATTTGGCCTTCCAGTGGCTGACCTTCTAGGAGAAAGGCCCGCCAGGCCTGTTGATGTGGCGCTAAATCCACGACCGGCACCTGGGGTGTGGCCTTGGCCAAGCTCATCATAAGCAAGAGTTCTTCTTCCTTGCTAGTCAGGTCAGCCTGAGGAATGGCTAGGCCTTGATCCCCCAATTGGACAATCAGATAGCCGGGCAGCACCGCATCCGGTGCGACTGCTTGGGCCTGGGGATAGAGTCTTTGCAGTTGTTCAAACATGGGCTAGCTCCTGTCTTAGATTATTTAGGCTTTGGCTTTGGGCTTAGCTTTAGCCTTGCTTGAGCCAGCCTCATGGTCCTTAGCGGCAATGTTGATCTTACCGGACCGGCCACCAATGGTCACCGAGTCCCCGGTGACAATGCTGCCGCTAAGCAGCAATTCACTGAGTTGGTCCTCAATTTGTTTTTGAATGGCACGGCGAATTGGACGCGCCCCGTATTCTGGGTCGAAGCCGGCTTCGGCGATAATGTCTACCGCTGTGTCGGTCACCCGAGCCTTGATGGCCAGTTCGCCTAGGCGCTTGATAATATCCTTAGTATGGAGCTTCACGATTTGGCGAATTTCTTCCTTAGTTAAGGAGTGGAAGACCACCGTTTCGTCAATCCGGTTGAGTAATTCTGGACGGAAAGAACGCTTGAGCTCTTCACGAATACGTTTTTCCATGGCCAGGTGGTCAGCGGTAAACTGCTTAGCCCCAAAACCGACGGATTTCTCATCCCGCAGGGCGGTTGCCCCTAGGTTAGAAGTCATGATAATGATGGTGTTGCGGAAATCGACTTGGCGACCCTTGGAGTCGGTCAAATGCCCGTCGTCAAAGACTTGGAGCAGGATGTTGAAGACATCCGGGTGGGCCTTCTCGATTTCGTCTAGGAGAATGACAGAGTAAGGTTTTTGGCGAACCTTCTCGGTCAACTGGCCACTTTCTTCATGGCCTACATAGCCTGGAGGCGAACCAATCAGGCGAGACACGGTGTGTTTCTCCATGTACTCGGACATGTCGACCCGAATCATATTGTCTTGGGAACCAAACATGGCTTGGGCCAAGGCCTTGGCCAATTCGGTCTTACCAACCCCGGTTGGCCCTAAGAAAAGGAAGGAACCAATTGGACGGCCTGGCGCCTTGAGGCCTGAACGAGCCCGGCGAATAGCACGTGATACAGCAGACACGGCTTCCTCTTGGCCAATAACTCGTTGATGAAGCTCCCGCTCTAGGTTAACCAGGCGTTGGCTTTCTTTCATGGCCATTTGGGTCACTGGGATGCCAGTTGACAGGGCCACGACTTGAGCCACTTGTTCTTCATCTACGACTAAATGTGCTGGCTGGCCGGCCTGAGCCTGGGCTTTCTTGCGGGCCCGGGCTAGGCGTTTTTCCAGTTTTTGTTCGGCTTCGCGAAGGCTAGCTGCCTCTGGGAAGTTGCGGGCTAGCACAGCTTCTTCCTTATCTGCCTGCAACTTGGCCATTTCCTTCTCGAGGGCGAAAAGGGGATCATGAGAGACGGCTTCTTCAATCCGAACCTTAGCGGCCGCTTCATCGATTAAATCGATGGCCTTATCAGGCAAGGAGCGTGACGTAATGTAGCGGACACTAAGTTTGACCGCCGCCTCAATGGCTTGGTCAGTAATGGTAACGGCGTGGTGAACTTCATACTGGGTCTTGAGCCCTTGCAGAATCTGGATGGTTTCTTCAGGGGTTGGCTCGTCTACTTGCACCTTAGAGAAACGACGTTCCAAGGCCGCGTCTTTTTCAATGTATTTCTGGTATTCACTCAGGGTTGTTGCCCCGATGACTTGGATTTCACCCCGCGCCAGGGCTGGCTTGAGGATGTTGGCTGCATCAATAGCCCCTTCAGAGCCACCGGCCCCAATCAGGGTATGGAGCTCATCAATGAAGAGAATGACTTGGCCGTCAGCCATGACTTCTTCCACAATGCGCTTCATGCGCTCTTCGAACTCACCCCGGTACTTGGTCCCAGCCACCAGGCTCCCCATATCCAGCATCATGAGGCGTTTCTTGGCAATATCGGCCGGCACGTCGCCTGACACGATGTGTTGGGCTAGGCCTTCTGCCAGGGCAGTCTTACCTACCCCAGGGTCCCCAACAAGGACAGGGTTATTCTTCTTACGACGGCTGATGATTTGCAGCATGCGTTGGACTTCCTTCTCGCGGCCCACTACTGGGTCCATCTGACCTTGCTTGGCCATTTGAGTCAGGTTGCGAGCAAAGGAGTCCAAGGTCGGCGTCTTACTTGGCGCAGTCTCGCTAGCCTTTTGGGTCCGCGCTTGAGGCTTGCTTTGGCCCATTGGCATCTTATCAATGCCGATGGCTTGGTAGACGGCCTTCTTAAGGGCATCCAAGTCGACGTCTAGATTGCGTAAGATTAAGGTCGCCAGGATTTCTTGTGGCAGCATGGCTAATAGGAGGTGCTCAGTCCCAATTTGGCGTGCGCCCAAGCGCTTAGCTGTATTGGAGGCATCCATGATATTTTTCTTGGCGCGCGGCGAATAAGGTAAGGTTACTTCCCCCCGCGGCATAGGCGCCTCTACATCGCCGTGGATGGCCCGCAACTCGTTCAGAATTAGTTCCGGGGTCACGCCAAATTCACGGAGAATGACGCCAGCAATCCCACGTTCTTCGCGGGCTAGACCAATCAAGATATGCTCGGTCCCAATGGCTGAATGGCGCAATTGGTAGGTGGCCTCAGCCGCCATGATCATGACTTGATGGGCGCTCTCGGTAAATAGTTCTTCAAACATCGCGTCTTCACTCCTTTTCTTAATAGCTGTATTTGAGTTGTTGCAAAAAGGTCTTGAGCAATTGGGCGCGAGCCGCCTGTTCCTGCTCACTGATTTGATGGAGGACGGATTTTTCAATCACGGACAGGATTAAGGTCCCCTCGCGGTTAGTAATCAGGCCCTTGCCAATCAAATTCTCAATCATATGAATGCCGTTGCGTTGGCTAATCTTATCGCCCACTAATTCTATCAGCTGATCAATCAGGGCTGCCTCGTCGGCCAATTCAATCTTGAGAATGCGGATATAGCCGCCACCCCCCCGCTTACTTTCGACCAGGTAGCCGTGCTCCTGGGTAAAGCGGGTCTTGATGACATAGTTAATTTGTGACGGGACACAGTCGAAGTGCTCCGCGATGTCACTACGTTTGATTTCGACATGCTCTTGGTGCTTGAGGAATTCCTTCAGGTAGGCCTCAATGATGTCGGTCATATTGCGGCTTGACATGTTACCCCTCCTTACATTGACTTTCTTTGACTATTGTACACCAAATCAGACCTTTTGCCAACCTAATTGCTTGGCCTAGGGCTAAAGAAAAAGGAGCCTGAGGCCCCTTTTTATATAAATGATTATATATTTGACTTTTCATGAGTGGCCGGGGCCAAATCCCGGTCTGACAGGCTTTTGCCGCCAAAAGACGAACGTTTCCGGCTAATTTCTGACTTTTCCGGTCTGAGACTCCCAAAAAGCCAGAATTTTTGCCCTCTCAAACCCTATTTAATAGTGTAACTATTAAATAGGCTTAAGCCTCTTGGGCCAGGTAGGCCACCAAGGCATCCAGGTCGCTACCCAGCTGCTGATCCAGCAGCTGGTGACGGGCCAAGCCCTCATAACCATCCCGGCCTCGTCCTAAGAAGTCGTTGGTCACCAGCTGATAAGTGGCCTCAGGGTCCAGTCCCTTGACTGCCTCTTCAAGCTCTAAGGGCTGGCCTTGACTGTCAATCATACGAGGATAGTGGCCGGATTCCAGCGCCTCCTTGAGGTCGGCCCCCGTCACTTCCAGGACCCAGAGCTGGCAGCCAAAGGGCAGAATAGCCAGAGCCTCCTCATAGGTCACCGGCCCCTGATCCAGACTGGCGCGGACGCCTCGCCCATTAATGAGGCTAAAGTCCACTTGCCAGCCCTTAGCCCGAGCAGCTGCCGCATAGGCCCGGCAGACCAATTGGCTGAGATTGGTATGGCCCTGACTCAGGGCCTCCCGACTGCCATCCAGGGCCTGGCGACTTTGGCCAATGACTTGGCTAATGCGCGCCTGGGCCTGACTTTGCCAGATTTTGAGTTCCTTGGCTACCGGACGGGCAACCTTGGCATAATGACTTAAATCATGTAGTTGGTAGTGGCCGAGCTGGTGGCTGCCATCCGGATGGAGCCAGAGACTAAGTTCGCCTAGCAGACGACCATAGTAGCCAGCCTGCACCACCAAGGTCTGGCCGACTAGGGCGGGTTGCTCTGTCACCGTATGGGTATGGCCTCCGATGATGGCGGCAAAGTCCGGCACTTCTTGGGCCAGCGCCAGGTCCGTCTCATAACCCAGATGGCTTAAGAGAACAAAGTGGCTTGCCCCAGCCTGACGGGCCAAGGCCAGATTCCGTTCTAAGGCCAGACGAGGCTCTTCAAAGCCAATCAGTTCCCCTGGCGAAGAATTATCCAGAGTTTCCAGGGTTGTGGCTGCTAGGACAGCCAGCCGGACACCGTCCGCCAGGTCATAGAGGCGGTAAGGCGCCACTTGTTGCGCCGCCAAATCAGCCAAAGCCGGCTCCCGGCTAAAGTCCAGGTTACTGGACACAAAGGGCACTCGGGCTTGGGCCAGATAGGAGGCCAAAAAGCTAGGTCCCAAATCAAATTCATGGTTGCCAAAAGTGACCGCATCATAACCCAACTGGTTCAAGAGGGCAATTTCCGCCTGGCCGGCAAAGAGCTGGAAGTAAGGGCCACCCACAAAGAGGTCCCCAGCCCCCAGCAACAAGCTGGCTTGATACTGTGCTCGCAGGCCTTTAATCAGATGGGCGCGCTGGCCAAATAAATCCAGATAGGAATGGGTGTCATTGGTATGAAGTATGCCAAGTTTTACAGCATGCATGTATCAATCGCTTCTTTCTACCTAGGCCTGCTCTTGTTGGGCGGCCTGGCGTTTGAGTAAGGTCTCGAAGAGGAGGGTTCCGGCCAGGTTGAGCATGAGCCGGGACCGAATCTTCTTACGCGCCTTGGGCGCATCATAAATCTGAATCAGTTGATCACTGAGTTTGGCCAAAGGATGATGGATCAGGCTGGTAATGGCCACAATATGGGTCCCCTTTTGGCGAGCCTTGAGTAGGGTCTCATTAACCGTCTTGTTGGCCCCGCCTAGGGAGAAGACCACGATGACATCTTCTTTGGTCGCAATATCAGGAATGCGTTCAATACTATACTGTTCGAAGAAGTCATTGGCCCAGACATCAATGAGCTTGAGCTTACGGTTAAAGTCGGACATGGGCATATAGCTAGACCCAATCCCCACGCAGAAGACCCGACGCGCCGCCAAGACCCGATCGGCCACCGACTCGAAATCCGCCTGGTCTAATAGGGCCATGGTCCGTTGGAACTCGTCCGTCAATTGGGCCTTCATCAAGTCAAAGTGACTGGCCTCCAGATGATAGGACTCCTGATTGGACTCCTTACTACGGCGCAGGTCATACTTGAGTTCATTGAAGGTAGCATAGCCTAACTTCTTACCTGCCCGCACAATAGTCGAAGCTGATAAATGCAGGGCCGCCCCAATAGACTTAAGGGTCTGGGCCTCGATATTGTCCTGCTTCATGAGATAGTCGATGACTTCCTGTTCATAGACCGATAATTCTTCATAGTGAGCCTTTAGATTGACGAAAAACATGTCATCCCTCCTGATCCCCTAAGGGTTTACATTTCTATTGTACCACAGCGGGGAGCCACCACAAAATTTAGAGGTAATTTTACCTCTTGGAGTCAATTTTATCTTCCTTGGGAACTTTTTAGCATATTTTACTAAAGCGTTTGCTTTTTTGCTAGAATAGACTTATCAAATTATGAAGGAGCGACTAGCAATGAGTCAAAAAAACAAATTTGTTTATGCCTTTGAGCAGTTTGGCCGATCCTTCCTCTTACCTGTTTCGGTCTTGCCAGGGGCCGGGATTATTAAGGGGATTGGGACTGCCTTCTCTAACTCAGATACCTTGAAGATGTTCCCCGTTCTTCAGAACCAAATCTTCCAATTCATTATGAAATTCTTTATTACTTTAGGGGACACAGCCTTCAACAACCTACCTATCATCTTCGCTGTCGGCGTCGCCGTTGGTTTAGCCAAACGCGAAAAAGGTTCTGCTGCCCTATCCGGGGTGTTAGGTTTCATCGTCCTACACTCTGTCCTCAACTTCCTCTTAGTCCAAAGCCATCGCTTGGTGGATACCAGCAAGTTATCCAGCGCTGAAGCTAAGCTAGCCATGGCCAATGCCATGCAGACTAAGGTCATGGGGATTCAAACCCTGGACCTCAGCGTCTTCGGTGGGATTATCGTCGGGATTGTGGTCTTCTTCGTTCACCGTTGGGCGGTTAAGAAACAATTACCTGCCCTAATCGGCTTCTTCAGTGGTCCACGTTTCGTACCGATTGTGACCATTGTTGCCATGGCCTTTGTCTCGGTTATCCTCTTCTTTATCTGGCCACCAATCCAACAAGGGATTTCGATTTTGTCCGTCTTCATCCTGAAGTCTGGTCCGCTAGGTACCTTCCTCTACGGGCTAGTTGAACGGGCACTCCTACCATTTGGTCTCCACCATGGGCTGAACTGGCCAGTACGTACCACTGAATTAGGTGGGACCTGGACCATCAATGGCGAACGCGTTGTAGGTACCATCAATGCCTACCTAGCCTCCCTTGCGGATCCTAACATTACTTCAATCGACCCATCCATTACCCGTTTCAACGGCGGGAAATTCGTTTACTTCATGTTTGGTTTATCTGGGGCTGCCTACGCTATGTACAAGACAGCCGATCCTAAGAAACGTAAAGTCGTAGGCTCTCTGCTCTTCGCAGCTGCTGGTACTGCCTTCTTAACCGGGATTACCGAACCAATTGAATTTACCTTCCTCTTCGTTGCCCCAATCCTCTATATCGCTCATGCCTTCATGGCGGGTGCTGCCTTATTAGTAATGCACCTCTTGGGTGCTGGGGTGGCAACCCCAACCGGTCACGGTTTTATCAACTTAATCATCTATGGCGTCCTGCAAGGGCCTAAGACCCACTGGTGGTTAGTCTTCATCGTCGGCGTACCTTGCTTCATCCTCTACTACTATGTCTTCCGCTTGCTCATCCTCAAATTCGATTTGAAGACACCAGGTCGTGAAGATAGCGATGAAGTCAAACTTTCAAGCAAGAAAGAAGCGCGTGAAAAACTGGGTGTTACCATTAACCAAGTAGGTCAAAACAACAGTAACAATGACTTACACCCTGAAGATCAAGCCCTACTAAACTCAGGCACTGCCATGAAGACCATTCCTGACAGTCCCGAAGGCATCCATCAACAAGCCCTGGGCTTGATTGCCGCTCACGGTGGCCCTGACAACATTGAAGAAGTCAACGCCTGCATCACCCGCCTGCGGATTAATGTCAAAGACAAAACCCAAGTAGATAAAGACACCATCGTTCACCAACTAGGTGCCCTAGGCTTCGCCGAAAACGACATGCAAATGCAATCCATCTATGGGGCCCACGCCAATGTCTTGAAAATGGAGATCCAAGACATCCTCGGCATGGAGGAATAAGTCATGCGTAACCTCTTTGTGACAGACTTAGATGGTACCTTCGTCAAGGATTCTGTCACGGTCAATGCAGCTGATTTGGCGGCCTACCATACCGCCAAAGAGCTGGGCGACTTCTCCATCGCCACTGGCCGCTCCCTGGCAGAGATCCAGTACATTGTCCAAGGCAATGACCTCGATGTCACGCATATGATTGGCTTTAACGGCGCGGTGGTTACCCGCTATGCCCAACTCCTGGCCGAGCATCACTTACCTGAAGACGTTACACCCAAGCTGCTGGCTTATTTCAAGGAGCACAAATTAATCTTTGATGCCCTAGACGGTCAACGTCGTATCGGTAACTTCGACCACGAGCATAAGCAACGGCTCTGGAATATGCCTTTGATTTGCTTGCCAGACCCTTATCCAGCCTTGGAAGGTCATCGCCTCTACAAGGTCAATGTCCGCCCAAGTGCTGAGACCGCCGACTTCTACCTTGCTGACCTGCAGGCCAAGTTTCCTCAACTGGCTACCTATAAGTCAGGCTCTACACGGCTGGAAGTAACGGCCCAAGGGGTCTCCAAGGCCTCCGGCTTAGCCATCATCCGGCCTGACTATGACCGCCTGGTAGTCTTTGGCGACTCAGGCAATGACAGCGACATGTTCGCAGTGGCTGACATTTCCTACTGTATGAATCATGCCCCAGTCGAGGTTCAAGCCCAAGCCACTCACGTGGTAGCTAGCTTCGCTGACGCCATGACCCATTTCCAAGCACACTATCTATAAAGCCTCAAGGCCCGCCTCACTTCCTTCACTTCCGCGGGTATAGGACAAAAGGCAGCTAGCCCTTACTAGGCTAGCTGCCTTTTTTGTTCTCCCTATCTATCAATCTATCTATTGATAGATAGGGTCTGAAGTCCCCTTTTTTACGTGCTGATTTACTCACAACTTTTCAACTAGTCCTCTATTTCCTGGCCCGACCCAACAAAAAAAGAGGACGGGAATTCCTCCCATCCTCTCTAGCTTATTGTAAATCCAGGGAAACTTCCACGGTCTGCACAGGCACATCATAGTAGGGATCTTCCCGGCGGCCTAGGTAATCCTTGGCTTGTTGTGGGAAGAGGGCATACATGAGTAAATCCTCGTCAGACTTAGCGTAGTCCTTAATTTCTTCCCGCAATTCTGGTAATTGCGGCTCAATCAAGTCAGCAGGTCTTACTGTTACAACTTCTGCGTCCCCAATGATGGTTTGCTTGACTTCTGGATCAATCTTGGCAGGCGCTTGACCATAGTGGCCTAGCACATAGTCCTTGATTTCCTTAGGTACCATCTTGTAACGTTGGCCAGAGATAACGTTCATTACCGCCTGGGTCCCTACCATTTGTGATAATGGGGTTACCAGTGGCGGATAGCCTAAGTCAGCCCGTACTTTTGGTACTTCAGCAAGTACTTGATCATACTTATCAGCCAAACCTTGTTCGGTTAATTGGCTGAGTAAGTTGGATAACATACCGCCAGGCACTTGATAAATCAAGGTCTTAGGCTCAGTATCCTTAACCTTAGGATTGAGCACACCTTCAGCTCGGAACTTATCGCGGATGCCGTTGAAGTAAGCTGCTGCCGCTTCTACTTCTTTCATATCCACACCTGTCTTGAAGCCTAAGTCTTCTAAGGCCAAGACCATAGATTCGGTAGCTGGCTGGCTAGTCCCGCCAGAGAAGGATGACAAGGCCGTGTCGATAATGTCGGCCCCTGCTTCCGCTACCTTGAGGTAGGTCATCTCAGAAATCCCGCTAGTTGCATGAGTGTGGACTTCCAAAGGTAAATCTACCTTATCCTTGATACGGCTAACCAATTCATAACCAGCTTGTGGTGTTAGAACCCCTGCCATATCCTTGATACAGATAGAATCTGCCCCGAATTTGGCCATGCGTCCTACCAAGTCTACATAGTAGTCGATGGTGTGGACTGGGCTAGTGGTGTAGGAAATAGCTGTTTGGGCTAAGCCCCCTGCTTCCTTGGTTGCTTCAATCGAAGTTTGTAGGTTGCGTACATCGTTCAAGGCATCGAAGATACGGATAATATCAATCCCATTTTCGACTGATTTTTGCACGAAAAGCTTAACCACATCGTCCGCATAGTTACGGTAACCGAGCAGGTTTTGACCCCGCAAGAGCATTTGTAACTTAGTGTTTTTGACCGCTGCGCGAATTTGACGCAGACGTTCCCATGGATCTTCGTTTAAGAAGCGGATGCAAGAGTCGAAGGTCGCACCGCCCCATACTTCCAGGGCATGGAAGCCCGCTTGATCCAGGGTTTTCAGAATTGGCAACATATCTTCCGTCGTCATACGAGTGGCAATTTGGCTTTGTTGGCCATCCCGTAAGACTGTTTCAGTGATACGAATTAATTTGCTCATAGTTTATTCCTTTCCTTAAGGGGATTCAGTCTGGGCCTCATAGTTAGCAACAGCCTGACTGATATAGGCCTGCATATCCGCTACTAAGTGTTGGCGTGAGCGGGCACACTGCTTGGCGTCTGCTTGGCAGAGGAAGCACTGGCGTGGGGCCAATCCTAACTGCCGGCGACTGATCGGGCAGGGTATGCCTTCCACCAGTTCCAGCACATCCAAGTCCAGTAGACGACCTAAGGGATGCTTCCCTTCAAAGGCCACTAAATGCCGCTTGACTAGCTCTGCCTCCTGGCTAACCACCCAATAGGCCTCTAACCCTGTCACGGCCTCCACCAGATCCCGGTAGAGGATCGCCTCTTGGGCCAAATGGTCACCGACGAGCTGGGCTAGCTGGTGACCGATTTTGGACAGTCCTTCAGAGTTTTTGACAGGTCCCGGCGTATTGAGGGTCATGGAGACCAAGACGGCCGGCGCATAGGTCTCGAGTAAGTGGCTCTGGCGCTGGCTCCGCGCCTCGCGGGCTGATAGAACCTGGCCCAACTGGACCTCAGGTCCATCAAAGAGTCCCTTAGACATTGCGCACCACGTCGATGACGCTACCGTCACGATATTCGATGACCGCTACGACCTTGTCCCCGTATTGAATCGGTTCTGGGTTGCCCACAATGCTGTAGGCTTTTTCTTTGAGTTCTTGGATAGTGTATTGAGGCACCTTGAGAGACTTGAAGTGTTCGACTAAGTCTGGACGGTTAGGGTTAACCGCAATCCCAATCTCAGTGACGACCACGTCCACGCTAGTCCCTGGTGTTACGACCGTATTAACAGAGTCTACGAATGTTGGAATGCGGCCACGTACTAATGGCGAAATCACCATGGACATCTTAGAAGCAAAGGCGGTATCACAGTGACCACCAGAAGCACCACGGATAACCCCGTCAGAACCCGTCATGACATTGACGTTGAAGTCAGTATCGACTTCCAAGGCAGACAAGATGGCGACATCCAAACGGTTAACCATGGCCCCTTTGGACAGTGGGTTAGCGTACATGCTAGCGTCGATTTCGTAGTGGCCTGCGTTGCGACCAAGGGACACTGCAGATGGGTGGTCAAAGTCTTGTACGTCGATGACCTTCTCAACGAGGCCTTCTTCTAAGAGTTCAACCATGGCATTGGTAATCCCACCTAGCACGAAGCTGGCCTTAATGCCGTCTTTAATCATTTGTTCGCGGATAAAGCGGGTTGCAGCTAGCGAAGCACCACCCGTACCTGTTTGGAAGGAGAAGCCTTCCTTATAGTAAGGAGAACCTGTAATCACCTTCGAAGCATATTCTGCAATCAAGAGCTCTTTAGGGTTCTTGGTGAAGCGAGTTGCCCCCTTAGCAATCCCTTGAGGATCCCCAATGGCATCTACTACGACCACATAGTCCACGTCTGTTTGTGGAATGGAAATTGGGGTGTTTGGATATGGTACCAAGGAGTCAGTGATGACCACTACTTGGTCGGCATATTTAGCATCAATCATGGCATAACCTAGGGAGCCACAAGTCGCTTTCCCTTTGGTCCCGTTGACGTTCCCATATTCGTCAGAACTTGGGGCACCTAAGAAGGCTACATCAATGTGGATGTCGCCTGCCGTGATGGCGCGGGCACGTCCCCCGTGGGAACGAATCACCACTGGATTCTCCATAATACCGGAAGAAATCGCAGCCCCTAACTTGTCACGCAGACCACTAGAGGTAATGTTGGTGATAACCCCGTTTTTGATGTGTTCGATGAGGGGTTCATGTACGTTGGCAATTGAAGAAGGTGCGATGGAGAGATTTTTGATCCCCATTTTGGCAATTTCTTCCATGACCATGTTAATGACATAGTCCCCTTCACGGAAATGGTGGTGGAAGGAAATGGTCATGCCGTCTTTGAGGCCGGTCTTTTCAATGGCTTCGCGAAGGCTGCCCAAGAGTTTTTCTTGGCGTGGTTCAACGGGCTTTACCTTACGACTTGAAGCTTCATAAGGCTTAATCCGTGCCAGCTCTCCTTCATAGACGCCGTATTGATCGGCGATTGCTTGTGGAATTTCACGTCCTGCTTTGTTGACTACCATCTTAAATTTCCTCCTCGCTAATGAGTCCCGCTGCTTTGGCTAGGGCAATGACCCGCTCAGCGCGTTCCACGATTGGCTTGTCGACCATTTTCCCTTTGACTGAGATGACGCCAGAGCCTTTAGCTTCAGCTTCACGAATGGCCCAGATAATTTCCTTAGATTGTTGGATTTCCTTCTCAGTTGGGGCATATACTTCATTAACCACTGGAATTTGGCGTGGGTTGATGACCGATTTACCATCGAAACCTAATTGTTTGATGCGGGCTACTTCCTCACGGAAGCCGTCCATGTTGTCTACGTTAGAGTAGACAGTGTCGATTGCGGCGATCCCTGCGGCACGCGCTGCATGTAAAATCATGCTACGTGCGAAGAAGAGTTCTTGACCATCAGGGTAACGGCGAGTCTTCATGTTGGTCACATAGTCTTCCGCCCCTAAGGCAATCCCAATCAGACGGTCAGATGCCTTAGCAATCTCACGAGCATTTAGTACCCCTTCAGCGGATTCGATGGCCGCCATCATCTTAGTGCGACCGACTGGAATATTATTTTCCTGCTCGACACGGGTAATAATAGCATCGACATCCACGATATCTTGGGCGTTTTCGGTCTTAGGCAAACGTACCACGTCAACCCCAGCTAAGACTACCGCTTCGATATCTAAAGCACCGGTAGTGTCCAGACCATTAATCCGCACAACGGTTTCGACATTGCTGTAGTCAAAGGTTTTGAGGGCGAAGTGCACCAAGGTGCGGGCAGAGTCTTTTTCCTTGAGGGAGACTGCATCTTCTAGGTCAAACATAATAGAGTCAGCCCCGTATAGTGGCGCATCACGTAACATGGCCGCATTAGCACCAGGGACAAACATCATTGTTCTTCTTAAGCGTTCCATGAGTCAATCTCCTTCCAGTTGTATTCTGATAAGTCAGCAGCACGGTGGGCCACCGTAATGGTCCGGGCTTGGATGGTACAATCTAAGGCACCCTTGTCAACCGCTACTACTTGGGCTGATTGAATGCCTAGGCGGGTCAAGGTGTCTTCAATGACACGACGAATTTGCGCCCCAAATTGTTTTTCGACTGAACTTTCTAATTGAATGTCAATGCGTCCAGCATCACTCGGATTCAAGGTAATCATAATGTCGCTTGATTCCAAGGTGCCAACAACTGCACTTTTTTTAATTTCCATCTTTATTCCACCTTTTCTCTCTGGGCATCTTGGCCCAGTAAGTCTTGTGACTGTATGTAATGATAGGTTGACTGTGGGACTAGGTTAACCCAGTCAGCTAGCTTCCCTGCTTGAATCGCTGCCCGTACGCGGGTCGCACTAATAACCTGGCCGTCCTTTTCTAGACGGGGGATAATCTTTAGGTCTAGGTCCTGGCCGAAGGCATGGGCCAAGGCCTGATTGTAGACTTGGGTGACCGGCGATAGGGGTTCTTCCCCTACAAAGCGAATGGCAATCTCTAGACTAGGCGCAATGAACTGCTTGAAGACTTGCGCATCAAGTTCTGCCTGGACCTGAGCCACTGCCAAATCCGCCCTTTCCTTAAGGAAGTAGGAGGGAAAGGTAGCCTGCGAGACCATATAATCTCGGCTAGGCAGGACGGTAACATTGGCCAAATCTGCCACCCCGGCTTGGACCATTTTGAAGCGATCTTGCGCGCTAAAATAGGACCGATCTTCGGATACCACGAAGATATAGAGGTGGTCACAGGCAGACAAAGCCTGTTCTACCAAATAGCGATGACCTAGGGTAAAGGGATTGGCATTCATGACGATGGCCCCATTTTGGGAACGGTCCACCTTATGCTGAGCTAAGTAGCTCAGATAGTCCTGAAAGGACGGAAAGCCCTGCTCCATAAAGAGCAAGGCTTCGGTTTGCGCCAGAAGCCGAAAGCCCAAGGCCTTAAAGTAAGGAAGATTCTTTGGTTTAGTATAGACGAAGCGATTGGTCAAGCCTTCCTGGTCCAAACGTTCCAAGAGGGCCATAACCACTTGCGTCAGCAAGTTTTCTGACTGATAGGCGGCGCAAACCACCAAACACTTGAGAATCTTGCCGTCCAAGGACCCAGTCGCTGCCAAGCGTGCCCCATCATAAATGCCGATTGTATAATCGACCCTTTCCTGGTCACTCAGCTTGGCGGCCTGCATTAAAGCCTGCCAATCTTTCAAGGCTTGCGGGTCACGGTCCAACCAGAGGCGTCTGGTCACATAGCCGTCCATTTTGTCTTAGTCCTTTTCTACTGGGAAGTACTTGATGAGGAGTTCAGATGCCCCGTATAAGATACCGAGAACTAAGAAGACCCCACCCATCCCAATCAGCATGAGTTCAAGAGCTTGTCGTAAGTTATCTAAATTCATAAGTTTTACCTCGCAATCTTAGTGGATGAAGTAAGACAACAAGAGCCCGCCGGCAATAACGGAGGCAATTTGCCCAGAAACGTTAGCCCCTACAGCATACATCAAGATGAAGTTTTGAGGGTCTTCTTCTGTTGCCATCTTTTGAATCACACGGCTTGACATTGGGAAGGCAGAAATACCAGCCGCCCCAATCATTGGGTTGATCTTGTCCTTGCGGAAGAGGTTCAAGATTTTGGCAAAGATAACGCCCCCAATAGAGTCCATGATGAAGGCTACCAAACCGAACAAGATAATCATCAAGGTTTGGACATTCAAGAAGAGGCTAGCTTGCATTTTAACCGAAATGGTAATCCCTAAGAGGATTGACACAATGTTAACCAACTCGTTTTGAGCGGTTGCAGATAAGCTATCTAAGACGCCACACTCACGTAATAAGTTCCCGAACATGAGGAAACCTACCAATGGTAAGGCGATTGGCGCGATAAAACCAGCCACGATGGTGATAACGATTGGGAAGAGGATTTTAGTCATCTTAGATACGCCTTCAGCATGGTAAGTCATGCGGATCTTGCGTTCTTCCTTGGTTGTTACTAACTTAATAGCAACTGGTTGAATGATTGGAACTAAAGCCATGTAGGAGTAGGCTGCAACCGTGATGGCCCCTAAGAGATGAGGTGCCAATTGGTTGGCTACGAAGATAGAAGTAGGACCGTCTGCCGCACCGATAATCCCGATAGAAGCTGCTTCACGAATGTCAAAGCCTGCTAACACTGCGACTACGACGACGAAGAAGATCCCAAATTGGGCTGCCGCACCGAAGAGCAACATGAAAGGATTTTGAAGTAATGGACCGAAGTCAATCATAGCACCAATCCCAATGAAGATAAGTAGAGGGAAAAGTTCAGTTTCAATCCCGGCACGGAAGAGAATGTCTAAGACCCCGTGTTGAGTTACGTTACCGACGGTTTGGTCTAGGACCCCTGAACCTGGGAAGTTAACCAGAATCGTCCCTAAGCCCATTGGTACCAGCAAGGTTGGTTCGTATTCCTTCTTAATCCCTAGATACATGAGCAGGCCACCAATGACCATCATGAAAACTTGACCAATGTTAATGGTCGTAATACCTTGAATTAATGTTTCCACTGTCTGTCTCCTTTACTGACTATATTAGTTGATGGTGATAAGAGCATCACCTGGATTAACTACTTGGCCGTTAGCCACATGAATCCCTGATACCACCCCTGCTTTAGATGCTACAATTTCATTTTCCATCTTCATGGCTTCTAAGATCATTAATGGTTGGTTCTCAGCCACTGTGTCCCCAACGTTAACTAAGATGCGGAGAATAGTTCCTGGCATTGGGGATGGCATGGCATCTGCTCCGGCTGGTGCTACAGAAACTGGTGCGGCTGGCGCTGGGCTTGCTTCTGCTGCAGGTTCGCTAGCTGGTGCAGCTGGGGCTGGAGCAGGAGCCACTGGTGCTGGTGCAACTGGAGCAGCTGGCGCTACGGCCCCAATTTCTTCCATTTCTACCAAGTACTCTTTGCCGTCAACTTTGATTTTGAATTTGCGTAACATATTGTATAATTCCTCCTAAATAAATCCATAAACCTTATGTGCGTTTTTGATAAATGTGCTTGACCGCCCATTGGCTGTCAGGGGCGTCCCCAGCCGCAATGGCTGACGCAATCACCGATACAGTGGTCGCTTCGGGGTTGCGTTTTAAGACGCGCTTGACCACAAATTGACTGTCGGGATAATTGGCCGCTGCTAGAGCAGAAGCAATCACGCTGACTTCTAGCGCCTCTTCTGAGTCGGCCGCCACATAGGCTGCCACTGGCTCCCATTCTGCCTCAAAAGCAGCTTGCTGAGCTTGCGCTTGTGCTTGACTCTCTGCTTCTTCAGCGCGGCGTCGGCCGCCAAATAATCGTCTGAGTAGTTCCATTTCTTCACTCCCTTCCAGATTAATCTACTACTTGTATTATACCCTAAACTAGCGCTTACACTAGTCAAATACTGTTCTTTTTGTGTTCTATTAGGCCAAGATTTTGATTTAGTCTTCCTATTTAAGCAAGGCGTCTTTTTTGGCTATACAAATTTCCTGAGCCCTTGTTTTTTAAGTGTTCTTTTTAGCTAAAGCCCTTTCTTTTTGTCTAAACATTCGCTATGATACAGGCATAAAGTAAACGCGTTCATTTCATGGAATGGACGTGTCGGGTCTGGGTCAGAAGGTTTTAGCGACTTTTGGCCCCTGCCCACGCTATTATTATTTTAATTTCAGAAAGGAAGATATGATGTTACTCACAGTCTTTGCTTATGCAATGATGGTTGTCTTCATGTATGTCATCATGAAGAAGAAAATGTCACCATTCACTGCCCTAGTACTCATTCCGCTTGCTTTTGCGCTGGTAGCAGTCTTAACCGGCGTGGTCCAAGATGTCAACATCGGGACACTCGTTCGCCAAGGTCTCTTTGGCAACAACTCCAAGGATAAACTTACTGCAATGAAAGGGACGGCTGAAACCGGGGTTATGCTCCTCTTCGCTATCCTCTACTTCTCCCTCATGTTAGATTCCGGTCTCTTCGACCCAATCACTAACAAAATGATTCGCTACGCTAAAGGCGATCCAATGAAAGTCCTCGTGGCTACTGCTATTGTTGCGGCCGCTGTTTCCATGAACGGTGACGGAACAACCACTACTTTGATTTGCTGCTCGGCCTTCGTGCCAATCTACAAGAAACTCGACATGAAACTCATGAACTTGGGTGTCTTAGTTATCTTGCAAAACACCATCATGAACCTCTTACCATGGGGTGGTCCAACCGCTCGTGCCATGTCCGTCTTGGGCGTTGAAGCCGACATCTTGGGTTACTTAGCACCAGGGATGGTTCTCTCTATTCTCTACGTTATCTTCTTCGTTGCCCGTGGTATGGGTAAAAAAGAACGCGCTCGTTTAGGTATCAAGGAATTAACCGACGCTGAACTGGATGAATTGACTACTATTTCTGATCCTGAAGTCTTGGCTATCCGCCGTCCTCAAAACTTCTGGATTAACGCCGTTATGACCCTCGTCCTAGTTGGTTGGTTAGTAGCTGGCTCCTTCATCGACGCTATCGAAGTTAAGCCTGTTGTCCTCTTCTTAATCGGGACTGGCTTAGCCATGATGATTAACTACCCAGACCTCAAGACTCAATCCAAACGTATTGGTGAAAACGCTGGGGATGCGGTACAAGTGGTCCTCCTCGTCTTCGGGGCAGGGGTCTTCATGGGTCTCTTCCAAGGGACAGGTATGGCCAAGGCCTTGACCGACAGCATCGTCCATATTATTCCACAACAATTAGCAGGCTTCTGGAGCTTGATTATTGCCCTCATCTCCGTACCAGGGACCTTCTTCTTAACCAACGATGGTTTCTACTACGGGGTGCTGATTCCATTCGCAGAAATCGGTCGTCAATATGGCTTCACCGATATGCAAATGGCCTTGGCTTCTCTCATGGGGCAAGCCTTCCACCTCTTGAGCCCACTGGTTGCCTTCATCTACCTCTTGCTCCGCTTAACTGGCTTGGACATGGGCGAATGGCAACGTGAATCTGCTAAGTACGCTGCAGTGGTCTTCGTTATCTTCGTGGTTACCATCGTCTTAATGGGCCACATGCCACTCTACTTAGCACAATAATACTTAAGACAAAAAGAGCTAGGACTAAGTCCTAGCTCTCTTTTTTGTGTCCCTATTCAACTTGTGCTAACTTATGCACGTAAATTCTCTAACTCAGACCCTATCTATCAATAGATAGATTGATAGATAGGCTAGCAAGATTACTTGGCTAGAGTTGGGAAGTTGGCTGCTCCCAGAATTCTGGTACCTGAGCTAAGATCTCATCAGCTGTCTTCAAGCTAGCTTCTTCAATGCTCACACCCGTCTTCTTAAGGTAGTAGCGCACCAAGTGATAGCCGCAGCTATAGCCTGCTGCATAGGGCAGACCGACAGGGCGCCCCCCTTGCACTTGGGTCAATTCATCCCCGTAGAGATAAGGAGCGGCCCCATAGAGGTTAGAGATATCAAGATTAGCCTTGATTTTGGGCTTGATAAGACTGTCTAAGGTCGTCAAATCGGTCTTGGTCACCCAAGGACCTAGATAGTCGGGACCATAGAGTTTTAACACGAAATTCTCAGCCAAGCCTTCTGCCACCATAAGCTCCTTCAGAGCTCCTTGTTGCCAATCCACAAATTGGTAGCGCACATTATGGTTACATTCATGGGCCAAGGCCGCTGGCAAACGTCGCAAGGTCTCTTGGCTTGGTACCAAGGACAAGAAGATGTAGCCCGGAATCCCACCTTCACCCAGATAATTATCATTGAGGCGCATAACAGGACTCTCCGCCTTGCCTAGCAAGATCGCTAAGACATATTCTTTACATGGCGGATGGATTCCTGCCTGCTCGAAACTGTCAATGGCCAGATGGAAAGCTTTTTCGAGCCCCTGATAAACTGAATCGTCTAGTGCTTCAATATCAGCGCTATGCTCAGGCCTTAAGTTAAAGGGTGTTAAATTGGCCAAGCTCAAAATCTGCAGGGCATCCGCCCCCTGTCCAGCTTCTATACTTAAACCCTGGCGGGCAAATTTCCCCCGGAAAGGCGCTAAAACTTCCTTCCTGAATAAGGCTTCGCCCTGCTCTGGGGATAAGGTCAAGACTTGTCGATAGACTTGATCTGTACGAATGATGTTTAAGTTCATCCTAATTCCTCCTTTTTCTCTATTAGTCTACACCTTAACCTTACGTTAGGGTCAAGCCCTATGTTATACTAAATACTAGATTTTACTAAAAAGGAGGAGCAGGCATGATTTATCGGGTCAAAGAAGCTGCCCAACTAGCTGGAGTTTCCCCTCGTACACTCCACCACTATGATGCTATTGGCCTCTTACCAGCTAAGAAAGAGGCCAATGGCTACCGCTATTACCAAGAAGAAGATTTGGAGCGTCTCCAGCTCATCCTCTACTATAAATACTTAGGTCTTTCACTAGAGGACATTGGCAAGTTGCTAGAGGCCAATAGCACTAATTTCCTCCAACTTCTGGAGCAACAGCTGACTCAACTGCAATCAGAGCGCCAACGTTTAGACACCTTAATTGAAACCTTAACGGCTAGCATCCAAGCTAAAAAAGCAGGCCAGTCCCTATCACCACAAGCGCAATTTCGCGGTTTTAGCTATCCAGATATGCTGCCCTATGTCAGCCAAGCGCGACAAGATTACGGCCTAGACGTCATGATTGAGGCTGAAAAACGCCAAGAGGGGCAGAAAATAGAGGTCGCCGAGAAATTCAATGCAGTCTTTCGCCAATGGGCTCAGCATTTTGAGGCCGGACTTTCAATCGAGTCGGAGCCTGTCCAAAGCTTATGTCAAGAACTCTACCATCTCCTCAATACCTATGCCTTTGACTGCTCCCTGACCGTCTTTGGCTACATTGGGCAAAACTATCAAAACAATCCTGATTTTCGCCACAATCTCAATCGCTTTGCTCCCGATTTAGCAGCATTCGTCAGTCAAGCTATCCAATATTTTGTCCGCCACGCTAAATCCTGAGGGTCCTAACAAGGCCTTGGCTTGGCTAAAGTCCCTATTTTTAGGTATAATGGACCTAATGACATCAAAAAGAAAAGGAGAATCCCTATGTCTGCGATTATCGAGGCGGTCAAACGCAACTTAGATATTACTCAGAATAAACCCCTCAAAATCTCGCTCTACGAAGCCTTTCGTAAGACGATTATCCTGGGGCAAATCCCGGCTGGTACGCGGATCAATGAGAAGGAATTCTCTACAGCCCTTAACATTAGTCGGACACCCATCCGCTATGCCCTAACAGAATTGACCAAGGAACTCTTAGTGGAGCATATTCCTAAGATTGGCATTATTGTCAAAGGCATTAGCATCAAGGACGCCCTAGAAATCTACGATATCCGCAAGGCCCTAGACACCTTAGCTACCATTAAGGCTATGACCTTGATGACACCCGAAGACTTCCAAGAACTTCAAGCTATCCTAGAAGAGTGCGAGCAACTCAACCAAGCCAACCGCGTGGATGAGGTCCTGGCTAACTTCACCAAATTCAATGACTTCATCTATGCCAAGAGCCAGATGACCCGTTTGCGGGATATCGTCTCTGAGCTGCGGACCTATGTCATTTATTTCCGCGACTTGTCCATTCGCTCCTCCCAACGCCGAAGCGCAGCCCTAGAGGAACACTGGCTGATATACCGCGGCATGTGCAACCACGACATTGATCAGATTACCCTCATTACCCACGAACATCTGGATCGGTCCTTGCGCTTCATCCTCAAGCAAATGGAGAAACTCCACATTGACTAATAAGACGCTCTCTTCTGATTATCTGGCAGACCTAGCCTGCCAGGCCCTGACTTTTGAAGTTCAACTGGCGCCTAAACCTGGCCTGGTGGATCCCTGGTCCAATGGCGCCCACCAGGATATGACGCCCCAAACCTTCGCTGCTAGTATCGAAGCCTTACGGCCTTATTTTAAGGGCTATGTCCAGTTAGGCCAAACACATGCGGGGGCGCCTGATCAGCTCTTCCAAGCCCTACGCCAGCTAGGGCAAGACGCCGAAGCCGCCATGTTAGCTGCGACCGCTGGTGTCAACACCCACAAGGGGGCCAATTTTTCCTTCGCCCTCTTATTAGGTGCCTTGGGCGCCTGCCGGGGCGACCTGGAAGCTAGCTGGTCTTTGATTAAGGCCATGACCCAGCATCTCGTGACTCAAGATTTTGCCCATTTGGCCCAAAAAACCTCCCTCTCTTATGGTGAACGACTTTACTTGGAACATGGCATCACCGGGGTCCGGGGCGAAGCAGCAGCAGGCTATCCGGTCTTACGCCAAGGCTTGCTACCCTTTGTCTATCAGCGTCAAGACCTGGATCAGCGCCAGCTTTGGTTACAGGCTCTGGTCTATTTAATGGCCACGGTCCAAGATGGCAACCTCCTCCACCGGGGTGGTTTGTCAGCCTTGGCCCAAATCCAAGACGAAATGAATCGACTCTTAGACCAGCTACCTGACTTATCCTTGACCCAACTCGAAGAGCGGCTCATGGCCTATGACCAGGTCCTCATAGAAGGCAACCTCAGCCCCGGCGGTAGTGCCGATTTCTTGGCTCTAGGCTATTTCTGCACCTTGCTACCATCCGCTTAATCTTCGCTCGCTAAGTAGTCCAACTTGGCGAGTTTTTTTCTTTGGTCTAAAAGCTTATTAGGGCTTTGGCTTGCAGAATCCGAACGTTTGTCATATTATCTAACATAAGAGGTCAGGAAGCAGTTGACCCCTTATTTGACTTTCCCTATAATCATAAACAATAAAAGAAGGTGACAACTATGGCAGCCAAAGAATTCCGCAAATCTCTCGCCGTATTTCCCATCGGGACCGTCATGACCCTAACAGGCTTGACTGCCCGGCAAATTCGGCATTACGAAGATTTCGGTCTGGTAGTGCCCGGCAGAAGCTCGACCAACCGCCGTCTCTACTCCCTCAACGATGTAGATCGGCTCTTGGAAATTAGTGATCTGCTCGAGGAAGGCATGACCCTGAAGGGCATCAAACGCCGCTTCGAGTCAGAAGCCGAGCGCCCTCATATGGGGCAACCTACTACCAGTCAGCCCCTGACTGACCAAGATGTCCGTCGGATTTTATGGGATGAGTTAGACATCCAAGGTCGATTTCGCTAAGTCTGGCTAGACTGACTAGCCTACTATCAAAAGGAGGATTTCCATGCCAACCACTCAATGGACCAAAGAAAGTATCTTACTAGACGCCAAGGAACGCAATGTCCGCTATGTTCGGCTCATGTTCACCGATATTACCGGGACCATCAAAAACGTCGAAGTCCCTGTCTCCCAACTAGAGAAAGCCTTAGACAACAAAATGATGTTCGACGGTTCTTCAATTGAAGGCTTCGTCCGGATTGAAGAGAGCGACATGTACTTAGTACCTGACTACAACACTTGGCTAGTCTTCAACTGGAAGGAAGGCGCTGGCGACACCAAGATTGCCCGCTTAATCTGTGACGTCAACAGCGTGGATGGTCTGCCTTTCCAAGGTGACCCTCGTAGCAACCTCAAGCGCATTCTCAAACGCATGGAAAACCTTGGCTTCACATCCTTCAACATTGGGCCAGAGCCAGAATTCTTCCTCTTCAAGTTAGATGAAAAAGGCCAACCAACCATGCAACTCAACGACAACGGTGGCTACTTTGACTTGGCGCCTAACGACTTGGCCGAAAACTGCCGTCGTGATATTGTCTTGGAACTAGAAGCTCTTGGCTTTGAAATTGAGGCCAGCCACCATGAGGTAGGCCCTGGCCAGCACGAAATCGACTGGAAATATGCAGATGCCCTTCGGTCAGCTGACAATATCCAAACCTTCAAACTCATTGTTAAATCCGTGGCCCGTCGCCACAACTTGCACGCGACCTTCATGCCTAAGCCAATCTTCGGCATTGCCGGGAGCGGGATGCACTGTAACATGTCCCTCTTTAACGAATCAGGTAATGCCTTCTACGATCCTGACACAGAAGACCAACTCTCCCAAACCGCCCTCTACTTTATCGGTGGCTTGCTCAAGTATGCTCGTGCCTACACGGCTATCTGTAACCCACTCGTTAACTCCTACAAGCGGCTGGTACCTGGCTACGAGGCCCCTGTCTACGTAGCTTGGTCTGGTCAAAACCGTTCACCGCTTATCCGGATTCCGGCAGCTCGAGGTAACTCTACTCGGATTGAAGCGCGGAGTGTAGACCCAGCGGCTAACCCTTACTTGGCTCTGTCTGTCCTCTTGGCAGCCGGCCTCAAGGGGATCGAAGATAAGATTATGCCACCTTCTGCTGTTGACCGTAATATCTACACCATGACCCGCGAAGAGCGTCTCACTGAAGGGGTAGAAGACCTACCAGGTTCCTTGCGTGCAGCCCTCAAAGAGCTCAAGAAAGAACCTGTCATTTTGGAAGCCTTGGGTGACCACATCGCACAGAACTTTATCGCTGAGAAGACTGCCGAATACTTCGCTTATCAAAAGCAAGTCACCCAATGGGAACTAGAACAATACTTCAAAAACTATTAATCAACAAGTTAGAGGCTGGTGTAACACCCAGCCTCTCTTTATTAAGTCTCTGTAACAGGCAACCAGATTAGGTGCTTTATGTTCCAGGTTTTGATACAATAACTAAGGATTGTATCAGAGAAATTCTTTGATTTCTTGCCAGAAAATTCATATTTATCATATATTTCTCTGTTATACTTCTCTTATGATTGATTTACTAAACCAAAGGAGCTGGCCCTATGCGCAAACGTCGTAAAAATACGATTGCCGTTGTTACCTTCTTCTTGCTCTTGATTTGCGGGACGGCGATTGTCGTTTTCCTTAAGGAAAATACGCATCAGGCATCAAAATTGAATAACCAAGTGGCTGGCCAAGAACATATTGCTCAGGTCCCAAGTAGTGAAGTGACCTCTACCTCTAGCACACCTGAGTCATCTAGTGAGTCAGAATCGGCGCCTTTCAACACGGTTCCACTGCAACTATCGGATGATTCCCTAGTTCACAGCCTATCCAAGGACGAGCTCTCTGAAGTCTTGCAAGATATCCAAAACCAAGACTATCAGAACGACTTACTTAATGCCCAGTCTGACATCGTGGCTGCCATCAACAAGCACCGCCAAAATATCAGCGAGCTAGGCTATCTCTTCCTGCCGCAAAAACCAGCCGAAGTTAGCCAGTTGCAGAACGTCAAACAACTGGACATTCCGCTCTATCTGCAGAAAGACCCTAAATGGCGGACCCTCCAATACGGGACAGATACTACTCGCCAATTAGGTGAGAATGGCTGTGCTATCCTATCCTTGGCTATGATTCATGCCTACTATAATCCGCAAGCTACGGTGACACCGCAGACCATTCTGGATTGGAGCAAGGACCATTACTATGTCCACAACCAAGGAACTTCTTGGAATATTTTCTATGACTTCGCTCAATCCTTCAATTATCAGTTCACCAATTTTGGTAATAACTTTGAAGAAGCAATGCAGGCTGTCAACCAAGGGCAAGCCATTGTCGCAACGGTTAAACCAGGCCTCTTCACCGAAACTGGCCACATCCTTGTCATTCGTGGCTACCAAGATGGCCAAGTCTATGTCAACGACCCTAATGATGATCCAAGCAAAATGTTCAGCATCAAGGCTATTCCAGCACAAACCATGATGGAAGAAGGGGTCAACTATTGGGCCTTATCCAAATAAGCATCATTTCAGGAGCTAAGGCTCCTGATTTTTTGGCATTATCTCGCGGAGGAAAATTCTATGCAAACTAGCGACAGACAAAACCAGCAACTCAAGACGGCGGCCCGCGGGGCCCTAGTCGGTATAATAGTCTACCTGATTATTTCGAGCCTCAAGTTAGGCGCTGCTTATTTCTTCCATTCGGCCTCCCTCAGAGCCGATGGTCTTAACAACTTAACGGACATCATCTCATCGATTTTGATTTTTATTGGCCTTCGAATTGCCCGCAAACCAGCAGATGAAGATCATTATTTTGGTCACTCCAAATTTGAACCCTTGGCCAGCTTCGCCACCTCCCTCATCATGTTTACGGTCGGCCTAGAAGTCATCAAATCTTCAGCAGAACGCTTTATAGCCCAGGATTATCCGACACCCGACCTCCAAGCTCTTTGGGTGGGGCTTGCTGCCAGCGTCATTTTGCTCGTCACCCAGCGCTACATCCATCATTTAGCCCAGCAAACTCAGAGCATGGGGCTCAAGGCCAGTGCCAAGGACCTCTTCAGTGACTTCTTAACGACACTTGCCACCATGGTGGCCATTGCCGCTTCTAGCCTAGGACTAGCCTGGCTGGATATCCTGACGGCTCTTGTAATTGGTGGCATTATCCTCCACACCGCCTATACTATTTTCAAAGATTCGACCTTTGAATTATCAGATGGTTTTGACCAAGAGGAACTAGAAGCCTATCGCGCAATCGTCCTCAAACACCCTCAAATCCGTGCTGTGCCGCAGATTCGCGCTCGTCTCTGTGGCCAGTATGTCCACGTGGATATCACCGTTTTAATTGATGGTCATCTTTCAGTTATTCAATCTCATCACATAACAGAGGAAATCGAACAGATTTTAGCGTATAATTATAATGTGTATGATGTCGATGTCCATGTCGAACCATATTTCCAAACCAATCTCAATCAGTAAAGGGGTATGTTTATGTCATCAGTTGTTGTTGTAGGCACTCAATGGGGCGATGAAGGTAAAGGGAAAATT
Source organism: Abiotrophia sp. HMSC24B09 (assembly GCF_001815865.1). Classification (GTDB taxonomy): domain Bacteria; phylum Bacillota; class Bacilli; order Lactobacillales; family Aerococcaceae; genus Abiotrophia. The sequence goes on from NZ_KV822214.1 coordinate 109,776, forward strand.
ACCGACTTCCTAAGCGAGAATGCCGAAGTCATCGCACGCTACCAAGGTGGCGACAATGCCGGTCACACCATTCAGTTTGGCGGCAAGACCTTCAAGTTACACCTCATTCCTTCCGGGATTTTCTCCCCTGACAAAATCAGCGTCATTGGCAATGGCGTCGTCGTTAACCCTAAGTCTATCGTAGAAGAACTTGCCTACCTACATGGCGAAGGTGTCTCAACCGATAATCTTCGTATCTCCTCACGTGCCCATGTTATCTTGCCTTACCATATTGTCTTGGACAAGCTCCAAGAAGCCTCTAAAGGCGATAACAAGATTGGGACTACTAACAAAGGGATTGGCCCAGCCTATATGGATAAATCTGCTCGGGTTGGGATTCGGATTGCCGACTTATTAGACCGTGAAATATTTGAAGAACGCCTACGGACTAACTTGGCAGAGAAGAACCTCTTTATTGAACGCGTCTATGGCGCAGATCCCCTACGTTTTGAAGATATTTTTGAAGAGTACTATCAATACGGTCAAGAAATTAAACAATACGTGACTGATACCTCCGTTATCTTGAACGATGCCTTGGATCAAGGCAAGCGCGTCCTCTTCGAAGGAGCTCAAGGGGTCATGTTGGACATCGACCAAGGGACCTATCCTTTCGTTACTTCCTCTAACCCCGTCTCTGGTGGGGTCACCATCGGAAGTGGGGTTGGCCCAACTCGCATCAATCGTGTTGTCGGCGTCTGCAAGGCCTATACCTCTCGTGTCGGCGATGGCCCATTCCCTACTGAACTCTTCGATGAAATTGGTCACCAAATTCGCGAAGTTGGCCGTGAATACGGGACAACTACTGGTCGCCCTCGCCGGGTGGGTTGGTTTGACTCTGTTGTCATGCGTCATTCTCGCCGAGTATCAGGCATTACCAATCTCTCCCTTAACTCCATCGACGTTCTGACTGGCTTAGAGACCATTAAGATTTGTACTGCTTATAAGACACCAGATGGTCAAGTGATTGAGTACTATCCAGCTAGCCTCAAGTTGCTCAAATCTTGCACACCTGTCTATGAAGAATTACCAGGTTGGACTGAAGACATTACTTCTTGTCGTCGTTTGGAAGACCTACCTTTGAATGCCCAAAACTATGTCCGTCGTATTAGCGAATTAGTGGGGGCTAAAATCGCCACCTTGTCTGTAGGTCCAGACCGCGAACAAACCATGATCTTAGAAAGCGTATGGCGCAGCTAAACGATAAAAATCCCCGTCTATCTGATGACAGACGGGGATTTTTGTGCTTATGACTCTTTTTGTGGGGCAAAATACTGAGTGACAGCTTCCTTGTAAGCTGCTAACCAATCTGCCATAGTCTGACGCGTCAAGGCGCAATCGAAAGCCTCATAGCCATGATAGGCACCCGGATAGACGCGGTACTTGGCCGCTACACCCGCAGCTTGCAGTCGCTTCATATAGTCGAGGGTTTCATCCAAGAAGGGATCTAAATCTCCCACATGTGTATAGGCAGGTGGCATACCCCTTAAGTCTAATGCCCGATAGGGTGCCGCGTAGATGGGCACCTCCTCAGATCCATAGAGGTCTCCTAGATAGAGCTGCCAGCCCGCTCTATTTTTGATTTCGTTCCAAATCATTTCCCGATTGCCCTTCATCGATTCTGTCGATAGACAGTCATCAATCATTGGATAAATAGGCATATGAAAAGCCACCTGCACCTGATTTTGGTCTCTAGCATAGAGAACCGTAGCAATGGTAAGACCACCACCAGCACTAGGTCCTCCCACAAAGAGTTGGTCAGGATTGACGCCTAAGTCGGCCGCTTCTTCCTTGAGCCAAACTAGGCTAGCGTAGGCATCTTCTAAGGCTGCCGGATAGGGCTCCTGAGCGGACAGCCTATAATCAGGAGCTACGACCACCGTATTGGTCTCTAGCACAAATTGCCGGATGAAGGGTAATTCCAAGCGTGGGTGCCCCAGGGCGTAGCCACCTCCATGAAGCCACAATAATCCCGTGGCTTGAGCTTGTTTCTTCTTAGAGCGATAGATAAGGGCACTTAAATTAGGATTCTGACTACTGGGAATCTTCACTTCTTCGATGACGAGGTCCGGATCCTGAGGCAAGGGCACTCGGAAGGTCGTAAGGCCTGTCTGATTATAAGCCTTTAAGTCCTCTGGCTTTTTGAAGTCAACTAAGATATCCGTCATCCACCCTCGAAAGCGTAAATCCGAATTGACCTGAGGGTAGCGCCAAGCTAGATAGTGGCGAATTCCTGGCAATCCCAGTTGATGTCGCCCACCTAACAGGGGCACTAGCTTCTTCATAAGATTCATGGAAAAGACTCTCCTTATTTTATCCTTCATAATGGGAAGCATGACTTGCTCGCCTTCCCCTCTCAAATTCATTATAGGTCTAGCTAGCTCTATTTTCAACTAGCTAGGCAGGAATTGACCCCGGACCAGACATTTGCTAGACTTAGATTATCGAAGATGAGGAGGTCACATGATGTCGACACAAGATGAAATTTTGGCAGTTTTACTAGAACAAGATGGTCAGCCCATTTCTGGCCAAGCCTTGGCGGATCAATTAGGCTTGTCTCGGACAGCTGTCTGGAAAGCTGTGGAGAGCTTACGCCAACAAGGCTATCAAATTGCTAGTCTAAGCAAGAAGGGCTATCTGCTAGAGAAAGTCAGTCATACCCTAGATGCCCAACAAATCAAGCGCGACTTGGATGCCCCTTTTGAATCGCTACATGTGGCCCTCTATGATAGTGTCACCTCAACCAATGACCTAGCCAAACAATTCGCCATACAATCACCTGGCCAAGCTGGCCTCTTCATCGCCCGTAAACAAACCCAAGGACGAGGCCGCTCAGGTCGCCATTTCCATTCCGATATTGCCTCAGGTCTCTATCTATCTGTCGTCTTCCAACCCCAAGTAACAGATTTAGAAGAAGTACCCCAATACACCCTGCTAGCTGCCAGTGCCATGGTTGCCGCTCTGGAAGCAGCCAGTGGACAAAGGCTGCGTATCAAATGGGTTAATGACCTCTTCTGTCGTGGTCGTAAAATTGGCGGAATCCTGACAGAAGCGACGACCGATATTGAAAGTCGTAGCCTATCCTCGATCATTATTGGTATCGGCCTCAACTTAAGTGGCGACTTCAGTCAAGCGGAAGCCTCAACTCAGTCTGTTGCAGGAACCCTCTTTGGACAAGAAATGCCGGCCGACTTCAATCCCAACCAAGTCATCCACGACTTCCTTAAGCAGTTGGCTTATTATATCCGTACCCTCTCTGACAAAACCTACCTAGCACACTACGAAGAACACCTACTGGGCGTCGGGCGACAAGTCAGCTACCAGCAAGCAGGACAAGAATATACAGGTATCATTCAAGGAATCACCGACCAGGGCCACCTCTTGGTTCAAGACCCTCACGGTCAAATCCGTACCCTCTTCAGCCAAGAGGTTCATTTTTCTAGTCAACAATTTGCTGATGACCTCGACTAAAGTAAAATCCCGCATCATAAGATGCGGGATTTTTTAATCATTTAGATTACCACATTGGGATCTTAGAATTCTTGCTTAATTCTTCAATCTTCTTAGCAATTTCGTCTGATTGGAAGATTTCTACGACTTTCTTGTAGAGTTTGTTGTCTTTTTCAGACTCTTTAACGGCGATGATGTTCTTGTACTCATCTTTCAGTTTTGCTTTGTCAGTCGCATCAACGAAGAGAGCGTCTTTGACGGTTAAATTAGCATCTGCTGCGTAGTTCCCGTTGATAACCGCTGCATCCACGTCTTTCAAGCTGCGTGCTGTTTGAGAAGCGTCCACTTCTTCGAACTTGATGTTCTTTTCGTTCTTGGTTACGTCGCTAACGCTAGCTAAAATACCTTTAGCATCATCTACTTCAATCAAACCTGCTAATTCTAAGGTCAAGAGGGCACGACCTTGGTTGGTCACATCGTTAGGAATAGCGATTTTTGCCCCATCTTTAGCTTTTAACTCATCCAAAGATTTTACTTTTTCAGAGTAAATACCTTGAGGTTCTACGTAAGTGAAGCCAATATTTACAACTTTCCCCTTGTTAGCCTTGTTCCATTCTTCCAAGAAGATAATGTGTTGGAAAGCGTTGAGGTCTAATGAACCGTCTTCTACTGCTGCGTTTGGTAAGTTGTAATCTGAGAAGTTGGTAATTTCGATTTCGATACCTTCATCTTTTTTCGCTTTTTCTGCTACAGCTTGCCAGAGTTCCTTGTCAGCTTCACCGACAACCCCAACCTTTACTTTTTGGCCTTCAAATTCTTTGGCCGCTTGTGCAGTTGGGAAGCTAGCCCCAAACACTAAACCTGCTGCGAGGGCTAAAGCCCCTAATTTTTTAACAAACTTTTTCATATTACATGACTCCTTTATTAATTATTATTTGTTTGTGTCAATGATTGATGCTGGGCCTTAATGGCCGCTAGTTTTTCCGGATCCAATAGTAGCGCTAAGGCCGTATTAGCCAACAAGTTGGCTGCCACCGCTATGGAAGCATAACCCTTAGGGCTACCTGCTGCGGCTTTAAACTCCTCGGAATGGCCTGGAATTGGGCTGTCACTAATGGAAACCGTAGGTTGAATGGTAGGCACGACTTGAGAGACATTGCCGACATCAGAAGAACCTAGCGAATTACGCTCGCTTCTTTCGATTTCGGACTCATCAATGCCATAGTCAGCGACTTCTTGGAAGAAGAGTTGGTCGAAGAGTGGCGTTGGTACCACATCGTCCACCCAGTTCTGGAAGAGACCAAACTTGTAGTCGCATCCCGTTGCTAGCGCCGCTCCTTTAACAATGTTTTCTACCTTTTGGTAGACACTTTCCAAGGTCTTGCGCTCAGCAGCTCTGAGGTAGAAGCGACCTGACGCATATTCCGGAATGACATTGGCAGCCTGCCCGCCATTGGTGATAATACCGTGAATATTGACATCCTTGGTCAGATTTAAGCGTAAAGCATTAATGGAATTGAAAACTTGAATCAAAGCCTCCAAGGCGTTAATGCCCGCTTCCGGTGCCCCCGCTGCATGCGAAGCCCGACCAAAAAATTCAATGTCCACTGGCGCATTAGCCAAGAGCCGTAAGGTTGGCGCAAATTTGTGGGCTGGATGGGCACAAAGGGCGGCATCGACATCTTGGAAGAAACCTGCCTTGACATAGGAACCTTTGGCAGAGCCGTTCTCTCCACCTTCTTCTCCAGGTGTTCCGTATACTCGGATCTCACCACCTAGGTCATCGATGACGGCTTTGAGTGCTACGGCTGCTAAAAGTGAGTAATTACCGAAGAGGTTATGCCCACAAGCATGGCCAATACCTGGCAAGGCATCATATTCAGCTAGGAAGGCCAAGACAGGACCAGGCTTACTTGCCCGGTAGACCCCGACAAAGCCAGTCTCATGACCTGCAATGTTCTGGGTGACTTCGAAACCTTCTTGTCGTAATTGCTTAGCCAGTAAATCAGAAGCAAAGTATTCTGTGTTGCAGACCTCAGGCCGCTCATAAATGGCCTTGGCATGGTCTTGGTAAGTGGCTAATTTTTCCGCCACAACTGCGCGAATTCTATCTTTGTAGGCCTGGGTCATTGGCCCACCTCCTTTTATTTCAAGGCTTATTTAGTACCGAAAGTTTCCCAAGCTGGTAAGAGTGAACCTTTAGAAACTTCTTCGATAACCTTCTTAGTATCTTCTGTTTGGTAAGCTTCTACAATTTTCTTGTACGTTGCATTTTCTGCGTCTTTCTTACGTGCCACGATAATGTTCACGTAAGGTTTTGAGCTTTTATCAACTGGCTCTAAGTAGATGGCATCTTTGGATGGAGTGTAACCTGCATCGACTGCTACCCCTGAGTTAATGATGGAAGCCGTCACGTCATCTAAAGCACGAGCAGTTTGGGAAGCATCTAACTCTTGAATCTTAAGGTTAAGCTTGTTTTCTTTGATGTCAGAAACCGTTGGTTTGTAACCTTTTGCTTCGTCTACTTTGATTAAGCCTGCTGTTTGCAAGAGGCGTAAGGCACGACCGCCGTTCGTTGGGTCAGAAGGGATTGCCACAGTGTCGCCTTCTTTCAAGTCTTTAATATCCTTTATTTTCTTAGAGTAAACCCCTAATGGTGCGTTAACGGTATTCCCAATAGAAACTAATTCTTGATCCTTATGCTCTTGTAGGTAGCTATCCAAGAAAATTTGGTGTTGGAAAGCGTTGAGGTCAATTGAGCCGTCAGCCAAAGCCGCGTTTGGTTGGCTGTATTCTGTGAACTTAACATATTCAAGCTCGATGCCGTCTTTGGCCAAGCGTTCTTTAACGTTGTCCCAAACTCGGGTGTCGTCACCGACTAAACCAAGTTTAACTTTTTCTGCTGCTTGTGCAGAAGTGACCGGTGCTAGGGCGCTAATCCCTAAGCTAACTGGGGTGATAATTGCAGCAAGTGTTTTAATCCATTTTTTCATTGAGTGTTCCTCCTAAAATTGTAAGTTGATTAGTGGGTGACGCGCTTTTCAATGCGTCGAGCAATAAATTGAGTGATGAAGACCAAGATTAAAATCAAGATGGTCGACATCAAGGTGACATCTGTCTGGAATCGGTTATAACCACGAGAGATAGCTAGGTTCCCTAGACCACCACCACCGACAGCACCTGCCATGGCGGTTAAACCAATCACGCTGATTAAGGTAAGGGCTGACGCGCGGACGATACCTGGCAAACCTTCTTTGAGATAAACGCGGAAGATAATGCCCCATGGGCTGGTCCCCATGGCTTGAGCGGCTTCCACAACCCCAGGATTGACTTCTAAGAGGGCGTTTTCGACCTGACGAGCGAAGAAGGGAATAACCCCTGCAATCAGTGGCACCAAGGCCGCCTTGGAACCAATTGTCGTACCCGCTAAGAAGCGCGTAGTTGTTGCTAAGAGGGCGACTAAGATAATAAAGGGAATGGACCGGAAAATATTGACCAGTTGATCTAGAATTCGGTAGAACCAACGGTTTTCCAGAATGCCTCCGTCGTGGGTGACAACCAGAACCACGCCAAGTAAAATCCCGAAGATACCAGACCAGAGAGCCGTCCAGAAGGTCATATAAAGGGTTTGTTGCGTGGCTTCTAAAAAGTCCTTAGGAATTTTAGCCACGTTTGGCATGATGGGCTCCAAACTAGCCCAAGCTTGGTTACTCCAAGTGCCAAGCTTATCTAAAAACTCTGCTAACCATGTTGCCATTAGTCTTTTGCACCTCCCTTATAGTCTTTGGCGCTGTGTGGACGCTTGAGGAACTTAAGGTTGACACCTTGTTCTTTGATGTAGGCGACGGCAGCTTCCTTATCGGCTTCTGCCCCTGCCAAGGTGACAATCAAATTCCCGATTGGCGTATTATCAATAATCTCGACATTACCATGCAAGATGTTGGCGGTGACATTGAAGAGACTATAGAGTGTCACAATCAATGGCTCATCGGTTTCATCGCCTAAGTAGGACAATTCTACTAACCATTCATCATCCTTAAGTTGAGAGAACTTAGGCTGGCTGAGAATGGTAGCTAAGGCCTGGTCTACATGGGTTGCGGTCCGAATGAAGTCGCGGGTTAGAGCTTGGGCTGGTTGGCTGAAGATTGGCACAACTGAGCCAGCTTCAATGACTTCCCCATTTTCCATTACGGCTACCTTATTACAGATTTCCTTGACTACTTGCATCTCGTGAGTAATCAAGACGATGGTCAAACCTAGCTTTTGGTTCAATTCCTTGAGCAAGTCTAAAATCTGCAAGGTTGTTTTGGGGTCGAGAGCACTGGTTGCTTCATCACAGAGTAGAATCTTAGGGTTGCTAGCTAAGGCCCGCGCAATCGCCACCCGCTGCTTTTGCCCGCCAGATAATTGGCTTGGATAAGCTTCTGCCTTGTCAGCAATCCCTACTAGTTCAAGTAAGTCTAGAACTTTTTGCCGACGTTCCTTGCGAACTTGAGACCAGAACTTGAACGGTGCGGTCAACTTCTCGCCGGCCTTTCCAGACCATTTCCAAAAGGCCAAGGCATGACCGACATGCTGGCCAAACTGGCGGAAATTGTCACCATCATACTGGAGTGGGAAAGCCACGTTATTGAAGACTGTCCGACTGTGCATGAGGTTGAAGTGTTGGAAAATCATGCCGATTTTCTTACGTTCCTCACGCAAACGTCGACCGGACAAACCCTGAAGTGCTACCTTACCAACGGTCACTTGCCCGCCTGTTGGGCGTTGCAAGAGGTTGATGACCCGGACCAGGGTGGATTTCCCGGCACCAGAGTAGCCGACGATTCCGTAAATATCGCCTTCTTCGATTGTCAAATCAACGTCTTTGACTGCTTGGACCTGGCGGTCCTTCTGTCTAAATGTGACAGAGATATTCTTTAATTCTATCACCTATAATTCCTCCTTATTTCAAGGCTCGTGGGTGGGTTAGAAAAAGCCCCCAAGGCGGCCTAGAGCCTACCTTGAGGGCGTCATGACGCGTTACCACCTCTTGTTCAGGCAATACTCACATATTGCCCCTTAGCGAGTATCCAGATTTGATACTCTTTGCTTTTAACGGTCGCACCGAGACTTGAATCAGCTTAAGCCATTCAAAATCTTCGCTCCATAGCCATTTTCATGTCGTTGCCTTGCTTCGTTCCACCACCCGAAGCTCTCTGTGAAGGCGAGGCGACCTTACTTACTATTTCATCGCATTATCTTATCTTAAAAAAAATAGCCCTCTCTACTAACTCGTGTTAGTAAAAGGACGATGTGATCGTGTTACCACCTTTTATTCAGAAGCCTAAGCTTCCCTCTACCCAGCTGGCCTTACAGCGTAACTGGTATTCCTGGTAACGGGGGAATGACCCGAACACACCTACCTATCGGCGTATTTATCTCCCAGACCATCTTCATAACCTATTCGATAGTACCTTTCACCTGCCGGTACCTCTCTTGAATCGCTAGTTTTACTACTCTTCTGTTCAACGATATTTCAGATATGCCTCTACTATACCCAGATTCCCGCTAAAAGTCAAGCCTTTTATGATAAAATTCTGATGAAGAGGTGAGTTCTTCTCATTTTTACATGGACTTTTTCCACCATGCTCTAGATTATGTCGGTCTATGTATGATAAACTAATAGATAGAAGTTAAGGAAGAAAGGGAAGTGCTCATCAGATGTCAACGCCACAAGTCAACCAAGGCCTGCTCGCCATTAAGCCGAGCCCTATCCGTAGTTTTAACGATCAAATCAGCAAAATCGAAGGCTTAATCCCCCTCACCATCGGGGAGCCAGACTTTCCAACACCCGATTTCATTAAGGAAGCCGCCATTGAGGCTATCCGCAAAGACCTGAACGGCTATACTCATTCGCGTGGCCTCTTAGACTTGCGCCAAGCTATCAGCGAGTTTCTAGAGCGTCACTATGAACTCCACTATAGTCCTGAAGAAGAAATCATCGTAACCGTGGGCGCGACTGAAGCTTTATTTGCCAGTCTGGTTGGCTTGCTTAACCCTGGCCAAAAAGTCATTGTACCTGCACCTAACTATGTTATCTACGAAACGCAAGTTCGTCTTGCTGGGGCAGAACTCGTGCGTCACGATGTCAGCCATAGTAACTTTAAGTTAGAAGCAGAAGAACTCAAGGCTCAGTTAGAAAGCCATCCTGAGATTAAGATTCTGCTCTTGAACCATCCTTGCAACCCTACCGGCGTTACCTATAGTCGAGAGGAGTTGGGGGCTCTAGCCAATGTAGCCCGCCAATATGACCTCATGATTGTTTCTGATGAAATTTATAGCGAACTTACCTATTCTGATAAACATGTTTCCATGGCGGAACTGGCTCCTGAGCGTACCATCCTAATTAACGGGACCTCTAAATTCTATGCCATGACTGGTTGGCGTTCTTGCTTTATCGCTGGACCTAAGGACTATCTGAGCCAAATCTTCAAGGTCCATCAAGCAACTGTCAATACACCACCTTCCGTCTCACAATATGGGTCTATTGCTGCCTATCACTCAGGTGATGATAGTATTCATGAGATGCGTCAAGCCTATGACCAACGCCGCCAATTCCTGATTGGCCGTTTCCGCGAGATTGGCTACCAAACCTTACTTCCTGAAGGCGCCTTTTACCTCTTCGTCAAAGTACCTGACTGGTTCCAAGGTGATGACTTCGCCTTCTGTCTGGCTTTGGCTCAAGAAGCTAAGGTGGGGGCAGTCCCTGGCCAGTCTTTTGGACCTGGCGGATCAGGTTACTTCCGTCTCAGCTATGCTGCCAGCCTAGAAAAATTGGCAGAAGCCATGAATCGAATTCAAGCCTTTACCCAAGAAAAGACTAAATAATCTTAAGGAGGAGCTTTTATGCCATTTATCCACGTTGAACTATTAGAAGGTCGTAGCCCTCAAGCCAAAGAAGCCATGGCCAAAGAAATTATTGAGGTCGTGTCCAAACATAGTGGGGCGCCTACCGAACGCATTCACGTTGTCTTTCAAGACATGAAGAAAGAAAACTATTTCCACAATCCTAAATAGACAGGTAGACTGGCTGAGGTAATTCCTCAGCCTTTACCATTAGCCAATTGAAGGAGGCACTAAGATGAAGAAGAATCTTGCAATTATTGGGGGCGGGATAGTCGGCGCGACAGCGGCCTATTATGCCCTCAAAGAAGGTCACACTGTCACCCTTTATGAAGATGGCACCGGCCAAGCAACCAAGGCGGCCGCAGGCATTATCTGCCCCTGGTTCACTTTACGCCGTAACAAACCTTGGTATTATCTGGTTTCTCAAGGGGCTGAGTTTTATCGGCGATTCATGGCGGATTTGACTGAAGATGGCTTAAATACCGATCCAATCTTCCAAGAGGTTGGCGCTTTACTAGTACGTAAAGATGAAAGCTCTCTAAGACGTGACCAGGAACGAGCACAAGAACGCCGACCCGCTTCACCTTCTATTGGAGAGGTTACCAGTTTGTCCGCTCAAGAGGCCATGGATAAATTTCCACTCCTAGAGACCCCTTATCCAGCAAGTTTTGTCTCTGGTGGGGCGCGACTGGATGGTGCGGCCTTGATTCAAGAACTTCATAGTTTGATTCCAAAACTAGGTGGTAAGTTGATTCATGGACAAGCCAAGCTTATGGCTGATTGTGATCAGCATGTTAGCGTCATAGGACCAGAGAAGGAAACAAAGCCCTATGATGCTATTCTGTTGGCCTGCGGTGCTTGGTTACCACACATTTTAGAGCCTCTTGGCTACGATGTTGCCATTAGCCCGCAAAAAGGACAACTCTTTAGCATCTACCAACCTGAATGGGAGGGAAATGCTTGGCCAGTTGTCATGCCTCCCGGTAAATTTGATATCATTCCTTTCCAAAATGGCGAGCTCGTCATTGGCGCGACGCATGAGAATGATCGGGGCTATGATTTGACCGTTGAAGACCAGCGATTGGCTGAACTTCAAGAACGTGCTAGCAGTCTCCTGCCTTTCTTATCGGACCAAGTGGCTTATCATAGGGTTAAAGTAGGCATACGTGCCTATACGCCAGATTATGCTGTTTTAGTAGGCCCAGTCCCAGAACTTGAATCTGTTTGGGCTGTCAGTGGCCTAGGCTCCTCTGGCTTAACGAGCGGCCCTTTTCTTGGTTATCAGTGGGTCAAGCATGTCAGCCAAGGCCATAGTGACTTGGATCAAAGCCTTTATCCCATTGACTCTTACATTAAAAAAGTCTAAAAATTATCCCTTTATCACTACACAAATTAGTCTAAACATGTTATGATTAGTAGATGAAAGGAGGGGAATTTCGAATGAAAAAAATCTTTGAAGAATTCCGTGGCTTTATTGCCAAAGACAATATCGTAACTTTAGCAGTTGCTGTGATCTTGGGGGGTGCCTTCTCAAGCATCGTAACTAGCTTAGTAAATGATATCTTCATGCCAATTATTGTTGCTGTAACTGGTCAAGCTACCGTTTCTGGCATCTCATTACGCATTGGGAATACTTACCTAGGTGTAGGTAACTTCTTACAAGCTGTTATTAACTTCGTTATCATTGGTTTCTTGTTATTCATGACTTTAAAGGCTTTAGGGAAGGCTCAAGGCAAAGACTTGATCAACCCGCCTGCGCCACCTGCAGGTCCAAGCGAGAAAGACTTATTACAAGACATCTTAAACGAATTGAAGAAAGAAAAATAAGACTTTCGCTTAGAGCTGTCTCGCAAGAGATGGCTCTTTTTCTATTGCCGAATATATCATATATGATATATCGGGCAAATAAAAAAGAAGTATCGTCAGATACTTCTTGATAAGCCACTTGCCGGGCTTGAACCGGCGACCTCATCCTTACCATGGATGCGCTCTACCTGCTGAGCTAAAGCGGCAATATAAAATTTTACTCCGCAAGTAGGGCTCGAACCTACGACA
>NZ_KV822215.1:0-25594 GCF_001815865.1 Abiotrophia sp. HMSC24B09
TTACACAATTATAGGGACTTAATCGGAAAAGGACGGTTTGCGCCGAAATATGGGGAGCTAGTGGACCACTCCGTCGAGTGGACCACTAGCTCTGGCATTTAGGCCAGAAAAGAGCGGTTTGTGCCGAAATATGGGGAGCCAGTGGCCCACTCTATCGAGTGGACCACTAGCTCTGGCATTTAGGCCAGAAAAGAGCGGTTTGCGCCGAAATATGGGGAGCCAGTGGTCCACTTTGTCGAGTGGACCACTAGCTCGAGCATTTAGGCCGGAAAAGTGCGGTTTGCGCCGAAATATGGGGAGCCAGTGGTCCACTCTTTCGAGTGGACCACTAGCTCGGGACTTTAGGCCAGAAAAAGTCTGATTTACGCCAAAAATGTGTGCGAGCCGCCAAGATCAACCCAAATCCACACAAAAAGTGCAGTTCAGGACCTGAACTGCACTTTTCTCATTTATCTGACTTATTCTCCTTGTGCGGCAGCGGCTAGGGTAGCTAGGGCTTCGCGTGGGAAGTAGGCTTGGTAGAGGCCTTGGAGGGCGATGTCTTCGTCTTCGGCCTTGATCATGAAGAGCATGCTGATTTCAGATGCGCCTTGGCTGATCATGCGGATGTTAATGTGGTTATCAGCGAAAGTCCGGCTGGCTGCGGCTGCCACCCCGACATTTTCCCGCATGGCTTCCCCGACGATGGCGAAGATGCAGAGGTCGTCTTCCACTTGGATGGAGTCTGGGTTGAGCTTGTCCTGAATGGTCTCTAGGATGCCTGCCAAATGCTCGGACGATTGGATATTAGCCGAGCGAATAACCAGGGAGATGCTGTCGATGCCTGAAGGCACGTGTTCGACTGGCACGCCGGCTTCCTCGAAGAAGCGGATGGCGCGGCGCATGAAGCCCATTTCCCGGTTGAGTAGGTACTTGCTGATGGAGATGGCGGTAAAGCCGGTTGCCGAGCTGACCCCGGTCACTGGATAGCGAGGATCTAGCTCCTTCTTGGAGACAATCTTGGTGCCGGCGATTTCCGGCTGGTTGGTGTTGCGAATCATGACGGGAATGTCATTGCGGTAGACAGGTTCTAGGGCTTCCTCATGGAAAATCCCGAAGCCGGCATAGGATAGCTCTCGCATTTCGCTATAGGTAATCTCCTTAATGGGGTGGGGGCGTGCGATTTTGCCCGGATGCATGGAGTAGATAAAGGACTCGTCGGTGTAGTTCTCGTAGAGGTCGGCGCCTAAGCCGTTGGCGATGATCGCCCCGGAAATATCGGAGCCCCCACGGGAGAAGGTCACGATGTCGCCGCCCTTGGAGTAGCCGAAGAAGCCGGGAATAATAAGGACGCCAGCCCGGTCGCGGAGTTTGGCGATTTGGGCGTAGGACTCGTCAAAGAGGCGGGCATTAGAGGGCTCATCCGTCACTAAAATGCCGGCTTCCTTAGGCGACACATAGTGGGCGTCAAGGCCCAGGCTGACTAGGTAGTGGCTGACCACTTGGGCGTTGAAATCCTCGCCGCAAGCCTTGAGGGCATCCAGCAGGCGCTCAGGCTCCTGAATATCGGCCATGTAGCCATTTAGGATATCTTCAAAATAAGCCAAAAGCTCTGTCGACAGGCCCAACTCGATCAGGATGCTGGCATAGCGGTCCAGCACCTTTTGACGGGCTTCAGCCACTGGCTCAGCCTGCAATAGGGTATCCGTTTGGTGGCCTACTTGGCCTGCCACTGCCTGCACCGCGTCGAAGAGGGCGATGAGTAGGTCGGTGACCTTAATGTCCTCAGCGAAACGCTTGCCTGGGGCGCTGACGACGACGGCTTTAATTTCTGGTTTGCCTTGGATGATGGCGGCTACCTTCTTAATCTGGCCGGCGTTGGCCAGGGAGGAGCCTCCGAATTTTGCTACAATCATCATATCTATCCATCCTTCTATCAGATTGGCGCTAGAGCCTAACAGTTACTATGATACACTATATTTTGCCCAAACGATATACTTTCTTATGAAATTTACTTGAAAAAACAGGCCATTCCCACTAAACTTAGAGGAGTAGAATTGAAATGGAGGCGAGCAGGAATGAAAATCGCATTATGTGGTATCGGTACGGTAGGTGGCGGGGTCGTTAAGGTCTTAGCTGAGAACCAAGCCCAATTCCAAGCAAAATATAAAGAAGAACTAGTCATCAGCCATGTTCTGACCCGGGATCCCGACAAGGTGGACCGTCTGGGCTTAGAATCAGCAGTCTTCACCGATCGGGTAGAAGATATTTATGAAGCAGACATCGACCTCGTGGTGGAAGTCATGGGGGGCGTAGACTTTGCCTATCAAGTCATCCGTCAGTCCCTGAGCCAAGGCCGTCACGTGGTCACTGCCAACAAGGATCTGCTAGCCCTCCACATTGATGAGCTGCAAGCCCTAGCCAATGAAAAGGGCGTCAGCCTGCTCTATGAAGCCAGTGTAGCCGGTGGGATCCCCATTATTAACGGGGTCCAAGTAGGCCTAGCAGCCAACCAAATTTCTGGCGTCATGGGGATTCTCAATGGGACCACTAACTACATGCTTAGCCACATGACTCAAGACGGCTGGACCTATGACCATGCCCTGTCTGTTGCTCAAGAAAAGGGCTATGCCGAAGCCGACCCAACCAATGATGTGGGTGGTTTTGACGCGGCGCGTAAGATTACCCTCTTGTCTCGTCTAGCTTATGACACCCGCGTGGACTTCCATCAAGTCAGCGTCAAGGGGATTGACACAGTAGATGCCAGCGACATCGCCATTGCGGCGCAAGCGGGCTACACCATGAAGCTCTTGGGTAAGAGCACCAAGACAGCGGCCGGCATTCAAGTCGGGGTAGAGCCTGTCCTCTTGCCAAACGCCCATCCTTTATCTGGTGTCTCTGAAGCCTTCAATGCCGTCTATGTAGAAGGGAATGCCGTAGGTCAAACCATGTTCTGGGGGCCAGGTGCCGGTAGTCTGGAGACCGCTTCTGCTGTAGTATCAGACATATTGCAAATTGCCGACCGTGGCTTTATTCCGGCTGTCTTGCCAAGTCAAGAATTAGCCATTGTCAGCCAGGAAGCACCGGCTTGCTACTACCTACGTTTTGACGCGCCAGCTAGCCATGTTCGCGCTGTCCTCCAAACCTTAGAAATCGGCTACTTAACCTTGGCTGAATCGCCAGGCTTGACCATTAAGACCGAAGCCATCAGCCCAGCAGTCTTGGCTAAGTTAGAAGCCAATGCTACTGTGGTAGCCCGCTACCTCATGGTCTAGGAGGCGGAATTCATGGTATGGCAAAAGGATTTTCCTGCCTCTAGTGCCAACTTGGGACCGGGCTTTGACTCCATTGGGATTGCGGTTGACCGCTATCTGACGGTGACTGCCCGTCCGGCTGAGCGCTGGCAGGTGGATTTTGAGACCGACTTTATGGCTGGCCTGCCCCAGGATGAGACTAACCTAGTAGTGGCAGTGGCCCTGGAAACGGCGGCCCGCTACGGTAAGACCTTAGCGCCCCTGCATTTGACCATGAAGAGTCAGATTCCTTTGACCCATGGCATGGGCAGCTCGGCCTCAGCCATTGTGGCCGGCATTGAGCTAGCCAATGATTTTGCTGACTTGGGTCTGTCGACCTTCGATAAGGTGCGCCTGGCCAGTGCCAAGGAAGGCCACCCCGACAATGTGGGGGCATGCATCACCGGTGGTCTATTCGTTGGCTACTATGAGCCGGAGACGGATCAACTCTTCTATCAAGTAGGCAACTTGGAAGGGGTCGGGGTCATTATTTCCACTCCAGCCTATGAGTTGTCGACGGCGGCAGCCCGCAGTGTCTTGCCTGAGGTCTACTCCAAGCCGGATTCCATTGCACAGAATGCTCTGACCAGTGTCATGTTAATGGCCATGATGCAGGGCGATTACCCGACCATGGGTCAACTCATGATGCAAGACAAGTTCCATGAACCTTACCGTCAGTCTCTAATCGCAGAGTTTCCGGCGGTTAAGACTACGGCTCTTGAAAAGGGCGCCTATGCCACCGTCATTTCGGGGGCGGGGCCTAGCATTTTGACCCTCTGCCCTCAGGAGCGAGTGGCCGACATTCTGGCGGCGCTTGAGGCTGCGGTAGACTGTCAGCACCAAGTGGTGTCGGTTCTGCCAGCCTTGGCAGACAAATAATATGAAAAAAGAGTCCAGCTCAGCTGGGCTCTTTCTTGTGTGAACTTATTTTTTGTGACTGACATCTTGGACCTGGGGCGCAAGCGCCTTAAGGTCGGTTAAGAAGCTAGCTAGGGCACGTTCGCGGTCGCCTGTCTGTCGGCCTAGGTCCCGCATTTCCTTGTGACCAGCCAGGTCGCGGCAGTAGACTAGGAGATGAGCTTCCTTGAGGTGGCGGCTGACGGGGACCTTTTGCACCTGGTAGCCCACGGCGGCGATTTGCTTGAGGGGGCAAATATAGAGGCCTTGGGCGGTGATGACTAGGTGGTCCTTGTAGCAATAGAGGCCTAGATCTTCATCCCCTACCTGAGCCTGGCGACTGAGTCGACTCCAGTCGTCGGCCAGTTCGGGATAGTGGCGGTAGAGGCTGTCATAGTCGCTCAAGATGCGTCGTCTCTTGCGCCAAGCATAATAGCAGAAGTAGCCCCCAATCCAAATGAGTAGGGCTGACATGGCCTGGGCAATCCAGAGGGCATGCTGATAGTCACTTAGCATGAGGCTAGTGATATAAGAAAGGCCGAAGAGGCCGCTGGCCAGGAGGGGCAGGCCGGGCAGTAGGGTCAAGAAGAGATCAACTTTATCGCGATGCTTCAAGGTCCTCATCCTTTCGCTGCTTGTCTTAAGAATAGAAGAAATGAATGGCTAGGCTAGCCGTAGCAATGACCAGGGCCCAACAGAGGCCCCCTAGCAAGATGGACTGGCTACCGGCCCGGCGCAACTGTCTGAGATCAACGGCCAAGCCCACCCCGGCTAGGGCCGCAATCATGGTCAGACGGGCTAGCAACTTGAAGCCGTCTAGCAGCCAAGCAGGTAGAGGCAGGAGGGAGCTAGCCAGGACCGCCAAGAGGAAGTAGGCGATGAAGCTAGGAAAGAGGCGACGGGCTTGTGCCCACAAGCTGACTTGAGCCCCTTGGCCGTCAGCCAATTGAGCGCTTGCTTGCTTATAGCGGGCGCCAACCAGGCCTAGGCAGACCGGCACAATGAGTAGGGTCCGGGCCATCTTGACGATGGTAGCGGTAGTGCCGGCAGCCTCACTAAAGGCGAAGCCAGCGGCCACGACCGAAGAGGTATCGTTAATGGCAGCCCCGGAGAAGAGGCCGAAGCTTTGGTCGCCATAGCCCAACCAAGCCCCTAAGAGAGGGAAGAGGAAGAGGGCAAGGGTATTATAGAGGAAGATGGTGGTGATGGCGAAGGCAATCTCCGAGTCCTCAGCCTCCACAATAGGCGCAGCGGCGGCAATGGCCGAGCCCCCACAAATGGCCGTTCCCATACCCACTAAGAGGGCTGAACGCGACTCAATGCCCATCCAACGACCTAGGTAACGGGCGCTCAAGAGGGCCACCGCCACGACGGGAATCAAGACCAGGTAGACCTTGAGGCCCACTGCTTGTAACTTGGCAAAGGACAAGCCAAAGCCTAAAAAGACAATGCCGATTTTGAGCAGTTGGCCGCTAATTTGCTTGGCCGGTTTGGTCGAGGCAGGGGGACGCCAGGCGGACAGGGCCATACCCAGTACAATGGCCAGCATGGAAGCCCCCAGGGCTGGCACCAGGCTTTCAATGGCATAGGCCAGGGCAGTAATAATCAGAATCTTGGCCCAGCTGGCCCACTTGCTGTCAGAAATCTTAAAAAATGTCATGGTT
The DNA here is from genome assembly GCF_001815865.1 of Abiotrophia sp. HMSC24B09. Lineage (GTDB taxonomy): Bacteria > Bacillota > Bacilli > Lactobacillales > Aerococcaceae > Abiotrophia. Next base: position 5,834 of record NZ_KV822215.1, read on the forward strand.
GAGATCGCTCCTTTGTCATCTTCTAGTATAACAAAGTCCCGCCCCGCGCGCTAGTTGGGCAAGGCCTAGAAGAAAGCGTTTGTCTAGACTTAAGGGGACCAGTGGACTATACTAAAACAAAAGCCTAGAGAGGATGTATGCCATGACACAAGAAGCCATTCAAGAACAAATTCGTCAAGCCCTGGACCATCGGGTAGCCGTACGGGTCTATGATGCCAGTCGCCATATTTCCCGTCAGGATATGGACGTCATTCTAGACGCTGCCTGGCTCAGCCCTTCTTCAGTTGGCCTGGAAGGTTGGCGCTTTTTGGTCTTAGACCGGGACCAAATTCAAGCCATCCGGCCTGACCTCCAACCCCTAGCCTGGGGTGCCCAACCACAATTGGACACCGCCAGCCATTTTGTTATCCTCCTAGCGGAGAAGAATGCCCGCTATGACGGTCCTTCTATTCGGGCCAGCCTCATTCGTCGCGGCCTGACTTCTGACCAGGATCTTAATAGTCGTTTGACCCTCTATGAAACCTTCCAAACCCAACACATGCGTCTGGATAGTCCGCGGGCCCTCTTTGACTGGACGGGTAAGCAGACCTATATCGCCCTAGCCAATATGATGTTGACTGCTAGCTTGCTGGGCATTGATTCCTGCCCAATCGAAGGCTTCGATTATGAGGCGGTCAATGCCTTACTCGCTGCCAAAGGTTGGTTGGATCCGGAGCGCGAAGGGGTGGCTAGCATGTTGTCCCTGGGTTACCGTCTCAAGGACCCTAAACATCCCCGTAGCCGTAAACCACGCCAGGAAGTCATTTGCTGGCTAGGTGACAAGTAAATCTTCCCCCCATTAATTTTCTCCAGCCCTTAATAAGTGAAAGGACTGAATGATATGACCCTATCGAGAAAAATGAAACTAAGCGCCCTGACCTTACTTTGTGCCAATCTGCTGGCTAGCCAAGTGTCGGTGCTAGCCCAAGAGGCCAATAACCAAGAAGCGTCGAGCCAAGAAACGGCTACTGTCGGCCAATACAGCTTAGCCTTTGACAATGCGGCTTGGCAATACGATGAAATCAATGATATCTACTGGCAAGTCGGCGTGGTCTATGTCGCCAACCCTGCGTCCTTGGACTATGAGACCCTGGGGATTTATGTGCCGGGTGCCTATTTAGAGGGAAGTGCCAATGGCGATGGGACCTATACTGCCAGCGTCAAGTCTGACGCCCAAGTGGGCCAATTTACCGCTGCGACTGCTCCTTATGTCCTACCGGTTAACACGCCGGGTTTTAATGCCTCTCAGGCACCAACCTGGCTTGCTGACGGCATTGCCAACTATACCCAGGCCGGGATGATTTATCTGCAACCTGGTATTCGTGGCCGTGACAACACCACCGATAGCCAGGGCCAAGAAGTAGTGGGCGGTGCACCATGGGGCGTCACCGATCTTAAGGCCGCTATCCGTTATGTTCGTTATAACAAGGATGTCCTGCCAGGTGACACCGACAAGATTGTGAGTTTTGGCCATAGTGGCGGTGGGGCTCAGTCTGCTATCCTAGGGGCTAGTGGGGATTCGACCCTCTACAATCCTTACTTGGAAGCCTTAGGGGCAGCCATGAAGGACAAGGAAGGCAACCCAATTTCCGATGCACCTTATGGGACTATGACTTGGAGTCCCATTACCAGCTTGGATTATGCGGATGCTGCCTATGAATGGAACCTGGGTCAGTTCGCTGACAGCAATACGCGGGCAGAGGGTACCTTTACCCAGGCCTTATCCCAAGACTTGGCCAAGGAATATGCCAACTATATCAATCAGCTAGGCCTCAAACATGAAGGCCAAGCCTTGACCCTGGCAGAATCCAGTGAGGGGATTTATACCCAAGGCTCCTATGCCACTTATCTAGAAGGGGTCGTCAATCAATCCCTCAATAACTTCCTAGCCGATACCAGCTTCCCTTATACCAGCGATGGTGCTGGTCCGGGTGGATCGACAGAATCTGTCACCTATGAGACGGCTCAAGCCTATATTGATAGCTTGAATGCTGAGACCCAATGGGTAACTTATGATGCGGCCGCCAATAGGGCTAAGATTTCCAGCCTGGCGGATTTCGCCAAGTATGTTAAGACGGCCAGCAAGTCTGTGCCTGCCTTCGATGCCTTGGACCGTAGCCTAGCGGAGAATGCGGTCTTCGGGGTAGCGGATGCCAATGAGCTTCACTTTGACCAGCTAGTGGCCCGCCTGCTCAAGAATAATCAGGCCAAGTATGAGAGCTTGACCGACTGGAACAGCCAGTATGTGACGGATTTTGAGTCTGACTTGGCTAAGACCGATAGTCTGGGTAAGACCATTGCAGAACGTCAGGACCTCTACAATCCAATGTTCTATCTGACGTCCGCTTATTCTGGCTACCAAACCTCTAAACCAGCACCTCACTGGCGGATTCGTTCCGGCCTTAGCCAAGGAGACACGGCCTTAACGGTGGAAACCAACCTGGCTCTAGCCCTGGAGAATCAAGCTAATGGGGCTGTCAAATCAGTGGACTTTGCGACGGTATGGGGGCAAGGTAATACCACAGCTGAACGGACCGGCCATGCGTCGGCTAACTTCATCCAATGGGTGCAAGAAATTGTAGCCCAAGACGCCAACTAAGTATTAAGCAAGCCCTCGGCCTAGTCTAGACTGGCCCAAGGGGTTTGTTTGTTTTTGGCTACTTTGTTATAATAAGGGAGACAAGATAGCAGTCCAATGGATGAGATGGAGGATGATGTGACGTGAAGAGAAGTCTCAAATACTTACTTGTTTCTAGCCTGCTAGCCAATAGCTTGGCCCTCAGTCTGCCCGGTTTCCAGAGTCAGGCGACAAGTAGCAGTGAATCGTCTACTAGTCAGCATTCGGGTTTTGGAGAGACCTCAGAAGCTTGGTCGGACCACGATTGTGACCAATTCTCGCGGGCGGATATCCTAAAAGCAGTGCGCCAAAGCCGCGATCGTTTGACCTCAGTGGCCCTTAAGGGCTCTTCAGGGGATAAAAACGCCAGCTCTAATTATCAAGCAGCCTATCGTTATGAAGCCAAGACTGGCAAGGTCCTCCAGGGTTATTTGGATTATAGTCGGGGGATTGAACATATGGAGGTCTACTATCTGGGGGACACCAACCAGAACTATTACCTCTATACAGAACAGACTAACAAATGGTCTGCCATCCAGATGCCCGAGGATTTTCGCTTGCGACCTAACTACCGTCTCATGCTAGACTGGATTCTGGACCATGAGGCCGACTTCCAGTTTGAAGAAGGTCCCCACGATTATCGTCTTAAGGTCCTAGAACGTGACTTTGAATTGTCAGACTTTACGTCTAAGACTTTGGGAATCACCTTAGTACCTGAAGACACCCCAGTAGAAGATATCTATAACTATATGGAAGTTCGCTTCAGCAAGGACGACTTCCAAATGACCAGTCTCAATTACCGTTGCCTGGATCCGTCCGGTGAGGTGCAGGGCCAATTTGAATTCTTTGGCTTCAATCAATTAGAGGCTGAAGATTTCCGCTTGCCTGAGGGGGCGGAGGTGGACAGTGAGCTATCTGGCTCTAGCCAGCAAGATTGGTCTTCCTCTGATGAGACCGAATCCCGTCAGCAGCGGGAGTCCGAGTCCTCTGGAGAAAACCGCCCCCTGCCGCCTGGTGCTGTCTACCATGACCATGACCACAAGGCTTGGAGCTCACTTCTTGCTTATGCCCAAGAGGGTGTCTATGAGCTAGTCTCACTTAAATGGCTGACTTGGGAGCCGGTCAGTCGCCTCTCTAGCCACTTGACCTGGCGAACTCATCAACTATTTAGACCATAAGAAAAAGGCCAGGGTTTTCCTGGCCTTTTTGCTATGGCTATAGTGGAAGCCATAAGCTGAAGTGGCTGCCTTGGTTGACTTGACTGGTGACCGTAATTTGGCCCCCTAGTTGTTGGGCCAGAGTTTGGCTGATGTAGAGTCCCAGGCCGGCGCCACCCGTCTCCCGATTACGGGACTGTTCGACCCGATAGAGGCGGTCAAAGATATGAGGCAGGTCCTGGGCGGGAATGCCCATGCCTTGATCAATGATATGGAAGCCGATTCCTTGAGCTTCTTTTTGGATATGAAGTTGAATGCGACTCTGCTCTGGCGAGTACTTGCTGGCGTTCTCCAAGAGATTGAGGAGGATACGGGATAGTTTGTCACCATCTGTCTGGATGGTCTCTAGCTCTGGCGCTAGTTTGACCTCAAGTTCTTGTTTCTTCTGTTGACAATGGGGTTGGATGCTAGTTAGCAGATGAATGAGAAAATCGTCCAGTTGGAGGGTCTGGACTTGGATTTGGCTAGCTTGCTGATTGGCTTGCTTCTCCATGAGGCCAACTTCCATGAGTTGCTGGGTCAGGGTCTTGAGTCGGTCGATTTGATGGGCCATGGCCTGCCAGAGGGCTTGCATTTCATCTTCTGACACCATCTGATCTTCTAGCGCTTCCACTTGATGCTGGAGAGCGGTCAGGGGCGTCTTGATATCGTGACCTAGGCTAGCCATGAGCTGGGTCTTGTCCTGCTCGCTTTGGCTGAGGGCCTGGAAACTTTGGTTGAGGTCTTGGATCATGAGGTTGATGTTAGCCGTCAGCGAGGCCAGTTCAGCCGGTGATTTAATGGTCTGAACTGGTTGGAAATCCTGGTCGGCCACCCGTCTCACATCTCGGCTCAGTTGCTGCAGGGATTTGACGCTGGGCTGAAGTAGGCAGAAGCCCACTAGGGCCCCTAGCAAATTAGCCCCTAAGGTCATCCAGATAATGATATAGGCCACGTTAGGAGAGACTAACATTTGCTGCAGGCCCCACCAGACCAGCAGGAGGGCGCAGAGTGTGGAAGTAAGAAAGGCCAGGAAGACAAGTGAACGCAGCTTCATGACGGGTCACCTCCTAAGCGATAGCCCAATCCCCAGACTGTCTCAATCTTAGGGTAGGGACGCTGACCTGCTAACTTGGCTAATTTATCGCGCAAGGAGTGGATATGGACATTGAGGGTGTTGGCATCTTCCATATAATCGGTCTCCCAAATCTTGAGGAAGAGTTCTGATTTAGCAAAGACCCGGCCGGGATTTTTGAGGAAGAGGGCCAGGAGCTGGAATTCTTTGAGTGAGAGTTGCAAGGGCTGGTCGTAGAGCGTGACGCGATGCTGGCCTTCATCGATGGAAAAGGGCGCATAGCTTAAGACCGACTGCCCCGCTTGCTTGGGCTGGATGCGACGCAAGAGATTCTTGACCCGCAAGGTGAGCTCCCGAGGGCTAAAGGGTTTGGTCAGGTAGTCGTCGGCCCCTAGGGTCAGGGAATAGATGCGATCGACCGCCTGATCCTTGGCCGTGATGAAGATAAAAGGCTGGTCTTCGCGTAATTGCAAGACGGCATCAATGAAGTCATAACCATCCATTTGGGGCATCATAATGTCCGTGATAATCAGATCAACGGCTTGAGCCCGGTAGTGGTCTAAGGCTTCCTGACCATTCGTAGCGGTCGTGACTTGATAGCCTTCCTTACTTAAGTAGCGGGTGACGATATCCAGGATGGCTGGCTCGTCGTCAACTAGGAGGATGTGGGTCATAAGGACCCTCCTTTCGATTAATGACTGAAATCAAAACCTACCTGATAGAGGCAGGGGCAATGCCATTATAGCATAGCTTGAGAGGGGAAGGGGTCAGTGACGCTTGCAGGCCTTATGCCCAAAGCACTTCAACCACCTGAAAGGACTTCAGGTGGTTGGGATGCTCGAAAGCTTATTTAAGGTCAGCTTGACCGAAGACTTCATGCGCTTCAACACAGTAGATTAAGACCTTGTTGTAGCCGTCTGCCTTCAAACCATTCAGGTCGTAGCTTTGTTCCATCATGTCACTGTCTACCGCACCGACTTCAACGGCTGTCTCTAATTTGCCGTCTTTGCTAAGGAGAACGTGGAGGTCAGGAGCCTTGTCGCTCTTGAAGTTGCTCAGTTTGAGTTGGTTCTTCTCGATGCTAACAGAACCCATAACCATCTTGCCATTGGCGCCCATGAGTTCGCCCATACGTTTCATGGCTTGGTCCATGGCCCCGTCAGAAAACTTGGTCAACATGGCAGAACCGAAGGTTTCATTGACTTTGTCGCAGTGGATGGTGAGGGTGTTGTATTGACTGAGGTCGACTTTGTCCAATTTGTAGCCTTGGATGGCACCCTTGGCATCGACCTTGCCTAATTTAAGGCCATGTTCTACATCGCCATCCTTGGTTAGGTAGGCATTGAGGTCAGGGGCTTCATCACTTGAAAAGCCGGTTAGCACTACTTCCTTAGCGGTGACCTTGGCCATGCCCATGACCTTGTGTTTACCTTGACCCATCAATTGGCCGACAAGGGCTTGATTCATTTCGTCTTTTTGCTTATCTTCTGGCATTTGGCTAGAGCTTGCGCTGCTTTCCTCAGCTAAGACCACTTGGGATAAGCTGCCGGCCCCAAGGCCTAGACTTAGTAAGGCAACAAGGCTGAGTTTGGTTAGTGTGTGTTTGGTTGACATGGAAATCACTCCTTGGATTTATTTGATGACCTTACTATAGCGGGTGAAACTGAAGACTTGTTGAAACAACTATTAAGTCTTTCTTAACTTGTCGCTAACTATTTATTAAATTTGAGCCCCTTGACCGCTAGGCAAATGGAGCCAGGCTTTTCAAGGGCTCCTTGCTAAGTTATAATGAAAGGACTAGAAAGGGTGAAAACATGCAAGTTAGACAGAATGATGAAGCCAATCACTTACTATTTGAAGGCAAGGTTCGGGTCAGCCATATCTTTGGGGTGCGCTTCTTAGGCGGCCTCCTCATGGCCTTGGTCATGTTCGGTGGTTTTATCCTCAGCCTACACTTGTTGCAAGCAGTGGGCTTGTGGCAGGAGGACCTGAAAGGTTGGAGCGTGGCTTCCTTCATAATCTCGGGTATCTTGATTTGGATGCTGGGTGACTGGCTCCACAATAAGTTGTGGGAGCGATCAGTTCGTATCTTGGACCTAGGCGACCAAGTCTGCTTACAAGTTGGCCGTGACCAGGCCTACTATAAGTGGCAGACCCTCCGTAAGGTCAGAGCCTATCGCTTCTATTCTAGACGTGGTCAGGTCAGCACCTATAACCTAGTCTTGGTCTTTGAGGGTCGCACCTACCGTTTCTCTTCATCGGATAAGAGTATGGTGGCCCTGAGCCAGCTAGGTCAAGCCCTCCAGGCTTATCTAAAGCAGGGATAAGCCATTAGAAGTAGCAGGTCAGGCCTTGTGCCTGGCCTTTTCTTATGGGATTCTTTCCGAGAAGAATCAGGCTTCTCAAGTCCTGCCTACTAAGTTATAATGAGAAGACAAGGAAGGGTGAGATAAGATGCAATATCGAAATTCGAATAGAGAGGAAAAGCTACTCTTTGAGGGAAAGCTTCGGGTCAGCTATCTGTTTGGCCTACGTTTCTATAGCGGTGTTGTCATCGCCATCCTCATGGCCTTCTTATTTGCCTATGGCATACATTGGCTCATCACTTGGGGACTAATGAATCGGGACTTGCAGAAATGGAGCGTTGCCTATGTGCTAGTTACAGCACTTCTGAGCTTGGGCTTGGGTTTCTGGCTCTATGATTGGATCTGGAAGCGGGCGGTGCGTATTGTGGACTTGGGGACTCAAGTCTTGGTGCAAGTAGGTAGCCGAGTGGATTGCTATGACTGGCGGGAGCTCCGCCGTGTCAAGCCATCCCAGCTTCGCAATAAATCACGTCGCCTAGTCGTGGTTAGCCTAGTCTTGGTCTTTGAGGAACGCACCTACCGCTTGTCTTCATCCGATAAGACCATGGGCGCTCTGCTGGAGCTGGGTCAAGAGTTTCAGGTCTATTTAGATCAGAGAGGGGCCTAGCTGGTATGATTATTGCTAAAAGCAAGCCCCTGGCTCCAGGCCAAGAAGACCTAGTAGTGGCCTTGGATTGTCGGGTGTCTTATTTTTGGGGCGCCAAGGCCCTATCCTTCCTTCTCATCTACTCTATCTTGACGCCTGTGAGCCTAGACTTGGCCAAGAGATTCAACTTGAACCCTAGGAGTTGGCTAGCTGTTTTGATCTTCCTAGGGGCAGTCATTCTGGGCTGGTTGCTCTACAATAGCCTATGGAAACGTTCAGTCACCCTCTACAATCGGGGCCAAAGTCTGGAAATCCTGATTAACCACAAGCTCTATCGCTATGATTGGACTAGCCTGCGTCGTGTCAAGACTTTCATCGCACCCAAACGTCATGGTGGAATCTTCAGCAAGACGGCAGTCCTCAAATTTCATGGCCGCAGCTTCTACCTGACCTCAGATGACCAGGTAGCTAAGCTAGAGTGGCTGATTCAATATTTAGAAAAGGGCCTGAAGCGAGCCCAAAAAGGAGGCCTAGGCCAAAATGACAAGTAAAAACAAGTATCTACTGAATAAAGTCAAGTTAAGGGTCAGTCGCTTTGTCGGCCAACGCTTGCTCTCTATTCTGGTCTTGCTAGGTCTAGCACAACTAGGCATCAAGGACCTTGTCAATTTCTTGTTGGACTTGGACCTCTACCCGCGCGATAATCAATATGGACCCTTATTGTTCGTTGTGTTACTGCTCCTACTATTTTTCCTGGCCAATGCCTTCTATAATTTTCTCTGGACGCGAACCGTTACCATAGAAGATTTGGGGGACAAGGTTCGGATTGAGCTGGGTAGCCGACATTATCTCTTGCCATGGTCTAGCTTGCGCAAGGTGCGTTTGGATCGAACCACCAATCGGGGTAAGTTGGTCAGCGTGGACTTAATCTTAGTCTTTGAAAGCCGCTCTTTCCGCCTGACCAAGGACCAGCCCCTAGCCCCGCTCAGTGACTTGGAAGCTTATATGCAAGCCAAGTTAAAAAAAGCAAAATCTTAAGATGAGAGCCTGACCCAGAGTCAGGCTTTTTGCTTGGCCAAAATCTTAAGCTAGAGATAGGCTCAAGTTTGGCCCTGCTTTATAATTTTTGTTAATATTTTCATCTTTTTTAGTAGAAGATAGGCAATTTGATGCCAGAGGGTGTATAATGAAAGCGAAGACAGGTCGTTGATCATGCGACCGAATGAGGAGGGACTCCACTACCATGACCAACAGCAAGCAACGCCCCAATGTGGTGCTTATTGTCGTCGACCAGATGCGGGCCGACGCCTTAGGGATTAACCAGGGGCCTGATTTTCTCTCAACCCCAACCTTAGATATGATGGCCAGCCAAGGTTATAATTTCGTCAATGCCTATTCGCCGGTGCCCTCCTGTGTGCCGGCTCGGGCAGCTCTCTTGACTGGCTTGGACCAGGCCAATTCAGGACGGGTGGGCTACGAAGACCAAATGCCTTGGAATTTCACCCAGACCCTGCCCCAGACCTTCCGGGATGCCGGCTACCAAACCCAATGTATCGGCAAGATGCACGTCTACCCAGCCCGCAAGCGTCTGGGCTTTGACCATGTGACCCTGCACGACGGCTACCTCCATGTCGATCGCCACTATGATGGGGCTTATGGGGCTTCCTTTGAACAGTCCAGTGACTATCTCAAATTCCTCAAGGCCCAGTTGGGGCCTCAAGCCGATCTCATGGACGACGGCCTCAATTGTAATTCCTGGATGGCCCGGCCTTGGCCTTATGCAGAGGCTCTCCATCCAAGCAACTGGCTGGTGACCGAAGCTATTGAATTCCTCAAGACCAAGGATCCAACTGTGCCTTTCTTCCTCAAGTTGTCCTTTGAGAAGCCACATTCGCCTTTTAATCCGCCTCAGTATTATTTCGATATGTATTATCAACTCTTGGGCCAGGAATGGGATCGCCATCTAGGGGATTGGGAGCAGCTAGTGGATGCTGTTCCTAGCATTGATAGTAAAAAAGGGCGCCTCAAGCCCGACGATCAACGGCGCTTGCTGGCAGGCTACTATGGCTTGGTGACCCATCTGGACCATCAGATTAGTCGCTTCCTGACGGCTTTGGAAGAGTTCGGCCATGCTCAGGATACTCTCTTCTGGTTTGTCTCTGACCATGGCGACCAACTAGGGGAGCATGACCTCTTCCGCAAAGGTTATCCTTATCAAGGTAGCATCCAAATTCCTTCCTTTATCTATGATCCTGGCCATCTGATTGCCGCCCACCATCATACTATTCCGCAGCTGGTTAAGATTCAAGACATCTTCCCATCCTTGGTAGACCTGGTCTTGGGCCAGCAAGTGGCCACGGACGGTCGCAGCGTGCGCCAGCTCTTGCTTGGTCAAATTGACGGCTGGCGGACCGATATCCATGGGGAACATGTTCTAGGCCAAGATTCCAGTCAATTTGTCCTCAATGAACGTTATAAGTTAATCTGGTATCCGGTTCAGGATCGTTATCAACTCTTCGACTATGTGGCCGATCCTTATGAGCAGGTCAATCTCTATGGGCAAGAAGCCTATGAGCCTGTAGTACTGGAGTTGACTCAGAAGCTGGTTGCCTATTTAACCAATCGTGAAGAAGGCTTTGTTGAGGATGGACGTCTAGTGGCGCGGCCCCTGTCAGCCCTAGTGACCACCTTGGCAGCCGCCCGACGCGGGGATGTCATGGGCTATCCTCGTCAGGAGGGCTAATTATGGAATGGGTTGATTTACCAGCAGGGCACTTCCAAATGGGGGCGCCCCTAGGACAAGGTTTTGTAGAAGACTATGAGGCACCTGCCGTTTCTATGCAAGTAGCAGCCTTCTCTGTGGCCACTACGCCTGTCACTAACCAGGAATTTGCTGAATTTGTGGCGGCCACTGGCTACCAGACCATTGCCAGTCGGACGGGAGGCTCCCTGGTTTTTGAAGCCCTCCTGTCAGAAGACCTAGAAGCCAAGGCTCCTCGCGTGCCGGGCACGCCTTGGTGGCGGGTAGTGGCGGGCGCCGACTGGCTCCATCCTTTTGGACCTGAAGGCCCCCTTGCCACAGACGTCTTGGCTGACCACCCGGTGGTCCATGTTTCCTTGGCCGATGCCCTGGCCTACTGTCAGTGGGCGGGGGTGACTTTGCCGACGGAAGCCCAGTGGGAGTATGCGGCTCGGGCTGGCCAGACCACTACCTTTCCTTGGGGCCAGGAGCTAGAAGCCGATGGGTGCTATCATGCCAATACCTGGCAGGGGGACTTTCCTGGTTTTAATAGCCAGGCGGACGGCTACTTAGGGACGGCCCCGGTCAAGACCTACGCCCCTAATGACTGGGGTCTCTATCAGGTCATCGGCAATGTCTGGGAATGGTGCGCCAATCCCCGCTATCAACTTTTGCAGGACTTTAAGCAGGCCCAGCCTCTTCCAAGCCTAGCTGACTTGAAAGGAGAGTACGCCATTCGCGGCGGTTCCTTCCTCTGTCACGCTTCCTACTGCCAACGCTATCGCCTAGGTGCCCGCAATGGGGCGGATGCCTTGGTGACGGCCAGCCATATTGGTTTCCGTTGTATCAAATAAGCTGTCACAAGACCTCTAAGTTTGAGGGGTCTTGTGGCATTTTTTGTCTTCTAAGATAAGACAGAGCAAGAATTGTTGTAATACAAGAAATGTCTTGACAAAAAGCTAGACAGCGCCTTGTAATGCGCTTACATAAGGGGTATAATAAGCTTGTAGGAAGGAGGAACTACTATGGAACTAGGCAAGTTAGCAACAGAACAAGCCAACCCCCTGTCGCAGGCCATTGAGACCCTGTCAGTGGCCGAAATCACCCAGCGCATGAATCAAGAAGATCAAGGAGTCCCCTTAGCCGTCAGGCAATCCTTGCCAGAGATTAATGCCTTTATAGAAGCCCTGGTACCAGTTATGGCTCAAGGCGGTCGCCTCTTTTATATAGGGGCAGGAACTTCAGGCCGACTAGGTCTCTTGGATGCCTCGGAATGTCCCCCAACCTTTGGCGTCGCCCCTGATCGAGTCCAAGCCCTGATGGCTGGTGGCTTAGAGGCCATGACCCAGGCCGTTGAAGGGGCGGAAGACGACCAAGCAGCAGCGGTCCAGGACTTGGCCGCCCTCGAACTATCAGCCAAAGATGCCTTAGTCGGTATCGCAGCCTCAGGCCGCACCCCCTATGTGGTGGCTGCTTTACGTTATGCTAAGGAGCAGGGCGCTTTGACGGCAAGTCTAGCCTGTGTGGAAGACGCTGAAATCAGCCAGTGGGCAGATTATCCAATCGAAATTCCGGTGGGGCCAGAAATTATTGCTGGTTCTAGCCGACTCAAGGCGGGGACAGCGCAAAAGTTGGTGCTCAATATGATTTCCACCACTGCCATGATTCAATTAGGTAAGGTCTATCAAGGTTACATGGTCGATGTCCAAGCCACCAACCAGAAATTGATTGACCGCGCCCATCGTATTATTGCCGCCACAAGCGGTTTGTCCTTGGAACAGGCAGCGACTTATTTTCAAGCAGCCCAGGGCCAGGTCAAATGCGCCATCCTCATGGCCTTAACGGGATGTGATTTGGCGGGTGCTCAAGCCCTTTTGGCTGATAATCAAGATCACATTGCCCAGGCTATCCAAGCCAGCCAGCAATCAGTAAATAAGCAAGATCAAATTAAGGAGGTATTACCATGAATGATTTAGCAAGTCGAATTCTATCCCTAGTGGGAGGCAAGGACAATGTCCTGGCCAATGCAACCTGTATGACGCGTCTGCGCCTGACCCTGCGCGATCTATCCCTAGTGGACCAAGAGGCCCTCAGGCAAGTGGAAGGGGTCATGGGCCTAGTCGTCCAAGACCAAGTGCAAGTTATCCTAGGACCGGGCAAGGTCAATCAAGTTGGGTCAGCCTTTGCCCAATTAACAGGCCTCAGTCTGGGCTATGAAGAGCTAGCAGCAGACCAAGTGGCTAAGGCCAACAAAGACCAGCAAAAGGCTAAGTATGACAAGCCCCTGCAACGCTTCTTGCAACGGATTGCCAATATCTTCATTCCTTTACTGCCGGGAATTATTGCAGCCGGTATGATTAATGGGATTGCCAATGTCATCAATGTCTCCAACCAGAATGCCTGGGCCGGCGAATGGTGGTTCCAAGCCATTCGGACCATGGGGTGGGCCCTTTTCGCCTTCTTGCCAATCTATGTGGGCATGAATGCGGCCAAAGAATTCAAGGGTAGTGCTGTTCTGGGTGGCATGGCCGGGGCATTGTCCGTGGCGGTTCCAAGCATGCCCCTCTTGGCTAAGGTGGCAGATGCGCCAATTCTTCTGCCAATAACTAATAAGGCCTTCTCACCAGGGGCTGGTGGGCTCCTAGCCGCCCTCTTTATGGGGATTTTCTTCGCCTACCTAGAGCGGGCCATTCGTCGTATCATGCCCGATCTTTTGGACACCTTCTTCACGCCACTCCTAACCGTCGTAGTCGGGGTGCTGGTATCGGTCATTGTCATTCAACCGCTGGCTGCTCTGGTTACGGACGGGATTTATGCTAGTTTAGATTACTTCTATACCCAATTGGGTGCCCTCGGTGGCTTCATCCTCTCCGTTGGCTTCTTACCACTGGTTTCTGTGGGGCTCCACCAAGCCTTAACGCCAATTCATACCATGTTGAATAATCCGCAAGGCCCAACGGCCGGGGTCAACTATCTCTTGCCAATTCTTATGATGGCAGGGGGCGGTCAAGTCGGTGCGGGTCTGGCCCTCTACCTCAAATCACGCAACAAACGTCTGAGACAATTGACTCGCGACTCCTTGCCAGTCGGCATTCTGGGGATTGGCGAACCCATGATGTACGCCGTGACTTTACCTCTAGGTAAACCATTTATTACGGCCTGCTTGGGTTCAGGTCTGGGGGGTGTCCTAGCGGTCCTCTTCCATCTAGGGGCTGTCTCCCAAGGGGTATCCGGTCTCTTCGGCTTGCTGATTATGGTGCCGGGCACACAAATCTCCTATGTCATCGCCATGCTGGGGGCTTATCTAGGTGGCTTTGTCTTGACCTGGTTCTTCGGGGTGGATGAAGCTCGGATTGCTCAAGTCTATGGTGGCGATTCACAATGAAAGGACAAGTAGTCGGCTTTTCCTTCTATAGTAATCAGTCGCTAGACGACAATCTGGCTCGGATTGCTCGTTTTAGTCAGCAGGGCTTTGGCTATGCCTTTACCAGTCTTAACCTAAGCCCTCACTATAAGCCGGCTGAGCTAGACCTAATCATGGCGGCCTGCCATGAAAAAGGAATCCAGGTCATGGCGGATATTAATGAGGCCAGCCTGGATCGTTATGGCCTGGACCGTCTACAAGCCTGGGGCTTTGGCTCCTTACGAGTAGATGCCGGACTAACTCCCCAGCAGATGGCCGTCCTGAGCCAGTCCAGTCACCTGGTCCTTAATGCTTCGACCCTTACGGGGCCCTTACTAGAAGAATTAGCTCAAGCAGGGGTCGATTTGAGCCGGGTCTGGGCCGCTCATAACTATTATCCCAAGGTCTATAGCGGCCTCAGCCAGACCTATGTCCTGGCCCAAAATCAAAGACTGCATGCCTTAGGCATTCCTTGTCTAGCCTTCGTCAGTGGCCAGGTAGCTAGGGGCCCTTACTTTGATGGCCTCTGTACAGTCGAGCAGACCCGCCAGTGGCCAAGTCAGCAGGCAGCTCTTTATCTCCTGTCACAATGCCAAGTAGACCGGGTCTACATAGGGGATTGTGATGTCAGCCAAGATCAACTGAGACGCCTGGCCAGTCTTAATGAGGGTCTAGTAGAGTTACGGGCCCAGGCTCCGCAAGCCTTGCTAGATCAAGTCTGGTCCAATCGGCCGGATGCCAGTGATTGGGTCATTCGGGCCTCGGAAACCCGCCAAGCCTTGCGCGGGCAAGAAGTGGTAGGCCAGTCTGGCCCTCGCCAGCGAGGGGACCTAGTTCTGGGACGGGCCAACTACGGTAGCTATGCCAATGAACTGGAAATTTGCCTGACAGACTTGCCAGCGGATGACCGTCAAGCCATTGTCGGTCAAGTGGCTAGCTCAGATCTAGGCCTCCTGGACTATATTCGGGGCGACTGGTCTCGCTTTCGTTTGTCACTGAGCGAATAAAACAACCCCTATTGTGGCTAGCATATGGCCATAATGGGGGTTGAATATTTAAGGAAAAATGACGAAGTGAAAAGGTTTGCACTATGAGAAGTTCTCTCATCGTAGCCTGAGTCACATAAAGATTCTTATTTGAAGTTTGTGTTATCACGTAAATGAAAGCGTATAAAGGCAGGAGTGCGACAATTATTACTGAACTATAATAATTGTATTAAGTTCACCCCTAAATAATGGAGTCTAGTCAAATATGATGATATACTAAAGATATCGACTGGAGAATAATCGAAATATTTTTATGTGAAAGAAGTGATCAAATGCGTAGAGAAATACCAAAAGCAACTGTGAACCGGCTTCCTATTTACCATCGTTATTTACGATTTTTACAGAATGCCGGTAAGAAGCGGATCTCATCTACTGAACTCAGTGATGCGGTGAAAGTAGACAGTGCGACCATTCGTCGTGACTTCTCATACTTTGGCGCCTTGGGCAAACGGGGCTATGGCTATGATGTTGATTACTTATTAGACTTCTTCACCAAGACCCTGAACCAAGATCGTCTGACATCGGTTGCTCTCATCGGGGTAGGGAATCTGGGGAATGCGCTCCTGCATTATAACTTCCGCAAGAATAATAATGTGAGAATCGGGGCAGCCTTCGAAGTAGACCCTAAATTGATTGGGACCATTCAATCAGGAGTTCCTGTCTATTCCATTGATGAATTGTCAGAACAATTAGAAGCCCAAGGAATTGAAATTGCGCTCTTGACCGTACCGCAAGAAGAGGCAGCAGAAGCTGTAGAACGTTTGGTGGCAGCAGGCATCAAAGGGATTCTCAACTTCACGCCATTGCGTTTCGATGTGCCAAGTCATGTTCGTATGCAACATGTGGACTTAACCAATGAGTTGCAAACCTTGATTTATTTCATCGACAGCAACATGCATCAGCATGATGACTTTGTTGATTTCCGCAGACATTAAAATAAAGGCGACTAGGACTGGGTCCTGGTCGCCTTTGTTTTGTCTATCTCTATAGGGAGGAGCCTTCTTGGGTCAGTAGCTGAGCCGCTGGAATATCGACGGGAGCCCAGTCTAGGCTCATGAGGTCTTGGGGCTGGACCCAACGGCTAGCCTGGTGCTCGAGCAGGGTCAGACTGCCAGATAGAATCTTAGCCTTGTAGACTGCTAGCTGGATAGTGGCGAATTCATAGGCGTACTCTGCTGTCGTCACCCAGTCACCGACTTCAATTTCAAGGGTCAGTTCTTCCTTAATTTCCCGTGCCAGAGCTTGGGCTTCTGTCTCGCCAGCTTCTAGCTTGCCGCCGGGAAATTCCCAGAGTCCGGCTAGGCTCATTTCTTGGCCACGCTGTAGGCAGAGGACCTGGCCATCTTGGATAATGGCGGCACCTACTACACGAATGATTTTGCCTGTCTTTGTCATGTCAATCCCTCCACTTTTCTTCACTTCTATCCTAGCGCGTCCGGTCTCAATCGTCAAGATCGCCGCTTTTGTCAAAGCCAAAATAGCAAGTGTTTTTTTCTTGCTTTTTTGGCAGCTTATCTCTATAATAGTAAGAGTAATATAACCATTGACTTCATAAGGGAGTAACTAGAGCCTAGCTCGTTGGTATCAACAAATATGTAGCATCTGCTGCTGGTACTGACTGAAATAGTGAGACTTATGCTGATTCACTCGTTGGGTGGCGGCATAGGTCTTTTTTTACAAGCTGGGGCGGCCAGTATGAAGGAATGGATCAAATAGGAGGTTACTATGTTAACAAAATTATCAGCCTATAACCAAGAGGCGCAAGCCGTCATTGACAGCTTAGAAAGCCATGTTGAGACGGGCTTGACAGCTGCAGTGGCTGCGCAACGCTTGGAAGAGTTCGGTCCTAATGAACTCAAGGCCGAAGCTCATTCAACCCTCTTGCAGAAGTTTATTGAGCAATTCAAGGACTTCATGATTATCATCCTCGTGATTGCGGCGGCTGTCTCCTTCGTGGCCAGCCACGAGTGGCACGACGCGGTCATCATTCTCCTAGTGGTGGTGCTTAACGCCATTATGGGGGTAGTCCAAGAAGCCAAGGCTGAAGAAGCCATTGACGCCCTCAAGGAAATGGCTTCACCTGACGCCCGTGTCCGCCGTGATGGCAATGTCATGACCGTTAAGTCTCATGACTTGGTGCCAGGCGATATCGTCTTATTGGAAGCTGGAGATATTGTACCAGCGGATATGCGTTTGATTGAAGCCAACTCACTCAAGGTTGAAGAAGCAGCCTTGACTGGGGAATCGGTGCCAGTTGATAAGGACATCAGCGTGATTGCAGAAGAAGGTGCCGGGATTGGGGACCGCCATAACATGGTCTTCTCTAGCACCAATGTGACTTACGGTCGTGCCTTAGCCATTGTAACGGCAACCGGGATGAATACCGAAGTCGGCCATATCGCCAGCATGTTAGCCAGTGCTGAGAAAACCAAGACCCCATTGCAACGCGACCAAGACCGTTTGGGTAAGACCTTGACTATTATGATCTTAGTCATTGCGGCTGTGACCTTCATCGTTGGTTTGTTGCGTGGCCGTCAGATTCCCGACATGCTCTTAGTGTCTATCTCCTTGGCCGTGGCTGCCATCCCTGAAGGCTTGCCAGCCATTTCAACCATTATCCTCTCTATCGGGACTCAAACTATGGCAGACCGTAAGGCCTTGGTTCGGACCTTGCCTGCCGTTGAGACCTTGGGTGGGACCCAAATTATCTGTTCCGATAAGACGGGGACCTTGACCCTTAACAAGATGACCATTGAAAAAGCCTACTATGATGGGGTTCTCCACAATGCCTCTGAAGACTTAGATTTAGATTTACCGCTCTTACGTTCCATTGTTTTGGCTAACGACACGGAAGTGGACGCCGAAGGTAATTTGATTGGGGATCCAACCGAAACTGCCATGGTTAAGTTTGCCTTAGACAAGGGCTATCCTTTGGCTGAACGCTTGGCTAGCTTCCCACGGGTGGGCGAGATTCCATTTGACTCTACCCGTAAATTGATGACGACAGTCCACCCGCTAGCGGATGGTCGCTACCTGGTAGCCACCAAAGGGGCGCCAGACCAATTGCTCAAACGCTGCCTTCATAAGGACTTTGGCGGCCAGGTGACCGACTTGACCGATGTTGATCGCCAAGCCATCTTGACCGAAAATACAGGCATGGCGCGTCAAGCCTTACGTGTCTTGGCAGGGGCTTATAAGATTATTGATCAATTGCCTAGCAAGTTCGAATCTGAGGAATTAGAACATGACTTAATCTTTGCTGGTTTAGTCGGTATGATTGACCCTGAGCGTCAAGAAGCCGCGGATGCTATTGCTGTAGCCAAAGGGGCCGGCATGCGGACCGTCATGATTACTGGTGACCACGCTGAAACCGCGCAAGCTATTGCGGAACGTCTAGGTATCTTGAATCCAAACGAAGACAACCACCATCACGTCATGACCGGGGCCGAACTTGACGCTATTTCTGATCAAGCATTAGAAGCGCGTGTTCAAGACTTGTCAGTCTACGCCCGTGTATCGCCTGAGCACAAGGTGCGCATTATCAAGGCATGGCAGTCTAAAGGTAAGACCGTGTCCATGACCGGGGACGGGGTCAACGATGCGCCTTCCCTCAAGCAAGCAGATATCGGGGTCGGCATGGGGATTACCGGGACCGAAGTGTCCAAGGGTGCCTCTGACATGGTCCTAGCAGACGATAACTTCGAAACCATCGTCGTGGCGGTTGAAGAAGGGCGTAAGGTCTTCGCCAATATCCAGAAGGCTGTCCAATATCTCTTGTCAGCTAACTTGGGTGAGGTCATTACCCTCTTCGTAGCTACCTTATTAGGTTGGACTATCTTGCAACCTGTTCATATCTTATGGATAAACTTAGTGACAGACGTCTTCCCAGCCATTGCTTTGGGGATGGAAAAAGCCGAGCCAGATGTGATGAATCGTCCGCCACGGACTAAGGAGTCTAGCTTCTTATCTAATGGCATCTTGCCAAGTATCCTCTACCAAGGGATCTTGGAAAGTGCGCTGACCCTCTTCATCTACTGGTTAGCTCGTCAATGGTACCACCAAGAAAACTTGGCCGAAACCATGGCCTTTGCGACCTTAGGTTTGATTCAACTCTTCCATGCTTTCAACGTCAAGTATGTCTTCACTTCTCTCTTCACAGGGAAAGCCTTCGATAACAAGTTCCTTAACGGCGCAGCCCTCTTGTCGGCTGTCATGTTACTAGGCGTTATCGTTATTCCAGGCATCAACGACTTCTTCGACGTGACCGCGCCTACCTTGCCACAATGGGGCTTGGTACTAGCTGTATCCTTCAGCATCATCGTGCTAGTCGAACTCATCAAGTGGGGCCTACGCACTAGTGGCCTAGCTGACAAGTTAAGCAAACAAGAAACCAAATAAGCATTGGACCTGCCACCTCTGACTTAGCTCAGAGGTGGCTTTTTTGTTGAAGTGCCCAGACAAAGGCGCCAAAACAGCCCGAAAGGAGGTAAAAAAAGCGCGTCACGTCGCATTGGGAACCCGCCATGACGCGTTGGGCCTCCAACACGACGTGGCTCGAGATCCAAGGGTCCAAATCCCCCAAAAAGAGAGCAAAACGAGTGCGCCACGTCGCATAGGGAGCCCGCCATGTCGTGTTGGGCCTCCAACACGACGTGGCTCGAGCCCAAGGGTCCGAATCCCCCCGAAAGAGAGC
>NZ_KV822215.1:25614-37425 GCF_001815865.1 Abiotrophia sp. HMSC24B09
TGACGCGTTGGGCCTCCAACACGACGTGGCATGAGCCCAAAGGCACCAAATCACTCAAAAAGGGAGCAAAAGAGCCCGCCACGTCGCATTGGGTCCACGCTATGTCGCGTTGGGCCTCCAACACGACGTGGCTCCACCCCAAAGGCACCAAAACACCCAAAAAGGGAGCAAAACGAGCCCGCCATGTCGCATTGGGAGCCCGCCATGTCGCGTTAGGCCTCCAACGCGACGTGGCTCGAGTTCCAAGATTCCAAAACCCCCAAAACGAGCGCGTCACGTCGTATTGGGGCCCCGCCATGTCGCGTTGGACCTTCAACGCGACGTGGCTCCCCAACTTCAGACTCCATCATACTGAGACAGGCACTGATAAACGGTGGCGTAATCATTTTGGTAGCAGGCGTGGTGGCCTTTATGGAGTGGGTGGAAGTGTTGAGCTAGTTGGCGTTGTAGGGTGCGGTCCAATTGCTTGGTCCCCACATAGTTGGAAATTGCCGAGCGGCTCAGTGGCAGGTCATGATTTAACAAAGCCCACTCACAGGCGCTTCGCAAACAGGCGGCTGCCTTATCTTCCCTAAACCCACAATGTGGGCAGGAGACCTTATAACGACTACAAGTCATGCCCAGCCGCAAACAACGGGGGCAGCCAATACCGCTTAGCAGAGTTTGGCGCTCGATGGAAGTCAGTTGGCGCGGCCGGTAGGGGCTGGCATGTTGGAGTGGCCCCAGTAAATCCAAGAGTAGCTGCTGGCGCCGACTGCAAGGCTGACCTACCATCTGATCGGCCAGCCCCTGAAGCCAAGTCAGTGCCTGCGGCCACAGCATGTATTGACCCGCAGCTAACCCCTCGACCTGCAAATGGTCCTGGCTGAAAATCAACTTGGACACTAGCTGGCAGTCTAATTGCTGGCTCCTAAGAAATTGCTGGAGCAAGCTCTGGGCTCGGGCTACTTGCCCCAGTAAGTCGTGCTGATAAGGGCGCCCGTTGAGTCTGGAAGCAAATCCCTGATAGAGGAAATGCCCGCCATAATGCTTGATTTCCACTAGATAGAGCCCCTGGGGCACCAGCAAAAGCCCGTCGATTTGCGTGCCCTTTCCCAGGGGGATCCACAAATCAGTCAGATAAAAAGTAGACAGCCCCAGGTCTTGAATCACTTGGGCAAGCCTCGCCTCGCCCTCTAAGCCAGTTAGGAGACGCAGGTAGTCTGTTTCGTCCTCCTGGGATAAGTGGCCTCTTTGCTTGACTAGCTGATAAAATCTTGCCTCTTGATGGTACATAGCACTTCCTCCTTCTTATATAAATACCCCAAAAGCTTCCTTCTCGCACCAAATCCAGGCCTAAAAGTTTGATGAGAAGGGCTGGGTCTTTTGCTTTTAAGTCTTTTCCATTATAATAGACAGTGAATAAGTCAGGAGAAGGAGACAGGACTATGTTGAATGAGATGATGCACCGGCCAGTGGTCATGCAGAAAATAATCGACTTGATGCGGGAGGGGCAACTGCCTTTTGAAGGGGTCGTAGGTCAGTTGGAGGCCTTTGCTAATGCCAATGGGATTCCGGTGGTCCCTCACGAAACAGCCAAGTTCTTGGACTTTTTCTGTGCTACAACCCAGCCGCAACAAATCCTGGAAATCGGGACCGCCATTGGCTTTTCGGCTAGTCTTATGGCTCAACACCTAGCATCTGACGGCCACTTAACCACGATTGACCGCTACGCCCTCATGTTTGAACGCGCTAAGTCCAACTTTGAGCAGGCCGGTCTGGCGGATAAGGTGACGGTCCTAGAAGGGGATGCGGCTGATATTCTGCCTACCTTACCGGCTAATCACTATGATCTGATTTTTATGGATAGCGCCAAGGCCAAGTATCTGGAGTTCTATCCTTACTGTATGCGTCTGCTTAAGATGGGGGGCGTCCTATTGATTGATGATGTCCTGCAAGCGGGCACCATCATGGATGCCTTAGACACACGGCCTAAGCGGGTGCGCAAGATTCATCGCAAGCTCAATGAACTCTTCCAAGCCGTCTTGACCGATCAAGATCAACGGGCCTGCCTCTTGCCTTTAGGCGATGGTCTGCTCATGGTCCGCAAGGAAAAGGAAATAGAGGTAGAGGACTTCTTAGCCACCCAATGGGATAAGACTTGGTGCCAACAAGTGGCAGCAAAAGCCGAGTCCAAACGCCAAGCGGCGGCGCCTGCCCTTAACGAGTTTCAACAAATGGCAGCCGAACAAATAGAAGACAGCAGGGAATCTGGCCAAGAACTAGCTCAGGACATTGGCTTAATCGCCATTGACCTAGATGGCACCCTGCTGACCAACCAAAAAACCATTAGTGCCACCAACATTGCTAGCCTGGCTCGGGCGCATGAGGCAGGCATTAAGATTGTCATCTGTACCGGCCGGACCCTACCAGGGGTGGACTTCTATGTTCCAGAGCTTCCTTTCTTAAGTGAGTCGGACTTTATGATTCTGCAAAATGGGGCGCAAACCTTGTCGGCCCAGGCGCCTTTCCAATCGGTCTTCCAACGCTTCTTGACCCAAGCGGCGCGGCAACGTGCGCTGGAACTAGTGGCGCCCCTCAAGGACCAGGGTGCTCAGTTGGTGGCCTTTGACCGCGACCATATCTACCTAGTAGGGGATCCAACGCCTAATGCCTTGGTAGCTCGCGACGCCCAGTTTCTTAAAACAGACGTAACGCCAATCTCCGACGAAGACTTCCTGGCCAATAGCCAACTCAATAAGGCCATGATTCTGGCGCCGGAAGCAGTGCTAGATGCTTGGATTCCGACCATTGAGGCGACCGACTGGCAAGCTCTGTCCATGGTGCGGAGCCAGAAGGTTATCCTAGAATTTCTGCCGGTTGGTGTTTCTAAGGCTAGTGGATTAGACCAGTTGGCCCGTCACTTAGGTCTGCGTCCTGAGCAAGTCATGGCTCTAGGCGATGCGGCTAATGATGCTGAGATGTTAGATTTTGCCGGCTGTGCGGTAGCCATGGGCAATGCCTCAGACGACCTCAAAGCCAAGGCTGACTTTGTGACTTTAACCAATGAAGAAGATGGCGTTTCACATGCCATTGAGACCCTCATATTACAAAAGAAACAAAATCATATAGAATAATTAATGGAAGGGTCAAAGAAAATTCACAATTCGATGCTAAAATCTGTATTTGAATAAGAGAAAAAGTGAGGACGAGAAATCATGAAAAAAGGATTAATCATTGGCTCGACAACAGTTTTACTGTTAGCTGGTTTGGGCTATAGTGCCGGTGTAGGCTTCTACGCCCAGAAATTCCAAGCCAACACTAAATTTGGCTCCTTGGATATTTCCAACTTAACCTTAGCAGAAGCGGAGGATAAGATTGGCAAGGACCTTAACCAGAAGGAAGTGACCATTCTGGAAAATGGTAAGGAAGTAGGTCGCTTTACCTTAGAACAAGCAGGTGTCCAAGTAGATGCCAACAAGGCTTTGGAATCAGCTTATAATTCACAAGACCCAACCGGTTGGGTAGGTAGTTTCTTCAACACCACCGAATATAAGAATGTCTTGCTCAATCACGTGGCCTTTAACGACGAGAACCTAAGCAAGACTCTGGATGGCTTTGGCTTGAACAACCAAAACCGGACAGCGGCTGAAGATGCTAAGATCGAGTATTCTAACGGACAAGGTTACCATGTCACCCCTGAAAAATCCGGTAACCAATTAGATGTAGCCAAGGTTAAGGAACTGATTGTTTCTCAAGTGCAATCAGGTAACACCTCGGTTGAAATCAATTCGGCCTACCAAGAGCCAAAAATTAAGAGTGATGATCCTAAGATTACCCAAGTCATGGATCAAATTAACAAGGTCGCGGATACCAAAATTACCTTGACTATCTCAGGCAAGGAAGAAGTCGTTCCTAAAGATAAAATCAATGACTGGATTCAATTCGATGAGTCTAATAACTTGGTAGTAGACCAAAGCAAGGTCCAAGACTATGTCAAGGAACTCAACACCAAATACGCGACCATCAATAAAACGCGTAAATTTGCTTCAACCTTATCTGGGGTGGTCGATGTGCAACCAGGGACCCTAGGTTGGTCCATTGACTCTGAGGCAGAGGCAGAGAAGATTGTAGCAGACCTTAACAAGGGTGGTACCATCAAGCGTGAGCCAACGGTTGTTGGGACGGGTTATGCCGACAAGGAAAATGATATCGGTCCAAGCTATGTCGAAGTCGACATTGCCCACCAAATGATGTTTATTTACAAGGATGGTAAGAAGGTACTGGAAACACCAGTCGTAACCGGTCGCCCTGGGACGACCACTATCCCCGGGGCCTACGCTTCTTGGAATAAGGAGTCTCCTTCAACCCTCAAGGGTTACAACCCACATACTCAGAAGGAATATCAACAACCGGTTGATTACTGGATTCCATTTGATGACACTGGCCAAGGGATTCACGATGCCAACTGGCAAGCTTCCTTCGGGGGCGAAGCCTACCTGTCTAATGGTTCTTTAGGCTGTATCAACACACCACCAGGTACCATGGCAGAAGTTTACCAATTAGTTGAAGTCGGCATGCCAGTTATCATCTTCTAATGATTACCTGCCTTTGATTTGGAAACCTTAAACGAGAGGTCCCACCTTTTGTTTAAGGTTTCTTTTCAAATACTTGTCTATTAGGTTACAAGTCGCATCAAGCTTTGACATAAGTAGAAAACTTGAGCGTAAGGGCTTTAATATTCCCGCAAAACCCGCTATAATAAAGGAGTGAGACCTTAAGGGGAAGGCTCACCCATTTGAACCTAGAACGTCATGAGAAAGGATGAACCATATGAAAAAGATTCTAGTCGTAGATGATGAAAAGCCAATCTCTGATATTATTTCTTTTAACTTAGAAAACGAAGGCTATGCCATTGAAAAAGCTTATGATGGTGAACAAGCATTAGAGGTATTCGAGAAGAGTCAACCAGACTTAGTGATTTTAGACCTCATGTTACCAAAGATGGACGGTTTGGAAGTTTGTCGTGAAATTCGCAAACAATCCGCTGTACCAGTTATCATGTTAACCGCCAAAGATTCAGAGATTGACAAGGTCTTAGGTTTAGAGTTAGGGGCAGATGACTATGTCACCAAGCCATTCTCTAACCGTGAACTCATTGCCCGCGTTAAGGCTAACTTGCGTCGCAATCTAGTCAAGGAACCTGAGCCACAAGAAGTCAACAAGAACGAGATTGTAGTAGGAGATCTGGTTATTCACCAAGATGCCTACATTATCTCCAAGCACGGGGAAGAAATTGAACTGACTCACCGGGAGTTCGAATTACTCCACTACCTAGCCCGCCACATTGGCCAAGTCATGACCCGGGAACATCTCCT
Source organism: Abiotrophia sp. HMSC24B09 (assembly GCF_001815865.1). GTDB lineage: Bacteria > Bacillota > Bacilli > Lactobacillales > Aerococcaceae > Abiotrophia. The sequence continues at coordinate 30,972 of NZ_KV822215.1, forward strand.
TGAGACTGTTTGGGACTATGATTACTTCGGGGATGTGCGGACGGTCGACGTGACTATCCGTCGTCTGCGGGAGAAAATTGAAGATATTCCAAGCCACCCGACTTATATTGTGACTCGTCGTGGGGTCGGCTACCTCTTGAAGAATCCAGATCAAGAATAGGAAGTTCTAGTATATGAAGCGAATCAGACGATTATTTCAATCGATCCATTTTAAAATTCCGATTCAAATCATTATTATTCTGCTGATTGCTTTCCAATTCGTGGGGGTCTACTTCGTTAACCAATACGAGAGTCGTACGCTCAAAAACTACCAGGATCAGATTGATACCCAGGTAGAGTTCTTGGTTAACAATGTGACGCCAATCTTAGAAGAACGCTTGAGTGAGACGGATGAACGCGCCCGTCTGACTCAGGTCATTGATACCTTCTCAAATAGTAATTTGACACGTATCCAAATCATCAATACCAAGGATGGGATTATCGCGTCAAATAACGCCTTGGACCAGTCAGAAGCACTGGCCAAGACCAATGATAATAATGTGAGGGAAGCGTTGGTTAGCCAACGCTCTTCTAAGTTTTCAGAGTATGATGTCAATAACAAGCGTCATACCTACACCACGATTAAGCCGATTTTGAGTCAGTCGAATAATACGGTGGTAGGGGCGGTCCGAGTAACGGCCAATATGAACCGGGTCTATGAACAGACCCAGAGTGTCATGAGTGTCTTCATCCAGTCGGCTGTCATTGCCATTGTGGGGAGCTTTATCCTAGCCTTAGTGCTCTCCCAAGGCTTAACCTTGCCCATTGAAAACATGCGCCAACAAGCCCTGCGGATTTCGGAGGGGATTTATAACTACCCGGCCAAGATTTTTGGGAATGACGAGTTGGGTGAACTAGCCAAGACCCTTAATGAATTATCGGTCAAGGTTAAGGACTCCCAAGAATTGATTGAATCCGAACGGCAACGTTTGGACGGGATTCTCCGTTATATGACTGACGGGGTGATTGCGACCGACCGGCGTGGTAATGTCCTACTGGTCAATGAGCGCGCTCTACAACTCTTGGGTATCGACCAACAATCCGCCATCGGGATTTCCATTATTCGCCTCTTGCGGCTCAAGGATCAATATACCTTGACCGACTTACTAGGTGATGACCGAGAAATCCTTATGGATTGGGTAGACCACGGGGAGTATTCCATCCTCAAGGGGGAATTCTCCGTTATTCGTCGTGAGACCGGCTTCGTTACCGGGGTTGTCTGTGTCTTAACAGACGTCACCGAACAAGAGAAGACCGAGCAAGAACGGCGGGACTTTGTGTCCAACGTCTCCCACGAATTGCGGACGCCTTTGACTTCCATTAAGTCCTATACCGAAGCCCTGCGCGAAGGGGCATGGCAGGACGAGGTCATTGCACCGCAGTTCCTCAATGTTATTCAGCTGGAGACCGACCGTATGATGCGGATGATTGGTAACCTGCTAGATCTATCCAAGATTCATGAAGGTCAATATAAGCTCAACCTAGAATACATCGACTTTAAACGCATGGTCAGTCATATTCTGGACCGTTTTGAATTTATGTTGGAACAGAATCCTGACCAGAAGAAATTCAAGCTTAAGCGGGATTTCACCTCACGGGAAATCTACCTGGAAATTGACCAGGACCGCGTGACCCAAGTGATTGATAATATCTTAAATAACGCCATCAAGTATTCTCCTGATGGGGGTGTCATCGTCGTGAAGATTGAAGACTCCCATTCCCATGTCCACTTGTCCATTAAGGACCAGGGGCTAGGGATTCCGCAGAAGGATATCCCACATCTCTTCCAACGCTTCTACCGTGTTGATAAGGCACGGTCACGTGAGCAGGGGGGGACAGGGCTTGGTCTGGCTATTTCCAAGGAAATCATTGAACTGCATGGTGGGAAAATCTGGGCGACCAGTGTGGAAGGCAAGGGTTCGACCTTTGGCTTTGATCTCCCTTATCTGCAAATGGACTTTGACGATGAAGGGTGGGATGATTGATGATTCGCCGTCTCTTTATTCCTATTACTTTAATTCTGGCTGTCCTAACCAGCGGGGTCCTTTCTTGGTTGCTTCTAACCAACCCTGATTTTCTCTATGGTGCTAATTCGCAAACGCCACAACAAACCGTTCGTAATGAGCAAGTGGATAGTCTCAATCGGCAAGTAGCCGGCATGAAGTTAACCGATGTGCTAGCTCCCGTAGCCCTAGATGCCTATGAAGCAGGCGGTTACTGGGAGGCTAGTGCCAGTCATCTGGACCAGGTGACGGCAGCCTTAGCTCAGACACCGAGTGAACTAGGGGGCGACTTTGATGTGGTAGAGTCTTCAACGACTTTTGCCAACATGTCGACCAGTCCTCGTTTGATTCTGCGTTTTGCTGACCGCTTGCCAGTCTCCTTGTGGGGACAATGGTTCAAGTCTAAGGACGGCCCGCCACTCGATTTTGAAGCTGACCAAATCTGGCTCTTGAAAGAGGAGCCTCAAGCTCTCTACTTAGTCAATCAGGTGGATGAGACCTATGTGCGGGTGCCTCTCAATGGCTGGGACTTTGCTAGCCTCTATCAGAGCCTGATCCAAGACTTGAGTACTTGGACCGCCATGTCCCAAGTGCCTTTGGCCAAGGGCAAGGCCCTGATTCGGACGGAAGCCTTTAGTCTGCCAAGTCAGGTCTATACCCTCAAGAAAGAATCAGAAGCCAATCTGATTGGTCTCTTCTTCGGTTCGGACAACTACTCCATTACGGATAGTGGGGAGAGTGGGGAGAAAAAATACAAGACCTTGGACTTGGAACTCGATGTCAACTCTGATAGTCATGTCTACACTGCACGGAGCGAAGCGGTTCAGAATCGCAGTTCGGTCCATCGCGACCAGATTATCATGGATTCATTTGCCGAAATGAAGAAATACGGAGTCTGGACCCAAGGCCTGCGTTTGACCACCAATAATAGTACCAACACGCTCTATTACCAGCGCTATCTAGACGGCTATCCGCTCATGTCGGATGCCTCGCCTTATTACTTAGGCCTACAATTTAATTTGTCGCCCAAGGTGACACGCTTTTCCGGCTCCTTCCTGAGCCTGCGTTCGCATATTGACGACAAGAGTAAAGCAACCGACCTAGATTCAGCAAGTAGCTTGGTTTCCCAGCTGCATGAACAAGGTATGGTGACGACTGATTTAGACCAGATTTTTGTGGCCTATGAATGGCAGGCCAATATGGAGAATTTCCAGTTGGTGACCTTTATTCCTAAGTACTATGTCGAATACAAGGGGCGCTATATCTCCTTGGAACGCCTTAATCGCGGTGAGTTGCGACATAACCAGGATGCCTCAAGTTCAGATGTAGCAGGTAGCGAGGGGACCAGCCCACAAGGTGTAAATACCCTAGATGAAGGGGGCCAAGAATAATGGATTTTAAACGAACCCAGATTTTACTCTTAATCTTCTTCATCTTCTTCGATGCCTATCTGGCCTTTACCCTGATTACCAAGCAGCAGGTCAGACAGACCAATAGTGGGCAGGTCACCAATGTCAGCATTGAGACCCAGCTCAAAAACCGTAACATTAAAATCAACCAGACCCTATCAAATGAAAGCTATCAGCTGCCCGTTGTTAAGACGGAAACTAGCAAAGTCCTCGACAAGGAGCGTGGCACCCTTCAAGGTCAGACCGCCCGTTATAATAATGGCGTCTTACAATCGACCTTTGATCAGCCACTGGATTTTGGTCTCGGACTTGATCGCGATAGCAAGACCTTGACCCAAGAGCAGGTAGAAGACATTCGCCGTAATTTCTTGGATCGGCCTGAATACTTTGTTCGGGGGGCAGAATATACGGTTTGGTCCTTCAGTCCAGAATCTCGGACCCTAACCTTCTACATGGTGGCTTATGATGGCTACCCTGTCTTGGACGGGAGTTCTGAGCTGCGGCTGAGTTTCAATGCGGATTTCCAATTGCGGGAATACACCCAGACCTATCAGAGTGATTTTAAGGTCTTGGATCAACCCATTGCTCTGATTAGTGTTAAGGATGCCCTCAAACTTCTGGAGACCCGGGTCGATACCTACATTCCGGATGGCTCGACCATCCAACAAATTAGCCTAGGTTACTATCGTACGGTTAATTTGCAGGACTTTGATGTCTACACGCCCGTTTGGGAGATTACCTATAGTCAAGATGAAGCAAGTACCCGTACCGTCTTGGTCGACGCAGTGGAACACCAAGTAGTGACCAAGCCTAATTCCAATGTCACAAGCCCATAAAGGAGGAAAATAAGATGAAGCGACGCTCATTCTTTTGGTTAGCATTAATGGCCCTAGTGCTCGCGCTTGCGGGACCTATTAGTCAGATACGTGCTGCCGAAGTATCTTATAAGATTACCAATCAAGATGTCACTGCCGAGATTACGGCTGAAGGGAATGTTAAATTTACCCAGAAATGGGTCTTTGACGCCAGTTTCATGAATGGTGCCCTCCTCAAGGTGGATACAGGTGGCTTTGAATTAGGTGCCTACAAAATCGGTGTCGAAAATGGCAACAAGCTAGAGGAGTTCACTGAGGATAAGTTGGACTCCAAGCAGCCTAAGACCTTCCACATCCAATCCAACCGTAACATCAGAACTTTCAAGGCTTACTACCCTGTTAGCAATAAGAAGGTAACCTTTGTGGCCGAGTATACCCTCAATCACATCGTGACCAACTATGCCGATACAGCGGAATTCAATCGTAAGCTAATTGGGGAAGGTGTTGACTTCAAAACCGACGTTACTGCCAAGGTCATTCTGCCACCAGGCCAAATTACCGATAAGGATAGTTTCAAAGCCTGGGCCCACGGTGGGACCGGAAGCGGGACAGTAGAACTGGGCCAAGAAAATGGGCGCTCTGTCGTGATTCTTAAGTCTAATGGAACACCAGCCAATCGCTTTGTCGAAGTGCATACCATTTTCCCAACGTCCTTGACGCCACATAACACCAATGTCGTCAATCAGAATATGAAGGCAGAAATTGAATCTAAGGAAGCTGCCCAAGCTGAGGCAGACCGCAAGGCCTATGAAAGCCAGAAGTATACCACTAGCGCGGTCCAGTGGGGAGCTATGATTCTCATGTCCTTGCTTCCCTTTCACCTCTGGCGTAAATACTTTAAGTTACGTCGCCAGTTGAATCCTAATCCGGTTCAATTGCCAATTCACAACTACAACTTGCCCTCACATACGGCGCCAGCAGTGGTCACTTCCGCTGTTTTCCGGTCTAGTGGGGAACCTAATCCCGATGACTTCTCAGCAACGGTTGCTGACTTAGCCCGTAAGGGGTATTTGGAGCTAGAGGAAGAACGTCGCGAAAATCGCGGCATCTTCAGCAATAGTTCCATGACCGCGCGTGTCACCAAGCTGACAGACGAGGTAGCCGACTATCCGCTTCAAGGTCACGAACGGGCAGTCTTGACCTTCCTCTTCCCAGATGATGAAACCAGTGTCACCTTAGAAGACTTGGAAAAACGCATGAAGAAGAACCGGCATTTTGCCAAGAAGCGCTTGGCAGCCTACGAAAACTTCCAAAGCCGTGCTAGCATCGCCGGATCACAATTAGTGGAATCGGCACGAGACAAGAATAATAGCCTACGTTTCCAAGCTATTGGGGCCATTATCCTTAATGTCATCTTAGGTGGGGCAGCCCTCTTTGCAGGCTTTATGGCCACCAATCATCCCTTCCTACAACAAGTAGGTTGGATTGCACTGGGCCTAGCCCTCTTGGAAATCGTCCTGAATGTGATCTTTATGATTACTGTCTCTGTCCGACCACTCCGGACGGCAGAGGAAGACCAACTCTATCAAGAGTGGCATGGCTTTGCCAAGATGCTAGAAGATGTGGGGCAAATGAATATGCGGGATATTGCGTCCTTGGCCTTATGGGAGGAATACCTAGTTTATGCCATTGCCTTTGGGATAGCGGATAAGGTCTTGGATGCCCTCAAGGTTCAATTCACTCAAGCAGAATTGGTAGAAGGTATGACCTACTATCCAATGTACTATAATACAGGCCTCTACACCCATGTGCTCAGCCAATCCATCTCATCTAACGTGAGCTCGGCTTCCGCGTATAGCCAAGACCACTCTTACTCCGGTAGTAACTCCGGTGGTTTCGGTGGTGGCTTCAGTGGTGGCTCCTCCGGTGGTTCCGGTGGCGGTGGCGGCGCAAGTGGCTTCTAATAGATCAAAGACTGGGACTTTGTCCTGGTCTTTTTTGATTTTGTCACTTATGAAAATTTCTTAGCATTTGGGCTTGACTCTGACTAAGTGGCGTGATATATTAATGTTCGTCTGAAAATGACAGACCAACTATCCGAAAAAATATTTGAGAAAGTCGAAAAAAAGTGTTGACTTCTCCAATGCAGGGTGGTATGATATAAAAGTTGTCACGTGGTGACAACAAG
>NZ_KV822216.1 GCF_001815865.1 Abiotrophia sp. HMSC24B09
GGCAACTTGACCTGTTTCCTTGTTTACCAATTCGAAAGTGAATTGGTCATCTGCTAAGTTTTTACCAGTCAAGGCTTTGCTTGCCTTTAAGACTTTGCTTACTGATCCCGCTTGGTAAGTGTTAGTAATCTCTTGACCATCTGGGTATTCTACCGCAGCTTCTAATTGACCTGCGTTGTCTGTGACAGTAACTTTAATGCGGTAAGTCTTATCGTCGTAAGTGACCCCACCAAGCTTACCATTTTGTTCTTTAACAGTGTATTCATAGACACCTGTTTGCGTATAAGTGATTGGGTCGAAATTAACGGTCCCGTTCTCATCCGCAGTTGCTTTGGTTTGGTTGTCTTTTGCTTCTGGAGCAGTTAAGTCAAAGCTAAACTCACCCGCTACTTGTGCACGACCAGTCAACTTCTTAGTGAAGCTGAAGCTTGCAGTCGTTGATAAAGCTTGGTAGTTGTTAGAGAACTCAGCTGGTTTAGCGTAAGTCTCAGTTGCCACTAATTGACCTTGACCATTGTCGGTAACTGCTACCGTTACTTCAACCGTCTTATCGTCATAGGTATAACCCTTAGAGCCGTCGTTCTTCTCACGAATAATGTAAGTGTGGTTCCCTACTTCTGTATAAGTTTCAGCTGGGAAGGTTACAGTCCCGTCTGCCTTATTCTTAGCAGTTTGAACTACTTGGTCAGTAGCTTTGTTAACCAATTCGAAGGTGAATTGGTCATCTGCTAAGTTAGCACCTGTCAGCGCCTTGTTAGCTTTCAAGACTTTGCTTACTGACGCTGCTTGGTAGACGTTAGTAATCTCTTGCCCATCTGGGTATTCTACCGCAGCTTCTAAT